>NZ_JBSFNE010000004.1:0-314709 GCF_053586935.1 Nonomuraea sp. NPDC003727
GACAAGGCGATCAAGACGATGCGGGATACGGGTCGGGACATGTTGGACAAGTACAAGGAGACCTCACGCGGCGGTCTCGCCGTGAACGTCATCGAGTGCTGATCACCTTCGAGTGGTACCATAAAGTTGTACCACTTAAAGGGAGGGTCATGTCCATCACCGCGAGCGAGGCCCGCCGACGCCTGTTCCCGCTCATCGAAGAGGTCAACAACGACCGCACTGCCGTGGAGATCGTGTCCAAGAGCGGAAACGCCTACCTGGTGGCCGCGGAGGAGTACGAAGCCCTCCGGGAGACGGCCTACCTGCTACGCTCTCCGGCCAACGCTCGCCGACTGATCGAGTCGTACCAGGAGGCGCTCGCGGGCCGCCACGAGAGGCACGAACTGCTGGACGACGAGGCTTCCCGGTGAAGGTCGCCTTCACCGGGAAGGGCTGGGAGGACTACGTCCACTGGCAGACGGCCGATCGGCAGATCCTCAAACGGATCAACCGGCTCATCGAAGACGCGTTGCGTGATCCCTTCGAGGGCATCGGCAAGCCCGAGCCGCTGAAGTACGCGCTGGCGGGCGCGTGGTCGCGGCGCATCACTGAAGAGCACCGACTGGTGTACCTGCCCATGGACGATGAGATCGTCATCCTGCAGGCTCGTTACCACTACGAGTAGAGATCTGACTCCAGTGCGGACCGCAGGCCTAGAGAAGGCGATCAGAACCATGCGGGATACGGGTCGGGACGGACGCGCCGATCGGGAACGGATCCCGACCGGCGCGTCGCGGATCACCGGCGGCGGCTCAGCCGAGGTGCCGGGCGAAGAACCGTAGCGTGCTGTCCAGCTCGAACGCCGGGATCTCCCCGTGCCTGCCGGGGTTGGCGTGCAGAGTCTTCTCCGTCGAGCCCAAGGCGTCGAACAACGCCAAGCTCTGGGCCCGCGGCACCCGCTCGTCGTCCCACTGCACCAGGAACTCCACCGGGACGGTGATCCGCGCGGCGGCCTCGGCCGAGGCAAGCGCCCCGCCCAAGCCCAGCACCGCCGCGCGGACCCGGGGTTCGGCGGCGACGAACGGCACGCCGAGCCCGCAACCCAACGACACACCCCAATAGCCCGCCGGACCTGCGCCGACGTGCTCGAGTTCCTGGACCGCGGTCAGGACCGCCCGCCATTCCGGGACGGTCTGGCGAGCTACGAGCGCCTGGAAACCGGCGATCAGCGGAGCCAGTTCCTCTCCGGCCGCCACACGAGCCTGGTTCTCGGTCGCGATCCGGTCGTACTCCTCGTCCTTCGGCCGGTCGCCGTGGCCGGGCACGTCGACCGCCGCCACCGCGAAACCACACGCGGCGACCAAGCGGCGCGCACGGGCCACGATCCCGGGGGCCTTCTTGTGCCGGCCGCCGCCGTGTCCCATCAGGATGAGGGGACGAGTACCGGTGGCGCCTTCCGGCGTCCACAGCACGCCGGGAACCTGACCGAGGGTGAAGAGCTGTTCACGGACGCCGTCAGCCGACGTCTCAGAGGTGAAGCGCATGGCGTTTCAGCCTTTCGGGATGCCTTTCGCGGGCACTCCCCAGGCCATGCGGGGGAGGGAGGCCCAACCTGTCACAGCGTTGATCGGTCTCACCTCCTCGGTTCGCGGCGGCGCACGGCGCCGCCGAACGTATCACAAACGGCTTCAGACGTGTCCGCGCGAAGACGTCGCCAGGGCGACCACCGCTTGGCGCGGCACCGGCCCCTGACATCCGTGGATGGTCAGTCGGGCCGGGCCGGTGCCACCGCCTGGCGTGACGGCACGGTCCGCACCGGTCAGGTGGTGGCCGCCAGCGAGCGCAGGGACTCGCGGTCGTAGGGCAGGCCGGCCCTGCTGAACCAGATCATCGGGTTGGCGACGCTGCCCCAGCACTCGTCGTTGTCCGCGATCGCCAGAAGGAACCGGCGCTGGGCCGTGCTCAGAGGCCGGCCTGACGTGTGGCCCGCCGGGAAGGCGCGCTCCAGCAACGGCCCCCAGTCCGACTCGACCGTGTAGGCGTTGGTCATCCGGGCCACGGCCAGCGCCTCGGGCACGATCTCCTCGAACTCCCGCGTGCGCCGCAACAGCGCCTTGATCAGTGCGAACCTGAGCATCCCGTCCAGCTGCGGCAGGGGCTCGGCGAACCAGCCGTCCGCGGCGACGGGATCGGCCAGCGCCCGCCTGACCTCGGCCAGCGCCCTCGGGTCCGGGTCCAGCGCAGGCGCGAGGGCAGCCGCGGCGCGCACCGACGGGTCGGGGTCGGCGAGGAACGCCTGAGGCGCCAGGCCCCAGTTGCCCATGGTCAGCGCGGCCGCCGCCCGCTCTTCGGCGGTGCCGAGGTGCGCCAGGGACTGCATCCGCCGGGCCTGCTCGCCCCGGAACTCGGTGAGTTCGGGAGCGAGCATGAGGTGTCCCATCGCCCCGAACGCGGCCCTGCGTACGGCGTCGTCCGGATCGTCGAGGAAGGGCAGCACCGCGACGTAGAGGTCGCGCCGGATCGCCTGGCACGCTTCGGCGGCCCGGATTTCCCCGTCCGCGCCTTCCCCGCCCTCGTCGTCCGCGCCCGCGTCCTCGTCGTCGTCCTCGTCGTCTTCGTCCTCGTCTGCGATCTCGCCCGCGTCGTCGCCCCCATCCTCGTCCTCGTCCTCGTCTTCGTCGTCGTCGAGTTCGTCGTCCCAGTAGGAGGCCGACTCGGCCACGGAGCCGAGCCATTCCAGCAGCGCGGCCCGCAGCGGCCGTTCGCGGTCGTCCCAGGGCAGGGCGCTCTCGCAGGGGATGAGCGTGCGCGGGTCGTCCAGGATGGCGGCCACGAACAGGGCCGCCGGCGCGGTGGCAGGGTAGAGCGTGCCCTGGTGCAGCACGGCCGCATCGAGGTAGCCGAGAGCCGCGCCGCAGCGCTCCGCGTCCTCGCTCAACAGGGCCAGCAGGGCCTCCGGCGCGTCGGAGGCGTCGCCGTACGCATGGTGCAGGCTGGCCCAGTTCGTCTTCTCGATTACCGAGCGGGCGTCGATCATCCTGCAGAGACTACCGGCGGGCGGCGACCACGGTACGAGGGACTTCCTTCACGCCCCCGTGGGACGACGGACCGCGTCCCCCACGCGGACGACCCTCGTTCCCTCCGGACAGGGGCTGCTCTTCATCGTGTCGCACGGCTCTCAGTGTGGCCGTCCTGATCGGCCGGCGGGCTGTACGGCGCGGCGCGTCCGTGCTACGACATCCCTGTACGGAGATCACTGGCGTTGATGGCCACCGTGCTCGCGCTGGTCGGAGCCGTGGTGGCGGTCGGGGTGCTGGTGCTGGGGGCGCTGTCCGACGCCCAGGACGGCTCGGCCGCCGCCGTCGGTGAGGAGGCGCGCCGATGTCCGCCGTCGCCCACGCCGGTCGAGCCGGACGAAGAGGGGCCGGGCCGGCGGGTGGCGCCCGGCACCGCCTGTCGCTCAGCCTTGACAGGGACACCCGTGCGGCGCTCGTGGCCACCGCCTGCCATGAGGGAGGCGCCGCCGCGCTGGACGTGGCCACCCGCGGAACCGTCTACTACGGCGCGGTCTTCGGTACGGCGGCGGCGACGGATGTCCATTACGCGATCGGCATGGGGGAGCGCCTGAACTTCTGGACCAGGCAGGGCGGCGACGGTTGGCATTACCGAGGGGACTTCGACACGCGCGGCTGTGTCCCGCCGGTCCCGGTCGCGCTGTACACGGCCTGGGGTCTCAGCTCACTCCCGGAGTCGCCGGGCGGCCCTTCTTCCTGCGGACCCGCGGCCGGCGGGCGCGGCTGACGGGCGGAACCCAAGTCAGGCACCAGTGGGACTCAAGTGGCGCCTCTTATCGTGTGTGCTTCTCGTGAGAAAGGCACATCTTCATGAAGAGGACAGCGTTGCTGCTGGGCACCCTCATGCTCAGCGGGCTGCTGCTCGCTCCCCCGGCCGCCGCCGCGCCCGCCGTCCAGGTGGCGGTCGCCAAGGTCAAGGCCACTTCCCCCAACCGCTCCGGCGTCTGCCCCACGACGGTCGGTTTCACCGCGTCCGTGTCGGCCAAGGGCAGCGGCACCGTGCGCTACCGCTGGGTGCGTGGCGACGGCTCCAAGGGGTCGATCAGAAGCTTCACGGTCAGCGGCGCCCGTACGGTCACCGTCCGCGACCGGCAGACCTTCGAGAGGTCGGTGACCGGCTGGCAGGCGGTCGAGATCCTCGGCCGCAAGGGGTTGTCGCGCAAGGCCCACTTCAAGGTTCGCTGCTCGGGCCCGGCCAAGGTCTACGACGTCGACCACCTGCTTCCCGTCAACGCCGCCGAGCCGCTCGTGGCCGCCGCGGACGTGGACGTCACGCCGCCGGCGTACAGCGGGACGTGTCCCGCGACGGTGCGCTTCACCGGCACCATCCAGGTGTCCAGGGTGCCGGCGCGGGTGGCCTACCAGTGGATCGACAGCGAGCAGGGCGACGGGCCGGTGGAGTATCTCGACTTCCCGGCCGGCGGACCGCGGATCAGGCAGGTCGGCCTGCCGCTCAGCGTGGGCAACTCCACCGGCGGGTGGAAGGCGATCCACGTGGCGCGCGGGTACGACTCGGGCCGCGCCCCCTACCGGGTGACCTGCGCGAGCCAGCCCGAGCCGAGCTCAAGCCCCAGTCCCAGCCCCACGCGGACCACGCCCACGCCGGGGCCGACGGACCCGTCCGGGCCGAAGCCCGTGGTGGCCATCACCGACCTTTCCCCCGGCGACTACGAGGGTACGTGCGCCTCTCCGATCACTTACCATGCCTGGGGCACCATCGGGCTGCCCGCGGGCCCGGCCGCCACCGTCACCTACTGGTGGATCCTGGACGGCAAGCCGTGGGCGAAGCAGCAGGTCGACCTCCCGGCGGGCAACGGTCCTCGCTCCCAGCACGTCGCGGGCACGTTCTCGCTGAGCGACCAGCAGACCGGCACCCACACGCTGGGCCTCATGGCCGAAGGCGGCGCGCCCGAGCCGGTTGAGCGGACGTTCGTCCTCAAGTGCCTCACCGAGCCGCGGACCGTGACGGTGACCATCGACAGGATCGACCACAGCGTCACCTATCCCGACCCCGACTGCGCCGAACTGCCGCGCGTGGGGCTGGGGGTGACGCTGACCCTGGACCGGGCCGGCCAGGTGAAGTACCGCTGGACGGTGGCCGGGCGCACGTACGTGTACGAGAACGCCCTCGGCGCCGGGACGACCAGCCTGTCGGGCGGGGCGCATCCCACCGCCACCAGCGGAACCGTGCGCTTCGAGGTGCTCAACCACAACATGCCGGTGAAGGAGATCTCCTACACGGTGAAGTGCCCGCCCAAGTAGAGCGGGCTCATGACCCTTCGCGGGCGGCCGCCCCCAGCCGGCGCGCGCCCTCGACCAGTTCGGCGGCGCCGGCGGCGGCCGCGAAGCCGAGCCGCAGGTACGCGCCGGACGGCTCGGCGGGGAAGTAGCGGCCGCCGGCGCTGACGGCGACGCCGTAGGCGCGGGCGGTGTCCGCCGTCACCGCGTCATGGACGCCGCGCGGGAGCTCGACCCACAGGTGCAGCCCGCCCGAGGGGAAGGCGGTCAGCCGCCATTCGGGAACCTCGCGGGTGAGGGCGTCGGCGAGCACCGCGCAGCGCTCGCGCAGCGCCGCCGACAGCTCCCGCAGGTGGCGCTCCCAGGCGGACGTGCCGACCAGCTCGACGGCCGCTTCCTGCAGGGGGCGGGCGACGAAGAGCTCGTCGACGAAGCGCAGGCCCCGCAGCCGCCGCATGACCGGACCTCTGGCGACCACCGCGCCGATCCGCAGGCTCGGCGAGGCCGGCTTGGTCAGCGACGTGAGGTGGATCACCGTGCCGTCGCGGTCCTCGGCCACCAGGGGAGGCGGCACCTGCCTGCTGTGCCCGAGGTGCCTGGCGCAGTCGTCCTCGACGAGGAAGGCGCCGGCGGCCCTGGCCACGTCGACGATCTGGGCGCGCCTGCCGGGTGCGAGCACGGTGCCGGTCGGGTTGTGGAAGGTCGGCTGGCAGTACAGCAGGCGGGCCCCGGTCATGGCGAAGGCGTCGGCCAGCAGGTCGGGTCGCAGGCCCTCGCCGTCCATGGGGACGGGCACCGGCCGCAGCCCCGCCGCCCTGGCCGCGGCCAGCGCGCCGGGATAGGCGGGCGACTCCACGAGGACGGGGCCGCCGGGCGCGGCGATCGCCCGGAACAGCATCGACAGGGCGCTCTGACCGCCGGCGGTGATCAGCACGTCGTCGGCGCTCACCTCGCCGCCCGCCAGCCGGGCGAAGACGGCGCGCAACGGCGCCAGACCGGACGCCGGCGCCCGGTGCCACGCGTCGGGACGGCGTGCCGCCCGCGCCAGCGCGGCGCCGAGCGCCTTGACCGGCTGGAGCGCCGGGTGCGGGTAGCCGCCCGCCATCGCGATCGCCCCCTCGGGGAGGGGATGGACGGCCTCCGCTCCGGCCATGTCCGACTCCGCCGCCGCGGCGGGCGTCGTGCCGTACTCCGCCGCCGAGACGGCGGTCAGGTCGAACGCGCGGCCGGCCAGCGCCACCGCCTGCCACGACGTGTCGGGCAGCCGGTCCGTGGCCCTGGCCGGGCGGTGCGCCACGTACGTGCCGCTGCCCGGACGGCTGACCACGGCTCCCTCCGCGGCCAGGGCGGCGATCGCCCGCGACACGGTGCCGGGCCCGACGCGGTAGCGATGGGTCAGCTCCCTGCTGGTGGGCAGGCGGTCGCCGGGCGCCAGCTCCGCCAGCAGCGCCCGCAGGCCGGTGACCAGATCGCCGGACGTGCTCCTGCTCGACATGGGAGCGCATGCTAGCGCGTCGGCGGCGGCCGGCTCCCCTCCGGCTGATCAGGCGAAGACGTCCTGCTGGTAGCGGCCCTGCTGTTCGAGCCCGGCCAGCCACGCCTCGCCGTCCGTGCCGGTCCTGCGCCGGTGGATGTCCAGCAGCACCCGCCGTACGGCAGGCGCCATGCGCAGCCCGTCGCCGCAGACGTAGACGTGCGCGCCCTGCTGGAGCAGCTCCCACACCGTGTCGGCCTGCGCGGCGACGGCGTCCTGGACGTAGCGGTAGGGGTGCTCGGGCACCGCCGAGAAGGCGGTGTGCACGCGCACGCCCTCGGCCGCCGCCCATGCCGCGACCTCCCGCCGGTACAGCAGGTCGTGCTCGGGGTGGCGGCAGCCGGTGAACACCTCTGCCCTGCCGGTGGCCCCGGTCAGCGCGCGATGCTCCAGGAACCCGCGCAGCGGCGCGAAGCCGGTGCCGGGGCCGACCAGGACGACCGGTGTCGCGGGATCCTCCGGCAGCCGGAACGGCGGCGCCGGCACCCTGACGTAGCCGTAGAAGACCTCGCCCTCGGCCAGCCCCGCCAGGTAGGCCGAGCACATGCCGCGGTAGGCGCCGGTGCCGGACCAGGCGGGCCCCTCCACCAGGCCGACGGTGATCCGCACCCGGCCCGGCTCGGCCAGCGGCGAGGAGGAGATCGAGTAGTAGCGCGGCCTGATCGGCCCCGCGAGCTCCAGGAAGACCGCCAGCGGCAGCTCCACCGCGGGGAAGCGCTCCAGCAGCGTGAGCACCGACAGCCGCTTGGCGAGCACCTCGTCGGCGTAGTTCGCCGCCAGCTCGGCCAGCTGCCTGGTCGTCCACGGGCAGCCGGTGTGGGCGGCCAGCGCGTCAAGGTCGGCGCGGGTGGCCACCTCCTGCAGCTCGGCGAACTCCGTGAGCAGCAGTCCCGCCGTCACCGGCGTGTCCACCGGCAGGTGGGTGGGGCCCTGGGCGTGCAGGCGTACCACCCGGTCGCGGGGGACCCGCAGGCAGCCCAGCGCCCACTCCACCAGCTCCGGGTCGTTCTTGGCGAAGACCGCCAGGTGGTCGCCGGCCTCGTAGGCGACTCCCTCGGGCAGCTCGGCGACGATCGAGCGGACCCCGGGGCGCGGCTGCTCGATCGAGAAGTCCCACAGCCCCTCGGGGTCGCCGGTCAGCTCCTCGTTGGCGACCACCGTCAACGGCACGGCCCTGGCCGACACGACCGCGGGCCGTACCTCCGCCTCGGTGAGCACCTCCAGCTCGTAGCGCGGTCCCACGTCGGCGGCCGACGCGCTGTACTCCTGCGCCACGGCCGCCCACAGCTTCGCCGTCCAGGCCGACACGTCGCCGTCGAAGTCGCCGTCCGCGTCCGCCTCACCCCGCTCGACCAGCGGTACGGCGCCGGCCGCGGTGAGCTTGTCGAAGGCGCGGCGCGGGAAGTCCTGGTAGGTGGGCCACTGGGTGTTGCCGCAGCCGAGCACCGCCAGCCGTACGCCGGACAGGTCGGGCAGCTCGTCCAGCGCGTCGAAGCGCTGGGCGTTGTCGGGCGCCTTGCCGTTGTAGGACGAGGCCACCACCAGCAGCAGCCCCTCGCCCGGCGGCCGCAGATCGTCCAGCGTCGTCAGCGTGGTGGCGAAGCCGGCCCGTCCGGCCCGCTCGCTCAGCCGCTCGGCGAGATCCTGGCAGGTGCCCAGGTTGGAGCCGTACGCCACGGTGAGCGGCACGCCGGTGACCGCGACGTCCTGCTGCTCGGCCTGCTCGACGGGCTGGACGACGGCGGCGGCGGCGCGTTCGTGCGCCCGGCGCTCGCGCACCCTGATCGTGAAGTCGTCCGGCTTGAGGGTGAGCGTCTGCTTGATCTTCATCCGGTAGACGGACGGGTCGGAGATCGCGAAGCGCCGCAGGATCATCGCCAGCGCGAGCCGCGCCTCCGTCAGCGCGAACTGGCGGCCGATGCAGGCCCGCTCGCCGTTGCCGAACGGCTTGTAGCCGCCCGGGTGGTGATCGGTCTTCCGCTCGGGCAGCCAGCGGTCGATGTCGAACTCGTCCGGCCGCTCCCACGCCTTGGGGTGGCGGTGCAGCGGCGGCAGCAGGACGACGACCGGCTGGTCCTTGGCCACGGGGTAGCCGCCGATGCTGTCGTCGGCGAAGGCGCTCACGCTGAAGGCCGGGATGGGGGACCAGATCCGCAGCGTCTCCTCCAGGATGCGCGGGATCACGTCCAGCTTCATGATCGTCTCGTAGGCGGGCGGCTCGTCGCCCGGCAGCAGCCTGTCCACCTCGTCGTAGGCCAGGGCCAGCGCGTGCGGGTCACGCAGCAGGTTGTACAGCGCGAACGACAGCAGGCCGCTGGTGGTCTCGTGGCCCGCGATGAGGAAGGTGAGCACCTGGTTGCGGATGTTCTCGTCCGACAGCCGCTCGCCGGTCTTCGGGTCGGCGGCCTCCAGCATGAGGCCGAGCAGGTCCTTCGCGCCGCCGGCGCCCTCGGCACGGCGCTGCCTGATCACCTCGTCCACCAGGTCGCGCATGACCTTGATGTCGTGCTGGTAGGCCGCCTCGTTCCTGCGCTTGAGCTTGGTGACGAGGGGGAGCTGCTGGTTGCGGTGCATGGCCTCGGTCAGCGCGCCGCCCATCGCCTGCAGGAACGGGTGCAGCTCGGGAGAGTCGAAGGAGTTGAACCGGTAGCCGAAGCCGGTCAGCGAGATGACGTCGAGGGTGAGCCTGGTCATGTCGTCCGGGACCGCCAGGTCCTGGCCCTGCCGCCGGCTCCACGAGGCGACGAGTTGGTCGGCCACCTCGAGCATCTGCGGGTAGTAGGCCTTCATCGAGCGCTGGCTGAAGGCGGGCATCAGGATGCGGTGCGCGTGGCCCCACACCGGCTCGTCGTACCGGGCGGTGAACAATCCGTCACCGGCAAAGTCGCGCACGATCGTCAGCGGTGGGTTGATGCCTTTGTAGAAGCGGGTCTCGTCGCATACCTCGGCCACCAGGTCGGGGTCGTGGATGAAAAGGACCCTGCGGCCGACCAGGTCGAGCTGGAAGATGCCTTCGCCGTACCTGTTCGCCATCTCCTCGAGGAACAGGATGGGGGTTTGGCGCGGCATCTGCAGGGTGTTGCCGAACAGTGGCAGTCCTTGCGGGGCGGGAATCGCCTTCATGTGTGCTCCATGCGTAGCCATACACCGTATGGACGACGCTACCATACGGTGTATGGCAGTGAGCGCGCGCAGGGGCACCCCCCTGACGATCGAGGAGATCAGAGCAGCGGGGCTGCGGTTGATCGTGGCCGGTGGCGTCGAAGCGTTGTCCATGCGCAAGCTGGCCGCCGAGCTCGACGTGAACCCGATGTCGCTCTACCACCACGTGGCCAACAAGACGGAGCTGATCAGGGGGATCTGCGTCGGCACCGTCGGCCCGCTCCTCGACCTGCCACCCGACGACGGCGCGCCGTGGCAGGACCAGCTCCGTGCCCTCGCCTACGCCTACCGCAAGCTGGCGCGCACCCTCCCGTCGCTGTGGACGTACGTCCACAACCATCCGGAGGTCATCGAGCTGAAGGAGGGCGGGCTGTGGGACGTGCTGTTCAGGATCCTGTCCGCGGCCGGCGTGCCGGAGGACAGGTGGGAGCCGACCGCCGACGTGCTGCACGGTTTCGTCTCGGGCCTCGTGCTGGCCGAGACGATCGGGCACATCGGCGGCGCCCAGGCGGACGAGGCCTACGAGACCGCCATCGCCATGATCATCAGGGGTCTCCCCGAGCACTGAGCCCCGTGAGTCAGCGGCCGTCGGCGGCGAAGGCCTGCGCGACCGACAGGCTGTCCTCGTAGACGTGGTTCCGGGTGACCAGGCCGTCCTCGACCGTCAGGTGCAGGGCGAACCGGGACCGGTAGGCCCGGCCCGTCGGCCGGGCGGTCTGGCGGATCTCGCCGAGCACGACCGCGTCCGCGCCGTCCACGAGGATGCGTTCGATCGCGGTGGCCGCCTGCTCCGGCAGGTGGTGCTCGCCGAGCTGCCGGTAGTGCTCGGCCGCGTCGGCGCGGGAGGAGCGGTGGCGGTCTGGAACCCCGCCCCGGGATGACGGGCGGGACGCCATTCTCTCGGCGCCCGGCACCGCACCGCGATGACGTGGGAGGTAAGCGCGGGCGTGATCGGCGCCGGCCGCCGCGGGCGGTCGTGGCGTGCCGACCTGACGGTGACGGCTCATCGAGGCCGCTCCGGCATAGGATGAGATGGCATGGGGCAGGAGAAGCTGTCGCGCAAGCTCTATGAGAAGGAACTCATCCGCCTGCAGGCCGAGCTGGTCAAGGTGCAGGAATGGGTTCGCGCGGAGAAGCAGCGGGTCGTGGTGATCTTCGAGGGGCGCGACGCGGCCGGCAAGGGCGGCACGATCAAGCGCGTGGCCGAGTACCTCAACCCGCGCGTCGCCAGGATCGTGGCGCTTCCCGCGCCGACCGAGCGGGAGCAGTCGCAGTGGTACTTCCAGCGGTACGTGCCGCACCTGCCGGCCGCCGGGGAGATCGTGCTGTTCGACCGCAGCTGGTACAACCGGGCCGGCGTGGAACGCGTCATGGGGTTCTGCACACCGCAGGAGTACTCCAGGTTCCTCCACCAGTGCCCGATCTTCGAGCGGCTGCTGGTGGAGGAGGGCATCCTGCTGCGCAAGTACTGGTTCTCGGTGAGCGACGCCGAGCAGGAGCGGCGCTTCCGCGACCGGCTCGACGATCCGATGCGGCAGTGGAAGCTCTCGTCGATGGACCTGGAGTCGATCGCGAAGTGGGAGGAGTATTCCAGGGCCAAGGACGAGATGCTCATCCACACCAGCATCCCGGAGGCGCCGTGGTACGACGTGGAGAGCGAGGACAAGCGGCGGGCCAGGATCAACATGATCTCGCACCTGCTGTCGACGATCCCCTACACGGAGGTGCACCGGCCGCGGCTGAAGCTGCCCAGGCGGCCGCCCTCGACCGGGTACGAGCGCCCGCCGCGCCTGGCGGAGGTCCGCGTGCCCGACGTGACGTCGCGCCTGGGGTGATGTCGACCGGGGCTCGGCCACCCCTGTCTAGGCGAGGAAGTCGAGGAGATGACGTGCCGTCTGGTCGGGTGCCTCTTCCGCGAGGAAGTGCCCGGCCGGGATCGGCCCGCCGCGGACCTCGTCGCACCAGCCTCGCCACACCTCCAGCGGCCGGTACCAGGCGGCGACGGGACCGGCATGGCTCCACAGGACGAGGGTCGGGCAGGTGATCCGCCGCAGTCCGCGGTCGGCCTCGTCGTGCAGGTAGTCGAGCGTGGCCGCCGCGCGGTATGACTCGCAGACGGCATGGACGGTGTCGAGGTCGCCGAACGGGGCGATGTAGGCGGCGCGCAGTTCTGCCGGGAAGGCGTCCGAGACCTCGGACCACGTGTCGAGCATGTGATTCACGAGGACGGCCGGCGCGCGGGCGATCAACTGCTCGGGCACCGGCTCCGGCGCGGCGAGGAAGGACCAGACCCAGAAACCCAGGCTGAACTCCATGTTCGCCCGGCCGAACGCGTCACCCGTGGGGACGATGTCCAGAACCGCGAGACGCGTGACGACGTCGGGGTGATCCAGCGCCATCCGGTACGCGCAGCGTGCCCCACGATCGTGCCCGATCGCGACGAACCGGTCGAACCCCAGCGCGTTCATGACCTCGACCTGGTCACGAGCGATCTCGCGCATGCTGTACGGCGCGTGGTCGGGCGTGCTGGGCGGTTTGCCGCTGTCGCCGAAGCCCCGAAGGTCGGTGGCGACGACGGTGAAGTGCTCGGCGAGCCGCGGCGCCACCCGATGCCACATCAGGTGGGTCTCGGGGATGCCGTGCAGTAGCAGGATCGGCGGGCCGCCGCCGCCCAGGCGTCCGTGAATCGCCGTGCCCCGCGCGGAGATGTCGAACTCCTCGAACGCCTCGAACATGAGGCCGGCCCCCCTTTCCAACAAGGTGCGTCACTGACGAACCTGCCCGCAGTCGCCGCGCGTACCTGTACCCGCGCCCGCTTCCGCTCCAGGCGCGGTCGTGGAACCGGCTCTTGCTCGGCACGGCGACGCCCGCCACCGCCTACCTGGAGGTGCACGGGCGGCGCCTGCCGTACCGCCCGGGACTTCCGGACCGCCGCTCGCGGCCCCTACTATGAACCAATGACCAATTTGTTCATACGGAGATAGCCGTGCCGGCCGCCTTCACCGAAGAGGAGCGCCGGCGGATCGCCGAACGGCTGCTCGACACCGCCACACGCCTGTTCGCCACCCAGGGGCTGCGCAAGACCTCGCTCGAGGAGCTGACCGCTCCCGCCGGGATCGCCAAGACCTCCCTGTACGCCTTCTTCGACTCCAAGGAGGACCTCTACTTCGAGGCCGCGCTCCGCCAGAGCGAGCAGGTACGGCGGCGCGTCATCGACGAGGCGCTGCTCCAGGGCGGCGACACCCGCGAGGCGTTGCGCCGCTTCCTGCGGGCCACCGTCGCCGAGCTGGACACCAACCCGCTCTACCGCAGGCTGCTGTCGCACCCCGAGGAGATGGCCGCCGTCGCGGCCAGGCTCACCCCTGAACGCATGGCCCAGGCGGCCCGCGGCCCGATGGGCGACCTGCTGGAGTTCCTGCGCGACCGTCTCGAGGGCGACCCCGAGGTGCTGCTCGGCGTGCTCCGCGCCGTGCTGCTGACGCCGCTGCACGCCGACCACCTGGGCCGCGAACTCTACCCGGCGGTGATCGGCCGCCTCATCGACGCGGTGACCGAAGGGCTGACCTCATGAGCCTCCCTCCGCTGGCCGTCCTGCTGTTCACCCCGAGGGCGGGCGAGATCACCGGCAGCGCCCGCTGGTCCGCCATGCGGATGCTCAGGCCGTTCGCCGACCGCTTCGACGTGCGCCTGGTCAACCGGCCGGCGGGCCTGCCGGTCACGATCGCGATGCCCGAGCTGGCGGCCGTCTACGCCGAGCGGTTCGCCGCCGCCTTCGCCGGGCGGGTCCCCGTGCTGGCCATCTCCACCGGCGGAGCCATCGCGCTGCAGCTGGCCGCCGACCATCCGAAGCTGCTCGACCGGCTGGTCCTCGGCGGTACGGCGGCCACGCTCGGGCCGCCGGGCCGCCGGGCGCAACGCGCCTACATCGAACGGGCCCTGGCCGGGCGCCGCCCCAGCCCGGCGCTGGCCGACATCGTCACCCCCTCGCCGCTCGGCAGGCGGCTGCTCCGGCCCCTGCTGTGGCTGTCGGACGGTGCGAGCGGGGACCGTGCCGACGCGGCCGCCGTGCTCCACGCCGAGGACGGCTTCGACCTGCGCGCGAGGCTGGGCGAGATCACCGCGCCGACGCTGCTGATCCATGGGGCCGAGGACGTGGTCTACCCGCTGGAGCTGGCCAGGCAGACCGCCGAGGGGATCCCGGGTGCCCGGCTCGTCGTGTACGAGGGCCGCGGCCACAGCGCCACGTTCACCGACCGGCGCTTCGCCCGCGACGCGCTCGCCTTCCTCCACGAGCCGGGCTGACCACTTCTTTGCTGGTTTGACAGGCTTTGTCATGGCGCCGGCGCTAGTCTAGGAATGATCTTGATGGTCTCGATTCGCGCAGGAGAACCGTTCATGGCAGAGCCCGAAGCCGAAGGAACGCCTCCTTCCTCGATCAGCACGCCGGACCTGTGGGACCTGGAGGCGTCGCCGACCCAGCTGGAACAGCTCGCCGACGCGTGGCGGAGCGTGGAGAAGAAGGTGTCGTTCGCCGAGAACAAGGTCGACACCGTGGTGCAGAGCGTCTTCTCCAAGGAGGAATGGACCGGCGAGACCGCCGACGCCTTCAACTCCTACCGCAAGAGGCTGATCGGCGACGTCGAGCTGTGCGCGAGCTGTGCCGGCAACGTGGCCTCGGTGCTCGACAGGATGGCGGCCATCCTGCGGACCAACCAGAGCCTCCTCGACGACGAGCGCAAGCGGCTCTCGGCCGTGCCGGTCACCGAGACCATGAACGGCCTGACCTTCCACCCGAAGAACTCCGAGCAGTCCGGCCTGGTCACCACGGCCGTCACCACCGCCAAGGAGATCAGGAGCCGCCTGGACGAGCGGCTCAGGGAGCAGCGCGAGGACCTCGACTTCTACAAGGACCAGTTCGCCGCGCTGACCAAGCAGTGGAAGCCGCGCACCGTCCGCATGCTGAACCTCAACGTGGGCCAGGGCGCGGGGAACGGCTGGCGCGACAAGGGCGGCACCGATCCGGGCGACATCCCGGCCATGGCGCGGCTGATCGCCGACCAGAACCCGGACATCGTGACCCTGCAGGAGGTCTTCAAGAAGGACATCGCCCCCGACGGCAAGATCGACACCGTCGTCGACCTCAAGTCGGAACTCGAACGGATCACCGGCGACAGGTGGGAGGTCCGCTTCGAGGAGGCGAGCAAGAAGTACCAGGCCAGCGACAGCATCCCCATCCTGGGCGACTACTTCCACCAGCCGTTCGGGAACGCGGTCCTGGTGCGGGAGGGCGACGTCGTCGCGGGCGCGGGCGACGGCCAGAAGATCAAGCTGGACGCCGACGGCGACAAGGTCACCCTCCCGGACGGCACGCGCGTCGACGACGGCGAGGGCAGGTCGGCCGCCAGGACGGAGGTGCGGTTCAACCCCCGCTAGCGGCGATCACCAGTCGGGAACGACGACGTCGACCTGCTGGCCGTCGTGGTCGGAGGTGCCCCCGTCGACGAGCTGGGGGGCGCCGGCGAGCTCCACGCCCGGCGAGGAGATCACGTAGTCGATGCGGGTGCCCGACGGCGACGTCCCGACGACGTCGCCGTCGGCGTTCGTCGCGCCCGTGTAGACGGTGTACCCCTCGCGGTTGAAGCTGTTGATGGCGTCGAGCGAGACCTTGCGGGTGTTGTGCGCGCCGTTGTTCGTCGCGGCGTTGAGGTCGGCTCCGATCAGCGAGGGGCCGTCGACCGCGCGGTGGAGCGTGTCGATCTGGCCTGCCCGTACGGGGTCGTCGTACTTGTGCAGGCCGTGGCTGTGCACATGGGCGCTGTAGACGTCCAGCGACTTGCTCGCCGAGCCGAGCAGCCGGTCGGCGGTCTCGTGGTCGAGCTCCTTGAACACCTTGACCACCTGGCGGAGCCGTCCCGCGTCCCTGGTCAGCACCCCCGCGAGGGCTTCGGCGGCCTCGTCGGCCGCGGCCTGGAGGTCGGCGTAGGAGGAGCCGCAGGACAGCGCCTTCTCGCTGTTGCCGAAGGCGTTCGAGCCCGGCACCGAGGGCACCGGCACGTAGGTGACCGGCGTGGGCGTCCGGCTCAGGATCGTCCGGCCCTGCTCCACGGCCTCCTTCGCCTGGTCGGCGCCTTCGGCGATGGCGCCGACCCGGTCATAGATGATGTTGACTTCGTCGCCCATGTCCGAAAAGCCTAATAGGGTACCGGCCGCTGATGATCGGTTTTCACCGCGAAGGCAGCGTCCAGGACACCGTGCGGGTGAGCGATCCGCGGGTGTTGAAGGACGTGGCCCAGCCGAGCGACTCGAACCGGCCGTTCTCGTTGTCAGGGATGCCGGTGGCCTTGTCGGCCGATCCCGCGTTGAAGTTGTACCGGTCGTAGACGTGCATGGTGATCTCCATCGTGGCCCGGTTGCCTTCGACGGTGACGTTCCCGCTTCCCCAGATCGCGTGCATGCCGATCGCCTTGTCCCAGTTCTCGGTGACGGTGTCGCCGTGCGTCGGCAGGCCGGTCATCTGGAAGCTGGTCCTGCCGCTCTCCCTGTGCAGGCGCGCGGCCTCGTCCTGGGCGTTGGAGATCGCCATGTCGACGGAGTATCGGACTTGCGAGTCCTCGCGGTAGGCCTTCTCGTAGTCGACCTCGAAGTCACTGCCCGAACCACCCATGTAGTGCTCGTAGGCGTCCAGGCCGTCCTCCAGGTCGGGACGCTTGATCCGCGCCCCGCGCAGCTTGGCGCGCCACTTGTACCAGTCCTGGTAGTCGTCGAGCCCCGGCCGGGCGTGCGGGTCGTAGGGGAAGTCGTGGTCGTAGGCCATGTCCGGATGCTGCGGCGGCCCGATGCGGTACTTGCCCGACCAGGAGACGCCGTCAGGCGAGGGCGGCGCCGGATCATGTCGCGTGGGCGCCTCGTGGAGGCCGACGTATCCGGCCGAGGCCAGCACGGTGGGCGTCGAGGGGAGCGGGATGCGGCGTCTGGCCACCTTGGGCAGCGCCGGCGGCTTCGCGCCGAGCATGCGGCGCACCCGGGCCTCCACGGCGCGGACGAGCCTGCCGCGGAAGTACCGCTCCAGCTTGTCGCGCAGGACCTTCACGAAGCGGCGGGCGAACACCCGCAGGATGCCCACGAGGCTGCGCGCCTTCAGCATGGCGAGGCCGCCGGACAGGACGGCCATGGTCAGCGCCCACGCCAGGGCGATCATGACGTACAGCGCCAGGAGGATCAGCAGTCTTTTGACGATCTCGACGATCAGGGCGACCAGGTCGTGGCCGTCGGCCAGGGCGCGGAGGGAGGCCGCCAGGCTGCGCAGGTGCCCGGTCTGCTTCGGCCCGCCGTCGTCGTACTCCTCCCAGTAGCCGTTGAGCGCGTCGATGTGCTCGCCCTTGTTGTTGGCCGAGGCGTAGGCGACGGCGCCGTTGGCACCCGGCGTCACGTCGGCGTCCAGCGCGGTGGCGCAGGTGCGGAAGGCGGCCCCGCACGTCCGGAGCCCGTCCTCGTCGATGTTCGGCCACTCCACGCCCAGCAGGTCGAAGCCGGGCCGCAGCTCGGCCGGCAGCGTCACCGCCATGGGCCGGGCTCCTCGTGCGGAGCGGGGAGGACCCGGTCCTCACACCTCACGGATGTCCTCCGGCGAGCCGAGGGCCCTGGCGCCGGCGGCGGTGGCCGCCTCGGTCAGCCGTAACTCCCTGACCATGTCGTCCACGCCGGTACAGGTGAGGTCGATGTTGCCGCGCAGGTGCCGGCACGCCTCGTCCAGAAGATCGCTGAGCTCGTCCATGGCCTGGCCCAGGTCGCCGCCGCCCCAGACGCTGGTGCCGGTGCCGCGCACCGTCGCCAGCAGGGAGTCGGTGTGCCACTGCATCGCGCGGACGGTCTCCCGCAGATGCTGGGCCGCACCGCTCAGGGATGCGTCGTCGAAGCGGAGTTCCCGTCCCACCGTTCACCTCGTGCACGAAGATCACTTTCGTCGGCAACATACCACCGGCGAGTCAAGGCCGTGGGTGTTCCGGGCGAACTGTCCGACGGGTGAGATCACCTGAAGTGAACTCGACGGTTAAGGTGTCTCGTTCCACAGGACCGGCAGCGAGCCGCCGAAGGCGCCGAACGCCCTGCGGGGGTCGACGCACGCGCGAACCCGGGCGGGCGGCCAAGGGCGCGGCCCGCCCGGGGCGGAGTCGCGGGTCTCAGACGGCTCGGGCGGGTCCCGACATCGAGGCGATGTCCTCGGCGCCGTCGCCGAGGAGCTTGTCGGCCAGGTCCATCAGGGCGCGCCCCGCCGCCAGTTCGTCGCCGATCTCGGGGACGGGCCGGTCGTCAGGGTTGCGCCGGGCGGTGCCGACGCTTTCGTGCCGCCTGTTCCCGACCGCGTACAGCACGGCGGTGGCGGAGGTGCGCTTGTCCTCGTCGTCCTCGCTGATGAGAATCTTGACGGTCCACTCCTTGGTGTTCATGACGCCTCCCCTGTCACGAACATGACAATGCGGTCATACACCCAGCATCCCCCTTGGAGGGCGATGATCGCGAGGTCAGCGCGCGACGAGGTTCGCCGAGGGCGTGATCGGGTAGCAGCGGCGCCATGCCAACGTACGGATTCCACGCTTCGCACGAACAGGTGCCACCCGGGGCGCTGCTGGAGGCGGTCGCCGCGGCCGAGGAAGCCGGTTTCGGCGCGGCCATGTCGTCGGACCACTTCTCGCCGTGGAGCGCGCGGCAGGGCGAGTCGGGGTTCGCCTGGTCGTGGCTCGGCGCCGCGCTGGAGCGCACGTCGCTGCCGTTCGGCGTCGTCAACGCGCCGGGCCAGCGCTACCACCCGGCGATCGTCGCGCAGGCCGTCGCCACGCTCGCCGCGATGTATCCCGGCCGGTTCTGGGCCGCGCTCGGCACCGGCGAGGCGTCCAACGAGCACATCACCGGCGCGCCCTGGCCGCGCAAGCAGGTGCGCAACGCGCGCCTGCGCGAGTGCGTCGAGGTGATGAGGGCGCTGCTGGCGGGGGAGGAGGTCACCCACGAGGGACTGGTCACCGTCGACAGGGCCAGGCTGTGGACGCTCCCGTCCCAGCCGCCGGCGCTGGTCGGGGCGGCGGTGAGCGAGCAGACCGCCCGCTGGTGCGCGGAGTGGGCCGACGGGCTGATCACCGTGGGCGGGCCCCAGGCGGCCAGGGTGGCCAGGGCCTACCGGGAGGCGGGCGGGCGCGGCCCCCTGCGGGTGCAGGTCCATCTGAGCTGGGCCCCCACGGAGGAGGAGGCGCTACGGCTGGCCCACGACCAGTGGCGCTCCAACGTCTTCCCGCCGCCGGTCTGCTGGGACCTCGACAGCGTGGAACTGTTCGACCTCGTCTCGCGCGACGTGCCGCCGGACCGGGTCGCCCAGGTCGTGCACGTCTCCGCAGACGTGGGCCGGCACGCGGAGATCCTCGGCTCCTACGCCGAGCAGGGCTTCGACGAGATCTACCTGCACCACGTCGGCAAGGAGCAGCGCCCGTTCGTGGCGGCCTTCGCCGAGGTCCTCAAGTGAGCGGTCCCGCTGGAGGGCCGGTTCCGCACGTGGGTGCTGCTCCGGCTCAGAGCGAGGCCGGTGCGCGCGTGGGTGGTGCTCCGGCTCGGGGTGCGAGCGAGGCCGGTCCGCGCGTGGGTGGTGCCGCTCAGGACGGAGGGGAACCGGGCAGTTGCAGGGTGCGGTGGATCATCTGGTGCATGTGGGTGCGGAAGCGGTGCAGGGCGCGCGGGTCGTCGGGGCCGCGCCGCCGCCCTGCCGCGTCGAACACCCCGCTGAGGACGAACCCGTGCACGCACCAGACCAGCGAGTTGATCGTGTAGTGCACGTCGGCGTCCTCGGCGTCCGTCGCCGGGATGATGTTCTCGATGGCGAACTCCGCCAGCGGCTTCACCAGCTCGGCCTCCAGGTTCCCGATGTCCCTGGCGTCGGACAGCCACCGGTGCATCCAGAGCGAGGGCACCTCGGGATGGGCGGCCGCGAAGTCGATGTAGGCGTCGACGAAGCGGTGCACCGCGGCCACCTTCTCCTCGGGCGGGGCCGCCTGCAACTCCCTGACCTTGGCCTCCACGACGGCGGCGTGGGTGGAGTGGGCACGCTCCATGACCGCGAGGTACAGGTCGCGCTTCGCGCCGAACTGCGTGCTCACGGCCTTCGTGCTCAATCCGGCGGCCTCCGCGATCTGCCCGATCTCGGTCGCGTCGTAGCCGAGCGCCGCGAACAGCTTGGTCGCCGCCTGGAGGATGCGCTCGCGCTCATCCCCTCGTACTGGCGTCATATAGGTGACCTTAGGATCCGCCATCAGCTCGGCCAATCACGTGATCGACAAATACCGGTCAAATCGCTCCTGTGCTGATTAAGCGGTCATCTCGGGGTGAACTCGGCACCACGCCTGCGGAACTCCTCCGCCCAGCCGTGGTGGGACTCGCCGTCGCACGGCAGCGCGCCGCCCAGCCGTTCGTGCAGGCCGGCCAGCCGCTCGTGCATCTCCGCCACGCCGGAGCAGGTGGCCGCCTGCTGGACGCGCATGAGGTCAAGCTGCTCGGCGGCCACAGCCCTGAGCGCTTCGGCGCGCAGCAGGATCCGCTTCCTCGACATCACCGCGGGCCGTACCCTCGCGCGTGGCAGGCCCAGCCGGCGCCAGCCGGGGTGATGGCGCGGCACCGGCGACGGCGGCGCCTCGGGCGCGGCGCCGAACAGCTCCGGCCACAGCAGCTCGAGGAGCCGGATCGCGGGACCGGGCCCCACGATCTCGAGGTCGCCGCCGTCGCCGCGCAGGAGCGACTGGAACCGCGCCAGCAGCCGCGCGCCCTCGACGTCGCAGAAGTCCAGCTCCCGCACGTCCACCGCGATGACGGTGACATGCTGGACGATCAGGGAGGCCAGCGCGCCCTCCAGCCAGGAGGAGCTGGAGCGGTCCAGTGACCCGCCCAGCGCGAGCAGCGCGTTCGCTCCGTCCTTGTGCACGATGGTGACCGACAGTGCCATGACCACGCCCTACCCGTAATCCGGTTAATCGTGCATGAATCCCGCATTCGGGGACAGAAGGCTTGGATGGCCGCCCATCCGGGAAGGGATCTCGTGGTCGTCGCCGCGTCGGCGGGTGGCGTCGAACCACTGCGCACGCTCGTGGCGGGGCTCCCGCCCGACCTGCCCGCCGCCGTCCTCGTGGTGCTGCACGTGTCGGCGAGCGGGGGAAGCGCCCTGGCCGGCATCCTCGACCGCGCGGGACCGCTGAAGGCCGCCCCGGCCGAGGACGGCGCGCCGATCGTGGCGGGCGAGGTCCGCGTCGCCGTCCCCGACCACCACCTCTTCGCCAGGGAAGGGGCGCAGCGCCTGTCCCACGGCCCCCGCTACAACGGCCACCGGCCGGCCGCCGACCTGCTCTTCATGAGCGCCGCGCTGGACGCCGGTTCCCGCGTGGCCGGCGTCGTGCTCAGCGGCACGCTCGACGACGGCGCCAGGGGCAGCGCGACCGTCGAGCACCACGGCGGCGCCGTGGCCGTCCAGGACCCGCAGGAGTGCGCCTTCGGCGGGATGCCCGCGGCGGCCCTCAGGGCGACGGCGCGGGCCCAGGCGCTTCCCGCGTCACTCCTGGCCGACTGGGTCGTCCGGCAGAGCCGCACGCCGGCAGGCGTGGAGGAGGCGGGCGTGGAGGAGACGGTGCCGGACCTGGAGATCGAGCGCGAGCTGGCGCGGCACCTGGCGACACGCCCGCCCGAGACCCCGGCCGGCGACCTGGCCGGCTTCACCTGCCCGGAGTGCGACGGACCGCTGTACGAGCAGCGCAGCGTGCCGGCCAGCCGCTACACCTGCAGGGTCGGGCACTCGTGGTCCATGGACGCCATGGCCTCGGGCCAGGCCGACGCCGTGGAACGGGCGCTGTGGGTGGCGATCCAGCGCCTCGAGGAGCGGCTCAGGCTGCTCTCGCGCATGGGACGCGCGGCGCGGGAGCGCGGGCACAGGGTCTCGGTCCGGCGGCTCGGGGCCGAGGCGGAGGAGACCCGCCAGGCGCTGGAGACCATCAGGACCCTGCAGAACAGGCTCGGCAGCGGCGAAGGCGTCGCGAATGCCTGACCGCCTCGCACAGGCGTAGGCTGGATCTCTGTGACACCGGCAGAAGAACGCGAGTTCGACGATCTCCTGGTGATGCTCAAGGAGACGCGCGGCTTCGACTTCACGGGCTACAAGCGCACCACGCTGGTGCGCAGGATCAGCAGGCGTCTCGAAGCCCTGAAGCTGACCGACTACGGCGAATACCGCGACTACCTGGAGCTGGAGCCGGAGGAGTTCAGCAGGCTCTTCGACAGCCTGCTGATCAACGTGACCAGTTTCTTCCGCGACCCCGGCGCCTGGCAGACGCTGCGCGAGGTCGTGATCCCCGCGTTGCTGGCGGGCAAGCCCGCGGGCAAGGCGATCAGGGTGTGGAGCGCGGGCTGCGCGACGGGCGAGGAGGCCTTCAGCCTCGCCATGGTCCTGGCCGAGGAGCTCGGCATCGACGAGTTCAAGGAGCGCGTCAAGATCTACGCCACCGACCTCGACGAGAAGGCACTCCAGGTGGCGAGGGCGGCGACCTACACCGAGCGGCAGATGAGCGAGGTGCCCGCGCCGCTGCGGGAGCGCTACTTCGAGCGCGTCGACAGCGGCTACGCCTTCCGGCGCGACCTGCGGCGCCAGGTCATCTTCGGCCGCAACGACCTGACCAGGGACGCGCCGATCTCCAGGGTCGACCTGCTGCTCGCCCGCAACACGCTGATGTACTTCAACACCGAGACGCAGGTCAACATCATCAGGCGCTTCCACTTCGCGCTGGCCAACCCCGGCTACCTGTTCCTCGGCAAGGCCGAGATGCTGCTCAACCACAGCGACCGGTTCGAGCCCGTCGACCTGCGCACGCGCCTGTTCAAGAAGGTCGGCTCCACCCTCGCCGGCCCCCGCGCCTCGTGGGCGTCGGCGATGGGGGCCGGCGAGCCGCGCTCCATTCTGACCGAGCTGAAGACCGCCGCGCTGGCCTCGGGGCCGGTCGCGCAGATCGCCCTCGACGGCGCCGGTCACCTGGCGCTGGTCAACTCCAAGGCCGAGGTGCTGTTCAACCTCAATCCCCGCGACATCGGCAGGCCCTTCCAGGATCTGGAGGTCTCCTACCGGCCGGTCGAGCTGCGGTCGGTGATCGAGCGGGTGCGAATGGAGCTGCGGACCGTGGAGCTGCAGGAGGTGATCTGGCACCGGCCGGGCCAGGCCGACGCAGGGGTGTTCGACATCGCCGTGGTGCCGCTGCAGCACGCCGACGCCGAACTGGTCGGCGTGGGCGTCAACTTCTACGACGTGACCCGCTACCACAGGCTGCGTGACGAGCTCCAGCAGGCCAACAGGGAGCTCGAACACGCCTACGGGGAGCTCCAGTCGCTCAACGAGGAGCTGGAGACCACCAACGAGGAACTCCAGTCGACCAACGAGGAACTGGAGACCACCAACGAGGAGCTCCAGTCGACCAACGAGGAACTGGAGACGATGAACGAGGAGCTCCAGTCGACCAACGACGAGCTCCAGCACATCAACGACGCGCTCAACGCCCGCAGCCTCGAGCTCGACCAGGCCAACGAGTTCGTCGCCTCGATGGTGCGCAGCCTGGGCGACGCCGTCGCGGTGGTCGACCTCAACCTGCGCGTGCTGGTGTGGAGCCCCGGCGCGGAGGAGCTGTGGGGCGCCAGGGCCGACGAGACCGTCGGCAAGGCCTTCGGCGACCTCGACATCGGCCTGCCGTTCGACGACCTGCTTCCGCACCTGCGGGTGCTGCTCGACGACGGCTCGGACCCCCGCGACTGGCCCGACGGCGTCGTGCTCGGCGCGGTCAACAGGAGGGGCAGGCCCACGCAGCTCGGGGTGGAGTTCTCCCGGCTGCGGGTGGACGACGACGGCGTCAGGGGCGTCATCATGGTCATGAACGTCCTCGACCAGTCATGATCGCCGGCTGACCGCGCGGGGCCGGCCCGGCCCGGTAGGAGATCATGTCGGGCATGACCTCGAGACTGAGCAGGCAGGAAATATCGGGCACAATCGGCGACTCCGGGTGGCGTCTCGTGCTCGAAGCCGTACGGACCACGGTCCCCGTGACGTCACTGGCTCAGGGAGCCGAGGTCGCCGCCCTCGCCGTGGCCGCGGCGGGCGACGAGGGCGCGGCGAGCCTCTGGATGGACGTACGCGCCGATCGGGTGGTCCTCACGCTGCAGTCACCGGCCATCGGCTGGCCGACGCCCCGGGAGCTCGATCTCGCCCGCGCCATCTCCGCGGCCGTGGGCGAACTGGGCCTGCGCACCCATCCCGGACTCGGCGACCCGGTGTCCCGGCCGGTGCAGATGATCGAGATCGCGATCGACGCCCTCGACATCGCCGCGATCCGCCCGTTCTGGAAGGCGGTCATGGGCTACACCGACGCGCCCGGCGCGTCCGGTCCTGACGACGCGATCGCCGACCCGCTCCGGCAGGGACCCGCCATCTGGTTCCAGCAGATGGACGCGCCGCGACCGCAGCGCAACCGGATCCACCTCGACATCTCGGTGCCGCACGAGGAGGCGGGCCCGCGCGTCGCGGCCGCCCTGGCCGCGGGTGGCGTGCTGCTGTCCGACGCGAAGGCGCCCGCCTTCTGGGTGCTGGCCGACGCCGAGGGCAACGAAGCCTGCGTGACGACCTGGCAGGGAAGGGAGTAGCCCGCTCCCGCTGGCCAGCTCCACCCCATTCCGGACATAATCCCCAGGTGGACGGACAGGGAGCGGCGCGGGCGCGCGTCATCGCGTGGAGTGTCGCGGCCGTGTCCGTGCCGATGGTGGTGGTGGGGTTCCTGATGGGGCTGTGGCTGCCCGCCGGATGGCAGCCGTCCGTTCCCGCCACCCCCGACCACGCGGCCGGCCTCGCCTTCCCCCTCGTCGGCGCCTTCCTGGTGGCGCGGCGGCCACGCCTGATCGTGGGCTGGCTGATGATCGCGGGCGGCTTCCTGGCCGGCGCGAGCGTCCTGGCCGCGACGCTGATGTTCCACGCGGCGAGCATCGGGGCGATGGACACGGCGGGCCTGCTCCGCATCGCCTACACCTTCGTGTGGGCGTTCGGCGGCGGCACTCTCGCCGTCCTGGTCCCGCTGCTCTCTCCGGACGGCAGGCTGCCCTCGCCGCGATGGCGGGCGCACGTGGTGGTGAGCACGCTCGTGTTCACCACGCTCGCCCTCCTGCTGGCCGTCCGCCCCAAGCCCCCGCCCGGGTACGACCGGCCCGCGGTCATCCCGAACCCGCTGAAGATCGAGGCGCTCGCACCGGTCCACGCCCAGCTCTACGTGGCGGTCTACGTCGCGATGGAGGTGTGCGTCGTCCTGGCCATGCTCTCGCTGGTCATGCGCTTCCACAGGGGCGACCCCGCCACCCGCCGCCAGATCGCCTGGCCCCTCGTCACCTTCGCGATCTACGTCGTGTTCCTGCTGCTCGGCGACGACTACTGGGCGCCCGCCGTCTTCTGGACCGGCCTGATCCCCGTCGCGATGATGGCGTCGGTGCTGCGCTACCGGCTGTTCGGCATCGACACGGTCATCAGCCGCGCCTTCGTGGCCGCCGGCCTGATCGCCGCCGTCAGCGGCGTCTACTTCGGCGTGGGCGCCATCTCGAGCCTGCTCGTCGCCGGATACGACCAGGTCGCCGGGCTCGCCGCAGCCCTGTTCGCCGGCGCGTTCTTCCAGCCCATGCGCCGCGCCCTCCAGCGGGCGGTGGACCGGCTGATGTACGGCCCGGTGGGCGACCCCCGCCTGCTGGCCGAGCGGCTCACCCAGGAGGTCAGCCGCGCCGACCCGGCCGAGGCGCTCGGCGTGGTGGTCGAGGTCGTGCGGGACGGCCTGGCGGTGGACGGCGCGGCCGTCCACGTCACCGGCGGCCTGTCGGTCGAGAGCGGCGACATCGGCCCCGAGCCCCGCGAGATCTCCCTGGTCTGGCACGGCGAACCCGTCGGGAACCTGCTCATCGGCCGCCCCGGCGCGCGCAGGTTCGCCGCCGCGCACGACGAGCGGGTCATCGCCACGCTGCTGCCGTACGTCGCCGACGTGGCCCACGCCACGCGCATGGCCGCCGACCTGCAACGTTCCAGGGAGCGCATCCTGGCCGCCCGCGAGGAGGAACGCCGCAGGCTGCGCCGCGACCTGCACGACGGTCTCGGGCAGACGCTCGGCGCGATGGCCATGACGATCAACATCGCCCGCCTCAGCATCAAGCGCGCCCCCAGCACCGCCGACGACCTGCTCAAGGACCTCCACAGCGGCATGGAGGCCGTCACGGGCGACATCCGCACCCTCGTGTACGGCCTGCGCCCGCCGGCGCTCGACGACCTCGGGCTGGCGCGGGCCGTACAGGAACTGGCGGAGGCGACGCTGGCCGGCACCGCCGAGAGCGGAACGGCGGTCGAGCTGGTCGTCGACGGTGAGCTCGGCGACCTGCCCGCCGCCGTCGAGGTGGCCGCCTACCGGATCGCCCAGGAGGCGGTGACGAACGTGCGGCGGCACGCGCGGGCCGCCCACGTCAGGATCGCGCTGGTCCGCGACGCCGCGCAGCTCAGGATCAGTGTCGAGGACGACGGCGTGGGCCTGCCGGCGGACGGCCGCGCGGGCGTCGGCACGTCCTCGATGCGCGAGCGCGCGGCGGAGCTCGGCGGCTCCTGCGCCGTCACCGCGCGGCCGGGTGGCGGCACCCTGGTGGCGGCCCGCCTGCCGACCGCGGCCCTGGTCGCCGAGCCGGGACGCGACCGCGCGGCGCCGGGATGGGTCACGTCCAACAGGGAGTGATTTTCCGGATCTGGTCACTAAAGTGACTGCTGTGCATGAGGGGGAGCAGTTACGACCGGGACCCTATGGTCCGCCGCCGGGGCATGGGCCCGATCACCCGCCACCGGGGCACGGTCCCTACCAGCAGTCGCCAGCGGGGCAGGGGATGCACCGGCCGCCGCCCCTGGGCCCGCAACACCCCGGCCCGCCGCATCCGGGGCCGCAGCACGCGGCGCCTCCGCAGCCGGGGCCGCAGCATCCCGGGTCGCAGTACCCGGCGTCTCCGCAGGTGGGGGCGTCGCTGTATGGGCAACCGCCGTACCCGGCGCCCTCGCAGCCGGGGCAGCCGCATCCTGGGCCGCAGTACTCGGCGTCTCCGCAGGTGGGGGCGTCGCTGTATGGGCAACCGCCGTACCCGGCGCCCTCGCAGCCGGGGCAGCCGCATCCTGGGCCGCAGTACTCGGCGTCTCCGCAGGTGGGGGCGTCGCCGTACCCGCCCCCGCAGCCGGGGCCGCCGCATCCCAGGCCGCAGCACCCGGCGCCGCCGCATGTGGGGGCGCCGCAGTATGGGCAAGCCCCGCACGGGGGCTCGTCCTTTTCTGCCCCGGACCCGTCGCGACCGGCCCGCCGGGCCTGGCTGACTCCCGTCCTGGCGGGGGTCGTGCTCGTGGCCGTCGTGGCGGCCGGAGCCGTCGTCGTCCTGACCCGCCCCTGGGGCCGGGCGGATGGCGCCCCGGCCACCGGGGAACCGCGCGCCGGCCGTACGGCCCGCGCCTCCCCCCGCGAGAACGCCGAGCTGACCGGCAAGGCCGCACGGACGGCGGCCGCCGTGATCACCGAGCGCACCGGCCGCGCGGGGTCGTTCGGCTCGTGGATCGCGGGCGACCTGTTCGTCCGCGCGGACGCCACGGGCGTGATCGCCCACGCCGCCGCCACCGGCGAGCCGCGCTGGACCGCCATCGTCATGCGCGTCGGAACACATGAGGACCCGCTCCAGCCGTACCGACTGAAGCTCGCCGACGGGTCGGGCGGGGCGATGGGGCCCGCCTAATCCCGCGGCCTCATCGTGCTGGCCCGCACGGCGCTGTTCAGGTTCGGCGGGAAGCGGCTGTTCCTGGTGTCGGAGATCCACACCAAGGTGCCGCCCGTCGCCCTGGGCTGACCCGGCCACGACCCCTGACCACCCCGCGCCGCCGTCCGGACCGGCCCCGTCCGACCGGCCCCGGGTCCGCGTCGCGCCCGTCTGACCGGCCCCGGGCCCAGGCTCGCGTCGCGCTTGTCCGGACCGGCCCCGGCCCTGGGCCCGCGCCCGCGCCGCGCTTGGCCTGGCCGGCCCCGTCCGACCGGCCTCGGGCGCAGGCGCGCGCCGCGACTGGCCGGGGCCGTCTCGCGCGGTGGGTCACGCCGGTTCGGGCCACGCCGGTCTCAGGGGCATGCCGATCTCAACGGTGTGCCGCGGCGGTCCAGGCCGGGGCCGTCGGCCGTGGGGTGCGGCGCGGGAAGGGTCAGGCGGCGGGGATGTCCATCACCAGCAGCGGTGTCGTGGTCGGCGCGGCCGAGCCGCCCGCGGGTTCGACGGTCAGCCCCACCGAGGTGGCGCCCTTCACCGGTACGGCCAGCGCCGGCGCCGTGTAGCCGCTGTCGTCGGGCCGCAGCAGCCCGGCCGGATGCGCCTGTCCGGGCGACAGCTGCCAGAGCTGGTAGGTCTTGTCCTCGGGCAGCGGCGCCAGCCCCGAGGCCAGGAACACCATCCGGCCCGCCGAACGGGACAGGACGACGGTGCCGGCCACACCCTGCCCCTCCGCGGCGTTGACCCGGCGGGCGTCCGGAGCTGCGAGCACCGCCTCCACCTGCCTGGCGGTCGTCCGCATCTGGTCCAGCTCGGTTCTGGCCTGGTAGGCCAGCGCGCCCAGCGCGACGGCGGCGGCCACCCCGGCGGCGGCGACGACCTTCGCGACACGCGCGCCCGTCCGTTCCCTGACGAACCTGTGACGCGACCCCGGCCGCTCCACGACCGGCGGCAGCTGCCTGACCTGTCCGATCTCGGCCATGACGCGGCTCTTCAGCTCGGGCGGCGGCGTGGCGGCCGTGGCCTGACCGAGCCTGGCGGCCGTCTCGGCCAGGCCCCGCACCTCGTGCGCGCAGTCGGCGCAGCCGTCCAGGTGTGCCTCGAAGCGTCTGCGCTCCAGCTCGTCGTCGATGGCGTCCAGCGCGTAGGCGCCGGCCAGCATGTGCACGTCCTGCCCGCCGTTCATCGCTCCACTCCCAGGCAATCGCGCAGCCGGATGAGGCCGTCGCGCATGCGGGCCTTGACGGTGCCGAGCGGCACCTTGAGCAGTTCGGCGACCTCACGATAGGAGTATCCGCCGAAATAGGCGATCGTCACCGATTCGCGTTGCAGCTCGGTCAGCCCCGACAGACATCGGCGCAGCCGTTCCCGCTCCAGGTTGTTCTCCACCGACTCGGCCACCTCGTCGAAGGGCCGGTGGACGTCCATGCGCGCCACCCGGTCCTCCCGCTCGGTGACGGCGGTGGCCGAGCGCACCCTGTCGATCGCGCGGCGATGGGCGATCGTCATGATCCAGGCCATGGCCGAACCCCGGGCGGGTTCGTACCGGGCGGCGTTGCGCCACACCTCCACCAGCACCTCCTGGGCGACCTCCTCGCTCTGCGCGCGGTCACGCAGGACGCGCACCACCATGCCGAAGACCCGTGCCGCCACCAGCTCGTACACCTGCTCGAAGGCGGCGCGATCGCCGCGGGCCACCCGGCTCAGCAACTCCTCGAGGCCGGGACTTCGGCCGCCACCCGAGCGGTCCCGGTCCGGCCGCGACTCAGGCTCCGATCGCATGTGCTCTCCCGTCGCCATCCGCATACCGGTCATTCGGAGCCGCTCGGCTCGTGGACGGGTGCGGCCTGGTTGGTGGCCCGCGCCCATCACGCTCCAGCGAGCGCATGCGGCTGTCAATGCCATGTCTGCCGATGCCACGCCTGTCGGCGCCGCGTCTGCAGGGTCCTCGTTTGTCGATTCCGCGTCTGTCGGCGCCGCGTGCGCCGCGTGCGCCGCGTCTGTCGGCGTCGCATCTGTTGGCGTCGCGTCTGTCGATGCCGCGTCTGTTGGCGTCGCGTCTGTCGATGCCGCGTCTGTTGGCGTCGCGTCTGTTGATGCCGCGTCTCTTGATGCCGTGTCAACCGGGGTGTCCTTCCGTGTTCGGGGCGCCGGTCCGGGGTGTCAGATGACGCCGCCGAGGCTGCGCACCGTCAGGCCCAGGCCGAGCACGACCACCAGCAGCGCAGTACCCCCGGGGGCGAGGGCCGACAGCCGCGCCGGCAGGGCACGGCCCGCCCGCGCGAGGCGGTCGAGGCGGGCGGCCAGCGTGACGAGGAGCAGGCCGGTGGCGGTGAGGGTGGCGGCCATGCCGACCCCGTAGGCGAGGACGAGGGCGACGCCGAACCAGGTACGGCCCAGCGCGATCGCGCCCAGCAGCACGACCAGGGCGGACGGACTCGGGACCAGGCCGCCCGCGACACCCAGCCCGATCAGCCCACGCCGCCCGGGAGACGGCGGGACCGGAGCCTTCCGGACCGCCGGGTGGGTCGCATCCTCCAGCCGGGTCATCCCTTCCTGGCCGATTGCTCCTTCTTCCCGGATCGCCTCGTTCGCGGGGATCGTCTGGTCGAGAAGGGCGGTCCCTCGTGGGCTGGTCCCGTCTCCCGGGAGGAGCGTCCGTTGCGGGCTATGCCCGTGGCCGTCCCCGTGCCCGTCCCCGTGCCCGTGCCCGTGCCCGTGCCCGTGGCCGTCCCCGTGCCCGTGGCCGTCCCCGTGCCCGTGCCCGTGCCCGTGGCCGTGGCCGTCCCCGTGGCCGTGGCCGTGGCCGTGGCCGTCCCCGTGGCCGTGGCCGTGGCCGTGCCCGTCCCCGTGCCCGTGCCCGTGCCGGTGCCCGTGCCGGTGCCCGTGCCCATGTCCGTCCCCGTGCCGGTGCCCGTGTTCGTGCCCGTGCCGGTGCCCGTGTTCGTGGCCGTGGCCGTGGAAGGGTGTCGGAGGCGTGCCTGTGCGGAACGATCGCCAGGCGGATCGGGCCAGCCCGGCGCCGATGGCGGTGATCAGCAGGCCGCCGGCCGTACCCAGCCAGGACAGGACCGACTCGCCCGCCAGGCCCGAGAAGACCGTCAGCAGCAACCCCACCGCCAGCACCCCCGCGGTGTGCGTCACGGTCACCGTCGCCCCGACGACGAACGCGTCACGCGGCCGTCCCCTGCGTCCCGCCAGGTAGGCGGCCATGACGGTCTTCCCGTGGCCGGGGATCAGCGCGTGCCCCGCCCCGAGGACGGCGGCCAGGAGCACCGCGAGAATGCCGAGCGGCACCGTGAGCGAGGTCGCGCCGACCAGTCCGGTGAAGGTGCGGTCGAGCGCGGCCAGCGCGTCGCCGATCGGGCCGCCGGCGGGCAGGACGCCGGGCAGCGCCGGTGCGGCCGCCGGTCCCGCTCCCGCGCTTCGGACGACGGTCAGTGCGGCCGTGCGCTGGTCGAGCGGGCTGGACAGCAGGTCGTCGGGGTAGCGGCGCAGCTCCTGGCTGACGCTGGTGGCGGGCACCGTCGAGCGGGCCAGCCGTACGCCCTCGGCCACGGCGGTGATCTCACGCCAGCCGATGCGGTCGGTGAGGAACCCGTTGGCGAACCCGATGGTTCCCGGCTCGCCGTCCGCCCGCAGCCGGCAGGTGAGGCGGCTGGTGGGCAGGCCGCCCTGACCGGGGGTGTAGCCGAGGTCGGCCGTGTCGACGCGCCACGGCCTGGCCGTGCCGTTGACGGTGAGCCGCTGGGCCGTGGCCAGCGCGGCGCACTCGGCCGCGGCGTGCGCGGCCCGTTCCGGTGCGGACAGGCGGCCGTCGCCGTCGGTGTCCACCGACGGCCGGGCCTGCAGGGTCGGCAGCTCGGCGCGGTCCACGATAGCGAGGTTCTCGATCCGGTCGGGCAGGACCCTCAGGCCGTCGTAGTGGTTGACCGTGAAGTTCCCGAGCGGATGCGCGGTCTGCGTGATCCTGACGTTTCCCGTGGTCGCGGCGGTGGCGGGTAGGGGGGCCGCCGCCATCAGCGCGGTCGCGGTCGCGAGAGACTCCGCCGCCCTGCGGTACGGCCGGCCGTTCACGAGAACCTCGCCAGGGCGGGAAGCTCGGCCACGAACCTGGGGTTGGCCGCCTCGGCGCTGGCCGTGCTGCGGGTGGCGGCCGCGGTGTCGCCGAGGGCGCGCTCGATGGCCGCCCGGTGCCTGAGCACGAGGGCGTTGCGCCAGCCGGTCGAGGTGGCCGCGACCGCGTACGGCAGTGCCTCGCGGTCGCGGCCGGCCCGGTGGAGCGCCCAGGCCAGCGCGTCGGCGGCCGTCAGGTTGGGGTGGCGGGCGTACTCGGCGCGGGCGTGGGCCACGGCCTTGGCGGGGGAGCCGTGGTCGGCTTCGAACTCCGCCCAGGTCAGGTCGTCCCTGACGGCCGCGGCGTCCATGAGGGTGCGCTGGGCCGCCAGCAGCCGCCACTGCGGTGCGGGGTCGCGGCCGGCCGCGGCGAGGGTCTCGCCGTACTCGATGATGTACTGCGGCATCGGCAGCCGGGCCACCAGGTTCGCGTAGTCGTCCAGCGCCCGAGGGAACTGCCCGGACAGCGCGCCGGCCCTGGCCCGCCCGGCCAGGGCGGGGGCGAAGGCGGGCGCGGCGTCCAGGGCCAGCTGGTACTGCTCGGCGGCGGCGGCCACGTCCCCGGCGTGCAGGGAGAGCTCGCCCAGCGAGTAGCGGCAGTAGGCGACGTCCTCGGGGGCGTAGGCGTCGAGCAGCGCGTAGTTCAGGAGCCTGCGCGCCTGGGCCAGGTCGCCGCGCAGTTCGGCGGCGTAGGCGGCGCGCGTGTAGGCGGAGACGCCGGGCCGCAGCGCGATCATCCGGTCGGCGGCCTTCGCGGCCGCGTCGTAGCGGCCGAGCTGGGTGGCGGCGTCGGCGAGCACCCCGTAGGCGGTGGCGCCGTAGGGGTTGGCGGCGATCGCGCGGTCGGCCAGCCGTACGGCCCCCGCGAAGTCGTGCCGCGCCGCGGCCAGTGCCGCACCGCCGGTCAGGGTGGCGGGGTCACCGGGGGCCAGCGCGGCGGCCCGGTCGAGGGCCTGCTGGGCCCGCGCGTAGAGGGTGGGGTCGGAGGTGATCCTGGCCTCCTGCACGTAGGCGGCGCCGAGCCGGGCCCAGGCGTGGTGGTCGCGCGGGAGCCGCCGCAGCCTGGCGTTCAGGGCGTCGACCGTCGCGCGGGCGGAGGTGGCCGACAGCGCCGTGTCGGCCTGCGCCGCCGCGGCGGGGACGGGCGCCGGCGCCGGCGGCGGGACGGGCGAGGGGAGCAGGGTCGCGGCGGTGGTCAGCGCGGCGGCCAGGACCAGGCCGCCCGCGGCGAGCACCACCCCCCGTCGGGATGGCATGACGATGACCTCCAGGCAGGAAGGGAAGGGAGCGGGGCCGGGGCGACCGGCCCCGCGGGGTCAGCGCGCGCCGGCGTTGACCGAGGTGTTCGCGGGAAGCGCGACGTACGGGAAGGACGCGCCGAACGCCTTGTCGTTGGCGTCGACCCGGTCGCCGGTCGCCAGGGCGTCGACGAGCTTGCCGGTCCTGGCCGCGCCGGCCATCGCCTGCAGCGCGATGTCCACGACGTCGTCGGTGAGGCGGCGGCCGTTCGGGAAGCCCTGGAGGTCACCGGCGAGCACGCCCAGCCGGTTGGGGGCGGCGGTGGGCGGCACCGACATGTTCAGCCGCAGCATCTCGGCGGGGCGCAGCCGGCCGGCGTCCTTGTTGAGGGTCTGCGAGTTGAGGTCTGCCTTGATCGGGCCGTTGTCCTTGGCGATGCCGGTCAGGAAGATCTCGACCAGGTCGGTACGGGGCGTCGCCGGCGCCTTCAGGCCGTAGATCTTCTCCAGCAGCCGGGGGACCTCCGGGTGGGTGACCCGCCTGACGACGGAGGGCAGGCCCGCGTCCTTGTCGGGGCTCACGGAGTTGAAGGCGTCCTTGAGCCCGGCGGGCAGGACGACCTCGTTGACCAGCGGCTGTCCCAGGCGGGAGACCTGCTTGTAGCCCTGCGGGCTCCACTTGTCGACGCTGGACCACACGCCGATGACGGGGTTACGGCGGGCGTCGCCCTTGAGCGCCACCGCGTCCTTGGGCACCTGGACGGCCAGCGTCTGCACGCCGTACCCCTTGAGCGTGTCCTGGCCGACCTCGGACAGGTCGCCGCCGTAGAGCAGGTCGAAGACGCGCAGGTCGAGGAAGAAGGGGTCGTCGGACTGCCCCGCGAACGTCCTGCCGCCGCCCTGCACCGAGGTGACGGCCTGGGCGCGCAGCGTCGCGTAGGAGGGCATGGAGGCGGGACCGGTGTTGCTCGGCGCGACGACGCCGTTCCTGACCAGCGTGGTGACCCCGCGCGGGGTGATCCGCTGGAGCGTGTAGCGCTGACGGAACAGCAGGTTGGGGTCGTCGAGGGAGGTGACGGGCCCGTTGTCGGCGAGGAATGTCGAGGTGCCGCGCCGGTCCTCGTCACGGAACGTCCACTGGTAGGTGACGTCGGGCAGGGCGTCACCGTTGCTGTCGATCTTGATGTTGTAGCGGGAGCGGGTGTCGAAGGTGTAGAAGTTGGGCCCGCCGTTCGGCTCCTCGAAGGGGAGGAAGTCGGCCAGCAGGGTGACGGTGTCGGGGCGGTCGGGGCTGACGAACGCGTAGACGTCGGTGTTGTCGTTGCGCGGGTCGCCGGCGATCAGCGGCGCCTCGCGGTGCGAGGACGCGGTGCCGGCCGGCGGCTGCAGCAGGGCGAGGGACGAGGCGGCCAGCGCTCCCGCGGCGGCCAGGGCGAGCAGGGCGCGCCGGTTGGTCGTGAGCTTCATGCGACTGTGAGCCTTTCGCAAGCGTCTGTGTCGTGGTCGAGGGGTCCGGCCGGGTCCTCGCCGCGTGATTCGGGGCGGTGGCGGCCGCGGATGGCTCGAATCGCAAAAGATCTCAACGGGGCTGGTGATATGCCGGGTAATGGGGGTTTCAGCGGGAAATGCCGTTGGGTCTACCGGCGGTCGGGAAGCCACCCCCTGAGGTTGCCCGGCGACCAGCTCGTGCCCGGTGACCCGACACCCCGACGCGCAGATCGGGATCATCGAGGACCTGTCGCGACGGCCGGGTGACCCGAACGAAGGAGGGGCCGATCGGACAGGTGTCCGGTCGGCCCCTCGGATGTTCAGCGCTGGTGATCAGCGGCGCTGATCAGCGCTGTGCGGGTTCAGCTCAGGCCCTGCCGCCCTTCCTGGCCATGGCGGCCTTGCTCGTCAGCTCGTCCTCGAGCTGGTTCCTGAGCTCGGCCTCCAGCCGGTTCCTGAGCTCGGCCTCGAGCCGGTTCCTGAGCGCGGCCTCGATCTGGTTCCTGATCTCGTTCTCCACCTGGTTCCTGGCCTCGGCCTCGGCGCGGTTCCGCGCGTCGGCGTCGGCGCGGTTCCTGGCGTCAGCGTCGGCGCGGTTCCTGGCGTCGGCGTCGGCACGGTTACGGGCGTCGGCGTCGGCCTGGTTCCGGGCGTCGTTGCGGGCGTCGTTCCGGGCGTCGTTGCGAGCGTCCGCGTCCGCGTCGGCGTCCGAGTCGGCCCAGTTCCGCGAGTCCAGGTCCGCCCAGTTCCGCGCGTCGTTGCGGGCGTCGGCGTCCGCGTCGGCCTTGTTGCGGGCGTCGGCGTCAGCGTCGGCGTCAGCGTCGTTCCGGTTGCGGTTGTCGGCGTCCTGGCGCTGGCGGGCGTCGGCGTCGTTCCGGTTGCGGTTCTCAGAGTCCTGACGCTGCCTGGCGTCGGCGTCGGCGTCGTTTCGGTTGCGGTTGTCGGCGTCCTGGCGCTGGCGGGCGTCAGCGTCGGCGTCCACGTCGTTCCTGTTGCGGGCGTCGGCGTCGGCGTCCACGTCGTTCCTGTTGCGGGCGTCGGCGTCGGCACGCTGGCGGGCGTCAGCGTCGGCGTCCACATCGTTCTTGTTGCGGGCGTCGGCGTCCACGTCGTTCTTGTTGCGGGCGTCGGCGTCCTGGCGCTGCTTCTGCTCGGCGTCCGCCTTGTTGCGAGCGTCGAGGTCCGCGCGGTTGCGGGCGTCGGCGTCCACGTCGTTCCTGTTGCGGGCGTCAGCGTCGGCGTCGGCACGCTGGCGGGCGTCGGCGTCGGCGTCAGCGCGGTTGCGGGCGTCGGCGTCCACGTCGTTCCTGTTGCGGGCGTCAGCGTCGGCGCGCTGGCGGGCGTCGGCGTCGGCACGCTGCCTCGCGTCGGCGTCCGCCTTGTTGCGAGCGTCGGCGTCCGCGTCGGCCTTGTTGCGGGCGTCGGCGTCGGCACGCTGGCGAGCGTCGGCGTCGGCGTCGGCGTCCGCGCGGTTGCGGGCGTCGGCGTCCTGGCGCTGCCTGGCGTCGGCGTCCACGTCGTTCTTGTTGCGGGCGTCGGCGTCCTGACGCTGCCTGGCGTCGGCGTCCACGTCGTTCTTGTTACGGGCGTCGGCGTCCTGGCGCTGCCTGGCGTCGGCGTCGGCGTCCACGTTCGTCTTGTTCTTCGCCTCGTTGCGGGCGTCGGCGTCCTGCCTCTGCAGGGCGTCGGCGTCCACGTCCGTCTTGTTGCGGGCGTCGGCGTCGGCGCGCTGGCGGGCGTCGGCGTCCGCGCGGTTGCGGGCGTCGGCGTCCTGGCGCTGCCTGGCGTCGGCGTCCACGTCGTTCTTGTTGCGGGCGTCGGCGTCCACGTCGTTCCGGTTACGGGCCTCGTTGCGGGCATCGGCGTCGGCGTCCTGGCGCTGCCTGGCGTCGGCGTCCGCGTCGGCGTCCTGGCGCTGCCTGGCGTCGGCGTCCGCGTCCTGGCGCTGCGTGGCGTCCGCGTCGGCACGCTGCCTGGCCTCGGCCTCGGCACGCTGCTTGGCCTCGGCCTCGTTGGCCGCACGCTGCTTGGCGATGGCGTCGGAGAGGCTGTCGGAGTCGGCCGAGGTGTTCAGGTGGAAGTTGACGTTCTGGTGCAGGTTCTGCGACTGGCTCTGGAGCTGGCTCTGCAGCTGCTTCTGGAGCTGGCGCTGCTTCTGGAACTGCTTGTTGATGCTGCGCAGCAGGTCGCGCCGCCAGCCCCAGCCACGGCCGCAGCCGCCGCCCCATCCACCAATTCCGCAGCCGCCGCCGGCCTCGCTGGTGCTGGCGTTGGTGCTGGCGCTGGCAGCGGTGTTGGCGGTGGCGGCGCCGAGTCCCACGGCGCCGGCGCTCAGAAGGGTGGTAACAGCGGCTGCCGCGACAGCGCCCGTGAGCTTCTTCATTGCGTGATTCCCCCTGTGAAATGACTTGACTTGCACCAGCATGGCCATAAGCCAAATAGCTGGAAAACGCCCTACGTAACCCTGAAGGATTATCTTGCGCGCAACGTAGATTTCCCGCCGATCACCGGATAAACGGACATTACCCGCTTCTTTGTGCAACTGGCTGCTTGCTTGACTAAGTCGGATTTCCCACGGGCGGAGAGGCATGGCAGGTGTAGCCGTATTCGCCGTGACTCGGAACGTTCGTCCTGGGCGCAAGCCCTGTCCCACGCCTACGGGACGCTCATGAGGCGCGCTTAGCCACCCCTTTCCGGTCCGGCGTGCCGGCTTGAACAATGGCGCACTCTCGGCGGAAGGAGCGGGTGTTCCGGGCTTGGTGGAGCCGGGATGGCGTGTGTCGCTACCCATCGACAAAACGGACAATTGCCATTTCGTTCCGCCTGTCCGGCTGTAAGTATTCGGGCACCTCGAAAAAGGGGTGAAGGTTACTAATCGCCCCTATTGGAAGAAGTCGCGTCGCCCCGCCGACCGCCGGATCAGCGCCGGGTGCCGTCCTGGGACGGCAGGTGGCCGTGCAGCGCCTGCCGTACGGCGGTGTCGTCACGCCCGTGCGGCGCGGTGATCCAGCGGGTCAGGGCGTCGGCGTCGCCATGGGACAGGAGCCTGCCGCGCAACCGCTGGTGCAGCCGTTCGCGCAGCGCCCCGACGCCCTCCGCGCGCGAGGACGGCAGCAGCGGGCCGGGGTACCGGTCGAGCAGCTCGCCGACGTCCACGCCGGTCAGGTCCTCGTCGAGAGCGAGGAAGTCGGCCGTCGTCCGCCCGAGCAGCCGGTAGGGGTCGGAGCCGAGGCGGTAGCCGAGCACCCGGCGCAGCCTGGTCATCTCGGCGCGCAGGGTGACCGTCTTGGCGCCCCGCCCGTAGACCTCGCGGGCCAGCGCGTCGGCGGTCAGCCCCGCCGGATGGGCCGCCAGCAGCACGACGAGCTCGCTGTGGCGGGCGCTGAGCTCGTGGGTGACGCCGTCCAGGCGGATCCACGCGCGATCACGGCCGAGCGCGTGCAGCAGCAGTCCCTCGTCGGCGCTGTCGGCGTCGTCGGTGCAGTGCACCGCGAACGGGCCGGAGGGGGACAGGCGCTCGACCACCACCCGGCGGCCGTCGGCGAGCGTCGCGGGTCCTTCCCTGGGCGGGAACGGCCAGCGCCGCGGGAGCCAGCCGCCGGGCGAGGCGTGCAGCACCCGGCCGTCGGCACCCACCAGCGCGCTGTGGATGCCCTTGTGGCGCATGACGTGGTCGAGGTAGCGCATGCGCAGCAGTTCGTCCTGGTGCCTGGTCTGCTCGCCCAGCTGCGCCTCGGCCAGCCGCGCCGCGGCGGCGACCAGCGACAGGGACAGGGAGTTCGCGGCGGGCGTGGGGCAGGTCACGTCGATCGCGCCGAGCAGCTCGCCCGTGACCGGGTTGCGGATGGGCGCGGCGGAACAGGTGAAGTCGACGGCGACCGACAGGAAGTGCTCGGGACCGCGCACGCGGAACGGCCGGCTGAGCGCCAGCGCCGTGCCCACGCCGCTGGTGCCCGCCTTGCCCTCGCTCCACAACGCGCCGGGCACCAGGTTCACCCGCTCGGCCAGCCGCCGCGCCGACCGGTCGCCCATGATCCACAGCAGGTGGCCGGCCGAGTCGCTGGCGAAGACCAGGTGACCCGGCTGCGTCGCCGCGTCGCTCAGCGTCGCCAGCAGGGTCGGCCAGACCGAGGCCAGCGGATGGTCGCGCCGCAGCCCGCGCACGCGGTCCTCCGCCAGCTCGATGGGCGGCAGGGACCGGTCGGGATGCACCCCCTGCTGCCGGGCACGGTCCCAGGACTCACGTACCTCGGGGCGCACCTGCGCAGGTCGTTGGCCGCTCAGTGCCCGCTCGCGAGCACGGGCCATGCGTCGCGTCGAGTCGTCCATGATCTCCTGCCGAGAAAGGTAGCGCCGGATGCAACCCCAATGCAACGTGGGCTCGAGCCTTGGCCGGCCGGGGTGCGTAAGCGGATAGTCGTTACGGCCTGGACATTTCCACATCCGAGGGAGACGCGTTGTCATATCTGGAGTTGCCCGACGGCGTTCCGCTCTACTACGAGGACCGCGGTTCCGGGCCCGCCGTGCTGCTCATCCATGGGTGGACGATGAACAGCACCTTCTGGGGTCAGAACGTCGGGCCGCTCAGCGAGTCGAACCGGGTCATCACTGTAGACCTCCGCGGGCATGGTCTGTCCGGAAAAACCGATGAAGGTCACACTTTGTCGCAATATGCCCGCGATGTACGAACCTTGCTCGACCATCTGGGAGTGCGCGATGTGTGCATGGTGGGCTGGTCGATGGGCACCGCGGTCATCCTGTCCTACGTCCAGCAGTACGGCTGCGACCTGCTGCGCTCGGCGGCCTTCGTCGACCAGTCGCCGCGGTTCCTGGACGGGGAGGGGTGGGACTTCCCGCTGCTCGGCGGCTACTCCACGACCGACCTCGCCGTCTTCACCCAGGGCGTGCGCCATGCCAGGCCGAGCGTGATCAAGCCGTTCATCGCCGCGTGCTTCGCCGAGACGCCGCCGGAAGAGGTGATCGACGCCGTCTACGCCGAGACCACCAAGATGGCCACGTCGGCGGCGCTGTCGGTCTGGTACGACATGGCCTACGCCGACCTGCGCCCGGTCCTGCCGTCGCTCACCGTACCGACCCTGCTCATGTACGGCGCGCGCAGCAAGATCTTCCCGGGTGAGCTCGACGCCTGGCTGGCCGAGCGGCTGCCCAAGGCCCAGGTGGCCCGCTTCGAGAACAGCGGCCACGCCCCGTTCAGCGAGGAGCCCGACAGGTTCAACGAGACCCTGGCGGCGTTCCTGCGCTCCTGACGTCGGAACGCGGATTGGATCTCACGTGGGGAGTGGGAGTGTCTCGAGTGCCCCGCAGGCGGCAGGACCTCAGGAGCGCCAGGTGACCAGGATCGCGGCCACCGCGGCGGCCGACCTCGCGCACCTGCACGAGGAGTACCAGCTCGTCCGGCTCCGCGACCACCTCGTGCTGCTCGGCGTCAACGCCGAGCTGCGCGACAACAACACCGCTCTCATGGTGCACCGGCCCCCGCCAGGACTTCCCGTCTGGGTCTTCGTCGGGTACGGCGGCGCCTGCTACTCCTGGCAGAACGCCAACAAGCGGCACCCGGTCGACGATCCTCAGGGTGCCGCCGCCGTGCTGGCCGAGTACGTCTCGCGGTAGGCGACCAGAGCCCGGTCCCCCTTCGGGGGACGGCTCGCCGTCGCCATCGGATCGTGTGTCCCCGGGCGGGAGGGCGCCCGGGGACACGCTCGCTCGGACCGCACCTCACGCCCGTGCCGCGCTATCGCGCCGGGCGTGAGGTGCGGTGTCGGGCGGCCAGCAGGACGACCGGTCCGGCGGCCAGGAGCAGGGCCAGGGCGGCGAAGCCGTACGCCGGCGTGGAGGCGGTCGCGACGCCGGCCACCAGCAGCGGCCCGCCCGCGTCGCCGAGTTCGCGGCCGAGCTCGGCCGCCCCCATCGTCTGGCCGAGCCGTTCCCGCGGGGTGGCGGCGGCCAGGGCGGCGAACCCGAGCGGGGTGATCAGCCCCGTTCCCGCACCGACCAGGACCGCGCCGGACAGCAGTCCGGGCAGCCCCGGCAGCATCGCGCAGCCCAGCCCGGCGGCGGTGACCAGCAGGCCGGCCGGCAGTCCGGCGCGCAGGCCGAGCCGTCCCGCGTCGAGGGCGCGCCCGGCGACCGGCTGGACGACGGCGGCGCAGGCGGCCAGCACGGAGACGGCGGCGCCGGTGGCCACGGTGCCGAGCCCGGCCGCGGCGCCGGAGACCGGCAGGAAGCCGACCCCGACCGACAGTGCGGCGCTCGCGCCCGCGAGCGCCGCGGTGGGGCCGAGGAAGGAGGGCGCGGACAGCCTCCTGGCCAGGTCGAGCACGGTCTGGCGGGCGCGCGGCAGCGGCGGCACGGCGGGGACGGCCAGCGCCGCCCAGAGCGCGACGGCGGCCGCGAGCCCGGCCGTGACCGCGAACAGCAGCGACAGCCCGCCCGCCCAGACCACGACGCCGCCGATCAGCGGGCCGAGGGTGTAGCCGACGGACTTGGCGAAGCCGTAGCCGCCGAAGGCGCGGCCGTGCTTGGCGGCCGGGTTGAGGCGGGCGACCAGGGCGGCGGCGGATGGGGAGAACGCGGAGGCCGCTGCCCCCTGGCCGAGGCGGGCCGCCCACAGCCAGCCGGGGCTGTCGGCCACCGCGTAGAGCGCGGAGGCGGCGGCGAAGGCGATCAGGCCGCCGAGCAGGACGGGCCGCGCCCCGACGCGGTCGGCGAGCGTGCCGAAGACCGGTTTGAGCACGACCTCGGCCCCGTCGTACAGGGCCAGCAGGCCGCCGAGCATCAGCAGTGAGGTCACCGCGTCGGCGCTGAAGCCGCCGAGGTTGGCGGCGATGGCGTGGGCGCCGAACGCGGTGGTGAACCCCGCGGCGTACAGCGGCCCCATGGCGCGCGGGGGCGGCGTCTCCTCGTCGCCGGTCATGTCGCTCCTTCGTTCTCGTCCCGGATCGGCTACCGCCTGATCGCGGCGACCGCCGCGAGGTCACGCCATGCCCGCTCGGGCCGCCGGGTCTCCTCCGGGTCCCCGCTGAACGGATCGAGGACGACGGCCTCGGCACCGAGCGCCTTCAACCGCTCAAGATCGGCCGCCACCTGCTCGATCGTTCCCTGGCCCGCCAGCCGGTTCCCCGCGCGGGGGGACAGGTCGAGCGCGATCCGGGGAACCAGCGCGGGGAGCGGGCGGTCCTCCTCGGCGGCCAGCGCCGCCAGCCGTTCGACCGACTCCTCCAGCCGCGCCATCGGGTACCGCAGCGGATGCCAGGCCGCGCCGAGCCTGACGGCCCGCCGCTGGGCGGCCTCGCTGGAGCCGCCCACCCAGAGCGGGATGTCACGCCCTTCCCAGGCGGCGCGCATGACGTCGAGGTACTCGTCGGTCAGCCGGCCTCGCCTGTCGAACGGCACGCCGAGCGCCTCGAACTCCTGCCGGGCCCAGCCCACCCCCACGCCGAGCACGAACCGCCCGCCGCTCAGGTCGTGCAGGTTGATCGCCATCCGGGCGGTGACCAGCGGATGCCGGTACGGCACGATCAGCACGGTCGTGCCGAGCGTGACCCTGGTGGTGATCCCGGCCAGCCACGACAGCGTGGTGAACGGCTCGTAGAAGGGCGCCGGGTACTGCGCGGCCACGTCGGGCGTCACCACGACGTGGTCGGAGACCATCAGCAGGTCGAACCCGAGCCCTTCGACGGTCTGCGCCCAGCTGCGCAGCATGCCGGGATCGGTGCCGGGTCCGAAGTTCGGAACATTCACCCCAATTCGCACGGGTTCAGGCTATAGACGCAGGCGCCCGTCGCTGAAGGGACTCCGTCACGCCGGTGGAACCCGCCACAACAGGGGGATTGACGAAACTTACTTACATGCTATTGATAGATCAAGTCGGAAAGTTTCAGTACCGCTGCACCTTCTCATCGGGGGACCGTCGGAGCCCACCCCAAGGAGGACGCGCATGGCGCGCAGCAAGCCCACCGACCCGCCCGTCGACTTACTCGGCCCCGTCCAAGGAGAAGTCTCCTGGTTCTGTTGCGGGACCGCCTGGGGCCCGTGCAGCACCACCGGCAGGGGAGCCTGCGGCACCTGCAACTCGGGCAGCCTGCAGCACGCATGGCCCAACACCTCCGACGCCTGCTGGGCGATCACCCGCCCGGACGTGTGCGGAGACTCCCTGTCCCGGCGGACCTGCGGATTCCGCCACCAGACCACGTCGCTGTGCGGCGGCGCCAGCGTCATCACCTCCATCGCCGACTGCGGCCCACAGACGGACCTGTTCTGCGGTGAGCGCAGCTGCTGCGGCGCGACCTGCGCCAGCAACCGGCTGATCGACCTCACCCCCGCGGCCTACAGCCGGATCGCCAGCCTGTCCACCGGCCTGCGGCCGTGCGAGATCTCGACCGCCTAGGGAGCACGCCATGACCAGCAGAAGGCAACTGCTCAAGTCCGCCGTGCTCGGCGGCGGCGCCACCGTCGTCGCCGCCACCGCGATGGGATCGCTCGGCGCCGAAGCCGCCTTCGGCGCGGCGGCACCGCAGGTCGAGCCGGGAACCCCCGACCCCGACTTCGCCGAGGGCCGGATCCGCTCCATCAAGGACAACACCCTTCTCGTCCTCGGCTCGAACCTGGTGTTCCACTCCATCAGGGTCGTCGACGGCACCAGCCTGTGGAAGCTCGGCCCGGTCGGCTTCGACCAGGCCAAGCCGGGCGACGGCCTCTACGCCAGAGGCGTCCGCATGCCCGACGGCGTGCTCGCCGCCGAGTCGGTGTGGCTCAACATCATCAACATCAAGGGCCACATCACCAACATCACCAGCGAGAAGATCCACCTCGACCACCACGGCAAGGAGATCCTCTGCCACGTCGTGCCGGGCAGGTCGGTCGCCATCCACTCCGACGCTCCCGCCTCGGCGGACCTGTCGCTGCTCCGCGTCGGTCAGCACGTGCAGATCCTCGGCGCCTGGCGCCCTGACACCAACGAGGCCGACATCGCCACCGTCTTCTCCCCGCACTAGCTTCTCCCCGCACTAGGAGCGACACATGCAAGGGATCGCCGCGCTGCAGCCGTACGTGATCGCCGCCTTCCTCGCCTGGGCGGCCGTGCTGAAACTGTTCTCCCGACGGATGCGATCGCAGGCCGGGCAGACCGCCCTGGCCCGGCTGGTCGGCCCGGCGCGCGCGATCCCCCTGCTCCGGCTCGTCGGGCTGGCGGAGCTGGCAGTGGCGGCCGCGCTGCTCCTGCCGCCGGCCTCCCCCTGGGAGGGCACGGCCGCCGCCGCGCTCTCCCTCGGGTTCCTGGCCTACCTCGGCTACGCCGCCGTGGCCGCCCCCGCCTCCTCGTGCGGCTGCCTCGGCGCCCACGCCCAGCCCGTGAACGTGCGCGGCTTCGCCCGTGCCGGGCTCCTGCTCGCCATGAGCCTCGCCGCGATCCCGGCGCCGCCGTTCCGGCCGGACCCGCCGCTCCTGCTGCTGGGCCTGGCCGAGGCGGTCGCGCTTCTCGTCCTGTCGCCGGAGCTGGACCGGCACTGGCTCACACCCCTGCGACAGTTGTTCGTACGGCTGCGCAAGCCGCTCGCCGTCCCCGACGGGCGGGAGATTCCGCCGGAGGTCTCGCTGCGCCTGCTCTACCGGAGTCCCGCCTACTGCACGGCGTCCGCGCGGCTCACCTCGGACGTCCAGGACGTCTGGGAGGAGGACGGCCTGCGGTTCGTCAGCTACGCGGCAGGCGCGCGGACGGCGGTCTTCGCCATCCCGCTGTCCGGCGGCGACCCCTCCGCCGTGCGCGTCGCCCTCGTCGAGGAGCCGGCGCCGGCCTGAGCCCGCCGATCCACCGGTCACCCGCCAACCCGCCGATCCACCAGTCACCCGGTGGGCCGGCGGGCCGCCGGTCACCCGGAGATCCCGGTCGATGGCCGGTTCAGGAGGCGTCGTGGAGCGGGGCGGACCCCTCGACGGTGTCGGCGATCCAGTCGCGGTAGTGGGTCACGTCCGTCCAGATGCCGACCCCCGGCCCGCCTTCGGGGTTGGTGGAGCAGCCGGCATGGCCGTCCGTGCGCTCGCCCAGGTCGTCGCCGTCGCGCGAGGTGGCGCCGACCAGCTCCCACCGGCCGGCCACCCGGCGGATCAGCGGGCCTCCCGAGTCGCCGTGGCAGGAGCTGGCCGCCCGCCCGTCACGCTCGCCGATGCACAGCTCGCCGCTTCCCCCGAGGTCGGCGCACCGGCCGTCGGCCACGCGCACGGTGTCGAGCTCCTGGAGCCACCGCGTGCTCGTGCAGGCGCTGTCGTTCCTGTCCTCGCAGGTCATGCCCCAGCCGATGACACGGCTGGGCTCGCCGACCTCGCCGGGCTCGGCGGCGATGCGGACGGGCGCGAGGTTCACCCGCCGGTCGAGCTGGACGAGCGCGATGTCGGATCTGGCGGCCATCGGCATCCCGTCCCCGTACCCGCCGCTGTCGCCGTAGGTGACGACGCGCTTGACGCTGGTGACGACCCCGCCCACCTCGCGGTCGAGTGAGCCGATCCGTACCTGTGTCCTGCCCGGCTTCATGAGGCCCTTGCAGTGGGCGGCGGTGACGACCCAGTCGGCGGCGACGAGGGCGCCGCCGCAGTGGTGCTTCGGCAGCTCCTTCAGCTGGAAGGACACCATGAACGGGTAGCTCTCGGTGGCGGGCCGCCCGCCGATGATCGCGGGACGGCCGGCACCCGCGGTGCCCGCGCTCACCGCGCCCGCGGCACTCCCGCCCGCGCTCGCGGCGCCCGCAGGACTCCCGCCCGCGCTCGCGGCCGCGCCTGTCGCGCCCCCGCCCGCGCTCACGCTCGGCGTGCCGGCGGCCGCGGCGGCGACCGGAGCGGTGGCCAGCGCGAGACCGGTGGCCATGAGGGCGGCGAGCACCGCCGATCGTCTGCCAGTCGCCTTGGACACGCACCTCTCCCATCAGTCGCAGAGGCGGCCGGGGAGAAACCTGGAACGATCCACGCACCACTGGCCGACAACGTGCCGCCGGCTCGGCCCGCAGCCGCATCGGCAAGGCTACCTGCGGCTTCGGGTGGACGGACCATCGTTGCCGTCCTTCGACACTACCCGGGGAAGGCCCCTCCACGCGTGCGCGCAAAGGTCGGCGAAAAATGCCCCCACGCTTCTTGAGCCCAGGGACAAACCGGACGAATCATCGAAACTGGAGGTGGTTGCCGTGAACAAGAGTCACGAGCTGCGATGGGGCGGACTGGCCGGTATCGGTGCCCTGGTCGTCGGGGCCGTCGGCCGGCTGGTGATGGGGAACGCTCCGAGCATCACCGAGCCGACGATGACGATCGCCGGATACCTGGCCGGCTACCGGGCCCAGATCCTCGCGGCGGCCACGCTCTTCGCCGTCGCGCTGATGCTGTTCCTGTGGTTCGGCGTCGCGCTGACCACCGCCTTCCGCCAGGCCGACGAGGGCAGCGACACCCCCGCCCTGGTGCTGGCCGGGTTCGTGCTCGTCACCGCGATCGGGTTCATCGGCGTGTCGGTCTTCGCCGGCATGACCTACGCCATGACCGCGAACCCGGCGCTGCTGACCATCGCCTCCGGGCCGTACACGGCGCTGACGGTGATGGGCGGGATCGCCGGGATCGCCGTCGCGGGCCTGTTCGCGGCCATGGCCGCCGCGATCATGCGCACCCGGGCGTTCCCCGTGTGGATGGCCTGGTTCGCCGTCGCCGTCGCCGCGGTCAGGCTGCTGGCCGCGATCCTGGTGGGCGGCGGGAGCGGGGCGCTGCGGCCGGACGGCCCGCTGACGCTGATCCTGCCGGGCCTGCTGACGGCCGCGTGGGTCCTGGCCGCGAGCTGGCTGCTCATCCGCGAGCACCTGCCGGTGCCCTCCGCCGGCGCCCGTCCCGTGATGGGTCACTAGGTCACGGCGGGGATGCCGGGGGAGCGCGCGTGACCGACGGGCTCGGGGCGCCGGCGCCGGGCGGTCCCGGAGCTAGCCGATGACCTGGATGCCGCGCTGCGACCAGAGCGCCCGCGAGGGCGCCTCGGGGTCGGAGACGTCCGAGGGGTCGACGTCGAACACGTGGGTGGTGGCCTTCACCGGGTCGTAGGCGGCCCAGCCCGGGTCGCCGCCGGCCGCGAACCGGGTCCAGGCGGTGCGGAACTGCCGTGACAGGCCCTCGCCCTCGGGGGAGCCGCCCGTCAGCATCAGCGCGAGCGGGGCGTCGAGGGTGCCGAACGTCAACGGCACGTCGAGCCCGTGGCAGGCGCCCATCCCCGTCGGCGACCAGGCCAGCTCGTAGGCGTGCACCTGCCCCTGGTGCGCGTCGGCCAGCAGCGCGCTGGGCATCCTGAACAGCCAGTCCGACATCAGCAGCACGTACAAATCCTCGGCCGTCGCCTCGGGGCGCGCGGCCCGGTAGGCGGCCTCCGCGCCGGCGGGCGCGAGCGTCCTCATGGCGGCGCCGAGGTCGCCGGTCCTTCCGCCGCCGAGCGTGTGGAAGTACCGGAACTCGTCCCTGGTGAAGCCCACGACCAGCTCGATGTCCCGCCCGGCCCCGGCCGACAGCGCCTCCCACGGCGTGGTGGTCAGCACCTCGCCGTCGACGACCGGCGCGAAGGGCATCCGCAGGAACGCCATCGGCCCCCAGCGCCCGGGATCGTCACGTCCGGGCGCCATCATGAGCGCGCCGGCGCTCTCGACGAGGTCCTCGGGCGCGGCGTCGTACGGCGAGCCGCCGCCGAGCCCTTCCATGATCGCCGCGGTGATGCCGGAGGCGAGTTCGGGTGTGAAGAACGCCCCCGGCACGCTCTGCGCGATCGCGCGCCTGAACAGCCCCGCCGCCGCGGGCATCGCCATCAGGCACGCGATCGCGCCGGCCCCCGCCGACTCGCCGAAGACGGTCACGTTGCCTGGATCGCCGCCGAAGGCCGCCGCGTTCTCCTGGACCCAGCGCAGCGCGGCGACCTGGTCGAGCAGGCCCCGGTTGGCGGGGGCGCCGTCGACCTGCCCGTACCCCTCCATGCCGATCCGGTGGTTGACGCTGATCACCACGACGCCTTCGCGGGCCAGGCGGGCACCGTCGTACTCGGGGAAGTCGGTCGCGCCCGTGAGGTAGGCGCCGCCGTAGATCCACACCATCACCGGCAGGCCCGCGCCGCCGGGGTCGGGCGTCCAGACGTTGACCGTCAGGCAGTCGAGCCCGTCCGCGGAGCTCCATCGCGGCATGCCGGGCAGGATCGCCGGCTGGGGCGGTCGCGGTCCGAAGCTGGTCGCGTCGCGGACGCCGTCCCATGGATCCGCCGGTTGCGGGGCCGCCATGCGCAGCGGTCCGAACGGGCTCTTGGCGTAGGGGATGCCCTTGAACGTCGCGACGCCGTCGTCGAGGTGTCCCTGGATTGTGCCTGTCGTGGTCGCCGCAGCGATCAGCCGCATGGCCCGACCCCTCTCGTGGTGGAGGAGGCGATCCCGTGGGGATCAGCCCCAAGATCGTTACTGCGTGACCGTACCATTCGGCATGGTACGTCCCTGATCCGGGGTGTCAGCGGAAGGCTCGCCTGCCGTGGGGGAGGAACGCGCGCACCGCCGGGGCGGGCGGGCTCTTCCAGGTCAGGGCGAGCAGGGCGGGCGTCTCGACGTCGTCGATGGTGAGGGCGGCGAGCCGGTCGCGGTACGGCACGGCCATCGACTGGCTGAGGACGGCGACGGCGAGCCCGCGAGCCGCCAGATCGGCGATGGCGTCCGCGGCGCCTGCCTGCAGGGTGATCACCGGCTCGAGGCCTTGCGCGGCGCAGGCCTGGTCGAGCACCGCGCGCAGGCCGGTGCCGGGCGGCATGCACACGATCGGGTGGGCGGCCAGGTCACGCAGGGTGAGCCGGCGCAGCCGCGTGAGGGGGTGCCCGGCCGGGACGGCCGCGACGAGCCGCTCGCTGACGATGGTCAGCGCGTCCAGCCCGTCAGGTGTGGCGGCCGCGGTCCCGACGAGGGCCAGATCGAGGCCGCCTTCGCGCACGCCCTCGACGAGCCGGGCGGAGTTGTCCTCCAGCAGCGAGATCTCCACACCCGGATGCTCCCGGTGGAAGGCCGCCAGGGCGTCGAACAGCGGCGTGACGGTGCAGCCGACGACCATCCCGACCGTGAGCCGGCCCCTGATCAGGCCGGTCACCTCGCCCACCGCCTGGCCGACCGCGCCGGCGGCGGCGAGCGCCGCGCGGGCGTGGTCGAGCGCGGCCTTGCCCGCGACGGTCAGGCTCGCCACGCGCGCCGAGCGGTCGAACAGCTCGGCGCCGAGCTCGCGCTCCAACCGGCGGATCTGGGCGCTGACCCCGGACTGGCTGATGTGCACGCGCTCGGCCGCCCGGGTGAAGCTCCGCTCCTCCGCGACCGCGACGAAGTACTCCAGCTGCCGCAACTCCATAACTGCTGATTCTAGATCCCATCAGAACCAGCTGTTGGACTTCTGGAGACGGCGTCGCGAGGCTGGAACCATGACGGAATACGAGAAGGCCATGCGGCCCGAGGACATCACCCGCCTGTTCGTCGAGCGCTCCAACGCCGGTGACGCGGCAGGGGTCGCCGCGCTGTACGAGGAGGACGCGGTGCTGGCCTACCCGCCGGGCGGCCAGACCGTGGGCCGGCAGGCCATCCGCGCCCTGTGGGAGAAGGTGCTGGCCGGCCGTCCCCGCTTCGAGCCGGAGACGCCGCTGCCGACGCTGGTCAGTGGCGACGTCGCCCTCACCTCGACCGCGCCGAGGGACGGGGCCGGCGCCCGCGCCCAGGTCGTCAGGCGCCAGCCGGACGGCAGCTGGCTGCGCGTGCTCGACCAGCCCGAGTTCGTCCCCACCACCGGCTGACCCGGCCCGCGTGCCATCCCCGACATCCCCCGGCATCCCCCGGCGATCAGAGCGTCAGGCTACGGCGGGCCGTCCGATGCCGGGGAGGGCGGCTTCCAGGCAGGCGGCGACCTGGAAGACCGTGACGTCGTCGTAGGTGCGGCCCACGACCTGCACGCCGGTCGGCACGCCGGTGGCGGCCCGCCCCGACGGGACCGACAGGACCGGGCAGCGGCTGGCGATGTTGAACGGGATCGTCATCACCCCGAGCATGTAGTGGCCGAGCTCGCCGTTGATCGGCAGCGGGCCGCCGTCGTGCTCGGCAGGGAAGGCGGGCACGGCCGTGGTCGGGCACAGCAGCGCGTCGAACCGTTCCAGCAGCTCGCCGAGCGGCCGGTAGATCAGGCCCTCCAGCTCCATGCCCTGGTAGAAGCTGAGCTCCGGCTTGGTGCCGGCGAAGCGCCGCGTGTAGTCCGACAGCAGGTCCGCGTGCTCGGCGGCCAGCTCGCCGATCCCGGCGCCGAAGATGCCCGCGAAGTGGGCGTCGGCGGCGGCCATGATCTGCGCCCTGGTCCAGGGCAGCTCGACCTCCTCCACGACCGCCCCGGCCGCCCGCAGCGCCTCGGCGGCGGCCAGCGTGCCGGCCACGACGTCCGGCTCCACCAGGTAGTCGCCGAGTGTCGTCGACAGGGCGATCCGCATCCCGCGCACGTCGCCGGTGAGCGGCGGCAGCTCCAGCTTGGGCCGGATGGAGACCACGTCCCACGGGTGCGGCCCGGCGATCACGTTCTGCAGCAGGGCGACGTCGGCGACGGTGCGCGCCATGGGCCCGTCGTGGCAGTACTGGTCGAGGTTGAACGGCGGCAGCGCGGGCACCCGCCCGAAGGGCGGCTTGAACCCGACCACCCCGCAGAAGGAGGCGGGGATGCGGATGGAGCCGCCGATGTCGGAACCGGTGGCCAGCAGCGAGGTGCCCGCGGCCAGCGAGGCGCCGGAGCCGCCCGACGAGCCTCCCGGCGAGTAGTCGAGGTTCCACGGGTTGCGCGTCACGCCCCACAGCCTGCTGTGGGTGAAGGCGGCGCAGCTGAACTCGGGCGTCGTGGTCCTGGCGTGGATGATGCCGCCCGCCTGCGCGATCCGGCTGACCACCGGGTGGGTCTCCTCGGAGATCATGCCCTGGAGCAGGAGCGAGCCCTCCTCGTGGGTGCGGCCCTCGATGGGCTGCTCCTCCTTGACGGCCACCGGGATGCCCTCGAGCGGCCTGGCGGTGCCGTTCAGGTAGGCGGTCTCGGCGGTCTTGGCCTGCTCCATCGCCGACTCGTACAGGCGCTCGGTGAAGGCGTTGATCCGCGGCTCCACCGCCTCCGCCCGGTCGATGACGGCGTTGAGCAGCTCCACGGGCGACAGCTCACGCCTGGACATCAGGGCGTGGGCCTCGGTGGCCGAGAGGTAACACAGCATTTCCATGACTCTCCTCAGAAGGCGGGCCGCGGGACGGAGTCCAGCAGGAGCCGCGTGTACTCGTGCTCCGGCGCGGTCAGCACCCGCGCCGTCGGCCCCGACTCGACGATCCGGCCGCGCCTCATGACGGCCACGTGGTCGGTGACGCAGCCGACCACGGCCAGGTCGTGGGTGATGAACAGGTAGGAGACGTCGCCGGCCGTGCGGATCTCGGCCAGCAGGCCGAGGATCTGCGCCTGGACCGACACGTCGAGCGCGGCCACGGCCTCGTCGAGCACCAGCACCTTGGGCCGTACGGCCAGCGCCCTGGCGATGGCGACGCGCTGCCGCTGCCCGCCCGACAGTTCCCTGGGCATCGCGCGCGCCTCGCGCGGGCCGAGGCCGACCTGCTCGAGCAGCTCGGCCGTCCGCGCCGCGTGCGGTTCGCCGGGAAAGTGCAGCCGCAGCACCTCGGCCAGCGACTCCTCGACGGTGAGGCGCGGGTCGAGCGAACCGAGGGGATCCTGGAAGACGATCTGGATCAGCCTCGCCCGGTCCTTGCGGCCGAGCGAGGCCAGCGGCCGGCCCGCCACCAGCACCGTGCCCGCGTCGGGGCGCTCCAGCCCGAGCAGCAGCCTGGCCGTCGTGGTCTTGCCGGAGCCCGACTCGCCGACCAGGCCGAGCGAGCCGCCCGTCGCCAGGTCGAAGCCGACGTCGTCCACCGCGGTGAACGCGCCGTACCGCTTGCTCAGGCCGCGCACCTCGAGGTCGATGTTCACGGTTCCGCCTTCACACAGGCCACCCCGTCCACCAGGAGCGGGGCGGCGGCCGTACAGGAGTCCATGGCGTGCGGGCAGCGCGGGGCGAACGGGCAGCCGGGCGGCGCCGACAGCAGGTCCGGCGGGCGTCCGGGGATCGGGGGCGGCAGCGTGCCCAGGTCGCTGACGCGCGGCGTGGCCGACAGCAGGCCCTCGGTGTAGGGGTGGCGCGGCTTGGCGAACAGCTGCCGCGTCGGCCCGGTCTCCATGACCCGGCCCGCGTACATGACGTAGACGCGGTCGCAGATCATGGCGGCCAGCTCGAGGTCGTGGGTGATGAAGAGCATCCCGGTCCGCGTCCTGGCGCGCAGCTCGCGCAGCAGCCGGATGATCTCGGCCTGGGTGGTCACGTCCAGCGCGGTGGTCGGCTCGTCGGCCAGCAGCAGCCGAGGTTCGCCCGCCAGGGCCGCCGCGATCACCACCCGCTGGAGCATGCCGCCGGACAGCTCGTGCGGATGCTGGCGCACGTGCCGCTCGGGTTCCGGCAGGCCGACCATGCCCAGCAGCTCGACGGCGCGGGCACGCGCCGCCCTGGCGCCCATCTCCTCACGGAGGATCTCGGCGAGGAAGTCGCCGATCCGCCGGAAGGGGCTGATCGCCGCCCGCGGGTCCTGGTAGATCATCGCGGCCGCGTGGGTCCGGTGGCGGCGCAGCCCCGCCGGCGACATCGACAGCACGTCGGCGCCGTCCATGCGGATCTCGCCCGAGGTCCGCGCGCCCTTCGGCAGCAGGCCGAGAACGGCCCGCGCGGTCAGGGACTTGCCGGACCCCGACTCGCCCACCAGGCCGACGGTCTCGTTCTCGGCCACGGTGAGCGAGATGCGGTCGATCGCCGGGCGGGCGGTGCGCGGCAGCCGTACCGAAAGGTCGTCGATCTCCAGCATGGTCACCTCCTGGAGACGCGGTCGGCGAGGCTCTCACCGACGATGTTGAAGGCGATCACGCTGAGCACGATGGCCATGCCGGGCACGAGGATCGGGCCGAGCGCCCCCTGCAGGACGGCGGACTGGCCCTCGTTGATCATGGCTCCCCAGTCGGCGGCCGGCGGTTGCACACCCAGGCCGAGGAAGGCGAGCCCGGCCAGGTCGAGCAGGGCGTAGCCGAAGTTGATCGTGGACTGGGCGAGGATCACCGGCGCGATGTTCGGCAGCAGGTGGCGCAGGCAGATGGTCAGGCCGCTGAATCCCAGCGCCCGGTAGGCGGCGATGTACGGCCGGCCCATCTCCCCTCGCGCCACGCCGCGCACCATGCGGCCGACGAACGGCGTGTACGCCACGGCGAGGGTGATCACCGGTCCGAGCTGGCCGGGGCCGTACATCGCGACGACCAGCATGGCCAGCAGCAGGCCGGGGAAGGCGAAGACCAGCTCCATCGAGCGCGACAGCGCGGTGTCCATCCAGCCGCCGTGCCAGGCGGCGGCCAGCCCGATCGCGACTCCGAGCACCGTGGACAGGGCCACGACGCCCAGCGGCCCGAGCAGACCCGTCCGCGCGCCGTAGATCACCCTGGAGAGCAGGTCGCGGCCGGAGGCGTCGGCGCCGAGCAGGTGGTCGGCGCTCGGTCCGGCCAGCACCGCCGACAGGTCCACCGCGTCGGGGTCGGCGGGGGCCACCAGCGGCGCCAGCACGGCGGCCACGACCAGCAGCGCGATCACCGCCAGCGCCGCCGTCCGCAGGCCGCCGCCCTTGAGCCGGCCGGTGAGGCCACGCAGGCCGGGTCTGACGACGAGTTGTTCCATCAGGTCCTCGCTCCCAGGCGGACGCGGGGATCGGCCAGCGGCGCCAGCAGGTCCACCACGAGGTTGGTGACCACGAACACCGCCACGGTCAGCAGGGTCAGCGCCTGCACGACGGGGAAGTCCTTGACCGTCACCGAGTACTGCAGCAGCTGGCCCAGGCCGTTGACTCCGAAGGTGGTCTCCACCAGCACGGTCGAGACCAGCAGGCCGGGAACGAGCAGGCCGCCGTAGGTGAGGGTCACGGTCATGGCGCCGCGCAGCACGTGCCGGCGCACGATGGCCCGCTCGGGCACGCCCCGGCCGCGGGCGACCGTGACGTACTCCTGGCCCAGCTGGTCGATCATCGCCGTGCGCGACACCCGGGCCAGCACCCCGGCGAAGGTGAGGGCGAGCGCGACGGCGGGCAGCGTGAGATGGTGCAGCCGGTCGGCCAGGCCCTCGCCCGCGCCGATGGACGGGAACCAGCCGAGGTTCACCGAGAACACCGCGATGAGCACGAACCCCAGCACGAACGAGGGGGTGGCGACCGCGACCGAGCTGCCCACCAGCACCGACTTGTCGACCAGGCCGGGCCTGATCGCGCTCCACACGCCGAACGCCAGGCCGAGGACCATGGTGAGCGCGAAGGCCATGCCGATGAGGGTGAGCGTGACGGGCACGCGGGCGGCGATCAGCCCGCCGACGTCGGAGCGGAACTGCACCGAGCGGCCGAAGTCGCCGGTGAGCACGCCGCCGATCCAGTGCAGGTACTGCACGGGGACCGGGTCGTCGAGCCGGTACTGCGCGCGGATGGCGGCGATGGCCTCCGGCGTGGCCGAACGGCCGCTGAGCAGGAAGCTGGCCGGGTCTCCCGGCGCGAGCTGGAGAGCGCCGAACACCAGGAAGGAGGCCGCCCCCAGGATCGCGGCCATCCCGGCCAGGCGCCGCAGCAGGAAGCGCGCCATCAGCCCGCCGCGCCGATGTCCGCGGCCCACGGGTAGTAGAGGTAGGAGATGCTGGTGGGCGCGCCCGTGATGCGCTTGCCGAGGAACATCACGTTGTCGAGGTCCGCCAGCGGGATCCACGGCAGCTGCGTGGCGACGGTGTCCTGGAGCTTGGCCGTCAGCTGGGCCCGCTTGACCCGGTCGAACTCCACCTGGGCCGCCTCGACGAGCTTGTCGTAGGCGGGGTCGGAGAAGCCGCCGTAGTTCTCGAACTGCCCGGTCTCGAACAGCCCGTACAGCTCCAGCGGGTCGGTCGCCGACAGGTACCAGAACGTCGGGAACAGGTCGATCCCCTTGCGCGCCTCGGGGTCGGAGAACAGCGCGGTGTAGGCGTCGGGGGCGACGGTGCGCACCTCGGCGGACAAGCCGATCTCCTGGGCCGCCGCCTGCACGGCGTTGGAGATCACCGACATCTCGGGACCCGTGTTGGAGGTGCCGATCACGATCTTCTTGCCCTGCGCCCCGGCCTCGGCGATGAGCTTCTTGGCCCCTTCCACGTCCCGCGTGACGGCCGGCGCGGACGGCTTGGCCGCCGCGTTGCGCCAGGACTCGACCGGCCCCGGCACGAGCGAGGGGCTGCTGTAGTCGCCGAAGGCCGCCTTGGCCAGGCCCTGCCTGTCGATGGCCAGCGACAGCGCCCGCCGTACCCGGAGATCGGCGAGCGTGCCGTTCTTGAGGTCGGAGACGATCAGGTTCGCGGTGGTCAGGTTGGGGCCGCCGTAGACGGTCCCGGCACCCGAGGACCGCAGCCGGGCGACGGAGGCGGCCGGCACCATCCAGCTGCCGTCGGCCTCGCCGGTCACCAGGGCGTTGGTCCTGGCGGCCGCGTCGGCCACGAAGGTGAAGGTGACCTTGCCGGCCTTGGCCTTGTCGCCCCAGTAGCCGGCGAAGCGGTCCAGCTGGATCGACTGTCCCTTGGTCCAGGTGCCGAGCTTGAACGGGCCCGTGCAGTCCAGGCCCCCGTCGGCGGTGCCGAACGACTTGCCCTTCGCCTTGAGCGAGGCGGCGCTGGCCACCGTACCGGGGGAGGCGCCCATCTCCAGGTTGAACAGCGCGTCGGGCCTGGTGAACTTGACCGTCACCTCCATCGGGCCGGTCTTGGTGATCGACTCGACGTTGCGGTAGCTGGAGATCCAGTAGGAGCCGATCTTCTCGTCGAGGTGCCGGTTGAGGCTGGCCACCACGTCGTCGGCCGTCAGCTCGGCGCCACTGTGGAACTTCACGCCCTTGCGGATGGTGTAGACGAGCGTCTTGGGGTCGCGCTGCTCGTACTTCTCCGCCAGGCCGGGCTCCTCCTTCAGCTCCGGCGTCCAGCGCATGAGGCTCTCGCAGATGTTGGACAACACCATGTTCTGCGGGTAGTCGAAGGCGTAGACGTAGTCGAGGGTCGGGGGCTCGGCGTAGGAGGCCCAGGTGAAGGCATCGATGTCACCCTTGGGCAGGGGAGTGCCGGAGCTGAGGGTCTTGCCGGGGGAGGGCGTCGCGTTCCCGCCTCCTCCGCCGCACGCGGCGGCCGTCACGGTCAAGGTGAGGACGGCCAGCGCCGTCCACCGTCGTCTGCTCATGAGTCACGCCTTTCTCGCGAGATGTCAGGCCTGGTGGACGAGCCGGCCCTGGACGTAGGTCCTGACGACACGGGTGGCGCCGATCTCCTCGGGCGGTCCGGCGAAGGGGTCGCGGTCCAGCACCACCAGGTCGGCGTCCTTGCCCGCCTCGACCGTGCCGGTGACGTCGTCGAGGTGGTTGATCCAGGCGCTGCCCGCCGTGTAGGCGGTGAGCGCCTGCGCCAGGGTGAGGGCCTGCTGGGGAAGGAACGGCTCGCGGGGCTCGCCCTCGGGCACGGCCCTGTTCACCGCGACGTGCACGCCCCACAGCGGGTTCGGGCTGCTCACCGACCAGTCGCTGCCGGCCACCAGCCGCGCGCCCGCGCGGAGCAGGTCGCCGAAGGGGTACTGCAGGGCCGCCCGCCCGGCCCCGAGGAAGGGGATGGTCAGCTCGTCCATCTGGGGTTCGTGGGCCGCCCAGAGCGGCTGGATGTTGGCGGCGGCGCCGACCTCGGCGAACCTGGGGATGTCGGCGGGGTGCACCACCTGCAGGTGCGCGAGGTGGTGGCGGTTGTCGTTGGCGCCGTTGGCCGCGCGTGCCCCGGTGAGGGCGTCGAGCGCCTCCCTGACCGCGCGGTCGCCGAGGGCGTGGAAGTGGATCTGGAAGCCGAGCGCGTCCAGTTCGCGGACCGCCTCGCGCAGCAGGCCGGGGTCCACGAAGCTGATGCCGCGGTTGGCGGTCGCGCAGCCGCAGCCGTCCAGGTACGGCTCCAGCATCGCCGCGGTGAAGTTCTCCGCGACGCCGTCCTGCATGATCTTGACGGTGGTGGCGTTGAAGCGGCCGACCCGCCCGTTCTCGCGCCGCTCCACCAGGTAGGGGATCTGCTCCAGTCCGCGCTCGCGGTCCCACCACAGCGCGCCGACGACGCGGGCCAGCAGGGTTCCCTCACGGGCGGCGCGCAGGTACACCTCGTAGTTGTCGGGGTTGCCGGGGAAGGCGCCGATCATGGCGTCCTGCCAGGCGGTCACGCCCATCGAGAACAGGTGGGACTGGCCCGCGAGCAGGCCGGCGTAGGCCTCCTCGGCGGTCGCCACCGGCACGTGCTCGCTCACCAGCGTCATGGCGCCCTCGTGGAGGGTGCCCTGCGGGGTGCCGTCGGGCTCGCGCTCGATCCTGCCGTCAACGGGGTCGGGGGTGTCCTTGTCGAGTCCCGCCAGGCGCAGCGCCAGGCTGTTGGCCCAGGCGCCGTGGCCGTCCCTGTTGGTCAGCAGCACCGGCCGGTCGGGCACCACCGTGTCGAGCAGCTGCCTGGTCGGCGTGCCGCCGGGGAAGACGTCCATCGACCAGCCGCCACCGTGGATCCACGCCTTGTCCGGGTGCGCCGCGGCGTAGGCGGCGATCACCGTCAGGTAGCCCTCCACGGTGTGCTCGGCCGACAGGTCGCAACGCAGCATCTGGCCGCCGCCGAAGGCCGGATGCACGTGGGCGTCCTGGAAACCCGCCATGAGCAGCCCGCCGCCGAGGTCCACCACGTCCGTGTCGGGGCCCGCCGTGGCCAGCACCTCCTTCCGGTCGCCGACCCGCAGGACGCGCCCCCCTCCGACCGCGACCGCCGCCTCGATCGGGGCGGCGGTCGTGCCAGTGAAGACCCGCCCCATGAAGATCGTTTCCACCATGACCGCACCTTCCGCTCACGCCGTGTTGGGGAGGAGTGAACGCGAGCGCAACATAGATGTCAACACTGTTGCGCTATCCGGAGACCCAACCGATACACTGGAGCGATCATGGCGAAGACACCTGTGAGGACCAGACGCTCGGGCAGCCAGCTCAGCCGCGAGGCCATCATCGAGGCCAGCCTGCGCATCGCCGCCCGGGGCAGCGGCGACGCGTTCACCGTGCGCCGCCTCGGCGAGGAGCTCGGGGCCGACCCCACGGCCGTCTACCGGCACTTCCGCGACAAGGACGAGCTGCTGCTGTCGGTGGCCGACCGGGTCTACGGCGAGGTCATCGAGAGCGTTCCCGACGGGCTCGGCTGGAAGGACCGGCTGCGGGCGCTGGCCGACGCGTCGCTGCGAATCGGGCTCAAGTATCCGGCCGTCGCCTCCATCACCGGCAGCCGTACCACCCGGCGGATCAACGAGTTCCGCCTGGTCGAGTTCATCCTGGGCGCGGTCGGCGAGGCGGGGCTCGACGGCGCCGACGCCGCGCTGTACTACCGGGCCGTCGCCGACGCCCTCCTGGCGCACGTGGCCCAGGCGGCCGCCTACGCGCTGTTCTCCCCCGAGGTCAGAGCGGGGGACGAGTCGTCATGGGGGCGGGAGTACCGCACGGTCGATCCCGAGCGCTTCCCCCGGATCACCCGCCTGAACGCGGAGCTCGCCGAGATACGCCCGGGACCGGTCTACACCGTCCAGGTGGAGGCCCTGATCGCCGCGATCGAGGCCCGCGCCGCGTCGGCGGCCGGGGCCGCGCCCCGGACCTGAAGCCACGGCGGGGTTCCGTCCGCGGACGCGGACCTGCGAGGCCAGCGTGCCCACGGCGGGGTTCCGTCAGCGGACGCGGACCTGCGAGGCCAGCGTGCCGCCGCCGGACGCCAGCCATCCGGCCGGCACGAACGCGCCGGGGCCGAGGGCGCGGGTGAGCGGCACGCGCACGGTCGTGACACCGCCGTGCGCGACGGTGACCACGCGGCTGCCCGCCGTCCCCTGACCGTCGCGGACGAACAGGTGCGCCGTGCCCGCGGACGCGGCGCGCAGCGTCACCGTCACCGCGTCCCGCCCGGCCACGGCGGAGGTGACCAGGCCGCGCTCGGACGGCCCGGCCGCCGGACCGCCGGCGAGCGGCAGGCCGAGGCGGGCCGCCTGCTCCAGCGACTGCGGCGAGTCCAGGCTGGACAGGCCGGTGTCAGGGATCACCGGGTCGGGCGGGGTGGTCGGCCGCCCCGGCGGCGGCCGATAGCCCGGCAGCGTCACGACGCCCCACCGGTACGGGTCGCCCTGCACGCCGCCCCACGTCGACCAGCCGATCCGGGTCTGGCCGGTCTTGTCCTGGGTGTCGGAGTCGTACACGAGGACGTTCAGCCCGAGATGCCCGGGATCGACGGCGCCCGGCAGGAGCTCCATCGGGATGGCCATCTCCACGGTGTACTGCCCGGCCGACACCTTCGCGGCCACCCGCATCCCCGGAGCGGTCCGCTCGCCCGGCCCCTGACGGTTGTCGGCGTCCCGCTCGAAGCACGGCGGCCCCTCGGCCGTCACCGGCAGCACCGCCGCCTTGAACGTCGTGGAGGTGTTCTCCGACGCGCCGCGCGGGTCGAGGGTCACCTCGACGGCGTCGGTCCGCCAGTGGCGCTTGCAGTCGGCGGCGGGCAGGCGGGTGCCGGTCACGTCGTCGTTCACCTGGACCAGGAGGAACAACGTGTCGTCGCGCCAGGAGAGCTTGGCCGTGCCGGAGCAGTCCGCCGCCGACGCGCACGCGGAGCCTTCCCAGAGGCGTGAGACGTCCAGGGCCGCGCCGGCGTACTCACCGTCGCCCTCGGCGCCGTCGACGACCGGCGCCTCGGCCGCCCGCGGGATGGCCGCCGCCGGCACCAGCTCCAGCGCGGGCCTGCTGACACTGGAGCCGTCCGCGCTGGTCGTGGTGATGGTGTAGGCGTAGTCGCCGCCCTCGTTGGCGGTCTGCAGCGAGGTGTCGGTGTTGGTGACGGTGAACGGCACCGTCGTCGAGGCCCCCGCCGCCAGGCCGGTGTAGGCCGCCTCGGCGCGGTCGGCGGCGAAACCGGCGGGCAGGTCCAGCCGTACGGTGCCGGACCGGACGGTGTCGCTCACGTTGGTGACCACGACGCCCACCTGGCGGGAGCCGCCTGAGGGCAGGGTGAGCACGGGAGTGACCAGGTCGCGCAGCTGCGGCACGCCCGCCTGCGCGGCCCACGTCTCGTACTGGCCGACCTGGGGCAGCGACTGCTGCCCTCCGCGTACGGCGGGGCTGACCTCGACCACCCGGTCGGTGTAGCCGCGGCCCTTCTCGGTGGCCAGCGTCGCGGCCACCCGCGCCCGTTGACCGGGGGCGGCCTCCCGCGGCGGCGTGACGGTGAAGGCGGCCGACCCGGTACGGCCGGCGCCGAGCCCGCCGAGGTCGCCCGACCCGCTGACCCGCCAGCCCTCGGGGACGCGCAGTGTCACCGCCGATCGGCCCAGCGGCTCGCGGGCGGGAGCGGTCGCGGTCACCGTGACGGTGAACGCCGTGCCGGGGCGGACGTCGAAGGTGCCGGCGCGCAGGTCGAGCGAGGTGCCGAGCGGGACCGCGCCGGACGCCCTGACCAGCGCGCCGTCGAGGACCGCCGTCGGCGCGGCGGCCGCCGCGGTGCCCGGCTCGGGGAAGGGCACCCGCGAGTCGACCTGGGTGAAGAAGTCGCAGCCGAGCCGGTCCGGGTCCTGCGGCACGTCGGGGAAGCCGGCCCAGCCCTGGGAGGCGTAGACGCGCTGGGCGTCGCGCTCGATGGCGGCCCAGCTCCGTCCCGCGCTCGGGGAGACGCGCCCGCTCCACACGCCGTACACGTTCTGCGTCGGATCGGCGGGGCGGAACGTCGCGGCGCACCGGGGACCGTTCTGGGCGGTCCCGCGCGCCCGTCCGAGCAGCACGCGAGCGGGCGCGAAGGGGCGCAGCCCCTCACGGGCGAGCTGCTCGGGGAAGGCCAGGGGGTCGGCCGCCGCGTGGAAGGCCTGGACGGCCAGCCGCGCGGCCTGCTGGTGGTTGCCGTGGTTGCCGGGAGAGGGGGCCGGATCCATCGTCAGCAGGATCTCGGGCCTGGTCTGGCGGACGATCCGCACGACCTTCTCCAGCGTGTCGCCGCCCCAGACGCGGTCGGTCAGCGGCGCGCTCACCGTGTAGTAGAAGTCGACGTCGTCGAGGTTGAAGACCTCCCGCACGCCTGCCTTCGCCACCGCCGTACGCTCCTCGGCCTCCCTGAGCAGGCCGAGCGCCGGGCCCTCCTCGGGGCCGACGGCGTTGCCGCCGCCCTCGCCCCTGGTGACGGTGACGACGCCGGCGCGGACGCCGTGGTCCTCCTTCCACTGCCCGAGCGTCGAGAGGGTGAAGGCCTCGTCGTCGGGATGGGCGCCGACGAACAGCACGTCGAGATCGGCACGCGTCCCACCCGAGGCGGCGGCCTCGGCCCCGCCCGGGGTGGCGGGCTCGGTCCCGCCCGGGGTGGCGGGCCCGGTGCCGGCCTGCGCGGCGGGGTGCGTCACGGAGCCGGGCGGGGCGGGGTGAGCGTGGGAGCCCGCCGGGGCGGCCGAGCCCAGCGCGGGTACGGCCGGCGCCAGCGCCAGCAGCACCGCGACGGCCAGCACGCCCAGGCGATCCCCCGGCCGCGCGGCCCGCCAGGACGCGGTCGAGGGAGTCACCGTCCGCGAAGACGCGGAATGTATGGCCACCGCCCGGGGAGGCGCGGGAGGCGGGCACACCGCTCGCGGAGGCGTGGAAGGCGGAGACGCCTGCGGAGGCGCGGGCAGCGGATGCTCGGCGCGTGGAGGCGTGGAAGGCGGAGACGCCTGCGGAGGTGCGGGCAGCGGATGCTCGGCGCGCGGAGGCGCGGAAGGTGAGGGCTCGGCGCGCGGAGGTGCGGGGGCCGGGGGAGGAGCGGGAGGGGTGGGTCGCGGGTGCTGCGGATGGCGCATGGAACCTCCGGGATTACTCGCGGACCGCCCCCTGGAGCAGCCCGCGGATGAAATGGCGCTGGAGGAACAGGTAGAAGATCACGACGGGTGTGGCGACGATGACCGAGCCGGCGGCGAGGAGCGTGAAGCCGGAGGTGTACTGGCCCTGGAAGAAGGCCAGCCCGAGCGGCGCGGTACGCAGCGACTCCGAGGTCACCATGATCAGCGGGATGAGGAACTCGTTCCACGTCCACATGAAGACCAGGACGGTCAGGGTGACGATGGCGGGCCGGGCCGGTGGCACCAGCACCTGCCACAGGATCCGCCAGACCGAGGCGCCGTCGATGCGGGCGGCCTCGACGATCGCGCGGCTGCCGGTGCGGAAGTAGGCCCGCATCCAGAACGTCCCGAACGCCACCGACAGCGCCGCCTGCGGCAGCGCGACCGACCAGAAGGTGTCGGTCAGGCCGAGCGCGCGCAGGTCGTAGTAGAGCGGTACGGCGATGGCCTCGCTCGGCATCATGATCCCGAGCAGGAACAGGTAGAACAGCACCGACCGGCCGCGGAAGCGCATCGTGCCGAACGCGTACCCGCTCATGATCGACAGGACGACGCTGACGACCACGACGAACGACGACACCGCGAGGCTGGTGGCCAGGTAGGTGCCGAAGCGGCCGACCTCCCACGCCGCCGCGAAGTTCCCGACGTGCAGCCCGGCCACGCTGAACCGCTGCCCGTCCGCTCCGGCGGCGTCGTCGGGGCCCAGCGCCGCCGACAGGATCGTCACCACGGGTCCCAGCGCGAACGCGGCGAACGCCAGCAGGATGACGTAGTTGGCCAGCCGTTCCCCGCGAGAGATCACGAGACACCCCTGTCGGCGAACCGGTTGATCACGAACGAGATCGCGAAGATGACGGCGGTGAGGGTGACCCCGACCGCCGCCGCCGAGCCGACCTGGCCGAGCTCGAAGGCCCGATGGTAGACCTCGTACGACGGCACCGCCGTCGAGTCGCCCGGCCCGCCGCGCGTGGTGACGTACACCAGGTCGAACGTCCGCAGCGCGGCGATCACGGTCAGGGTGAGCGCGACCGCGATCTCCCCGCGCACCGAGGGCAGCGTGACGGTGAAGAACTCCCTGACCGCGCCGGCCCCGTCCAGCCTGGCCGCCTCGTACAGCTCCACGGGGATGCGGCTCATCCCGGCCAGCAGCAGCACGGTCACCAGGCCGGTCTCGAACCACGTGCCGACCACGCCGACCGCCGGCAGCGCGAAGGCGTGGTCGCCCAGCCAGCCCCTGGTGAGCGCGTCGAGCCCGAGCGCGCCGAGCAGGTCGTTGAGCGTGCCGTCGGGCGCGTAGACGCGCCGCCAGGCGACGGCCACCACGACCATGGCGACCACCTGGGGCAGGAACACCACCGTGCGGAAGAAGGCCAGCCCGCGCACCTTGGCGTGGTTCAGTATCGCGGCCAGCGTCAGCCCGATCGCCAGCGGCGCCAGCGCGTAGAAGACGATGAGGACCAGGGCGTGGGCGAAGGCGGCCCGCAGCCCCTCGTCCGCGACGATCGCGGCGTAGTTGTCCAGCCCCGCCCACCTGCCGGGGGTCAGGCCGTCCCACTCGAACAGCGACAGGTGCGCCGCCCGCGCGATCGGATAGAGCAGGAACGCCGCGTAGACCGCCAGGGCGGGCAGCAGGTAGAGGTAGGCGATCCCGCGCGGCTCCCCGGGCGGACCTCCCGGGCGCCTGGGGGCGGGCCGGGACCGGGTCACGGCCGCCTCCGGACGCCCTGACCCGGGAGCGCGCGCGGACGAGAGCGGCGTGGCCATGAGCTCGCGGTCACTCGTTGCTTTCGGCGAACGTCTTGTAGTCCTTCTCCAGCGTGGCCAGGAACTCCTGCGGGGCGACCTTTTCGGCCAGCAGGTCCTGCAGCGCCGCGCCGAGCGTGTCGGCGAAGGTCGGGGTGGCGTAGTCGAGGTAGGGCACCAGGCCGTTGCGCTCGGTGACGGCGCCGAACGCGGTGAACATGTCCTGCTGCGCGCCGGCCCCGACGCCGTCCTGCCGGGTGGCGTCGGCGATCGGCAGCAGGCCGTTGGCGGTGAGCACCTTCATGGCCTCGGCGCTGGTGAGGAAGTCGATGTAGGCCGCCGCCGCGTCGGGGTGGGGGCTCTTGGCCGTGATCGCGAACGGCAGGCCGGTGCCGCCGGTCGCCACGGGCGGCGTGCCGGGCGGCCGGACGAAGCCCAGGTCCTTGCCCATGACCTTCTGCAGGTCGGCGACCAGCCAGCTGCCGCCGATCAGGAAGACGCCCTGGCCCTTGCCGAACGCCTGCCAGGCGGCGTCGTAGCCCTGGCCGTTGAAGCCCTTGGCGAAGTAGCCCTTGTCGACCCAGTCGACGAGCTGCTCGGCGGCCTTCAGGTTCTCCGGGGTGGTCCACGAGGCGCCCTTGCGGCCGAAGCCCAGCGAGGTGATCTTGGGGGCGGACACGTGCCGTGCCTGCACGGTGCCGAACACGTGGACGGCCGGCCACTTGTCGAGGTTGCCCAGCTGGAGCGGCACCTCGCCGGCGGCCTTGGCCGTGGCCAGCGCGGCGTCGAACTCCTCCCACGTCGTCGGCGGGCGCAGGCCGAGCCTGGCCAGCTTGGCGGCGTTGTACAAGATGCCGACGACCTCGCCGACCTGCGGCATGCCGTACAGGTCGCCGGTGCCGAAGATCTTGCCGTCGGGGGTGTAGCTCACGTACTGCAGGACCGACGGGGAGTAGCGCTTCCTCCACCCGTAGGCCTCGGCGTAGGCGTCCAGCGGGCGCAGCTGGCCCGCTTTCACGAACGCCCCCATCTGGGCGCGGCCGTTGTTGGCCTGCACCACGTCCGGCGGCTGGTTGCCGCTCAGCGCCAGCCGCAGCGTGGTGTTGAGGTCGTCGAAGGAGCGGGAGACCCGGTTGAGCGTGATGTTGGGGTACTTCTTCTCGAACGCGGCGTTGAGCTGCTTGATCTGGGCGGCCTGCCCGCCGCGGACCTCCTGGTCCCAGACGGTGAGCGTCACGGGGCCGAGGGCCGCGGCGTCGGTGCGCACAGCCGAGGCGGGCTGGGCAGGGGCGGGCGGTGCCGAGGAGCCGGGCGCGCACGCGGCCACGGTGAGGGCCAGGACCGCGGCACCGGCGACGAGGACGGCACGCGTCACGGCGCCGCGCGGCTCGCGCCCGCGCGCTGTTCGCGTCGTGGAGATCATGGGTTACTCCTTGTGGGCAGGCACGGGCGGCGTGTCCGGGTCCGCCGGTGGTCCCGCGTTGGCCTCAGGGCCCGGGTCCGCCGGTGGTCCTTCGGCGGCCTCGGGCGGCGTGTCCGGGTCCGCCGGTGGTCCCGTGGCGGCCTCAGGGTCCGGATCGACCGGTGGTCCCGTGGCGGCCTCGGGGCCCCGATCCGCCGGCGGTCCCGTGGCGGCCTCGGGCGGGGGAGCGACCATGCCCAGGTCGGCGTGCCTGGCGATGGTGGCCACGGCCCGGCGCACCGCGCCCATCGGGACGGTCGGCACCAGCCGGTCGAGGAAGCGGTAACGGCGGGCCAGCGACTCGGCGTAGGCGCCGCCGTGCCCGGCTCTCGCCCGTGCCGCGTGCCACCAGTCGGCGATGTCCCCCCAGCCCGGCGCGGCCAGCGACCCGCCGAACTGCTGGACGGCCAGCGCCGCGCAGAGGCCGGCGAAGGCCAGCCGGTCGGCCAGCGGCCAGCGGCACAGGGTGCCGAGCACCAGGCCGGCGCCGAACACGTCACCCGCGCCGGTCGGGTCGAGGGCGGTCACCCGGGGGGCGGGCACGTAGGCCTCCTCGCCGGACAGGGAGTCGATGGCCATGGCGCCGTTGGCCCCGTCGGTGACCACGGCGAGCGGCACCAGGTCGGCGATCGCGTACAGGGCGTCGCGCGGGGTGTCGGTGCCGGTGTAGGCCGTCGCCTCGACCGCGTTGGGCATGAACGCGTGGCAGATCGTCAGCTGGTCCAGCAGTTCGGGACGCCACGTGCCCGAGGGGTCCCAGCCCACGTCGGCGAAGATGAGCGCGCCTTCGCGGTGGGCCCGCTCGGCCCAGTTGCCCTCGCCGAGCGGCTCGTCGCTGGCGAGCGCCGCGATCACCGCTCTGGACGGCGGCGGCGTGCCGATCATCTGCGTCGCCGGCATCGGCGCGGGGTGGCCGTGGGTCACCATGCTGCGGTCGCGGTCGACGGCCATGGAGACCGTCACCGGCGAGTGCCAGTGCGCGAAGCGCCGTGACCTGGACAGGTCGACCGACTCCTGTTCCGCCAGTGTGCGCCAGCAGAAGTCGGCGTAGTCGTCGTCACCGAACGCGGCGGCCAGCGAGGTGCGCAGGCCCAGCCTGCTGGTCGCGATGGCGAGGTTGGCGATGCCGCCGGGGCAGGAACCCATGCCCTCGGCCCAGATCTCGGTGCCGGAGACGGGCATCGAGGGCAGGCCGGTGAAGACGATGTCGAGGAAGACCGTGCCCGCTAAGAAGACGTCGAACCGTGGCCCCTCAGGGGTGCGCTGATCGGCGAGAGGGTCGTACGCCTGGACAGACACGGGAATGAGTCCTCCTCGACAGACCGTCTTGTGCGCAATCTTGCATGTTTCCTCGAGCACATCAAGTGCTTTGTGCGGCAAGCTGGTCAATGTTGCTCACTCATGCGCGTAAATGACTGATATGATCCCCCCGTGCTCCAGCACCTCAGGCATGCGGAGATCATGCGCCGGGTCCGCCTCGCCGGTGCCACCAGCGTGCTCGATCTCGCCAGGCAGCTCGGCGTCAGCCCGTCCACCATCCGCAGGGACCTTGAGGTGCTCGACCGCGACGGCACGCTGCGGCGCGTGCGCGGGGGCGCGCTCGCCGACGTCGACGCCGACGACGACCGCCCCTTCGCCGAGATGGCCGCGGTCGACGAGCGGGACAAGGAGGCGGTCGCCGTCCGCGCCGCGCGGATGGTGCACGAGGGCGACGTGGTCCTGCTCGACATCGGCACCACCACCATGCGCCTGGCCCGCCGGCTGCGCGGGCGCCGCGTCACGGTGGTCACCTCCAGCCTGGCCGTCCTCGACGTGCTGCGCACCGACACCGAGGTCGAGGTGCTGCTGCTCGGCGGCATGGTCCGCCGGGCCTACCACTCGCTGGTCGGGGTGCTGACCGAGGCGGCGCTGAGCCAGATCTGCGCCGACCACGTCTTCCTCGGCGCCAGCGGCGTCCGGCCGGACGGCCAGCTCGTCGACACCACGCTCGCCGAGGTGCCGCTGAAGCGCGCCATGATCGCGGCGGGCGAGCGCGTGGTGCTCCTGGCCGACCGGCACAAGTTCCCCGGCACCGGCGCCCTGCGGGTGTGCGGCCCCGAGGACATCGACGTGATCGTCACGAACGAGGGCGCCGACGAGAGGACGCTGCGCGCCTGCGCGGCGGCGGGCACGGAGGTGGTGCTCGCGTGATCGTCGCCGCCGCGCGCGAGCCCCTGCCGAGACCGGGCGGCGGACGGGGAGCGCGATGAAACTGGCCGTTCTGGGCGGCGGAGGCTTCCGGGTGCCCCTCGTGTACGGCGCGCTCCTGCGCGACACCGCCACCCCGCGGGTGGAGGAGGTGGTCCTGCACGACGTGTCGGAGGAGCGGCTGGCGGCCATCCGGCACGTGCTCGACCAGCTCGCCGCCGGACACGACCGCCCGCCCAAGGTGTGGGCCACCACGGACCTGGACGCCGCGCTGCGCGAGGCCGCCTTCGTCTTCTCGGCGATCCGGGTGGGCGGGCTGGCGGGCCGTACGGCCGACGAGCGGGTCGCGCTCGACCTCGGCGTGCTGGGCCAGGAGACGACCGGGCCAGGCGGCATCGCCTTCGGCCTGCGCACCGTGCCGGTGGCGGTGCGGGTGGCCGAGCGGGTGGCCGCTCTGGCCCCGGACGCCTGGGTCATCAACTTCACCAACCCGGCCGGAATGATCACCGAGGCCATGCAGGGGGTGCTCGGGGACCGCGTGGTCGGCATCTGCGACTCCCCGATCGGGCTGGTCAGGCGCGCCGCCGCCGCCCTCGGGCTCGATCCGGCGCGGGTGTCGCCCGACTACGTGGGGCTCAACCACCTGGGCTGGCTGCGCGGCCTCACCCATGACGGCCGCGACGTGCTGCCGGACCTGCTCGCCGACGACGCCGCGCTGCGCCGGGTGGAGGAGGCCAGGATCTTCGGCGGCGACTGGGTGCGCACCCTCGGCGCGCTGCCCAACGAGTACCTGTACTACTACTACTTCACCCGCGAGTCGGTCGCCGCGCTCCGCGGCGCCGCGCACACCCGTGGCGAGGCCCTGCTCGGGCAGCAGGACCGGTTCTACGCGGCGGTGCGCGAGCGGCCCGAGCACGCCCTCGCCGCCTGGGGCAGGGCGCGCAGGGAACGCGACGCGACGTACATGGCCGAGGCCCGCGACGCCACCGCCGCCGGCGAGCGCGACGTCGCCGACCTGGAGGCGGGCGGGTACGAGGGCATCGCGCTCGCCCTCATGGCCGCCATCGCGCGGGGGGAGCCCTCCACCATGATCCTCAACGTCCGCAACGGCTCCGCGGTGCCGGGCCTGCCCGAGGAGGCGGTCGTCGAGATCCCCTGCCTGGTCACCGGTGCCGGGATCCGGCCGCTGGCCACCCGCCCGCTGCCCGGCCGGTTCCTGGGGCTCGTGCAGCAGGTCAAGGCGGTCGAGCAGACCGCCATCGCGGCCGCCCTGTCCGGCTCGGCCCGCCTGGCCGTCGCGGCGTTCGCGCTGCATCCCCTGGTCGATTCGGTGGCCACGGCACGCGCGCTGCTGGACGGCTACCGCGCCCGCATCCCCGAGCTGGCCGCCGTCCTGCCCGGTCCGGTCTGACGCCGCGTCCGCATCCCCGAGCCGGCCGCTGTCCCCGGTTCGGTCCGGCGCCCGCGTCTCCCTTCCCCGGCGCCGTCGAAAGCCCGCCGTTCCCGAGGTTCGCGTTCCGGCGAATTCCCGTGGCGGCGCGTGTCGGTCCGGCCGGTTCCCGTTCGTCGGTGAGGCGAACAGCCTTCAGCGAAGGGGAACCCGATGAACGACATCAGGGCGGCCGTCGCCGCCGAACGCCGCGACCTCGCGGACGTGCTCGCCGGCCTGTCGGACCGGCAGTGGGACCAGCCCAGCCTGTGCGCGGGATGGCGGGTACGGGAGGTGGCGGCCCATATGACCACGCCCTTCCGTTACTCGCTGCCGAAGGTGGTGCTCGGCCTGCTCGCCGCCCGCGGCGACTTCAACAGGGCGGCCGACCGGTTCGCCAGGCGTGACGCGGGCACGATGACGCCGCGGCAGCTCACCGCCTCGTTGCGCGACAACGCGACCCACCCCTGGAAGCCCCCGGGCGGTGGCCACGAGGGCGCGCTGAGCCACGACGTGATCCACGGCCTGGACATCACCGTCGCGCTGGGCCTGGACCGGAAGGTGCCCGAGGAGCGGCTCAGGCCCGCCCTGCCGGTCAGCGCGTCCGACAGGGGCGTGCTGTTCTTCAAGGTCGACCTCGCCGGCGTCGAGTTCCGCGCCGACGACCTCGACTGGACCTTCGGGACGGGCACGCCGGTCCACGGCTCGGCACAGGACCTGCTGCTGGCGATCTGCGGCAGGAAGCTGCCGCCCGGCAGGCTGCGCGGCGCCCCGGCGGCACGCTTCACCCGCGCCTGACCGGAACGCCGCCACACCCGGCGCTCCGCGTCACGAGCCGGGTCCGGCCAGGGTCCGCGTCACGAGCCGGCGGTCCGGTCAAGGTCCGCGTCACGCGTCGGTAGTCCGGCCGGGGTCCGCGTCACGAGCTGGCGGTCCGCGTCACGAGCGGTCCGGTCGGGTCCGCGTCACGAACCGGTCCGGTCGGGTCCGCGTCACGCGTCGGCGGTCCGGCCGGGGGCGGCGGCGGGCCGGGCCCCGCTGTCGGCGTCGAGTTCCGCCCGCCACGGCGGTTCGGCGCCCACGCGGGTACAGGTCAGCGCGGCCACGTGCTGGGCCTGGTCGAGCGCCGCCGCCAGCGGGCCGGCGGGCAGGGCGGCCAGCCGGTCGCGCGCCAGCGCGCCGCCCTCGGCGAGCGCGGCCAGCAGACCGGACATGAACGCGTCTCCCGCCCCGACCGTGTCGGCCACCCGCACCTGCCGGCCGGGCAGGTCGACCGGCCCTTCCGGCCCGAGCGCGTGCACACCCGCGGCCCCGCGCGTCACGACGACGACGGCGGGCCCGCGCTCCCGCCAGCGGGCCGCGACGCTCTCGACCGGCTCGCCGGGGGTCAGCCAGGCCAGGTCGTCGGAGCTGATCTTGACCAGGTCGACCAGGCCGATCCAGCGATCCAGCCGCGCGCGCAGGGCGGCCGGATCGCGGGCCAGCCGGGGCCGCAGGTTCGGGTCGAAGGCGAGGGTGCGCCGCGAGCGCTCCTGCCGCAGCAACGCCTCCAATGTGTCGCCCATGGCCGGTACGGCAAGCGCGAGCGACCCGCTGACGTGCACGCAGGCCGTACCGGCCGGTAGCTCCGGTGGCAGGTCGGCGGGCTGCCAGGCGCCGTCGGCGCTGCCCGTGACGTAGAAGGTGTATTCGGCGCCGCGCTCCGGCCCGAGGGTGACCACGGCCAGCGTCGTCGGCTCGCCCGCCGGGACGGCGAGGCTCAGGTCGACACGGGAGTCCGTCAGGTGCGCCCGCAGGAGCCGGCCGAACCCGTCGTCGGCGAGCCGGGCGAGCATGGCGACGGCGACGCCGAGCCGGCCGAGGCCCACGGCGACGTTGGCCGGGCTGCCCCCCGGCCGGGCGACGAAGCAGCCGTCCCGCCGCGGCACCAGGTCGACCAGCGCCTCACCACAGGCCACGATCACGCGTCCGGCTCCTCTCCTGGTGCCTGGTGGTCAGGTGGACAGCCGCTGCCCGGTGACAGCGGAGAAGAGCCGCTCCTTGCCCGGCTGGATCCGCAGGCGGACCACCTGGCCCTTGGCGGGCGGCGCGTTCGGGTCCACGCGCGCGATGACCGTCCGGTCGCGCAGCGCCGGGTCGGTCGTGTCGGCGTACTGGCCGTAGAGGAAGGCGTCCGAGCCGAGCTCCTCGACGACCGTGACCGAGATCGGGAAGGTCGGCTGCTCGCCGTTCGTCTCCCCCTCGCCGACCACGTCGACGGCCTCGGGCCGGAAGCCGACGATGACGCGCTCGCTGCTCTCCTCCTTGAGCAGCTTGAGCGTCTCGCGGCTCAGCCGGATGCGCATCTCGCCCAGGACCGCCTCGTCGCCTTCGACGCCGTACTCGGCCAGGTTCATCGCCGGGGAGCCGATGAAGCCCGCGACGAAGACGTTGGCCGGGTGCTGGTACAGCGCCAGCGGTGTGTCGACCTGCTGGAGCACCCCGTCCTTCAGGACGGCCACCCTGTCGCCCATCGTCATGGCCTCGACCTGGTCGTGGGTCACGTAGACGGTCGTGACGCCGAGCCGGCGCTGCAGGGCGGCGATCTGGGTGCGGGTCTGCACCCTCAGCTTGGCGTCCAGGTTGGACAGCGGCTCGTCCATGAGGAACACCTTCGGCTCGCGGACGATCGCCCGGCCCATGGCCACGCGCTGCCGCTGACCGCCGGACAGCGCCTTGGGCTTGCGGTCGAGGAAGTCCTCCAGGTCCAGCAGCTTGGCCGCCTCGCGGACCCGCCGGTCACGTTCCTCCTTCGGCGTCTTCATCACCCTCAGGGCGAACCCCATGTTGTCGGCCACCGACATGTGGGGATAGAGGGCGTAGTTCTGGAACACCATCGCGATGTCCCGGTCACGCGGCGGCAGGTTGGTGACCTCCCGGTCACCGATGCTGATGTGCCCGCCGTCGACCCGCTCGAGACCCGCCAGCATGCGCAGGGAGGTGGACTTCCCGCATCCTGACGGGCCGACGAGGACCAGGAACTCGCCGTCGGTGATGTCGAGGTCGAGGGCGTCCACCGCGGGCCTGGTGGATCCGGGGTAGACGCGGGTCGCCTCGTCGTAGACAACTCTGGCCATCGGTGTCTCCTTAGTCGGCGCCGAGCCGGTGGCGGCCTGGTGACGGCCGCCGCCCCGGTCCGGGGCCGGTGGTGTTGGTGCTGGTGGTCCGAGCGCGCGCCATCCTCATCACTCCTGCGGCCGGACGACGGCCTTGACCAGGTCGGGATCGCGGCTGCCGGCCGTGAGCGCCTTCTCGACCTCGGCCAGGCCGTAGTGGCCGGTGACCAGGTCGTCCAGCCGCACCCTGCCCGAGGCGGCCAGCGCGATGGCGGCCGGCCAGGTGTTGGCGTAGCGGAAGGTCCCGGTCACCTCGAGCTCGCGGGTCTGCACGTACGACAGGGGCAGCGGGATCTCGTCGCCGCCCATGCCGATGAGGACGACCCGCCCGGCCCGCGCCACCTCGCGGACGGCCTCGCCGATCGCCGCCGGATGGCCGGAGCATTCGAGCAGCACGTCCGGCTCGAAACCGGCGTCCGCCAGGCGGTCGTCGCGGACGTTGAGAGTCGCGCGGGCGCCCAGGTCGCGGGCCAGCCCGAGCCGGGTGCCGGTGACGTCGGTGACCAGGACGTCGGTCGCGCCGAAGGCCAGCGCCGCCTGGAGGCAGAGCAGCCCGATCGGGCCCGCGCCGGTGACGAGCACGCGGGTGCCCGGCCCGACCCGTGCCTTGCGGCAGGCCCACACGCCCACCGACAGCGGTTCGATGAGGGCGGCCGCGTCGTCGGAGACGGAGTCGGGGACGGGGTAGGCGAACTCCTCGTGCACCACGACGTACTCGCAGAAGGCGCCGTCGATCGGCGGGGTGCCGAAGAAGCGCATCCGGGGGCACAGGTTGTACCGGCCGGCCCGGCACTGCGGGCAGGTGAAGTCGGGCACCCCCGGCTCCAGCGAGACCCGCTGGCCCGGGCGGTGGCGGCCCGCCGCGGACCCGACCTCCACCACGGTCCCTGACGGCTCGTGCCCGAGCACCAGCGGGGACGTCACGACGAAGTCGCCGATCCGCCCGTGCTCGTAGTAGTGGACGTCCGAGCCGCACGTGCCTACCGAGTCGACCCGCACGAGCACCTCCCGGGGGCCGGGCTCGGGCCGCGGCCGCTCCTCCAGGAGGACCGTTCCCACGCCGTGCAGTACGGCGGCACGCATGGCTGCCTCCTACTCTCCGGTGACGGCGCCGAGGGTCAGGCCGGTGACCAGCCAGCGCCGCACGGCGAGCCCGGCCAGCATCATCGGCACGACCACGATGGTTCCGATCGCGGCGAGCTGGCCCCAGTCGACACCCGTCTGGGTGACCAGCTGGGAGGCGGCGATGGGCAGCGTCTGGGAGTTCGGGCCGGAGAAGACCACGGCGAACGCGTAGTCGTTCCAGGCGAACACCAGGCACAGCACGAAGGTGGTGACCAGGCCCGACTTCGTCAGCGGCAGGATCACCGTGCGGAAGGCCTGCCAGCGGGTGCAGCCGGCCACCAGCGCGGACTCCTCGAGCGACGGCGGCACCTCGGCGAAGAACGCGCTCATCAGCCAGATGGCGAACGGCAGGTTGAAGGTCAGGTACGCCAGCACCAGTCCGGGGATCGAGTCGATCAGGCCGAGCCCGCGGAAGATGAGGAACAGCGGCACCACGACCGCCGCGATGGGCGCCATACGGGTCGAGATGATCCAGAAGGCCAGGTGTCGTTTCCCGCGCATCTGCGTGCGGGCCAGGCCGTACCCGGCCAGCGCTCCCAGGGTGACCGCGAGCAGCGCGGAGATCCCGGCGGCCAGCACGCTGTGCCAGATGTACGGCACGAGGTTGTTCGCGCCGGTGAACAGGCCGACGTAGTTGTCCATCGTCGGCGCGAACGCGAACTTCGGCGTGGGCGCGGTCACGTCCGTGCGGTTCTTGAACGACGACATCAACATCCACACCAGCGGGACCAGCGTCCAGAGCAGGGCCAGCGCGAGCAGCAGCACGGTCAGCCACCGCGTGCTCCTGCTGGTGGCCTCCAGGGGCGACTGCGGCACCCCCCGCGGGGCCGCGGTGACCCCCGGGCCGGCCGGCGCGGTCTGGGTCGTGCTCATCGGGTCAACCCCCTCACGTCGAGCAGGCGGACGAACGTACGGGCGATGATGATCGAGAAGGCCAGCATCGCCAGGCCGATGGCGGCGGCGTAACCGAAGTCGAAGAAGCGGAACGCGGTCTCGTACAGCCGGATCGGGACGATCTTGGTCGCGTCGGCGGGACCGCCGTTGGTCGTGACCCAGATGATGTCGAAGTAGCGGATGGCGTCCATCGAGCGGATCAGCAGCGCCACGAGCAGCACGTTGGAGATCGCGGGGAAGATGACGTACCGCAGCGTCATCCACCCTCCGGCACCGTCGACGGCCGCCGCCTCGCGCACCGACTGCGGCACGCTCGACAGGCCGGCGAGGGTGATCAGAGCGATCAGCGGGGTCCACTCCCAGACGTCCATCAGCACGACGGCGATGAAGGCGCTGACCGGGCTGCCGAGGATGTCGCCCTGGTAGCCGAAGGAACGCAGCACCCACGCGTACAGGCCGAAGGTGGAGTCGGTGAGGTAGCGCCCCAGCAGCCCGACGATGGACGGCGCGGCGAACATCGGCAGCAGCAGCAGGCTCAGCATGATGTTGCGGCCGTGCAGCACCCGGTACAGGCACAGCGCGATGGCCACGCCCAGCGTCATCTCCAGCCCGACGGTGAGGACGAAGTAGATGACCGTGCGCGCCCACGACATCCACATGTCGGCGTCGGTGAAGAAGCGCACCCAGTTGGTGAGGCCGACCAGGTCGAGCGACACCCCGCCGAGCAGCCTGACGTGGGAGAAGCTCATCGCGACGAGGGCCAGGAACGGCACGATGGACAGCGCGGCCAGCACGATCAGGCCCGGTGTCATCATCCTGCCCTCGAAGCCGATCCGCGGCTCGCGCGGAGCGGCTTCCTTCGGCCGGGCCGAGCGGCTGAGCACCGGTGAGGTGTCCGCGGCGTGTGTCATCTAGGCCACCCACCCTCGCGCCACGATCCGGTCCACCCGCGACTTGATCTCGCGCATCGCCTCCTCCGGCGAGGCTCCGCCGGTGAGCATGCGGGACAGCTGGGTGAAGATCGCGGTGTTGCACTCGTTCCACATGGGGATCTTGGGTCGCAGCCCGATCCGGTCGGGCCGCCAGGCCTCTCGCACCGCGGCGGCCGTGAGCATGTTGGGCATCGGCGAGGGCCGATGCTCGGCGGCGCGCACCTGCGGGAGCTCGTAGACGGAGATACGCGTGGGCGTGCCGCCGCCGGCCTTGCTCTGGAGGTTGGCCAGCTGCGTCTGCGGCGAGGTGGCCCACACCAGGAACAGCCAGGCCGCGCCGCGCTCGTTCGGCGGCGTGTTGGCGCTGATCCCGATCCCGGTGCCGCCGTACATGTTGGCCGTGCTGACCGGGCCCTTCGGCAGCGCCGAGTAGCCGGCCCTGCCGGGCATGACCTGCTCGTTGCTGGCCGCGAACTCGTGCCAGTTGGGGCACATCGCCAGCCTGCCGCCCCGGAAGGCGGCGCCCACGCCGTCCCAGTCCCACGTCGTGGAGGCCGGGTCGGCGATGCTGAGCAGCCGCTGGTAGAACTCCGCGCCGGCGATCGCGGCGGGGGAGTCGAGGCGGCACGGGCCGGGGTCGCGCGAGCCCAGGCGCCCCACTTCCTTGCCGTTGTCGAAGTAGTCGCCGCCGTAGGACCACAGCACGTTGCTGAAGTCGTTCATCAGCGAGTCGTGCTGGCGGGCCTGGTGGCCGGTGCCGTACTTGACGTCCTGCTTGGCGTTCTTGTTGAACCACTCGGCGATCCTGAAGTACTCCTCCCAGGTCCGCTCCCCGCTGGGCGTCGGGTCGAACCCGAGGTCGGCGGCCATGCGGTCGTGGTACTTGGCGAACAGGTCGCGCCGGTACTGCCAGATCATCGTCGGCGCGTCGTACGGCAGGGCGTAGACGGCCTGGGGGTCGACGAACCGGCCGGCCGCGTCCATCTGCGCAGGGATGAAGTCGGCGATGCCGCCGGGTAGGTCAGGCAGGCTCGGGTCGGCCTGCAGGGTCCGCAGGTCCACCAGGCCGCGCTGGTACGGCGCGAGCACCTGGTACGGATCGGCGTAGATCACCTGGTACTGGGAGTGGCCGGAGGCCAGGTCCAGGGCGACCCGTTGGACCAGCGCGGTGAGCTCGAGCGTCACGATCTTGACGTCGATCCCGGTCAGCGTGGTGAACGGGCGGGTGTTCGCGGCGATGGCCGCGGTCGGAGCGGTGTTCTCCGAGATGAAGTTCAGGGTGGTGCCCTGGAACTGGCGCCATGGGCCGGCACCGGCGGTTCGCGGCGCGTCGGTTTGCGTGCCGCAGGCGCCCGTCATGGCGAGCGCCGCCCCCGCGGCCAGCGCGCCACGAAGCACATCCCGCCTACTCGGCTCGGGCGGATAGCAGTCCACTGTCCACTCACCCCCGCACTCCAGGCAAAAAAAGGGCGGTAATGGCGGTCAACTGTCCTTGGGTGCCCTATATAAACGAATGTGTATTCTATTTTCTTGCAAACAAGATTTTGGGCTTCGGGGGAATGTGTCAGCAATTTGCACTTTCGCGCACGTCGAATCACCGGCCGGAAACGGCGCGGCCCCGGCCGGCCCGCCGAACCCCCGAAACTGGCCCTTGAACCTGGCCCCCGAACCTGCCCCTACGTGCGCCTTTCCCGCTCCGCCAGCTCCCGCACCGTCGCGCGGGCGCCCCGCGTGTGCAGGGACTCGAGCGCGCGCAGATACGGCTCGACGAACCGCTTGTCGTCGGCGAGGTCGCCGAAGAGGTCGCGATTCTCGATGAAGGCCGTGGGCCGCGTGCGCTGCGTTCTGGCGATGGGTGTCAGCCGGTCCTTCAGCGGATCGACGATCGTGATCGGCTCGCCCGCCTCGTCGACCCCCTCGGCGTACCGGGCCCAGCTGGCCACGACGGCGGCCGCGCGGGTGACCTCGCCGCCCCTGGCCAGCTGCTCGCGGACCACGGGGAGCAGCCACTTGGGGATCCGGTCCGAGGACTCGGCGCACAGCCTCGCGACGGTGTCGCGCACCTCGGGGTTGGCGAAGCGTTCGATGAGGGTCCGCTTGTAGTCCTCCAGGTCGACACCGGGGACCGGGCGGAGCGTCGGCGTGGCCTCGATGTCCATGTAGTCGCGCACGAACCTCGCCAGAGCCGCGTCCGTGGCCGCCTCGTGGACGTACCGGTGTCCGCTGAGACGGCCGAAGTAGGCAAGCGCCTGGTGACCGGCGTTGAGCAGGCGCAGCTTCATCAGCTCGTACGGCTCCACGTCCGCGACCATCTGGACCCCGGCCGCCTCGAACGGCGGACGCCCGCTGGAGAAGTGGTCCTCCAGCGCCCACTGCGTGAACGGCTCGCAGGTGACCGGCCAGGCGTCGAGGACGCCGAACCGTTCGGCCACGGACGCGCGGTCCTGGTCGGTGGTGACCGGGGTGATGCGATCGACCATGGAGTTGGGAAAGGCGACCGCCTCCTCGATCCAACCGGCGAGATCGGCGTCGGCGAGCCGGGCGAAGGCCGTGAAGCTGCGCCGCGCGACGTCCCCGTTGCCCTGGATGTTGTCGCACGACATGACCGTGAAGGGCGCGACCCCCCGGGCGCGCCTGCGCCGCAGCGCCTCGGTGACGAGCCCGAACACCGTCGCCGGAGCCGCCCCCGGCTCCAGGTCGGCGCGGACCGCCGGAGCGTCGGCGACGAACTCGCCGGTCACGGGGTGGAAGTTGTAGCCGCCTTCGGTGACCGTGAGCGACACGATGCGGACGGCGGGATCCGCCATCTTCTCGACGACGGCCTCCGGATCGTCGGGCGCGAAGAGGAACCCGACGATCGAGCCGATGACGCGCGCCTCGAGGGTGCCGTCGGGGTGCTTCAGCACCAGCGTGTAGAGGCCGTCCTGCGCGTCGAGCGCGTCGCGCATCCGCGCGTCGCCCGGCAGCACCCCGACGCCGCAGACCGCCCAGTCGTGGGCCAGTCCGTCGTTCATCAGCCGGTCCAGGTACATCGCCTGGTGCGCCCGGTGGAATCCGCCCACCCCGACGTGGACGATGCCGGCCGTGAGTCTCGACCGGTCATAGGAGGGAACCGCGACCTCCCGGGAAAGAGCCGCCACCGTCTCCTGCGTCAGCGCTGTCACCGCCATCATCCCCCTACCGGGCTCGACCGGCCCCCGCGGCGTCGACCACCTTCATCATTAATCTTCGCTCCTCGGCACCTACCCTTGACCCCGCGGGGACATGACGAGGCCATGGTGAACATCGGCTACACCCTGATGTCCGAGCAGACCCCGGCCCGCCAGCTCGTCGGCAACGCGGTGGCGGCGGAGCGCACCGGCTTCGACTTCGCCGTCATCTCCGACCACTACTTCCCGTGGCTGGAGGAGATGGGGCATTCGCCGTATGCCTGGTCGGTGCTCGGCGCCGTCGCCCACGCCACCCGGCGGCTGCCCCTCATGACCTACGTGACCTGCCCGATCATGCGCTACCACCCGGCCGTGGTCGCGCAGAAGGCCGCCACGATGGGGGTGCTGAGCGAGGGCAGGTTCACCCTCGGGCTGGGCGCGGGCGAGAACCTGAACGAGCACGTGATCGGCGAGGGCTGGCCGCCGGCGGACACCCGGCACCGGATGTTCGCCGAGGCCGTCGAGATCATCAGGCGGCTGTTCAGCGGCGACTACGTCACCTACAACGGCGAGTTCTACGACGTCGACTCCGCCAAGCTCTACGACCTGCCCGACGAGCGGGTGCCGATCGGCGTGGCCGCCTCCGGCGGCAGGTCCGCCCGTATCGCCGCCGAGCACGCCGACCTCCTCGTCGTCAACGATCCGATGCCCGAGGTCGTCGCGCAGTTCCAGGCCGCGGGCGGCGCCGGCAAGCCGATCTACGGCCAGCTGGCCCTGGCCTACGACAGCGACGCCGAGGCGGCGGAACAGCGGGCGCACCGGCTGTGGCGCTGGGCCGCGGCGGGCGGCTGGAAGGTCATGGCGGAGCTGCCGGGGCCGGTCAACTTCGAGGCGGCGGCGTCCTCGGTCCGTCCCGAGGACGTGGCGCGGAGCGTGCCCTGCGGCGCCGACGTGGACGCGGTCGTGCAGGCGGTGCGGGCGTTCGCCGACGCGGGGTTCACGCACGTGGCCCTCGTGCAGATCGGCGCCGACCAGCAGCAGCCGTTCTTCGAGTGGGCCGAGAAGGACCTCCTGCCCGCGCTGCGCGGCCTCTAGCAGCGGGAGCGTCGTCCTCTCGCCGGCCGAAAAGTCGCGCCGGCACGCGTAAACGGCTTCACCGGGGTACGGGGCCGACATGCCTTTCGGTTTGTCGCTGCCCGGCCTGCCCAGGCTGCCCGGCCTGCCCAGGCTGCCCGGCCTGCCCAGGCTGCCCGGCCTGCCCAGGCTGCCGGGCCAGGATCTCGTGGCCGCACCGCTCAGGTGGGCCGCGGACAAGGCGGCGCAGGCGCCCGGCTGGGCCGCCACCACCCTCGCGGAGCTGGCCGGCGTGCGCCGGTCGACGTGGACCTATCCGGGCCGGATCCACCTCGCGCTGTCGTGCCCGGTCCCCGAGCAGCTGACCGACGCGGTCGAGTCGGCCCTGTCGGTCCACCCCGGCGTCCGATGGGCGCGCGTCAATCTCGCGCTGGGCCGCGTGATCGTCGCCGTGGACGAGCCGCCGCCCTCCGTCGACGACCTCGTCGCCGTCCTGGACGAGGCCGAGCGGGCCGCCGTGGAGAAGGACCCGGCCATCACCGAGGGCACGTCGGCAGGGCCGCCCGTCGCCCTCGTGCTCGCCGCGGACGCGCTCGGGCTGGCGGTGACCGGCGTGGAGTGGCTCGTGCACCGGGCGCCCCTGCCGTCAGGGGTCGCCGGCGTCGCCGGCTACCTGAGCGCGGTCCCGCAGCTGCGCAAGGTGCTCGACGACTCGATCCCCGCCTGCCGGTCCTGGATGCCGATGGTGAACACGGCGATCCAGACACTCACCCCCGGCGGCACGGGCCTGGCCATCGACCTCGTGCAGCGGACGCTGCAGATCCGCCAGTCACGCGTGCAGAACGACGTGTGGGCCGAGCGGGAGGAAGAGCTGACCGGCACCCCGGAACGCGCGCGCGCCCACGCGCGTGCCCCCGACCGGCCGCGGCGGCTGCCCAACGGGCCGATCGAGCGGCACGCCGAGAACGTGCTGTCCGGCAGCGCCATCGGCAGCCTGGCCGGAGGGGTGCTGACCGGCGACATGCAGCGGGGCCTCGAGGTCGCGCTGGCCGGACTGCCCAAGGCGTCGTCGGCGGGACGTGACGCCTTCGTCGCCGAGCTGGGCACGCTGCTGTCCCAGCGCGGCGTGATCATCGCCGGCTCCCAGGCGCTGAGCCGCCTGGACCGGGTCGACACGCTCGTGCTGGACGAGGACGTGCTGATCGCCGAGGACCTGATGATCGGCGAGGTGGCCGCCGCGGAGAAGGCCGACCACGAGGCGGTGGCCGCGCGGCTCCACGGCCTGTTCGAGCCGTCGGAGCCCGACCGGGTGCGCAGGGAGGGCGACTGGGCGCTCGGCCCCTACGACGAGCTGCCACGCAAGGGCTGGGCGGGCAGGTCGCACCACGACCGCTTCAGGAAGGGCGCCGCCGTCCACGTGCTGGCGCTGACGCACGGCGAGCGGCTCCAGGCCGTGATCGAGGTCGTGCGGGGGCGGGTGCCGGAGGCGCACGCGCTCGCCGTCGCCGCGCGCGGGGCGGACCTGCGGCTGGTGGAGGAGAGCGGCGAGGAGCTCGCCGCGTCGGTGCGCGAGCTGCAACGCCAGGGCGCCGTCGTCATGCTGGTGTCACGTGACGGCGCCGCGCTGGCCGCCGCGGACTGCGGCGTCGGCGTGTCCGGCCGCGACGGCCGGCCGCCGTGGGGCGCCCACCTGCTCGTCGGCGCCGACCTGGGCACCGCGGCGCTCGTCATCGAGTCGGCGCGCGACGCCCGGGCCGTCAGCGAGCGCGGCGTGACGCTCGCCAAGGCGGGCACCGGCGTGGCCGCGATCTACGGGCTGACCGACCGGATGAGCCGGGTGACAGGGCACGTGCTGTCGGCCGTGAACGGCGTGGCCGCGCTCTCGCTGGCGCAGGGCGCCTGGCAGGCCCACGCGAGCATGCGGCGGCCGATCGCGCCCGCCCTGTCCGTGACACCGTGGCACGCCATGCCGGTCGAACGGGTGCTGGCCGTCCTGGAGACGCGGGACGGTGGGCTCAGCGCGGCCGAGGCGCAGGCGCGCCGCCGAGCGCGCGCGCCGGCGGCCTCACCGCTGGCGACGCTGGTGCGCGGTGTCGGGGCCGAGCTCGACAATCCGTTCACCCCGATGCTGGCGGCCGGCGCGGCGGGCTCGGCCGTCCTCGGCTCGCTCGTCGACGCCCTCCTCGTGGTCGCCGTCATGGGCGTCTCGGCCCTGGTGGGCGGCGTGCAGCGGACGGCCACCGCGAGCACCCTGGCCGAGCTGGCCGAAGAGACGAAGGTGCGCGCCCGGCTCCGGCGTGACGGCACGGAGAGCGAGGTGGAGGCGGGCGAACTGGTGCCAGGGGACGTCGTCCTGCTCGACACCGGGCAGGTCGTGCCCGCAGACTGCCGCGTCATGGAAGCCGACGGGCTGGAGGTCGACGAGTCGTCGCTGACGGGGGAGTCGCTGCCGGTCTCCAAGGGCACCGGTGCGGTCCTCGCCCACCACGTCGCCGAGCGGAGCTCCATGCTGTACGAGGGGACCACGGTCGCCGCCGGCAGCGCCACCGCCGTCGTGGTGGCCGTGGGCGACGCCACCGAGTCCGGCCGGGCGATGGCCGCCACCGCCGGCGTCGAGCGGGTGAGCGGCGTGGAGGAGCGGCTGACGGCGATCACCAGGGCCACCACGCCCATCGCCATCGGCTCGGCATTGGGCGTGACCCTGTCCGGCCTGCTGCGCGGCAGGCGCCTGCGCGAGACCCTCGGCGAGGGCGTCAACCTGGCCGTCGCCTCGGTGCCCGAGGGACTGCCGCTGCTCGTCAGCGCGGCCCAGCTGGCCGCGACGCGCCGGCTCGCCGCCGGCGGCGTGCACGCCCGCGACCCGGGGACCATCGAGGCGCTCGGCAGGGTCGAGGTGCTGTGCTTCGACAAGACCGGGACGCTCACGGAAGGCCGCATCCGGCTGGCCAGGGTGAGCGACGCCGAGCACGACAAGGACGTCGGCGCGCTCGACGACAGCCTGCGCGAGGTGCTCGCCGCGGCCCTGCGCGCCACCCCGCACTCCGCCGACGGGGACTACAGCCACGTCACCGACAGCGCGATCGGCGAGGGCGCGGCCGAGCTCGGCGTCTCGCGCCAGACCGGCGCCGACGGCTGGGAGGAGATCACCGCGCTGCTGTTCGAGTCGTCCCGCGCCTACCACGCCACGCTCGGCCGGCGCGGGTCCGACCGGCTGCTCAGCGTCAAGGGGGCACCCGAGGTCGTCGTGCCGCGCTGCGCCGGGCTCGACGAGGGGCGGCGGCGCGAGATCGAGGGCCGCATCGACCACCTCACCTCATCGGGGCACCGGGTCCTCGCCGTGGCCGAACGTCCCATGGACTCCGACGAGCTCACCGACGACGACATCGACGACCTGCGCTTCACCGGCCTCGTCGGGCTCGCCGACGTCGTCCGCGACACGGCCGGGTCGGCGGTCGCCGCGCTGCGCAACGCCGGCGTGCAGATCGTCATGCTCACCGGAGACCACCCGGGTACGGCCGGAGCCATCGCCGCCCACGTCACCGACGACCCTCACCCGCACGTCCTGACCGGCACCGACATCGACGAGATGGACGACGGCGCGCTGGACAAGACCCTCCCCGACGTGGACGTGGTCGCCCGCTGCACGCCCACCCACAAGGTCAGGGTGGTCGAGTCGTTCCAGCGCCTCGGCAGGGTCGTCGCGATGGCCGGCGACGGCTCCAACGACGCCGCCGGCATCCGGCTGGCCGACGTGGGCATCGCCGTCGGCTCCGGCGCGACCCCGGCCGCGCGGGCCGCCGCCGACCTGGTCGTGGCGGACGAGAGCCTGGAGACCATCATCTCGACGCTGGTCGAGGGGCGGGCCATGTGGGCCTCGGTCCGCGAGGCGCTGGCCATTCTCGTCGGCGGCAACCTCGGCGAGATCGGCTTCACGCTGATCGGGTCGCTCACCACCGGCCGCTCGCCGCTGACGGCCAGGCAGCTGCTGCTGGTGAACATGCTCACCGACCTCGCGCCCGCGCTGGCCATCGCCGTACGGGCGCCGTCGAAGGACGCCGCGGCGGCGCTGCTCGACGAGGGGCCGGAGACCTCTCTGGGTTCGGCGCTCACCCACGACATCGTGCGACGGGCCGTCTTCACCACCCTGGGCGCCACCACCGGCTGGACGCTGGCCAGGCTGACGGGACCGCAGGCCCGGGCCCGCACCGTGGGACTGGTCGCCCTCGTCGGCACCCAGCTCGCCCAGACGGTGATCGCGGGCGGCACGGGCCGCCCGGTCCTGCTCAGCTCGCTCGGGTCGGCGGCCGTGCTGGCCGCGATCGTGCAGGTGCCGGGGGTCAGCCAGTTCTTCGGCTGCGTGCCGCTCGACCCGCTCGCCTGGGGCACGGCGCTCGCCGCCGTGGCCGCCGCGGTGGTCGCCGAACGGTTCGTCCCCCTCGACCGGCTGCCCCTGATGAACCGCCTGCCGTGAAGTCCGCGCGGATCTGCCCGCCCGGTCCGGAAGGGTGAGCGGGTGGTGCCGCTCACCAGGACGGATCAATCATCACACGTGCCACATCTTGATCAGAGAAGGCGGATCGTACGATACTGCGGCGGAGAGTCACTTATGTCGCAAGAGTTAGCTTTTGCGACGCGTGTTGCTCCCTGACATGTTTGGAGTGGGGATCATCGCCATGTCGGTTGCCGCGGGCGCTGTCGCGACCACGCCACGAGTGCTTCCTTTCTATCGGGCCATCCCCCGCCTGATGAGGGACCCTGTCGACGAACTGGCGAAGGCGGGCATGGAGGCGGGCGGGCGGATCGTCCGCCTGGACCTCGGCCCGTTCAGGCCCTATCTGATCTCCCACCCTGACCACGTGCAGCAGGTGCTGAAGACCGACTGGTCCAACTTCGTGCGCGAGGGCATGTTCTGGCGGCCGCTGCAGCGCCTGATCGGCCACAGCATCCTGGGGGACGGGGAGGCCTGGGAGTCCAGCCGCAAGATCCTCCAGCCGCTGTTCACCGCGAGGTACACCGCCTCGCTGGCCGAGGACATGGCCGACGTCATCGCCGAGTCCATCCTCGAACTGGACGACCACGCGAACACCGGCCGGCTGGTCGAGGGCGGTCACCAGATGACGACGATCGTCAACCAGGCCGTCATCAAGGTCCTCTTCGGCGGGCGGATCTCCCGCGACGTCGCCGAGCGGCTGTCGCCCGAGTTCTCCACGTGCGCGACGTCGATCGCCTTCCGGCTGATGTTCCCGTTCGTGCCGTACTCCATCAAGGTGCCGGGGGACCGGGCCTTCCTGGCGGCCGCCAGGAAGGTCGACGAGATCGTCTTCCCGCTGATCGAGCAGGCGCGCGAGGAGAACACGGGCAGCAAGGAGGTGGTCTCGGCGTTGATCGGCGCCAGGATCGCCGCGGACGGCGAGGCGGACCTGCGGCAGATCCGCGACGACCTGGTCAGCATCTACGGCGCGGCTTCGGAGACCACGGCGATGTCGCTGACCTGGCTCTGGTCGGTGCTGCACGACCATCCCGAGGTGTACGCCCGGTTACAGCAGGAGATCGACGAGGTCGTCGGCGACGGGCCGGTGCGCCCGGCCGACGTCGCGAAGCTCCGGTACCTCCGCATGGTGCTGCAGGAACTGCTGCGCGTCTACCCGTCAGGCTGGATCATCCCCCGCCAGACCGTGGCGGACACCGAGATCGGCGGCGTCCCGATCAAGGCCGGGTCGCAGGTGCTGGTCAGCCCGTACACGACCCACCGGCTGGCCGACTTCTGGGACCGGCCGCTGGAGTTCGACCCTGAGCGCTGGGCGACGGAGAACACCGAGCGGCGGCACCGCTACAGCTTCATCCCCTTCGGCGCCGGCCCGCACGTCTGCCTCGGCCAGCACCTGTTCTACGTGGAAGCCCCGCTGGTGATCGCCAACCTGCTGCGCAGGTACCGGGTGGAACTGACCAACCCGCAGCGCCTCACGCCCGTGCCGGGCGCGTCGGTGCGGCCGAAGGAGAAGCTCATGCTGAAGCTGGTGCCGAGGGCGCGGGACTGACGGGTGAGCGAGCGAAACAGACCGGCACGGCCGACGGAGGTGGGCGGGTGAGCATCACCGCTCAGGGAGTACCGGAGACGATCCCGGCCGCGGACGCGCTGCTGACCGATCTCATGCGCAGGCCGTGGGGCCAGGTCTCCCCGTCGGTCTACGAGACCGGCCGGCTGGTCACCCTGGCTCCGTGGCTGGTCGGGCACGAGGAGCGGCTCGCCTTCCTGGTGGCCACCCAGCGGCCGGACGGCAGCTGGGGGGCGCCGGACGGCTACGGCCTCGTGCCGACGCTGAGCGCCACCGAGGCGATCCTGTCGGCGCTGCTGCGCGACGACCACGGCGCCCCCGGCGCCGACCGGCACCCCCTCGAGTCCGAGGACGGCGACCGGCACCCCCTCGAGTCCGAGGACGGCGACCGGCACGGCCTCGGCGCGGCGGACCGGCACCGCCTCGAGGAGGCGGCCCGGCGCGGCCTGCGTGCTCTGGCCGACTGCCTGGGCGCACGGCGGGAACTTCCCGACATGCCGGCGATCGAGCACATCGTGCCCTCGCTCGTGGCGCTCATCAACCAGCACGTGCAGGCGCTGCCCGGCCAGCCGCCGCTGCCGCTGCCCGACGACATGAGCTACGACACGCTCGCGCTGATCAGGTCGTGGATCGCGGCGGGGACGGAAGTCCCGGAGAAACTGCTGCACGCCCTGGAGATCGCGGGCCCGGCGGCCAGCGGCGCGCCCGCGGTCGCCCCGACGGCGATCGGCACCGTCGGGGCCTCGCCCGCGGCCACCGCGGCCTGGCTGGGAGAGCGCGGGTGGCGCGACGCGGACGACCCGGCGCGCGGCCACCTCGAGGCGCTCGCCCGGCGGCACGGCGGCCCCGTGCCCGTCGGGGTGCCGATCACGGTGTTCGAGCGGGGCTGGGTGCTCAGCTGGCTGATCCGCGCCGGAGTGCCGATCGACGTGCCGCCGGAGATGGTCGCCGATCTCAGGGCGGCGATCGGGCCCGCAGGGACGCCCGCCGGACCGGGGCTCCCGGCCGACGCCGACACGACGTCGGTGGCGCTGTACGCGCTGTCGCTGCTCGGCGCGCCGTACGAGCCGGACAGCCTGTGGGCCTTCCACTCCGGCACGCACTTCTCCACCTGGCCGGGGGAGCAGGGCTCCTCCGTCAGCGTCAACGCGCACGTGCTGGACGCCTTCGGCCAGTACGTCGCGCGCCGTCCCGCCGCCGCCGACCGCTACGGCGCGGCCATCACCGGAACGGCCGAGTGGATCCGGGACCGGCAGCGGCCCGACGGGAGCTGGGACGACCGCTGGCACGCGTCGCCGTACTACGCCACGGCCAGCTGCGCACTGGCCCTCGACGAGTTCGGCGGCGAGGAGTCGGCGGCTGCCGTGCGCGCCGCCGCCGACTGGGTGCTGGACGGCCAGCGCGCCGACGGGTCGTGGGGGCGGTGGGAGGGCACCGCGGAGGAGACCGCCTACGCCATGATGACGCTGCTGCTGACCGGCCCGCGCGGGAGCGACCCGCGGCGTGCCGAGGCGGCGGCCCGCGGCCACGCCCATCTGGTGCGTTCGGCCGGTGCCGACCATCCGCCGCTGTGGCACGACAAGGACCTCTACACGCCGGTCGCCGTGGTCCGCGCCGCGGTGCTCGCCTCCTCCTACCTCGCCCAGCAGTACTAGCCGGCTCGGCCGTCCGGGCGGCCACCGGCCTCGGCGGTGTCGGCCGCCAGGTCCCCGACGGTGTAGGCGTGGGTGTCCCTGGCCATGTACCAGCGGCCGTTGAACGCCACGCTCCTGTTCTGGCCGTCGGCGATGCCGGCCAGTTCGGCCGGCAGCTTCGCGAGCTCGGCCGTGAAGTCCGCCTCGAGCGTGTCGATGTGCGCCGCGATCCGGGGGATCGCCGCCGTGGCGGTCATGCCGGCGCGCTCCAGGATGCTGACGGCGTTCGGCTTGCCCTCCGCCTTCTCCCGCTGGAACGTCCTGATGTCGTTGGCCAGCCGCAGGCAGGAGGCGCCCAGATCCGTGGCCGGCTCGATCGCCGTCCAGTGCGCCGCCTCGGCAGGCTCGGGGCCGCAGACGATCAGGGCCGCCGACCACCAGCTGTGATAGAGGATGGTCAGCATCCCGTTGGCGAGATAGGCGTCGTACGACGGCCACGGCTGCCTTCGGGCGGCCCAGGCGCGCTCGCGGTTCATGGCCTCGCCCGCCAGCTGTAGCTGCCGTGCCAGGGCCGGCACGTGGACGGAGGCGCCCGGACGGTCGTGGAGGCGGCGGCACCACTGCGCCCAGGCGCTCAGGACCTGGGCGGGCGGGCTCTCGGAACCGTCCGCGTGAGAGCGGCCGGTGAGGATCGCGGGAAGCTCGGTGAAGAACGCCGCGACCTCAGGCTCGGACCACTGCCCGGCGATGCTGTCGGCGATGTCGTCGACACCGAACAGGATGGTGGTCAGCGCGCCGAGATCGGCGATCTGGTCACGGCGGGCGTGCGGGAAGGTGGCCGCCGCCGACAGGCAGCTGAAGGCGAGCCTGCTGGCCGAGCTCCGGCCGTCGGCGTACAGCACGGGATAGGGGCGCAGGAGCGCCGCGGCCTCGTCGGCCGCGTCGAGCGCCGCCCGCAGGACCACCTCCCGGTCCTCGGCGGGCACCCCTGCCAGCTGGTGCGATCCGGTGAGCAGGCGGTCCGCGAGGTCGTTGCGGATGCCGAAGTATGCCTCTGCGTCCGAGCCACTCATGTGACGACAATACCGTTGTGTGATCTTATTAGACGACTAAGGTGACAAAGCAGGATGACAGGTCGGAAAACCCAGTTGTTGGTTGAGCAAGATCATGCTCCTTGCTAGAGTTCTCGGGTTGCTCGCGCCTGCATGCAATCAGATGACTTCGCAGAGTAGGTACTATGCCCCCCCGCAATTCCCGACTGCGGACAAAAATCACGGCTTTGCTCCTCTCCCTGACAGCGCTGTGGGCGTTCGCGGCCTGGGTCACCTTGCGTGAAGGCGTCAACCTGCTGTGGGTCACCCAACTGGACAGCAGCGTGGTCAGCCCCAGCGAACCGCTGCTCGTCGAGCTCCAGCGGGAACGCAGGGCCTCGATGATCCACCTGGGAGAAGCCTCCACACGCTCCAGGGAGGAGCTGCGCAAGCAGCGCCAGCGGGTGGACCGTACCCTGGCCGACTTCGAGACCTCGGCGCGCGCCGACATCGTCGAGTGGGCCGCCGACGACGAGGGTGAGAAGCGGCTCGCCGAGATGTTCGGCAAGCTCGACGGTCTCGCGGACATCCGGCGGGCCGTCGACACGGGGCGTATGAACCGGATCAGGTCCAGCCAGGCCTTCGCCGACCTCGTCGGCTCCTTCTACCGGATGTACGGCTCGATGGCGACGCTTGACGACAAGACGCTCGCCAAGGACGCCCGCACCCTCATGGCGCTGAGCAGGGCGCGAGAGATCATGGCCACCGAGGACGCCCTGCTGGCCGGCGCGCTCGCCGCGGGCCGGTTGAGCGTCGAGGAGCACGCGCAGTTCATCAGGACCGTGGGCGCCTGGCGCGACGTCGCCGAGCAGGCGGCCGCCGAGCTGCCGAGCGCCGACCGGGCCGCCTACGACAAACTTCTCAGCGGCCCGGTGTTCACCCGGCTGGGCGAGCTCGAGAACCTGCTCGCCGAATACGGCCAGAGCACCCAGAGCATCCCGTTCGGCGCCGAGCAGTGGAAGGCGACCACCGAGCAGGCCCTGGCCGACTTCAACACCATGGTGCTCACGGCCGGAGACGGCGTGGTCGACCGCGCGACGCCCGTCGCGGCCGGCGTCGTCGTGCGGCTGGTGCTGGCCGGCGGCCTGGGACTCATCGCGGTCATCGCCTCGATCGTCCTGTCCATCACCACGGCGCGGTCGCTGTTCGCGCAGCTGCAGAAACTCCGCGACGCGGCGCACGAGCTGTCCGACGAGCGGCTGCCCCGGGTGGTCGAACGCATCGGGCACGGCGAGCACGTCGACGTCGCCGTCGAGGCGCCCCCGCTCCAGTTCGGCGCCGACGAGATCGGCCAGGTCGGCCAGGCGTTCAACACCGTGCAGGAGACCGCCATCCGCATCGCCGCCGAGCAGGCCGCGCTGCGGCAGAGCATCCGCGACATCCTGCTCAGCCTGGCCCGCCGTACGCAGGGGCTGGTGCACCGGCAGCTCAGCGTGCTGGACGTGATGGAGCGGCGCGAGACCGACCCGGAGGACCTGAAGGAGCTCTTCCGGCTGGACCACCTGGCCATCCGCATGCGCCGCAACGCCGAGAACCTGATCGTGCTGTCCGGCGCCTCGCCGGCGCGTACCTGGCGCAACTCGGTGCCCATGGTCGACGTGGTCCGCGGCGCGCTGGCCGAGGTCGAGGACTACACGCGGGTGGACATCCTCCCCATGGGCGACGTCGTTCTCGTGGGCCGGGCCGTCGGTGACGTCATCCACCTGCTGGCCGAGCTCATCGAGAACGCCGCCTCGTTCTCCCCGCCCTACACCAACGTCCAGGTCGGCGGGCAGTTCGTGGCCAACGGCTACGTCGTGGAGGTCGAGGACCGCGGCCTCGGCATGAAGCCCGAGGACCTGGACGCCGCCAACGACCGCATCGCCAACCCGCCCGAGTTCCGCATCACCGGCACCACCGCGCGCCTCGGCCTGTACGTGGTCAGCCGCCTGGCCGAACGCCACGGGATCCAGGTGTCGCTGCGCTCCTCGGCGTACGGGGGGACCACGGTCGTGGTGCTGCTGCCGCGCGAGCTCGTCGAGACGGACCAGGGACGACCCGACGACGACCCGGAGGCCGACCTGCCCGCGGGTCTGCCGCGCAGGCAGACCGCGGCGCCCGCGGCCGGGCGCACGGCCACCTTCACGGCGCCCCGGCCGCGCACCGCGCAGCACTCCGACATGGCCCACCTGTCCGACCTGGCCCAGCTCTCCGAGATCGCACAGGTCTCCGACCTGGCACAGCGCTCCGGTACGGCCCAGCGCTCCGGTAGCGCGCAGCGCCCGCACCCGGATCTGGACCCGCACCCGGACCCGGACTCGCGCCCAGGACCGGACTCGCGGCCAGGACAGGACTCCCGCCCGCAGCTGGACCGCCGCCCGGTCCGGGACTCCCGCCCAGCGCCGGACTCCCGCCCGGAGCTCGACTCCCGCCCGGGGTCGCAGCCGCGCTCGGCGCCGCAGCTCCGCACGGTGCCGCCGCTCGGCGGCCCCGACACGACGCCCGCTCCCGGCGCCGCGCCGTCCAGCACCGCGTCGCCCGCCGCCGCGTCGCACACCGCCGCGTCGCCCGCCGCCGACCTGCCCAAGTCCCCGCCGGCCGGCCGTACCCCGTCCGGGCTGCCGCTCAGGGTGCCCCAGGCCAACCTGGCCCCCGCGCTGCGCGACGAAGCCCCCGCCACGCCGCCGAGCCGGCAGGACGACGGTGACGAGCGCTCGCCGGAGGAGATCAGGGCCATGATGGGCTCGCTGCAGATGGGCAGCAAGCTCGGCAGGTCCGAGGCGGCCAAGCTCATGCAGGACGATCGGTCGGGAGACGACGAGTGACCAGTACCAGCCCAGATCTGAACTGGCTGCTGGACGATCTGATCAGCCGGGTCGGCAACACCGAGCACGCCATCGTGCTGTCCTCCGACGGGTTGCTGATGGCCTCCTCCGCGGGGTTGGAACGCACCGACGGCGAACACCTGTCCGCCGTGGCCTCCGGGGTGCAGAGCCTGGCCAGGGGAGTCGCCGAGCACGTGAAGGGCGGCGCGGTCCGCCAGACGGTCATCGAGTGGAAGTCCGGCTTCCTCATCGTCAGCGTGGCGGGGGAGCGGGCCTGCCTGGCCGTCCTCTGCGACCAGGCGGCCGACATCGGCCTGGTCGCCTACGAGATGGCCATGCTCGTCGCCCGCGTCGGCCAGTACCTCACCTCGGAGGCGCGCACCACTCTGGCGCAGGGCGGGGGCGAACGGTGAGCCGGCCGGACGAGCCCGCCGACGGCACCTGGGTCGATCCGCAGGTCGTCCGGCCCTACGTGGTCACGCGCGGGCGTACCCAGCCTGCCAGTGGCACGTTCGACATGATCTCCATGGCGCTCGCTCTGGGGCCGGTGCCGGGCCCGGAGTCCGGCCTGGACCCCGAGCACCTGTCGATCCTGCGGATCTGCCGCGTGCCGAAGTCCGTCGCCGAGATCGCCGCGGACCTCGACCTGCCCATCAACACGATCCGCGTGCTTCTCGGGGATCTGTACGAACGGAATCTCGTCTCCGCGCAGGAACCACACTACGAGGCGGACATGAACGACATGAACCTCTACCGGGCGGTGCTCGATGGCCTTCGGGCGCTCTGACGGGCCGCGCATGCCGACCGCGATCAAGATCCTGGTCGCGGGTGGCTTCGGCGCGGGCAAGACCACCATGGTGGGCGCGGTCTCCGAGATCAAGCCGTTGCGGACCGAGGAGGCCCTGACCGACCGCAGCGTCGGCGTGGACGACCTGTCCGGTGTGAGCGACAAGCGCACGACGACCGTCGCGATGGACTTCGGCCGCATCACGATCAGCAAGGACTACGTCCTCTACCTGTTCGGCACCCCCGGCCAGGAGCGGTTCTGGTTCGTCTGGGACGAGCTGGCCGAAGGCTCGCTGGGGGCCGTCGTGCTGGCCGACACCCGGCGCCTGGCCGACTGCTTCCCGTCGATCGACTACTTCGAACGGCGGGGCACGCCCTTCGTGGTCGCGGTGAACGCCTTCGAGGGCGCCCCCACCTACGAGCTGGACGAGGTACGGCTCGCGCTCCAGCTCAGCCCGTCGATCCCCATCGTGATGTGCGACGCCAGGAAGCGGCAGTCGAGCCGCGACGTGCTCGTCGCGCTGGTGAAGCACGCGGCCGAGATGCGCGTGGAGGCGGTCGGCGGCTGACCCGCGACCTCCGAGCCGCCTGAGCGTGGCGGCGGTCGGCGGCTGACCCGCGCATGCCGGTGGTCGGCGGCTGACCTGCGCATGCCGGTGGTCGGCGGCTGACCTGCGCATGCCGGTGGTCGGCGGCTGACCCGCGACCTTCGCACCGCGGGGCCCGGGCCAGGGCCCCGCGGCTGCGGGGTCGCCGCTCCCCGTCATGAATCTACTTTGTAAAGGGCTCGGGGTCCCTTCCGGCACAACTTGCGGAGTGTTTTGCTCCGCTATAGTGTGCCCACATATCGGAGTGATTTGCTCCGGTATGGAAGGGGACGGCAGCGGCGGCCCCTGCGTCGCGCCGAGCCTCGTCCCGGCAGGCGAGCGGTTCCCCGCTGACGGCCCGTGGCTCCGCACGGATGCGAGGAGAGCGAATGCACGACGACCGGGCGCACGACGGTGCCGCGACGCGGCGCGAGTTCCTGGGATGGCTGTCGAAGGCGGGGGTCCTGGTCGCCGGGGCGGGTGCGGCGACGGCGTCGTGGCCCGCGCCCGCCGGCGCCGCGACCGGCGGGCAGGGAGCCGGCATCACCGTGCTGCGTGACGCGACGGTGATCGACGGGCTCGGCGGGCCGCCCCTACGGGAGGCGACGGTCGTGCTGACGGGCGACCGGATCGCGTGGGTCGGCCGGCGGACGGGCGCTCCCGTTCCCGCCGGGGCCAGGTCGGTCGACCTGCGCGGCAAGTACGTGATCCCGGGGCTGTGGGAGATGCACGCGCACACCGAGCTCGACAAGCTGGATCTGCACCTGCCGTTGTACCTGGCCAACGGGGTGACCGGCATCCGGGAGATGTGGGGTACCCCTGACCGTCACGACCTGCGGCGCAGGCTGGAGGCCGGCGACCTGGCCGGGCCGCGCATGGTGCTGGCGGGCAACATCCTCGACGGGCCGGAGTCGTTCCTCGGGGCCTTCCCCATCCGTACGGTCACCTCGGAGGCCGACGCCCACGAGGCGGTGCGGGAGACCCGGCGGGACGGTGCCGACCTGGTCAAGGTCTACTCCTTGCTGCCCCGGCACCTGTACGCCGCGATCGCGGACGAGGCCGGGCGGCAGGGCCTGCCGTTCGCCGGTCACCTGTCGGACCACGTGTCGCTCTGGGAGGCCGCCGAGCTCGGCCAGCGCAGCGTGGAGCACCTGTTCGGGACGTTCTTCGCGACGTCGCGCGACGAGGCCGCCTTCCGCCGCCTGATCGGCGGGACCCCGGTAGGGGCCAAGGGCGGGCCGTACCCCTGGTTCGTCTGGGTGCGGGAGCTGGAACGGCAGGCCGTCGCCACTTACGACGCGCGCAGGGCGGGGCGGCTGTTCGCCCGGCTGGCGGAGCGGGATACCTGGCAGACCCCGACGCTGGCCGCGTCGCGTGTGTCCGCCTCGCCGGCGGGCACCTTTCGCGGCGACTGGCGGCTGAAGTACCTGCCGCGCGGTACCGAGGAGTACTGGGAGGGGGACCTCGGCGCCCCGGCCACGCCTGAGGAGATCGCGTCGCAGCGTGAGTACTTCCAGGCGAGGTTGCGCGTCGTCGGCGAGATGCGCCGGGCGGGCGTGGGGATCCTCGCCGGGACCGACAGCAACCAGCCGTACGTCTTTCCCGGCTTCGGGCTGCACGACGAGCTGGGCCTGCTGGTCGAGGCGGGGCTGACGCCGATGCAGGCGCTGCGGAGCGCGACCGCGGACGCCGCGCGCCACCTGGGGTGGGAGCGGGACACGGGCACCGTCACCGCGGGGAAGCTGGCCGACCTGGTCGTCCTGGACGCCGACCCGCTGCGGGACATCGGGAACACGCGGCGGATCCACGCGGTGGTCAGCAGGGGCCGTCTCATCTCCGCCGCCGAACGGGAGGGGATGCTGGCGGCGGTGGAGGCCGCGGCGAAGGAGCACCCGCCGGCGGGGACGACGGCCGCCGCGGGCGCGATGGCCGGATGCTGCTGACCGGCGACGGCGGCCCGGGGCGGCGACACGTTCAGCGGCCCGACTTCATCCAGCCGAACGTCCGCTCCACCGCCCGGTGCCAGTTGTCGTACTCGGTGGCGCGGCGCTCGGGCTCCATGCTGGGCAGCCACTGGGCGGCCCGGTGCCAGTTGCGGCGCAGCCCTTCCAGGTCCGCCCAGTAGCCGACCGCCAGCCCGGCCGCGTACGCGGCGCCGAGCGAGACGGTCTCGGCCACCATGGGGCGGACGACCGGCACGTCGAGCACGTCGGCGATGTACTGCATGAGGAGGTTGTCGGCGGTCATGCCGCCGTCGACCTTGAGGGTGCGCAGTTCCAGCCCTGAGTCGGCGTTCATGGCGTCGACGACTTCGCGTGTCTGCCACGCGGTGGCCTCCAGGACGGCTCTGGCCAGGTGACCCTTGGTGATGTAGGAGGTCAGGCCGACGATGACGCCGCGGGCCTCGCTGCGCCAGTGGGGGGCGAAGAGCCCGGCGAAGGCGGGGACGATGTAGCATCCGCCGTTGTCGTCCACGGTCCGGGCGAGGGTCTCGATCTCGGGGGCGCTGTTGATGAGGCCGAGCCCGTCGCGGAACCATTGGACGAGGGCGCCGGTGATGGCGATCGGGCCTTCGAGCGCGTAGACGGCGGGCTGGTCGCCCACCTGGTAGCCGACGGTGGTGAGCAGGCCGTGGCTGGAGCGGACGGGTTCGTGGCCGGTGTTGAGCAGCAGGAAGCTGCCGGTGCCGTAGGTGCACTTGGCGTCGCCGGGCGCGAAGCAGGTCTGGCCGAACAGCGCCGCCTGCTGGTCGCCGAGCGCGGCGGCGATGCGTACGCCCGGGAGCACGCGGCTGGCCAGGCCGTAGGTCTCGGTGGACGGCCGGATCTGCGGCAGCATGGCGCTCGGGATGCCGAAGAAGTCGAGCAGGTCGGGGTCCCAGGCCAGCGAGGCGAGGTCCATGAGGAGGGTACGGCTGGCGTTGGTGACGTCGGTGACGTGCAGGCCGTCCTGGGGGCCGCCGGTGAGGTTCCAGATGAGCCAGGTCTCCATCGTGCCGAACAGCACGTCGCCCCGTTCGGCTCGTTCGCGCAGTCCCGGGGTGTTGTCGAGCAGCCAGCGGATGCGGGGGGCGGAGAAGTAGGTGGCCAGCGGAAGTCCGCAGCGCTTCTGCACCATCGAGGCGTCGGGGCGGGCGGCGAACTGGTCGACGAGGGCGTCGGTGCGGGTGTCCTGCCATACGATGGCGCGTCCGAGGGGTGCGCCGGTGCGCCGGTCCCACAGCAGCGTGGTCTCGCGCTGGTTGGCGATGCCGATCGCCACCACCTGGTCCAGGCCGATGCCCGCCTGGGAGAGCGCTTCGGGTGCGATGCGCTCCAGGTTGCGCCAGATCTGGACGGCGTCGTGCTCGACCCAGCCCGGTCGGGGGAAGTGCTGTCGATGTTCGCGTTGCGCCACCGACACCAGGCGCCCTCGTTGGTCGAAAACGATGCAGCGCGTGGATGTCGTGCCCTGATCGATGGACATCACGTAGCGCATGACCATGGCATCCTACCTCGGCAGATGGGGGTGGAGGGGGGTCACCAGCGGGCCGCGCCGAGGTCCCTGGAGACCGCGCGCGCCGCGTCGCGTACGAACGTCACCAGGGCGGCGTTCGGCTGTCCTTTGGTGTCGCAGATGCGTTCGACGGCGCCGGAGATCCCGATGGCGCCGACGACGAGTCCTCCGTGGCCGCGGATGGGCGCGGCGATGCCGGCCTCTCCGATGGTCATCTCCTCGACCTCGACGGCCCAGCCGACCTCGCGGACCTGAGCGACGGTGCGGGCCAGCGCCTTCGGCTGCACGACCGTCCGGCGGGTGAAGGCTTCCAGGACGCCGTCGCCGAGGGCGGCGGCGGCGCCGACGTCGTAGGCGAGCAGGACCTTGCCGAGCGCGGTGGCGTGCATGGGCAGCAGTGCGCCCACGTCGAGTGTCTGCAGGGTGTCGTCGGGTCTGAAGACGTGGTGGACGATGAGGATCTGGCCGTCGAGGAGGGTGCCGATGCGGACGGCCTCGCCGCTGCGGGCGGCCAGCGCGTCGGCCCAGTTGATCGCTCGGGAGCGGAGCTCGTTGACGTCGAGGTAGCTGGTGCCCAGGTGCAGCAGGGCGGCGCCGAGCTGGTACTTGCCCGTCGCGTCGTCCTGTTCGACGAAGCCGACTCGCTGCAGGGTGCGCAGCAGCCCGTGCGTGGTGCCTCTGGCCAGCCCCAGCGCGTTGGAGATCTCACCGAGGCCGAGCCGGCCTGAGCTGCGCGCGATGAGACGCAGGATCGCCGCCGCCCGCTCGATGGACTGAACTGGACCTGGCATATGCCCGATCGTAGTGTGGCCGACAGGTGTTCGACAATGTCGACACCCATGAGCGGGCAATCTACGCAATCGCCCACAGACGTGGACTTTTGTAGCCTGCGTCATAGTTCTCAGACTCTAACCCGGCGCGGCATCGCTGACTAGTGTTCGACATTGTCGACACCTTGCCGTTGACCCTCCGTTTTCTCTCACCTAGCGTCCACGGCAACCGTGAGGCCGGTCACACCACCTGGGACGACTACTCACGGCGACGGTCCGCTCCCGCTTTCCACCGGGGGAGCACGGCACTGTGAGGAGAGAGAAATGGCCGAACGACTCAAGGCCCGCGGACTGCTCGGTGAAATGGCCGCCGAGTTCGCGGGCACCATGATCCTGATCCTCTTCGGGGTCGGCGTGGTGGCCCAGGTGGCCGCCGCGGGGATCGGCGCGCACGACAGCATCGCGTGGGCGTGGGGCCTCGGCGTCACCCTCGGCGTCTACGTCGCGGCCCGCGTCAGCGGCGCGCACCTCAACCCGGCCGTCACGGTCGCGCTGGCGGTGTTCAAGGGCTTCTCGTGGCGCAAGGTCCTGCCCTACTCGCTGGCGCAGACCGCGGGCGCGTTCGTGGCCGCCCTGATCGTCCGGTTCAACTACGCCGAGGTGCTGGCGAAGGTCGACCCCGGCTTCACCATCAAGACCCAGGGCGTCTTCTCGACGCTGCCCGGCAACGGGACGCTGCCCGTCGGCACGTGGGGCGCCTTCCGCGACCAGATCATCGGCACGGCCATCCTGCTGTTCCTCATCCTCGCCATCACCGACCTGCGCAACTCCTCTCCCGGGGCCAACCTCGCGCCCTTCGTGGTCGGCCTGCTCGTCGTGGCGATCGGCATGGCCTGGGGCACGAACGCCGGCTACGCGATCAACCCCGCCCGTGACTTCGGCCCGCGCCTGGCCTCGTTCCTGACCGGCTACGAGACCGCCTTCCACGACCAGTACGGCTCGCTCTACTTCTGGGTGCCGATCGTGGCCCCGGTGATCGGCGGGCTGATCGGCGCCGGCCTGTACGAGGTCCTGGTCGGCCGGTTCCTGCCGCCTGCACAAGAGCCCGAGGCCGCCCAGCCCGCGGCCAAGCCCGCCTACGAAGCAGTCTGAAACCCCCCAACCCCATCCAGGAGGCACGATCGTCATGGCCGACTTCATCGGAGCCGTCGACCAGGGAACGACCAGCACCCGCTTCATGATCTTCGATCACGGCGGGAACGAGATCGCCCGGCACCAGCTCGAGCACCAGCAGATCATGCCGCAGGCCGGCTGGGTCGAGCACAACCCGACCGAGATCTGGGAGCGCACCCGCGCGGTGATCGAGACCGCGATGAACCAGGCGAACCTCGTCGCCTCCGACCTGGCCGCGCTGGGCATCACCAACCAGCGCGAGACCACGGTGGTCTGGAACAGGGTCACCGGCCGGCCGTACTACAACGCCATCGTCTGGCAGGACACCAGGACCGACCGGATCGCCGCCGCTCTGGACCAGGACGGCAGGGGCGAGGTCATCCGCCGCAAGGCCGGGCTGCCCCCGGCCACCTACTTCTCCGGCGGCAAGATCCAGTGGATCCTGGAGAACGTCGACGGCGTGCGCGAGGCGGCCGAGGCCGGGGACGCCCTCTTCGGCACCACCGACACCTGGCTGCTGTGGCACCTCACCGGCGGTCCCGACGGCGGCGTGCACGTCACGGACCCGACCAACGCCAGCCGTACCATGCTGATGGATCTCGAGACGCTCGACTGGGACGACGAGCTGCTGTCGTTCTTCGGCATCCCCCGGCGGATGCTGCCCGAGATCAAGCCGTCGTCCGACCCCCGCCTGTACGGCACGACCCTGGCGGGCGGGCCGCTCGGCGGCGAGGTCGCCCTGTCCGGCGACCTGGGCGACCAGCAGGCGGCCACCGTCGGCCAGGTCTGCTTCTCGCCAGGCGAGGCCAAGAACACCTACGGCACCGGCAACTTCCTGCTGCTCAACACCGGTCACGAGCCGGTCCGGTCGAAGCACGGCCTGCTGACCACCGTCTGCTACCAGTTCGGCGAGGACAAGCCGGTGTACGCGCTGGAGGGCTCGATCGCGGTCACCGGCTCGGCGGTGCAGTGGCTGCGCGACCAGCTCGGCATCATCTCCGGCGCGGCGCAGAGCGAGGCGCTGGCCGCGCAGGTCGACGACAACGGCGGCGTGTACTTCGTGCCCGCCTTCTCCGGGCTGTTCGCCCCCTACTGGCGCTCGGACGCCCGCGGCGCCATCGTCGGCCTGTCCCGCTTCAACACCAACGCCCACGTGGCGCGGGCCACCCTCGAGTCGATCTGCTACCAGAGCCGCGACGTCGTCGAGGCGATGCGGCAGGACTCCGGCGTCGCCCTCGACGTCCTGCGCGTGGACGGCGGGGTCACCGCCAACAACCTGTGCATGCAGCTGCAGGCCGACATCCTCGGCGTCCCGGTGTCCAAGCCGGTCGTGGCCGAGACCACGGCGCTCGGCGCCGCGTACGCCGCCGGCCTGGCCGTCGGTTTCTGGGAGTCGACCGACGAGCTCAAGCGCAACTGGAACGAGGACCGGCGCTGGCAGCCGACCTGGTCGGAGTCGCAGCGGTCCCGTGGATACGCCGGCTGGAAGAAGGCCGTGTCCCGCACCCTCGACTGGGTCGAGCTGGACTGACTGGCGGATCCGCGGGGGCCGGCCAGGTCCCCGCGGGTCCATCCCTCTGATCGACGCAAGGAGTTCTGCAATGACGTCTGTACCGCTTGGCCCGGCCCACCGCGCCGCCACGCTGCAGAGGATGCGTGAGACCGAGTTCGACGTGCTGGTCATCGGCGGCGGAGTGGTCGGGGCCGGAGCGGCGCTGGACGCGGTGTCCCGCGGCCTCACCGTCGCGCTGGTCGAGGCACGCGACTGGGCGGCCGGCACCTCCAGCCGGTCGAGCCGGCTGATCCACGGCGGCCTGCGCTACCTCCAGCAGCTGGACTTCCGGCTGGTCAGGGAGGCGCTCAAGGAGCGCGGTCTGCTGCTGACCCGGCTGGCGCCGCACCTGGTGCGGCCGGTGCCGTTCATGTTCCCGCTGCGGCACCGGGTGGCCGAGCGGCTCTACGTCGGCGCGGGCCTGGCCCTCTACGACGTTCTCGGCGGCGCCCGCACCATGCCCCGCCACCGGCACATGAGCCGCAGGAAGGCGCTGGCGGTGGCTCCCGGCCTGCGCCCCGAGTCCCTGGTCGGCGCCGTCCAGTACTTCGACGCGAAGGTGGACGACGCGCGTTTCACCATGATGCTCGCGCGCACCGCCGCCCAGTACGGCGCCGCCGTCATGACCGGGGCCCGCGTCACCGACCTGGTCCGGGACGGCGCCCGGGTGAGCGGGGCGCGCGTGCGCGACCTGGACAGCGGCGAGGAGATTTACGTCCGCGCCCGCCAGGTCGTCAACGCCACCGGCGTCTGGACCGACGAGACGCGCCAGATGGCCGGCGCCGACGGCAGGCCCACCGTGCAGGCGTCGAAGGGTGTCCACATCCTGGTCCGGCGCGACCGGATCCGCCTGGACACCGGCCTGATCATGCCGACCGAGAAGAGCGTCCTGTTCGTCATCCCCTGGGGACGTCACTGGATCATCGGCACCACCGACACGGCCTGGCGCCTGGACAAGGCGCACCCGGCGGCCAGCGGCGCCGACATCGACTACCTGCTCGACCACGTCAACTCGGTGCTGGCCATCCCGCTGGCCAGGGAGGACGTCGAGGGCGTCTACGCCGGCCTGCGCCCGCTGCCGGCCAGGGACGCGGCCAACACCGCCACGCTGTCGCGCGAGCACGCGGTCGCCCGTCCGGCGCCTGGCCTGGTGACCGTGGCCGGCGGCAAGTACACCACCTACCGGGTGATGGCCAAGGACGCCGTCGACATGGCGGTGCGGGAGCTCGGCGGCGCGGTGCCCGCCTCCGTCACCGACCGGCTGCCCGTCCTCGGCGCCGTCGGCTTCGAGACGATGTGGAACGGCCGGCGCCACCTGGCGCGGCGCTACGGGCTGGACCTGGCCAAGGTCGAGCGGCTGCTGCGCCGGTACGGCTCGCTCACCGAGGAACTGCTGGAGCTGGTCGCCGGCGATCCGGTGCTGGGCGAGTGCGTGCCGGGGACCCGCGACTGTCTCAAGGCCGAGGTGGTCTACGCCGTCTCGCACGAGGGGGCCAGGCACCTGGAGGACGTGCTGGCCCGCCGTACCCGCATCGCGACCGAGGAGAAGGACCGGGGCCTGGCCGCCGCGCCCGAGGTCGCCGCGCTCATGGCGCGCGTGCTCGGCTGGGACGCGGACGACGTGTGGCGGGAGACCGAGCACCACCGGCTGCACGTCGAGGCCCAGCTCGCGGCCGAGCGGCAGCAGGACGACCAGGCGGCCGACAGCGCCCGGCTGGACGTCCCCGACCGTTCCGCGCTCTCCCGATGAGGGAAGGTCGTGGCGATGAGATGGTCGCGCTCGTCGTGCTGATCGACGTCGTCCTGGCGCTGGCGGGACTGCTGCTGATGTGGCTGTGCACCTGGCCCTTTCCCGGTCGTGCCGTGAGCCGGGCGAGGGCGGCGGTGCGGCGGGCGGCGTCAGCGGTCGAGCCGGTAGAGGCGGAAGAAGTCGTTGGCGACGGGCAGCACGGTGCATCCGCTGAAGCCCGCCTGCCCGGCGTACCGGTCCACGGTGGCCGCGCGCAGCACGGTGCCGACGGCCGCCGACGGCTGCTCGACGAGCTGGGTGGGCAGGCAGTGCGTGACGCTCCAGCCGTACATCATCCGCTCCACCGGGTCGCCGGGCGCGGTGAAGCGGTCGGCCACGCGCTCGTCGGCCACGAGCAGCACGCCGTCGTCGGCCAGCGCCTCGCGTATCGCCCGTAGCGTCTCCACCGGGCGCGACAGGTCGTGCAGGACCTCCATGAGGAGCACCAGGTCGTACGGCCCGCCGTCGCGCAGCGTGGCCGCGTCGGCCCGCACCAGCCGGACGCGGTCGCCGAGACCGGCCTGCTCGGCGTGGGCGCGCGCGTCGGCGATCGAGGACTCGTCCGCGTCCACGCCGTCCACCCGCGCGTTCGGGAAGGCGCGGGCGGCCGCGATGGCGGCCCAGCCCTGCCCGCAGCCGACGTCGGCGATGCGCGGGCGCGGCGCCGACGTCAGCCGCTCGACGACGTCGGGCATGGCGGCGATCCAGGTGGCGGCCAGCTCGTGGGTGAAGGCGGGCCGGTTGATGTGTCCCTGGCCGTGGCGGAAGGCCGTGCCGTACGACTCGTACGGCACGCCGCCGCCGGTGCGGTAGGCCTGCGCCACCTGGGAGATGACGCCCCCGATCCCGGCGAGCATGTGCGCGAACGGCGCGGCGTGCGCCGGATCGTCGGCGTCGACCAGCACCGGGACGTACGCAGGGTCCAGGCGGTAGCGGCGCTCCTCGCCGGGCACGTCCGGGTCGGCCTCCAGCAGCCCTGCGACGGCCTGCTGCTCCAGCCACTCGGCGGCGTAGCGCGGCGCGATCCCGGCCCGCTCGCTCAGCTGCGCCGCCGTCAGCGGCCCGTGCTCCTGGAGGGCCCGGTAGAGGCCGAGCTCGCCCCCCAGGTAGACCGCGAACAGTTCGAGGGCGCCCAGGGTGTTCTCGAAGAGGCGCTCGACGAGCTGGGTGGTGCGGTCGGCGGCGGGTTCGACGCCGTCGTCCAAGGCGTTCATGATGACGTCCTCCGAGTGCGAAGCCGTGAGCGCCTGGCGAGGCAGGCGCGCGGGATGAGATCGCGTGCGGGGGATCGCGGGCCGGTCGGGGGACAGGCCGCCTGAAGGTCAGGCGTCCCGGCGCGCGCGGTCATCGGTGGGCACCGAAGGTGACGACGAGCTCGCCGTCGCGCTCGTCGACGATGATCGTGGAACCGTCGGCCACGTCGCCGGCCAGCAGCGCCCGGCCGATGCGGGTCTCCACCTCGCGGGCGATGAACCGGCGCAGCGGGCGCGCGCCGTACACCGGGTCGAAGCCCTGCTGGGCGATGAAGCGCCGGGCGCTGTCGGTCACCTCGAGCTTGAGGCGCCGGTCGGCCAGCCGGTCCCTGATGTCGTCGAACATCAGGTCGACGATGCGCTCGATCTCCGCCTGCGTGAGCGGCTTGAACAGGACGATGTCGTCGACCCTGTTGAGGAACTCCGGGCGGAAGTGGCGCCGCAGCTCCGCCATGACGCTCTCGCGGTTCTCCGGCTTGATCTCCCCGTCCGGGGTGACGCCGTCGAGCAGGTACTGCGAGCCGATGTTCGACGTCATGATGATGACGGTGTTGCGGAAGTCGACCGTACGGCCCTGCGCGTCGGTGAGCCGCCCGTCGTCCAGCACCTGGAGCAGGGCGTTGAAGACGTCCGGGTGCGCCTTCTCGATCTCGTCGAACAGGACCACGGAGTACGGCTTGCGCCGGACCGCCTCGGTGAGCTGGCCGCCCTCCTCGTAGCCGACGTACCCGGGAGGCGCGCCCACCAGCCTGCTGACGGTGTGCCGCTCCTGGTACTCGCTCATGTCGAGCCTGATCATGTTCTCGTCGGTGTCGAACAGGCCCTCCGCGAGTGCCTTGGCCAGTTCGGTCTTCCCCACGCCCGTCGGGCCGAGGAAGATGAAGGACCCGATCGGCCGTCGCGGATCCTTGATGCCGGACCGGGCGCGGATGATGGCGTCGGCCACCAGCTGCACCGCCTCGTCCTGCCCGATGACGCGCTGGTGCAGGATCTCGTCCAGCCGGAGCAGCTTGTCGCGCTCGCCCTCCTTGAGGCGGCTGACCGGGATGCCGGTCCAGCGCGAGACGATCGCGGCGATCTCGTCCTCGGTGACGACCTCGCGCAGCAGCCGGTGCCCGCCCTGCTTGGCCGCCAGCCGTTCCTCCTCGGCCGCCAGCCGGCGTTCCAGCTCCGGCAGCTTGCCGTGACGCAGTTCGGCGGCCAGGTTCAGGTCGTAGGCGCGCTCGGCCTCCTCGGCCTGCTGGCGTACGCGCTCGATCTCCTCGCGCAGCTCCTGGACCTTCTTCAGCGCCCGCCGTTCGGCCTCCCACTGGGCGCGCATGGAGCCGGCCTCGGACCGCAGGTCGGCCAGCTCCCTGCGCAGAGCCTCCAGGCGGGCCGTACCGGCCGGGTCGTCCTCCTTGGACAGCGCGGCCTCCTCGATCTCCAGACGCATCACCCGCCGGGTCAGCTCATCCAGCTCCGCGGGCATCGAGTCGATCTCGGTACGCAGCATGGCGCACGCCTCGTCGACCAGGTCGATCGCTTTGTCGGGCAGGAACCGGTCGGAGATGTAGCGGTGGCTGAGCACCACCGCCGCGATCAGCGCGCTGTCCTGGATCTTCACGCCGTGGAACACCTCGAGCCGCTCGCGCAGGCCGCGCAGGATCGAGATGGCGTCCTCGACGGAGGGCTCGTCGACGAGCACGGGCTGGAAGCGGCGTTCGAGGGCGGCGTCCTTCTCGATGTGCTTGCGGTACTCCTGCATCGTCGTGGCGCCGATCATGTGCAGCTCGCCGCGGGCGAGCATCGGCTTGAGCATGTTGCCGGCGTCCATGGCGCCTTCGGCCGCGCCGGCTCCCACCACGGTGTGCAGCTCGTCGATGAAGAGCAGGATCCGCCCTTCCGCGGCCTTGACCTCGTTCAGCACGGCCTTGAGCCGTTCCTCGAACTCGCCCCGGTACTTGGCTCCTGCCACGAGCGAGCCCATGTCGAGGCTGAAGACCGTCTTGTCCTTGAGCCCCTCGGGCACGTCGCCCCGGTGGATGCGCTGGGCCAGCCCCTCGACGATGGCCGTCTTGCCGACTCCCGGGTCACCGACGAGCACGGGGTTGTTCTTCGTCTTGCGGGACAGGATCTGAATGACCCGGCGGATCTCCGCGTCCCGGCCGATCACCGGGTCGAGCCTGCCCGCGGCCGCGTCGGCCACCAGGTCGCGGCCGTACTTCTCGAGCGCCTCGTAGGCGACCTCGGGCATCGCCGAGGTGACCCGCTGGTTGCCGCGTATCGCGGTGAGCGCCTGGAGGAACCGGTCGCGCGTGATGCCGTGCTCGCGCAGCAGCCGCCCACCGGCCGTCTGCGCGCCCTCGTCCAGCAGCGCGATCAGCAGGTGCTCCACCGACACGTACTCGTCCTTGAGCCGGTGCGCCTCCCGTTCGGCCGCGTCGAGCAGGCGGGACAGGCGCTGGGTGACGAAGACCTGGCCGGGGGCCGCGCCCGGCCCGCTCACGCGGGGACGGCGTGCGAGGTCGGCCTCCAGGTCGGCCTTGAGGCGGTCCGCGTCCGCGCCGGCCTGGCCCAGCAGGCGCGGCACGAGCTCGTCAGGGCGGTCGAGCAGGGCCAGGAGAAGGTGCTCGCCGTCGACTTCGGTGTGCCCGAAACGCAGCGCCTTGGTCTGCGCGTCGTGCAGAGCCTCCTGGGATTTCTGCGTCAGGCGGTTGGGGTCCACATCACCCTCCTGTGCGTTGGTCGCGCAGTGCCGCTTCCAGCCGCGCGATGTGCTCGAGCAGGTCCACCACCAGGCCGACGGCGGCGTAGTTCAGCCCGAAGCAGGCGCGCAGCCGCTGGATGCGGCCCGCCAGGGCCACCTGCGAGACCGGGAACCACAGCCGGCCCGCGGCGTCGCGCCGCGCCTCGATCAGGTCCAGGGCGACCAGCCGCCGCGCCAGCTCCGGATGCATCCCGGTGACGCGGGCGAAACCGTCGAGGTCCATCTCCGCCTCGACGGCGGTCCTTCGCACGAGCGCGTAGGTCATCGCGATCTCCTCGGGTCGAAGGACGAGCCGGCGGCCAGCTGCTCGAACAGGCGCTGCTCCTCAGCGGTGAGGCGCTCGGGCACCATGACGCGGGCCTCGGCGTACAGGTCGCCGGGCGCGCCGCGCGGGTTGGGCATCCCCTGTCCGCGCAGGCGCAGCCGGCGGCCGCTCGAGGTGCCCTTCGGCACCCTGACCTTGGCCTCGCCGCCGGGAGTGTCGACCGGTACGGTCGCCCCCAGCGCCGCCTCCCACGGCGTGAGCGGCAGCACGACGCGGATGTCGCGGCCTTCGACGCGGTAGCGCGGATGGTCGACGATCCGGACGATCAGGTAGAGGTCCCCGGCGGGCGCGCCGCTCGCGCCGCGCCCGCCCTGGCCGGCCAGGCGGATGCGCTGGCCGTTCGTCACACCCTGCGGGATGCTGACGTCGATCTGGCGGCCGCCGCCGAGCGTGAGCTTCCTGCGGCCGCCGTGGTAGGCCTCCTCGACCGTGAGCGGCAGCTCCGCCTCCTGGTCGGCGCCGGGCGCGGGCCCCCACCCCCGGCCCCGCACGCCGCCGAACATCTCGCCGAAGAGGTCTTCGAGGTCCGCGTCGGTCCAGGTCGTCCTGCCGGCCCACGCGCCACCGGGCCCTGCCCCCGCCCCGGCCCCGGCGCCCGCGCGGGCGCGCCGCCAGGTGTCAGGGTCGACGCCCTCGGGGACGCGGCGGAAGTCCTCCCCGAACGCGTCGTAACGGCGGCGCGTCTCCGGGTCGGACAGCACCTGGTAGGCCTCGGAGATCTCCTTGAACCGGTCCTCGGCCTGCGGGTCCTTGTTGACGTCCGGGTGGTAGGCGCGGGCCAGCCGGCGGTAGGCGCGCTGGATGTCGTCCTGGTCGGCCGTCCTGGGGACGCCGAGAGCCTCGTAGAAGTCGCGTGCCATCAGTCGGCCTTCGACACGATGACCGCGGCGGGACGCAGCTGGCGCTCGTCTTCGCCGTACCGGGGACGGACCACCTGGACGACCGTCCCCGGCGGGGTCTCCGTGCCGGCGATCGCGCCCACGGCCTCGTGGCGGGACGGGTCGAACGCCTCACCGGTGTCGTCACGGCGGGGGAAGCCCAGCCGTTCGAGGAGGGCGAGGGCGTGGTCGCGCACGACCTTGACGCCCTCGACGAGCGCGTCGTCCGGGCCGGCGTGCTGGAGCGCGAGATCGAGGTTGTCGAGGACGGGCAGCCACTGCCTGACCACCCGTGCCCGTTCGAGCTCCGCCTCCCTGGCCGCCCGCTTGCGGACGTTGTCGAGTTCGGCCAGCGCGCGCAGGCGCTGGTCCTCGAGCTCGGACACGCGGGACTCGAGCTGTTCGATCAGCGCCTTGTCGTCGTTCCGGGGTCCGGCAGGCGCGGCGTCGTGCTCGGACATGTCGATCACTCGGGAGTGGTGAACTCGGCGTCGATGACGTCGTCGTCGGCTCCGGCGGCGCCGCCGCCCTGTCCCTGCGCCCCCGGCGGCGGGCCCTGACCGGCCGCGGCGCCCGCGCCGGCCGCGGCGGACAGGCCGTGGTAGACCTGCTGCAACTCCGAGGTGAGCGAGCGGAGCCGGTCGAGCGACGCCGCCTCCTTGACGGCCTGCCGGGCGTCGGCGACCAGCATCTCCGCACGGGCCTTGTCATGGGCGGCGACGTTCGGCCCGAGCTCGTTCAGGCGCCGTTCGACCTGGTAGGCGACGCTGTCGAGCTCGTTGCGGGCATCCACCAGCTCGCGCAGCCGCAGGTCCTCCGAACGGTTGCGCTCGGCGTCCTGGATCATCCGCTCGACCTCGGACTTGTCCAGCGTCGAGCTCTCGCTGATGGTGATGCGCTGCTCGGCGCCGGTGTCCTTGTCCCGGGCGGAGACGTTGAGGATGCCGTTGGCGTCGACGTCGTAGGTCACCTCGATCTGCGGGACGCCGCGCGGCGCGGGCCGGATGTTCTCCAGCCTGAACCGGCCGAGCACGCGGTTGTCGGCCGCGCGCTCCCGCTCGCCCTGCAGTACGACGACGTCGACCGAGGGCTGGTCGTCCTCCGCGGTGCTGAACACCTCGGTACGGCGGGCGGGAATGGTCGTGTTCCGCTCGATGACCTTGGTCATCACGCCGCCCAGCGTCTCCACGCCCAGCGACAGCGGCGTGACGTCCAGCAGCAGGACGTCCTTGACCTCGCCCTTGATGACGGCGGCCTGGATGGCGGCGCCGATGGCGACCACCTCGTCCGGGTTCACCGACATGTTCGGGTCCTTGCCGCCGGTCAGCCGGCGCACGAGGTTCTGCACGGCGGGGATGCGCGTGGAGCCGCCGACGAGGATGACCTCGTCGATGTCGTCGGCGGTGAGCTTGGCGTCGGCCATCGCCTGCTTGACCGGCTCCAGGCACCGCTCGACGAGGTCGGCGGTGATCTGGTCGAACGTCGACCGCATCAGCGTGGTGTTCAGGTGCTTCGGGCCGGAGGCGTCGGCCGTGACGAACGGCAGGCTGATCGTGGTCTGGGTGACAGAGGAGAGCTCCACCTTCGCCTTCTCGGCCGCCTCGAACAGGCGCTGCAGCGCCTGGGGGTCGCGGCGCAGGTCGATGCCCTCCTGCCGCTGGAACTCGTCGGCGAGGTGGTCGACGATGCGCCGGTCGAAGTCGTCGCCGCCGAGGTGGGTGTCACCCGAGGTGGAGCGCACCTCGACGACTCCGTCCCCGATGGTGAGGATGCTGACGTCGAAGGTGCCGCCGCCCAGGTCGAACACGAGGACCGTCTCGTTCGCCTTCTTGTCCAGGCCGTAGGCCAGGGCCGCGGCGGTCGGCTCGTTGATGATGCGCAGGACCTCGATGCCGGCGATGCGTCCGGCGTCCTTGGTCGCCTGGCGCTGGGCGTCGTTGAAGTAGGCGGGAACGGTGATGACGGCCTCGGTCACGCGCTCGCCGAGATACTTGCCGGCGTCGTCGACGAGCTTGCGGATCACCAGCGCGGAGATCTCCTCAGGCGTGTACTGCTTGCCGCGGATCTCGAAGCGGGCCTCGCCGTTCGGGCCGGGCACGACGTCGAACGACACGGCCGTCTGCTCGCTGCTCACCTCGTCGAAGCGCCGGCCGATGAACCGCTTGGCGGAGTAGATCGTCCCCTTGGGGTTCAGGATCGCCTGCCGTCTGGCCAGCTGCCCGACCAGGCGTTCGCCCTGCTCGGTGAAGGCCACCACCGAGGGCGTCGTGCGCGATCCCTCGGAGTTGGGGATGACGGTGGGTTGCCCGCCCTCCATCGCGGCGATCACCGAGTTGGTGGTACCGAGATCGATGCCGACTGCCTTGGCCATCGGTATGTCTCCCCTCTGGGGTCGCTAGGCGGGGGGCGTCTGGAGCAGTGCCCGCGCGCGCTCGGCGTGCGCGGGGGCGACGAGCACCTCGTACCTGTCGGCCACCAGCTGGCTCGTCGCGACGAAGTCCCTCCGCCCGCCGGTGAACAGGTGCGAGATCAGCCCGAAGACGACACCGGCGATCGCTCCCCAGATCAGCCCCCAGACGATCACGGAGAACATGGACGCCGCCGTCGTCGCGAAGATCGCGAAGAAGATGCCGATCAGCAGGCCGAACCAGGCGCCCGACAGGGCGCCCAGCCCCGCCGCCCGCGGGTAGGTCATGCGGGCGAGCACCTTCTCCAGCAGCTTCAGGCCGGTCCCGACGATGGCGACCTCCCCCACGGGGAAGCGCTCGTCGGACAGCCGGTCGACCGCCCGCTCCGCCTCGAGGTAGCTGCCATAGCCGGCCACCGGTACGTAGCTCGCGATCACGGAGGTGGGTACGGGGCCGGAAGGTGATGTGGTCATTGACCTGGCCTGCCCTTCACTGGAAGTGGAGCCCACTCTTTCGAGGCTTGTCGCGGGCGGCGGGATTGACATCCCCCATTCGGGTAGACCTCTGGGAGCGAGGCAGTGCCGGAGCGAGTGCCGGCAGGAGCAGGCGTGAACGGGGGTGATGCCTGCACCACCTGTTCGATGTCCGGGGGCGGCTCTGCGGAGTATCTGGATGCATGGACGCGAGCGCGAATGGCGCGCAGTCCTCGAGCTCTTCCAAGCGGCTGGACCTGGAGCCGGCGGGGTGCTGCTCCTCGACGGCGGCTTCGGCACGGGCAAGAGCAGGTTCCTCGCCGAGGTCGTGGCGACGGCCACGGAACGCGGCTTCGGGGCCGCGGTCGGGCAGGCCGAGGCGTTCGGCGGGCTCGTCCCGATGGCGCCGCTGCTCGCGGCGTTCGACGAGCCGCCGTCGGAGGCGATCGACTCGCCGGTCGTGCTGGTGGAGCGGTTGCGGGCCCGCGCCGAAGCGCTGGCGGGGATCCGTCCGGTTCTCGTCGCGCTCGACGACCTCCAGTGGGCCGACCCCGCGACGCTCATGGCCCTGCGGACCCTGCAGCGCCAGCTGTCGGCGCTGCCCATCGTCTGGTTGCTGGCCCGCAGCACCTGCGCGCGCAGGACGGAGGCCGAGCGGCTGTTCGCCCTCATGGAGGGGGAGGGCGCCGGCCGCGTCGAGCTCGGCCCGCTGCCCGCCGACGCCGTGGCCGAGCTGATCGCCGGCTTCCTGCCCGCGCCGCCCAGCCGCGAGCTGTCGGAACTGGCCGCCGGCGCGGCGGGCAACCCCCTCCTGCTGACCGAGCTGCTGGCCGGCCTGCGTGACGAGGAGTCGCTCCAGGTCGTGGGCGGGCAGACACGGCTCGTCTCGGGACGGCTGCCTGAGCGGCTCGTGCGGGCCGTGACGCGCTGTCTCGACGGGCTGAGCGGCCCGGCGCGCCAGGTGGTCGAGACCGCCGCGGTGCTGGGCCGCGCCTTCTCACCCGAGGACGTGGCCGACGTGCTCGGCCGGACGCCGGCCGGTCTCCTGCTCGCCGTACAGGAGGCCATCGACGCCGACATCCTCATGGGAACGACCGACGTCCTGGTCTTCCAGCAGGACATCCTCAGGAAAGCCGTCCTCCAGATGCTGCCCCCGCCCCTGCTCCAGGCCCTGCACCACCAGATCGGCGGGATCCTCCTGGAACGCGGCGGCCCCGCCATGGAGGCCGCGCACCTGCTGGTCGGCGGCCACGACGGCTACAGCCGTACCCTGGCCAGGCTGGACCAGGCGGTGGACGACCTGCTGGCCGACGCGCCCGAGGCGGCGGCCGCCGTCGCCCTGCGCGCCATGAACCTGACCGCCGACCACACGCCGCAACGGCTGGCCCGCACGTTGCGCACCGCCAGGGCGATGACCGAGGCGGGGCGGCTGGCGGAGGTCGTGGAGCTGGTCACGCAGGCTCTCATCCAGCCCCTGCAGCCGTCGGGCACGGCGCAGCTGCGCAGCGTGCTCGCGGCCACGCTCCTGCTGGGCGGCAAGGCGGCGGACGCGGCGCGGGAGGCGGAGCAGGCGCTGACGGCAGCCGACCTGCCGCGGCAGGCCCGGGACGAGGCGCGGATGGCCATGCTCCAGGCGCAGGCCGGAGCGTACGTGGGGGAGCAGGTCGTGCGGCAGGCCGAGGCCGTCCTCGGCGAGCCTGACCACCACGCCGACGTGCTCCTGGTCACCGCCACCACCCTTCTGGCGGTCGCGAGCTGGGAGGCCGGCCGGCTCGCCGAGGGCATCGGCCTGGCCCGCGAGGCGGTACGGCGGGCCGGCGCGGGCTCGGCGGCGGCCCGCCGTACGCACCCGCGGCTGGCGCTGGCCTCCATGCTGCTCGACGCCGGCCGGCTGGACGAGGCGCGGGCCGTCCTGCGGGCGGCCCGCGAGGAGGTCGAGGCGCTCGGCCACACCGCCTGGACGGCGGGCCCGGCCCTGCTGTCCGCGCGCCTGCGGCTGGCCGCCCATCACCTGGCCGAGGCGGTGGACGCGGCGGAGGCGGGCCTGCTGGCCGCCGACGCGCTCGGCACGCACCTGTTCTCCGCGGTCGGCGCGGCGGTGCTCGGCGCCGCCGCCCTGCGCCGGGGAGACCTGCGGGAGGCGGCCGCCCAGGTGGAGGGCGAGCACGCGCGGCTCGCGTGCTACGCCGGGTCCCAGGGGAGCATCCGCTGCGCGCTGCTCGCCGCCCAGGTCATGGAGGCGCAGGGCCATCCGCGCCGCGCCATGGCGTCGCTCGCCGGCGTCTACCCCATGATCGAGCGCAACCGCGCCCTCCTCGTCCTGGATCCGACCACCGCGGTCTGGCTGGTCCGCCTGGCGTTGCGGGTGGACGACCGGCCGCGCGCCGAAGCGGTCACCACGGCGATCGAGAAGCTGGCCGGCGACAACCCGGACGTCGTCCTGGCGGCGGCCGCGGCGGCCCACGCCCGCGGCCTGCTGGACGGCGACGTGCAGAGCCTGTCCGTCGCGGTGGACCTGGCCGCCGACGCCTACGCGCGGGCGTCGGCCAGGGAGGATCTCGGGGTGGCGCTCGCGCCCTTGGCGCGCGCCGACGAGGCGATCAGCACCTTCACCGACGCGCTCGCCGGATACCAGGCGACCGGAGCGGCCAGGGACGCCGCCCGGGTGCGCAGCCGGCTGCGCCTGCTGGGCGTACGGCACCGCCACTGGGCCCGCACCGATCACGCGAAGCTCGGCTGGGACAGCCTGACCGGCACGGAGAACTCCGTCGCCCGGCTGGTCGCCCAGGGGATGACCAACCGGCAGGTCGCCCAGCAGATGTTCATCAGCGCGCACACCGTCGCCTTCCACCTGCGGCAGATCTTCCGCAAGCTGGACATCGGCTCGCGCGTCGACCTGACCCGCTTCGTCGTCGAGGAGGACCGTCTGCACGACCGGTCCCAGCGGTCCCAGGACTAGGCGCAGGCCGCCGGTGCGGTTCAGAGCGTCAGGACGACCTTGTTGCACTCGTCCTGCTTGTTCTTGAAGAGCTCGAACCCGCGCGGTGCCTCCTGGAGCGGCAGGTGATGGGAGATGACGAAGCTGGGGTCGATCTCCCCGTCGCGGATGCGCTCCAGCAGCGGCTTCATGTAGCGCTGCACGTGACACTGGCCGGTGCGCAGGGTCAGGGACCGGTTCATCAGCGCGCCCATCGGGAACTTGTCGAGCAGCCCGCCGTAGACCCCGACGACCGACACCACCCCGCCGCTACGGCAGGCCAGGATGGCCTCGCGCAACGCGTACGGACGTTCGGTCTCCAGCCGGGCGGCCTGCTTGGCCCGGTCGTAGGCGTACATGGCGGGAGTGGGGTGGTGCGCCTCCATGCCGACCGCGTCGATGCAGGCGTCGGGCCCGCGCCCGCCGGTCATGTCGCGCAGCGCGTCGAGGACGTCGACCTCCTCGTAGTCGAGCGGGAGCGCGCCGGCCCGCTCGGCCCGCCTGAGCCGGTAGCCGAACCGGTCGATGCAGATGACCCTGTCGGCGCCCAGCAGGTAGGCGCTGAGCACGGCGAGCTGGCCGACCGGCCCCGCACCCCAGACGGCGACCGTGTCGCCCGGCTTGATGTCGCACATCTCGGCGCCCATGTAGGCGGTCGGCAGGATGTCGGACAGGAAGAGCACCTTGTCGTCCGGCAGGCCGTCCTCGATCTTGATCGGCCCGACGTCGGCGAACGGCACGCGCGCGTACTCCGCCTGGCCGCCGGCGAAGCCGCCCAGCATGTGGGAGTAGCCGAAGATGCCGGCGGTGGCGTGCCCCATGAGCTTCTCGGCCATGCCGGCGTTGGGGTTGGAGTTCTCGCACACCGAGTACAGCCCGTCCTCGCAGGCGAAGCAGTTGCCGCAGGCGATCGGGAACGGCACGACGACCCGGTCGCCGGGGCGCAGGTTCGACACGCCGGAGCCGACCTCCACGACCTCGCCCATGAACTCGTGGCCGAGGATGTCGCCCTTCTTCACCGTCGGGACGTAACCGTCGACCAGGTGCAGGTCGGAGCCGCAGATCGCGGTGGAGGTGACGCGGACGATCGCGTCGCGCGCGTTGAGTATCACCGGATCCGGCACGTCGAGCACCTCGACGGTGTTGCGGCCCGTGTAGCAGTTGGCCTTCATGATCGTCCTCCCACCGGTTGGGCGGGACGCTGCCTGCGTTGCCGCGGGGCGTGGGTGCCCTCGGGGCTGCCCTCGGACCGGAGCACCTCGCCCGTCTCCAGGATCTGCTTGAGGCGGCGCAGGTCGTCGCGGATGCGCTGCTCGGGATGCTCGCCGAGCATCCTGGCGACCGCGGCGCCGAGCGCGCGGCCCGGCCGGCCGTACCGCAGGGTGTACTCGACGACCGTGCCGCGCCCGGCGGGGCCGTCGGCGAAGCGCGCCGAGCCGCTGGCGGTGACGGACCGGCCGGGGGACGTCCAGGCGATCAGCTCGCCCACGCGGTCCTCGACGATCTCGGCCACCCACGACAGGTCGGCGGTCGGTCCCTTGCCCTGCCACCGCGAGCGGCGCTCGTCGAGCGGCTGCACCGACTCCAGGTGGGTCATGAACCTGGGCAGGTTGTCCAGGTCCCGGCAGAATCGGTAGACCAGGTCGCGCGGCCGGTTGACGGTGATCGAGGCGTGGATGGACAGCGGTTCCCTGCCGGAGCGCAGGCTGTCCAGCGTGGTGAACAGGTCGAGGGCCGTGATGCCGCCGACCGCGGCGGTCGCCGCCGCCAGCCGGCGCCGGTCGTCGCCCGAACGGGTGGTCATGGCCTTGCCCAGCAGCGCCAGGTCCAGCGCGTCGCCGGCCACCCGGGTCCAGGCCCATCGGGCGGGCCTGCGGCTGCCCAGCAGCAGCGCGGCCTGCACCAGCTCGCGCGCGCCGGCCGCCTTCGTCGCCGCCTTCGCCGACGGGGAGCCGTCGATGCCGCTGACACGGCGGACGGCGTCCGGAGCGAGGAGGTGTGTCGCCCCCAGCCCCAGGCTGACCCACCCGAGTGCCCGGGCGAGCTTGTCGGTTCTGTGGTGTTCATGTCGCGACATAGCCGATTGCTTCCGTTCTGTCGGGCGGTCGGGTGACGCGTCCGGTTTGGCGGGGATCTGCACCCTGAGCCCCCTGCCCGCCCGGTGGGTGTCAACCGTCCAGGTCTCGCCAAATGCCGTCCCCGATTCCGCCAACTCCGGCACCGCCCGGCCCCGGAAAAGCGGCCGATCCAGCGCCGCGGCCTGGCCTCAGCCGGTCCGGGAGAGCTGGGCCTCGAACATCCAGGCCTGCTTCTCCAGGTCGGCGGAGACGTCGATGAGGATGTCCTGCGTGACCGGATCGGCCTCGGCCACCGCGTCGATGCGGGCCCGCATGAGCTCCCCGACGCGGCGCAGCATGGCCACCGTCCGGCTCACGACGGTGTCGTCGGACAGCCAGCCGGCCTCGTCGGCGTCGGTGACCTCGCTGACCGCGACGGTCTTGGCGCGGCCGTCCGGGTTGACGCCGATGGCGGCGGCGCGCTCGGCGACGGTGTCCGCATGCGTGCGCGCGACCCCGACCACCTCGTCGAGCTGCAGGTGGATCGACCGGAACCGCGCGCCGACGAGGTTCCAGTGGTACTGCTTGGCGGTCAGGGAGATGTTGATGAGGTCGACCAGCGCTCCTTGCAGCGCGTCACCCGTGAGCTTGCGTTCGGCGTCCCCCAGCGGGCTCGTGATAACGGCCATGATCGCTGCCTTTCGTGTCTTCGCGATGCGTCGTCCTGCTACCCGGCCGGTCCCCGGACAACCACCCGGGGTCGCCGGCGTCCTGTTCTGCCACCCCCTCGGCGGCCTTGGGGGTCCGCGGCACGCTCAGGCCGCGGCCTTCTCGTAGACGCGCACGAGCTCGCGGCTCACCCGGTCCCAGGCGTACCGGGCGTTGGCGCGGTCGGTCCCGGCGAACCCCATCGCGGCCCGTCGCGTGGGGTCGGCCAGCAGCCGCCGGATCAGCCAGGCGGCCTCCGCGGGCCGGTCCGGTGCCACCAGCAGGCCGGTGACACCGTCGACCACGGAGTCGAGGTGGGTGCCGACCGCGGAGGCGATGACGGGGATCCCGCAGGCCATGGCCTCCAGGGCGACCCGCCCCTTGGGCGCCTGGTGCGGCAGGCTGAGCACGATGTCGCTGCCGCGCATGAGCTTGGGCATCGACGCGTGAGGCACCTGGCCGAGGAAGGTGACCCGGTCGGCGACGCCGTACCGCTGGGCCATCCGGCGGAGCTCGGTCAGCTCCGGGTCGTCGGCCAGCCGGTCGGGCGCCGGGCCGCCGGCGACGACGAGCTCGACGTCGGGCACCGCGCGCAGCGCGTTCAGCGCGGTGTGCGCTCCCCGGTCGGGCGCGAGCGAGCCGACATGGAGCAGGCGCCCGCGTGACTGCCGGGCCTCGGCGACCGGGCGGCGGCGGAACCTGTCCACCTCCACGCCGTACGGCACCACCTCGATGCGCTCGCGCGGCACGCCGGACCTGACCAGGCTCGACCGCTCCTCCTCCGACCGGGCCACCACGGCGTTCGCCCGCCTGCCGAGCGCCCGCTGCAGCTTCAGCTGCCCGGCGGCGTCGCCGCCCCGGCGGTGGAGGAACGTCTGCGCCACCGGCAGGCCCAGCCCGCTGCTGCCGGCCATGGCAGCCAGGCCGCAGGTCCAGGCGTGCGCGTGGACGACGTCGGGACGGTCGGCGGTCCACTGCCGGCGCAGCGAGTCGCCCAGCTCGGCCAGGTACGGCGTGAGCTCCTCGGAGGTCAGCTCACGCGCGGGACCCACCTCGAGGTAGCGGACGGTGACGCCCTTGCCGATGCGCGCCGCGGGCCTGGCGTCGCTGCTGCGGCGGCTGTAGAGGGTCACGTCGTGGTCGCGCCCCAGTTCCCTGGCGACGGACAGCAGCTCGGCGCGCTTGGCGAGGGATTCGGCGGCGACAATGGCGATCTTCATGGCACACCCGTTCGAGGAATGACGAACGAAAAAGGGGTGTGCCTGCGTCTTAGGCACCGCCGTGGAGGCAGAAGAGTTGTACCACGATCCCGCCGGATCCCAAACCTCGAAATTCATCTGAATCTTGATGATTGAACCGCTCGAAGGTGGGGCATACTCGGCGCCATAAGTCCAGCAGAGGGCTTGACCGCCGTTGAGGCGAGGTGTGCCCCTGCGCGGATTCATTCTGGCGGGCCGCCTGCATCCCCTTTCTGAAGGAGTAGCACCGTGACCGTCCAGAATGTCGTTCGCGCCGATGACGTGACCGCCGAGGACCTCCTCGAGGAGATGGCCCGGCCAGAGACGTCCCCCGCGGATCGTGAGCGGCTGTGCGAGCGCCTCGTCCAGATGCACCGGCCGCTGGTCCTGGAGATCACCCGGAAGTACCGCTACCGGGGCGAGCCGTACGAGGACATCCTCCAGGCCGCCTACCTCGGCCTCATGAAGGCGATCAACGGTTTCGACGCCTCGCTCGGCCACGCGTTCAAGGGCTACGCCGCCGTCACCATGAGCGGCGAGGTGAAGCGCCACTTCCGCGACCGCGCCTGGGCCATCCGGGTGCCGCGCGTCTACCAGGACCGCCGCGCCGAGCTGAACCGGCTGGTCGGCGAGCTGACGCAGGAGCTCGGCACGTCGCCCACCGTGGCCCAGCTCGCCGAGCGGATGAACATCTCGCAGGAGGACGTCCTGCTCACGCTCGACGCCTCGGCGGCCTACAGCACGCTGTCGCTCGACGCCCCGGTCGGGTCCGCCGGTGGCGACGACGTCGCCTCCCTCGGCGAGATGATCCCCGACGAGGACGGCGCCCTCGCCACCCTGGTCGACACCGAAGCGGTCAGGCCGCTCATCGACGCCCTGCCCGACCGGGAGCGGAACATCCTGCTGCTGCGCTACTTCGGCAACATGACCCAGGCCGAGATCGCCGAGGAGTTCGGCATCTCGCAGATGCACGTCTCCCGGATCCTGCGCAAGGTCCTCGACCAGCTCCGCGGCGAGCTGACGGCCGCCGTGTAGGCGGCCCCCGCACGCCGGGGCAGGGGCGACGGGCCGCGGCCGGCCGGACGGCACCCGACGGGCTCCGCGATCGGCCGGGCGGGCACCCGGCGGGCTCCGCGATCGGCCGGGCGGCACCCGGCGGGCTCCGCGACCGGCCGGGCGGCATCGGCTCAGGCGACGGGCTCCGCGATCGGCTGGACGGCGGCCGACAGGTCGGTGCGCAGCGCGAACGGCACGAAGCCGGCCAGGGTGACCAGCGCGAGGCCGGTGGCGGCGGCGAACACCGTCCGCACGTCCCACAGCTCCGCCCCGAGCCCGGCCAGCGCGGCGCCGGCCGGGATGACGCCCCAGCTCAGCACCCGCGACGCGGCGTAGACGCGGCCCAGCAGGTCGGGCGGGGTCAGGTTCTGCCGGACGGTGGCCACGAGGATCCGCCAGACGCTCGACCCCGCTCCTGCGACCACCACGCCCGCGGCGACCAGCCACGCGTCCGCGCCCAGCGCCACGGGCGCCACCAGCAGGACGGTGGCCGACGGCGTCGGCGACGAGGAGCGTGGTCACCCCGTACCGGCGGCGCAGCGGCTCGACCAGCATCGAGGCCAGCAGCCCGCCGACGGCCATCGCCGTCATCAGCAGGCCGTACTGGACCGCGGTGAGGCCGAGCGGGCCGGGGCTGACGGCGTACACGACGAGCAGTGCCGTGGCGGCCGCCCAGACGACGTTCATCGCGGCGGTGAAGAGCGTCAGCGTCCGCACCACCGGCTGCCGCCACAGGAAGCGGAACCCGGCGACCACCTGGCCCGCGCCGCCGCCGGTCCGGCCGTCCGCCGGCGCGCGGCGGAGCGTCATCGCGGCGAGCCCCACGGCGGCCAGGACGTACAGAGCCGCGCTCGCGCCGGTGGCCAGCGCCAGCGTGAGGGCCGCCAGCAGGCCCGCGAGCGGGGGTCCCGCCAGCTGGTTGGTGACGTTGACGGTCGCCTCGATCCTGGCGTTCGCCCTGGAACGGCCTACCGGCTCGACGACCATGGGGACGGTCGAGGTCAGCGCCGTGTCGGCGAGCGTCTCCGCCGCGCCGAGCAGTACCGCGGCGGCCAGGATCAACGGAAGCGAGAGCGCGCCGGCCAGGTGACCGGCGGTGAGAGCGGCCAGCACGAGCCCCCGGACGAGGTTGACGGCGCCCAGCAGCAGGCGCCGGTCGAGGCGGTCGACCAGCCAGCCGGCGTGCAGGCCGAAGACCGGCCAGGCCAGCGTCAGCGCCGTCGTCACGGCCGCCACCCCGCCGGGCGAGGCGCCGACCGCCAGGGCGAGCAGGGGGAGCGCGAACAGCGCCACGCCGTCACCCAGGTTGGCGGCGCCGGTGCCGAACCACAGCCCGTTGAAGGACCGGCCCAGCGAGACGGGGAGGACGCGCATGCATTCTCACCTTTCAAAGTGGTTTGAAGGGTCATAGCGTGCTGGAGTCCCGTCTCACCTGTCAACAGCGTTTGATTGGTGAGATAATCGGCGGGTGATCGACATGGAACTGGTCGGCAACGCCCTCTGCCTGGACTTCGCCAACACGGTCAACAGCCGCCCGGTGGCCCGGCGCGACTGGCTGGCTGTCCCCGAGCAGGCGCTGACCTGGGCGCGGGCGGCCGGCCATCCGATCGAACGGCAGGCGGACCTCGCCGCCGCCCTGCCCGGCGCGCGCGAGCTCCGCGAGTCGGTGTTCCGGGTGTTCGACCCGCTGACCCGCGGGGCCGACCCGCCCCGCGCCGACCTCGATGCCGTCACCGCCGTGTACGCCGACGGCCTCGCCCACGCCCGGCTCGAGCGCGCCGACGGCCGCTTCGGCTTCGCGTGGCCCGCACCGCGCACCCCCATGACCCTGCTCTGGGAGGTCGCCGCCTCCGCCGTCGACCTGCTGTCCCGCGGGCCGCTGGAACGGCTCGGCGCGTGCCCGTCATGCTGCTGGCTGTTCCTCGACACCAGCAAGAACGGCCGCCGCCGATGGTGCAGCATGACCACCTGCGGCAGCCGCGACAAGGCGCGGCGGTACTACGCGACCCGCACGTCACCCTGAGCGCCCCGACCCGCGGTTCCGCGCGGGCGGCAGGCGATGACTTCCGCACGCGCGGGCTGCGGTTCCGTGCGGGCGGCAGGTGATGACCCGCACCATCGCCCGCCTGGTGCCTTCCGCGCGCGGCGTCTCCCGCGCGCGGTGTCTCCCGCGCCCGGTGTCTCCCGCGCCGGGGAGTCGCTGTCCCGTCGGGCCTACAGGCCGAAGGCGCCGCCCGAGACCAGGATGACCGCGCCGATGCCGATCAGGACCAGCGGCAGCAGGACGTGGCCCCAGCGGCTGAGGGTCCCGGCCACGAACGGGCGGGTGGCGAGGAAGCGCCCGGCGGCGCACCAGACGGCGACCAGGACCAGGAAGACGGCGACGTAGCCGGTCATCGCGCCGGCGCCCGCCGTGGCGAAGACGGGCACGTACACGCCGATGTTGTCGCCGCCGTTGGCGAAGGTGACCGCGGCCACCTCCAGCGCCCCGGGCCCGCCGCCGCGCGCTCCCGCCGGGTCGTCGCCGGCGCCGTCGCGGTGGTTGCGCCATTCCCGCCAGGCGGCCCTGACGCCGAGGGCCAGCGGCAGCAGGCCCAGGTAGGGGATGACCGGGTCGGGCAGGAAGGTCGCGCCGAAGGCGGCGGCCACGGCGACGACCAGGATCGCGAGGAAGCCCAGGTACTGCCCGGCCACGATCCGCGCTGCCGTACCTCGCCGCCCGGCACCCTGGGCGAAGAACAGCGCCAGGATCAGGATGTCGTCGACGTTGGTGACGGCGAACAGGCCGGCCGCCTGCCCGAGGATGCCTGCGTTCACAGGGCGAGACGCTACAGCGCGGGCCGCGGCGGTCCGCCCGCGCGGGCGCCCGGAACCGCGCGGCATGCGTGCGGCTCCCGTCGGCGGCGGCCCTCGACACCACGAACCGCACGGCGTGCGGCTCCTGTCGGCGGCCGGCCACGGCGCCACGATCCGCGCGGCATGCGCTCCCGTCGGCGGCGGCAGCAGGAACCGCGCGGCGTGCGCTCCCGTCGGCGGCCGGCCCGCGGCACCGGGAACCGCGCGGCCTCCTAACATACGCGCATGACCACGCACGGATTCACGCTCACCGCCGAGGGCCCGTTCGACTTCGGCGCCTCGCTGCGCTTCGTAGAGGACTGGCCGGCCACCAGCGCGCTGCCCTCCGACGGGCGGGCGCTGCGCTTCGCCTACTGCGCGGAGTCCGACTGGCGGCCGATCGGCGTGACCGTGACGGCCGCGCCGGGCGGAGTCGCCGTCACCACCACGAGGGCGGCGGGAGCGGGGATCAGGGGCGAGGTGTCCCGCATCCTCTCCCTGGACGTGGACGGCTCCGGCTTCGCCGAGCTCGGCGAGGCCGACCCGGTGCTCGGCGATCTGCAGCGGCGCAGCCCGGGGCTGCGGCCGGTGTGCTTCTGGAGCCCGTGGGAGGCGGCGTGCTGGGCGGTGATCGTGCAGCGCTCGTCGATGCTCATCGCCTCCCGGCTCAAGCAGCGCATCGCCGATCGGTACGGCGCCACGATCACCCTGGACGGCCGGCCGTACGCGGCCTTCCCGCCGCCCATGGCGCTGGTGGAGGCGGGCGGCCTGGGCCTGCCCGCGCAGAAGGAGGAGTGGCTGCGCGGGCTGGCCCGCGCGGCGCTCGACGGCGTGCTCACCGCCGAGCACCTGCGCGCGTTGGCCCCCGAGGAGGCCCTGGCCGAGCTGCGCGCCCTGCCCGGCGTCAGCCCGTTCTCGGCGGGCCTGATCCTGATCCGCGGCGCCGGCGCGCCTGACGCGTTCCCCGGCGACGAGCCGCGCCTGTTCGCGATCCTGCGTGAGGCCTACGGCCTGCCGGAAGACGCGACACCGGCCGCGTACCGGAGGCTGGCCGAGTCGTGGCGCCCCTACCGCAGCTGGGCCTCCTTCCTGTTCCGGGCCGCCACCTACGGCGTCATGGACGACCGGTCGCCCGCCGGCGCCGGGTGAAGGCCTAGAGCGCGAGATCCGGGGCAGCTGCAAGGTCTTCGACGGAGCCGCACGGGAGGGGAGAGGTCCGCTGGCCGGGGAGATGAGGCTCGACGACTGGTTCCTCACCCGCGAGGAACGCGGGAACGACTGGACCAGGCTGGTGTCCTGGTCGGAGGGAAACCTGGTGCGGCCGCTCCTGCACGGCGCGACCTACTTCGCCGAGCTCCACGCGGGACTGGCCGCTCTCGGCAAGGACGACCTGCTGATGTTCACCGACTGGCGCGGCGACCCCGACGAGCGGCTCCGACCGGACGGTCCCACGGTGGCGGCCGCGATGGCGGCGGCGGCCGAGAGGGGAGCCCTGGTCAGAGGGCTGATCTGGCGCTCGCACCTGGACGTCCTGCGCTTCAGCGCGGCCGAGAACCGGCACCTCGGCGAGCACATCGAGGCGGCCGGCGGCCAGGCGCTGCTCGACACCAGGGTCCGGCTCGGCGGCTCCCACCACCAGAAGTTCGTCGTCCTGCGCCATGACGGCGACCCGGACAGGGACGTGGCGTTCGTCGGCGGCATCGACCTGTGTCACAGCCGCCGCGACGACGCGCGGCATCTGGGCGACCCGCAGGCGGCGTCCATGCCGGCCACGTACGGCCCGCGCCCGCCATGGCACGACGCCCAGGTGGCGATCAGCGGCCCCGCCGTCGCGGAGGTGGAGAAGGTCTTCCGCGAGCGGTGGGAGGACCCGGCGCCCGAGACCCGCCAACCGCTCAGGCGGCTGCGCGACCGCCTGGACCGGATGGCCGACGTGCCGCCGCTGCCCGAGCCGGCTCCGCCGCCGCTACCGGCCGGGACGCACGCCGTCCAGCTGCTGCGGACCTGTCCTTACCTGCGCCGCCGCTACCCGTTCGCACCGGAGGGGGAACGCAGCGTGGCCAGGGCCTACCGCAAGGTGCTGGGCCGGGCGCGAACGCTGGTCTACCTGGAGGACCAGTACCTGTGGTCCACGGAGGTGATCGAGCCGTTCGCCCGGGCGCTGGAGCGGGAGCCGGAGCTCCGCATGATCATCGTGGTGCCCCGGCATCCCGACCAGGACGGCTGGCTGGCAGGCCCGGCCAGCCTGATCGGCAGGGCGGATGCGCTGACCCGGCTGATGCGCGCAGGACCCGGCCGGATCGCCATCTACGACCTGGAGAACCACGCGGGCGCGCCGGTGTACGTGCACGCCAAGGTCTGCGTGGTCGACGACGTATGGGCGAGCGTCGGCTCCGACAACGTCAACCTGCGCTCGTGGACGTTCGACTCCGAGCTGAGCTGCGCCGTGATCGACGAGCAGCCCGATCCGCGCCCGCCCGCCGGAGCGCGCCGGTTCGCCAGGGACCTGCGGCTCACGCTGGCCGCCGAGCATCTCGACCGTGACCCCGGCGAACTGGCCGATCTGTGCGACCCGAAGGGCGCGTTCGAGGCGTTCGCCGAGTCGGCCGCCCGGCTCGACGCCTGGCACCAGGGCGGCTGTCGCGGCCCCCGCCCGCCCGGCCGGCTGCGCCCGCATCCGAAACCGGAGCTCGGCCGCGTCCGCCGGGCGATGGCCATGCCGCTGTACCGGACGGTCGTGGACCCGGACGGCCGGCCGCCGCGCCTGCGCAGGACGAACGCGTTCTGAGCGCTGCCACACCGCCGACCCGTGCGTGACCTGTCCGGATATGGTGCTGAAGATCCCTTACCTGCTGTCACCGGAGTCCCGTGCCGCATGCCGAACGCCTCCGGGAGGGCGATCCCGCGATCGTGGGGCCCTACTGGCTGCTCGGCCGCCTCGGCGCCGGTGGGCAGGGCATCGTCTACTTGGCAAGGGGAAGGGCCCGGCGCGCTGGTCGCCGTCAAGGTCCTGCGCGACGGGGCGCCGACGAGCGCCTGGCCAAGGAGATCGACGCGGCGCGGCGGGTGAAGCCGAACACTCGCACGGTGGCGTGGGGTGGAAACCTAGTGGGGCGTTCTGGTCTGGAGGAGGTCGGCCAGGAAGTGCAGCAGCGCCGCCAGGGTGGTGGCCGAGGTGATGGCCTGCTCGTCGATCAGCTGCTGGATGCGCAGCATCGGCAGCCACTCGGCGCGCCCGCCTTCCACGTCGTCGGCCGGGGCGGCGCCGGGCGCGGCCTGATGGGCGACGAAGACCAGGTGGTCGCAGTCGGCGACGTCACCGGCCGGGCGGATGCGGATCAGCGGCAGCAGCGGTCCGGGCCGCCAGCCGGTCTGCTCCTCCACGTGCCGGGCGGCGGCGGCCTCGGGCTGCTCGCCGGGGCCGATCTCGCCGAGCGGGATCTCCCATCCCCACGTGTCGGTGACGAGATGGTGGTGCCACCGCAGCAGGACGCGCCCGCCGCGGACGACCACCGCTCCGGCGGCCCGCGGGGTGCGGATGAAGGGCCGCTCGACGTGCTCGCCGTCGGTCAGCGCGACATCCACGACGCGAAGATCGACCCCGTTCGCCGCGTAGAGCAGCCGTTCCGAGCGCCGCATGGACCCGCACCTCCCCGCTTCGCCGGACTCGCCCTTCGAGGATACGCACAAGGTGGTCACGACCGCCCGGACGGGAAGAACGTCGGTGGGAGGAATTAACCTGGGCGGTGTCGGCCCGCCGCGGGGCGACGCCGGGCTGCGGCCCGGTCCCGATGTCATGAACGTCCCATCGTTCGACCGGGGGAGGCGATCGTGGGGTCTGTCTTGGGCGAAGGGCTGCCCCCGGACGACGTCGTCGTCACGGCTCTGCGCGCCGGCGACGAGGAGATGTTCGCGGCGGTGCTGGACACCTGGTCCGGGGGCCTGTTGCGGGTGGCGAGGTCCTACGTGTCCACCGACCACTCCGCGGAGGAGGTCGTCCAGGACACGTGGCTGGCGGTGATCGACGGGATCGACTGTTTCGAGGGCCGCTCCTCGGTCAAGACGTGGGTCTACCGCATCCTGGTCAACACCGCGAAGAAGCGCGGCGTGCGCGAGAGCCGTACGCTGCCGTGGAGCGCCTTCGAGCAGGACGGCGGCAGGTCCGCGGGCCACGGCCCGGTGCCGCCGGGCGGCTGGAAGGAGGTTCCGGGGGCTTGGCCGACGCCCGAGGGCGAGGCGCTGGCCGCGGAGGTGCGCGGGCTGATCGCCGAAGCCCTGGGCAGGTTGCCGTCCCGGCAGCGGATCGTGATCACCCTGCGCGACGTGGAAGGCTGCACCTCCGACGAGGTGTGCGAGATCCTGGAGATCTCCGCGGCGAACCAGCGGGTGCTGCTGCACCGCGCCCGGGTGGCGGTGCGCGGCTGGTTGGCCGGCTATTTCGAGTCGGGGAAGCGGCCGGAATAGCGCGTAGGGCTTCCGCTGGCCCGTGCAGCGGCCACAATAAGTGAAACGGTTCAATTCCCAGGCGATAGGGCGGTCACGTCGTGAAGCGGTTCACCTGCGACGAACTGGTGGAAGTCATCACCGCCTACCTTGAGGACGCCCTCGACCAGCCGGCCCGTGACGGCGTCCGGCAGCATCTGACCTGCTGCGAGGCCTGCGCCCGCTACGTCGAGCAGTTCCGCGCCACCGTCGGCGTCCTGGGCGACCCGCCCCCGGAGAAGCTGCGGTCCGACGTGCGCGACCGGCTCATGGCCGCCTTCCGCGCGCGGAGCCGGTCATGAGGAGCCGGTCATGAGCAAGGTCATGAACCGGTCATGAGGCGAGGAAGCTCTCCCGCAGCGCGGTGACCACCGGCGCGGGGACGGCGCCGTCACGCAGGCAGCCGAGCGCCGCTATCGTCGCCCGCACCTGAGCCAGCCACCCTGAACACGCCGGGCACGCCGCCAGATGATCCGTGACGAGCCGCCGCCGCCCGGCGGGGAGCGCCGCCTCCAGATAGTCCGTGATCGAGTCGAGCACGTCATCGCACCCGAGCTCGCCTCGTGCCCACCCCATGTGACCTAGTGCCGGTCGCGCTCCATCCGTTACGCGAATCCGCGTGTAACGATCGCGGGGCTCGCGGGTCTGTAGACCTGTGCGCCGTGCGAAGGGGAGACGATGATCGGGCTCACCGCCGAGGACACGCCGCTGCGGGACACCTCGGAGGTGGTGGACTTCGCGCGCCGCTGCTTCCGTCCCGCCACCGCCGACCATGTGGGCGTCGAGCTGGAGTTCCTGGTCTTCGACCAGACGGCGCCGGCCGCTCAGGTCCCGCTGGCCAGGATCGAGCGGGCGCTGCCGGCGCTGACGGGCGGCAGCCGGGTGACGTTCGAGCCGGGCGGCCAGCTCGAACTGTCCGGCCCGCCGGGGCCGCTGCCGGACGCGCTGGCCCGCCTGTCCGCCGACGTGGCCGCCGTGCGCGCCGCCCTGCGCGCGGCGGGGCTGGCGCTGGCCGGGGTGGGTCTCGACCCGGTACGGCCGGCCCGCCGCCAGCTGCGCCTGCCCCGGTACGACGCGATGGCCGCCTTCCTCGGCGTGCCGTACGGGAGCCTGATGATGTGCTCGACCGCGTCGATCCAGGTCAACCTGGACCTGGGGGAGCGGCCCGCGACGCGATGGGCGCGGGCGCACGCCGTCGGCCCCGTGCTGACGGCGGCCTTCGCCAACTCGCCGCTGAGCGGCGGCAGGCCGTGCGGCTGGATGTCGGGCCGCCAGGCCGTCTGGGACCACCTCGACCGCACCAGGACCGCGCCCGTGCCGGCCTCGGGCGATCCGGGCGCGGACTGGGCCGACTACCTGCTGGAGGCCCGGCTCATGCTGGTGCGCGAGGACGAGGAGCGCTACCGCACGGTCAGCGACGGCTCGACGTTCGGCGACTGGCTGCGGTCGGGCGGCGGGCGGCGGCCCACCGTCGAGGACCTGCTCTACCACGCCACGACCGTCTTCCCCCCGGTGCGGCCCAGAGGCTGGCTCGAGATCCGCTACCTCGACGCGCAGCATCCGGCGACCTGGCCGGTCTGCGTGGCCGTGACCTGCGCCCTCGTCGCCGACGACCGGGCCGCCGACGCGGCGCTGGCCGCCACGGAGCCGTTCCAGGGGCCGCACCGCTACCAGGAGCTGAGCGGGGTGGCGGCGCGGTGCGGGCTGGCCGACCCGCGCCTGCGCAGGGCCGCCGAGGCGTGCTTCCGCGCCGCGCTGGAGGCGCTGCCCCGCCTCGGCGTGGACCCGGGCCTGGCCGGCGAGGTGGCCGCGTTCGCCGACCGGCATGTGACGACCGGCCGCTCCCCGGCGGCCGACCTGATGGATCCGGCGTCGACACGGCGCGTCCCGACCTGGCTGGACGATGAGGGATGGGGATGAACGATTTCAAGGAACGCATCGCGGCCGAGCTCGTCGCGGTGCGCGACCGGTCGCTCACCTACACGGCGGCGGACGACGACCTGCTGCTGCGCCAGCACTCGCCGCTGATGTCGCCGCTGGTGTGGGACCTGGCGCACGTGGGCAACTACGAGGAGCTCTGGGTGCTGCGCGCGGCCGGGGGCATCGACCCGCTCCGGCCGGAGATCGACGACATCTACGACGCGTTCAAGACCCCGCGCAAGGATCGCCCGAGCCTGCCCATCCTGGGTCCGGCCGAGGCGCGGCGCTACATCGAGGGCGTGCGCGGGCGGGTGCTCGACGTCCTCGACACCGTCGACCTCGACGGCCCCGACCCGCTGCACCGCGACGGCTTCGTGTTCGGCCTGGTGATCCAGCACGAGCACCAGCACGACGAGACCATGCTCGCCACGCTCCAGCTGTCCCGGCAGCCCGGCCTGGTGCGCGACGGCGAGCTCCCGCCCGGCCGCGACGCAGGCCCCGACGAGGTGTTCGTGCCGGCGGGCGCCTTCCTCATGGGCACCGCCACCCTGCCCTGGGCCTACGACAACGAACGGCCCGCCCACCGGGTCGACCTGCCCGCCTACTGGATCGACCGGCTGCCCGTCGGCAACCGCTCCTACGCGGAGTTCATCGGCGACGGCGGCTACGACGACCCGCGCTGGTGGTCCCCTGAGGGCTGGCAGTGGCGGCAGCGCAGCGGCGCCTTCGCCCCCCTGTTCTGGGTCAGGGACGGCGACGCCTGGTGGCGCACCCGCTTCGGCCGTCCCGAGCCGGTCCCGATGGACGAGCCGGTCCAGCACGTGTGCTGGTACGAAGCCGACGCCTACGCCCGCTGGGCGGGCAGGCGGCTGCCCACCGAGGCCGAATGGGAGAAGGCCTGCGGCTGGGACCCGCGGGCGGAAAGCGCGCGCCGCTACCCGTGGGGCGAGCAGGCGCCCACCGCCGACCGGGCCAACCTCGGCCACCGCGCCGCCCGTCCCGCGCCGCTCGGCGCCTACCCGGCCGGCGCCAGCGCCTACGGGGCCGAGCAGATGGTGGGAGACGTGTGGGAGTGGACCTCCTCGTGGTTCCAGCCCTACCCCGGTTTCCGCAGCTTCCCGTACAAGGAGTACAGCGAGGTCTTCTTCGGCCACGAGTACCGGGTGCTGCGCGGCGGCTCGTGGGCGGCCGACCCGGCGGCGGTGCGCACCACGTTCAGGAACTGGGACTACCCGATCCGCCGGCAGATCTTCACCGGCTTCCGCTGCGCCCGCTCGGAGCAGACCTGATGTGCAGGCACGCGGCCTGGCTGGGCGCCGCCAGCCCGCTCAGCCGGCTCATCCACGAGCCCGAGCACGGCCTGCTGCGGCAGTCGTTCGCGCCGCGCCGCCAGCACCAGGGCCTGGTCAACGCCGACGGGTACGGCATGGGCTGGTACGACCCGGCGCGTGCCGAGCCGGTGCGCTACCGCCGGGCCGTACCCATCTGGACCGACGCCAACCTGCCGGCGCTGGCCGAGGTCGCCCGCTCGACCTGCCTGCTGGCGGCCGTCCGCTCGGCCACCGCGGGCATGCCGATCGAGGAGAGCGCCACGGCGCCGTTCACCGACGGGGGGTGGCTGCTCAGCCTCAACGGCCGCGTCGCCAGGGACGCGCTGCTCGATCTCGCCGACGACCTGCCAGACCGCGCGGAGAGCACGTGCGACGCCGCCTGGGTGGCCGCCGCGGTGTTCCTGCTCGGGCGCGCCGGGCTCGGCATGGGCGAGGCGCTGGCCGAGGTCGTCGTCCGCGCCGGGGAGAAGGATCCCGGCGCCCGCCTGAACCTGCTCGCCTGCGACGGCGCGTCCATCGCCGCGACCGTCTGGGGCGACACGCTCTTCTACCACCCGCTCCACGACGGCGTGCTGGTGGCCAGTGAGCCGCTCGACGACCTGCCCGGATGGCAGGCCGTACCCGAGCGCAGCCTCATGACGGTCACCGGGACGGACGTCCGCGTGCAGCCGTTGTGATCTCACCCCAGGAGGCCCCGTGTTCGTCAGCCGGCCGACCTTCCACCGCGTGATCAACCATCTCGACCGCGACTACCTGCGCCAGGCGCTCGAGCACGACGTCAGGGCCGGCCTGACGTCGTCGCCCAAGTGGCTGCCGCCCAAGTGGTTCTACGACGCCGCGGGCAGCGAGCTGTTCTCCCGGATCACCCGGCTGCCCGAGTACTACCCGACCCGGCGCGAGCTGGCCATCCTGCGGGCGCGGGCGGCCGAGCTCGCCGCGGCCAGCGGCGCGGACACGCTGGTCGAGCTGGGCTCGGGCACCAGCGAGAAGACCGTTCTGCTGCTGGAGGCGCTCGAGGCGGCCGGCACGCTGCGCACCTACACGCCGGTGGACGTGGACGCGGTCACCCTCGCCGCGGCCGCGCGGCGGCTGGCCGAGCGCTTCCCCGGCCTGGACGTGCGCGCCGTGTGCGCCGACTTCGAACGCCATCTGGCGTTGCTGCCCCGCACCGGGCGGCGGATGGTGGCCTTCCTCGGCGGCACGATCGGCAACCTCGAACCGGCCGCGCGCGAGGTGTTCATGAAGGAACTGCGGGCCACGCTCCGCCCAGGCGACACCTTCCTGCTCGGGGCCGACCTGGTGAAGGACACCGGACGGCTGGTGGCGGCCTACGACGACGCGGCCGGGGTGACGGCCGCCTTCAACAGGAACGTCCTGCACGTGATCAACCGGGAGCTGGAGGCGGACTTCGAACCGGAGGCGTTCGCGCACGTGGCGCTGTACGACGCGCGCCACGACTGGATCGAGATGCGGCTGCGGGCGAGCCGTGACATGCGGGTGCGGATCGGCGGGCTAGGCCTGACCGTGGACTTCGTCGAGGGTGAGCAGATGCGTACCGAGATCAGCGCCAAGTTCCGGCCGGAGGGCCTGCGCAGGGAACTGGCCGCCGCCGGGTTCGAGGTGCGCCGCCGCTACACCGACCCCTCCGGGGACTTCACCCTGGTCCTGGCACAGGCCTGAGCACAGGGGGCGTCCGGTGTCTCCCCCGCCGGGCGCCGCGGGCAGGACCGCCGCCACCGTCCGGGTGAAGACTGCTCGTCGCCGCGTTCGCGTGCGAGGCGGACGGTGCGACTACTCCCTGCGTCGTAGTCCGGCTGATCGCTGATCCCGGAAGATGACTCCGCCTGTGGGACGACTCCGAACCGTGGCCGGACGACGATTGTCGGTCATGAGAGACCCAGCAGGGACAGCCGCGGTCGCGACGGGACTGACGAAGGCGGGAGAGCGATGACCACCGCCGCCCTTGCCCAAGGAAGAGAGCAGTCCGCACCACCCCCGGATGCCCGCTCCCCAGCTGAACAGAGCATGGCGGGGCTGCTGCGCCCTCACCTCCGGAGTTTCGCCGCCGTGGTGATCCTGCAGGTGGTCGGCGCTGCCGCGGGTCTGGCGCCGCTGCTGGCGGTCGTCGAGTTGGGCCGGGTGCTGTTGTCGCCCGGCCCGATCGATCACGGTCATGTCTGGTTCGTCGTGGTCGCGGGCGCGGCCGGCTTGTTCGTCCGGCTGCTGTTCACGGCCGCGTCGTCCGGGATCGGACATGTCCTCGACGGCCAGGTGCAACTGTCGTTCCGCCGGCGACTGGCCGCGCGGCTGGGACGCGTGCCGATCGGCTGGTTCTCCCGGCGCCGGACGGGCGAGCTGGCCAAGGTCGTGGGGGAGGACGTGAGTGCCGTGCACCCGTTCATCGCCCACACCCCCGGCGAGCTGATCTCCGCGTTCGTGGTGCCGCTGGTGTCGCTGGTCTACCTGTTCACCGTCGACTGGCGGCTCACGCTGATCACGCTGATCCCGGTGGCGCTGGCGGTGGCGCTGGTCCCCCTGATGATGACCCCGGTCCGGCTGCGCGAGCAGAAGCAGTTCGACGAGGCCATGGGGCGGATCTCGAGCGCGGTCGTCGAGTTCGTGCAGGGCATCGCGGTGGTCAAGGCGTTCGGCGGATCCGGGCGCGCCCACCGTAAGTTCCGCACGGCCACGGACGATTTCGTCGACATCTTCTACCGGATGGTGCGCGGTCTCTCCGGGATCGCCGCGGGGATGCAGGTGGCGCTGTCGCCGCCGTTCGTGCTGCTGGTCGTGCTGATCGGCGGTGCGGCTCTGATCACGACCGGCGGCATGGCCCCGGCCGACCTGCTGCCCTTCCTGCTGCTGGGACTGGGGCTGACCGCTCCGGTGGCGGCTCTCGGCCACGGCTTCGACGACCTGCAGGCCGCCCGGCGCGCGGTCGGAAGGATCCGGGACGTGCTCGCGGTGCCGTCGCTACCGGAGCCCGCCCACCCGGTCGCGCCACAGGGTCACCGGGTGGAACTGCGTGACGTCCGCTTCGGTTACGAAGCAGATCACGAGGTGCTGCGCGGGATCGACCTGGTGCTCGAGCCGGGGACGGTCACCGCGCTCGTCGGGCCGTCGGGAAGCGGGAAGTCCACGCTGGTCCAGCTGCTGCCGCGCTTCTTCGACCCGACCCACGGTTCGGTCGCCCTGGGCGGTGTCGATCTGCGCGAGCTCGGCAGCCGGGAGCTGTACCGGACGGTCTCCTTCGTCTTCCAGGACGTTCGCCTGCTGCGCGCGTCGGTCGCCGACAACATCGCGCTGGCGGTACCGCATGCCGACCTCGACGACGTGGTTCGCGCCGCCCGGCAGGCGAACATCCATGATCGGATCCTCGAGCTGCCGCGCGGATACGAGACGGTGATCGGCGACGACACCGGACTGTCGGGTGGCGAGGCGCAGCGGATCTCGATCGCCCGCGCACTGCTCGCCGACGCGCCTGTTCTGGTGCTCGACGAGGCGACCGCCTTCGCCGACCCGCAGACAGAGCTGGCGGTGCGCCGGGCCCTTTCGACGCTGGAAGGCGATCGGACGATCCTGGTCATCGCCCATCGCCTGGAGACGATCGCCGACGCCGACACCGTCGTGATGCTGGAGAACGGGTCGATCGTCGAGCGCGGCAGGCCCGCCGAGCTGCTGGCACAGAACGGGAAGTTCGCCGCGTTCTGGCGAACCCAGCGGTCGGCGGTCGCCGGCGACCTCGAAACCCACGTCGTACCGCAAGGAGACGAGACCCGATGATCCGCATGCTGTTGCGCGTGCTGGGACAGGAGTACGCCCGGCCGGTGCGTCGCACCGTGGCCCTGATGACGACGACCGCGGTGGTCGAGGGTTTGTCCTACGCGCTGCTGGTTCCGGTGCTGCGGGCACTGTTCGGGAGCAGCCCCGCGGACGCGCGGCCCTGGCTGATCGCGTTCGGGGCCGCGGTCGCGGTCTACGCGGTGCTGCGTTATGTCAGCGACCTGTCCGGATTCCGCGCCGGGACCACGCTGTTGCATGGCATGTATCACCGGCTCGGCGATCATCTGGCTCGCCTGCCCATCGGCTGGTACAGCGCGGGCCGCGTCGGGCAGGTGTCCGTCATGGCCAGCAGCGGCGTCCTGCAGGCGATGAGCGCGATCGCGCATCTGCTGGCACCGTTCGTCTCCGCCAGCGTGACTCCCGTGACGATCGTTGTCGTGATGCTCGCCTTCAACTGGCAGATGGGGCTGGCCGCGCTGGTCGCCGTACCGGTCGTGGCGGCGATCCAGGTCTGGACGGGACGCTCGATGGCCGCCACCGATGCCGAGCGCGTCGAACGCGACCATGAGGCCACCGGGCGGGTCATCGAATATCTGCAGGCCCAGCCGGTGCTGCGCGCCGGCGGCCGGACCGTCGAACGCTTCCGGTTGCTCGACGACTCGCTGCGTGAGCTGCAGCGCGCGTCCCGCCGTACCCTTCTGACGGCGCTGCCCGGCCTCTTGGGCCTGACGCTCACGGTGCAGGCGATGTTCACCGTGTTGCTGGTCCTGGGCGCCTACCTCGCCCTCGGCGGGAACATCGGCGCGGCGGAGATCCTGGCGATCCTGGTGCTGGCCGCCCGCTGCGCGGATCCGCTGCTGTCGCTGTCGGACATCGGTGGCAGAATCCGCGGCGCGCGTTCCGAGCTGGCGAGGCTCGACACGGTGTTGCGCACCGAGCCGCTGCCGGAAGCTCCCGAACCGGTCCGGCCGGAACGCCATGACCTGCGGTTCGACTCCGTCGCCTTCCGGCACGGCGGGCGCACCGTGATCGACGAGGTGTCGCTGTCCGTGCCGGAGGGACAGCGGCTCGCCGTCGTCGGTCCGTCGGGTGCGGGCAAGAGCACCCTGCTGCAGTTGATCGCGCGGTTCTACGACGTGGACGCGGGCGCGGTGCGCGTGGGCGGTGTGGACGTGCGCGCGATCGACACCGAGGTGTTGATGGCGCAGATCGCCATCGTCTTCCAGGACGTCTATCTCTTCGACGGCACGATCGAGGAGAACGTACGGCTCGGCCGTCCCGACGCCGACGACGCCGAGGTGCGGGCGGCGGCGACCGCGGCGCGGCTGGACGAGGTGGTCGAGCGACTGCCCGGCGGATGGGCGACGAACGTGGGCGAGGGCGGCGCACTGCTGTCGGGTGGTGAGCGCCAGCGTGTCTCGATCGCGCGAGCGCTGCTGAAGAACGCGCCCATCGTGCTGCTGGACGAGGTGACCTCGGCACTGGACCCGGTGAACGAGGCGGCCGTCCACGAGGGTGTCGAGCGCCTGATGGCGGGCCGGACGGTGGTGATGGTGGCGCACCGGATGCGGACCGTCCGGCGCGCCGACCGGGTCGTCTTCCTGGACGGCGGCCGGATCGTGGAGGAAGGCACCCACGACGAGCTGCTGCGCCACGGCGGTCGCTACGCCGATTTCTGGGAACTGTCCATGACTCCGGCAGGGAGCGAATGAGCCGGTAGTCGGCCGGCGGTGGCGCGACCGTCTCGGGGACTTCCCCCAAGGGTGGGGCTGGCACTACCGACGAGGGGCGGGCCAGCGGCAATGCCGTCGCTCACAAGGGGTTCTAGAGTCTTCTGCGCGACCGGTTTCGTCGGCGGTCTCACGGCAGGAAGCAGCCCAGGCAGGGGTCCCCCCCGGGGACTCCGGGGATCACCCGAGTCCGGCACGGCTGGACCACGCAGAACGGGACATCATGACGATGCGGAGAGCGGCGGTGATCGCGGGCCTTCTCGGGCTCGTGGCGGTGTCGACCGGGTGCGGCACCAGTGTCTCGCTGGATGAGGCCGCCGTCTCGTACGACGTCACCGACGAGGTGGCGGCGCTGCACGTCGAAGTCGACTCCGGGACCGTCGACGTGGTCCAGTCGAACCGTCGGGGCATCCGCGTGACGGAGCGGCTGAGCTGGTACAAGAACAAGCCGCAGACCCGTCACCGGACGCGGGGTGACACGCTGGAGCTGACGTTCACCTGTCCCAACACGTGGGGGTGGGGCGCCATGGGCACGTCCTGCGACGTGAGCTACGAGGTGGAGGTGCCCAGGGGACTCCGTGTCAAGGTGGTTTCCGACTCGGGGAAGCTGACGCTGAAGAACCTGTCGGGTGACGTGGAAGCCGTCACCGACTCCGGGGCGATCGAGGCCACCGGGCTGACGGACGGGCGGGTGGTCACGAGAACCGACTCGGGCGATACGGAACTGGCCTTCGCCGGGCGGCCCGCTCGGGTCACGACCACCGCGGATTCCGGCCAGACCGTGATCCACGTGCCGCAGGGGCCGTACAACATCGTGGCCACGACGGACTCCGGCGACAAGGACATCAAGGTCGCCGGCGTTCCCTCGGCCGAGCGCACGATCGAGCTGTCCAGCGGCTCCGGGGACCTGGCCGTGGAGCAGCGACCAGCCGGCCAGTGACGTGAGGGACGCGATCAGGCATCGTCGCCCGTGAGCCGGGCCGTCCTGGCCTCGAAGGCGTGGACCACCGCGGCCATGTCCGCCGCGCCGTGTCCCAGCGCCTGGGTCTCGCCGAACAGGGCAAGGCAGACGTCCAGCAGCGGCGAGGCGGTCCGGGAGTCGCGTGCCGCATCCACGATGAGCCGGTTGTTGTTGAGGACGTCCGCGATCGCCGCCTGCGGGCTGAAGTCACGCTCGACCAGCTTCGCCGCCTTGATCCTGGAGACGGCGCTGGCCATGGGCCCGGAGTCGAGCACGTGACGGAACACGTCCATGTCCAGGCCGTTCCTGGCGGCGAAGTGCGTGGCCTCCACCAGGCCGCCGACCATCGTGAGGAGGAACAGGTTGACCGCGAGCTTCATCAGCAACGCCGAAGGGACGGCGCCGCACACCACTGTCTCCCGGCACATCGGACCGAGCAGCGGCCGTACCTCCCGCACCGCCGCGGGCTCCCCGGCGAGCATGCCCACGAGCTGCCCGGCCTCGGCCGGCACCCGCGACCCTGAGACGGGCGCCTCGACGTAGGCGCCGCCCGCGGCGCGCACGTCCTGCTCCAGCGCCGCCGAATAGGCCGGCGCGGTCGTCCCCATGGGCACGACGACGTGCCCGGCGACCTTCGCCGCGAAGCCGGGTGTGCCGCGCTCCAGCACGGCGTCGAGCGCGTCCTCGTTCGCCAGCATCAGGATGACCACGCGTGCCCGGCCGAACACCTCGTCGGGGCTGGCCGCCTGCCGCGCGCCGGCCGCGCGCGCCGAGTCGCACCTGGCCGAGGAACGGCTCCACACCACCAAAGGCGTGCCCGCCCGGGCCAGGTTGACCGCCATCGGCTCGCCCATCAGTCCCAGGCCGAGGAAACCTACGTCCATACGCACGTTGTACCGCCAGGCGGCGGCCCTCGTCTTGAACGGTCGTGCGCCCTCGCGCGCTCAGGTGGTGCCGCAGTAGCGGGCGCCTCTGGCGGCGGCGGCCAGGGCGGCGGCTCTGGCCGCCTCGGTGGGGGTGAAGGGCAGGCCGGGCCGCTTGAGCAGCAGGGCCCGTCCGGGGTGTACGGAGATCACCATCGTGCTGGTCAGCTCGCCGTCGTCGGCGAGGGTCTCGCCCGGCCGGCGCCACTCGACCCGCGTGGCCCTGAGCAGCTCCGCCATGGCCTGCGGGAGCCGTCCGGGGTCGTCGTGCACCCGCTGCGCCATCGTCAGTGCCTGGATGCCGGGGTCGATCAGGTCCTTGACCTGGGCGGGCACGACCAGCACGTCGAGGCCGCCGGCTTCCGACAGCGCGGCGTGCAGGACGCCGGGCGTCAGGTGGGTGGGCGCCTCGACGACGAACTCGTCGAGCGCGTCGCCGCCGGACGGCGTGATCGCGGTGCTGGCGGTGGGGGCGATGTGCAGCGCCAGGATGTTGCAGCCCAGCCGGCCGAACGCGCCCGCCACCTCGCCCAGGCGGCCGGGACGCTCGACCACGCGCATCCGGATCCGCCACAGCGTCATCGTGCCGCCGTCGTCGGCGGGAGGCGGCAGGGCGGGCGCGGACCGCCGCCGCGCGGTCGCCGGCCGTCCGGTCTTCAGGCGCCGGTGCACGGCCGAGCCGGCGATCAGGGCGCCGCCGAGGCCCACCAGCACCACCGGTCCGGGATCGGTGTGCCCGAGGAGGGTGGCCAGCAGGTGGGCCATGCCCACCGCCACGAACAGCGCGGCCACCTCAAGGATCTCCCGCCACCAGGAGCGCGCGTGGTGCCGGCGGTCGGGTCCGGAGTTCGGATGGGTCGCCTTCGGTGCATCGCTCATGCCGGCCAGTCTCACCGCGCTGTGTTACGCCGCCGTGACCTGCGCGATTGCGCGGGATTAAGCCGTTCGCACCGGCCCGGCGCCACATGTCGGGCCGCCGCGCTACTTCGCGGTGAAGTCGGCGGCCCAGAACAGCCGTCCGGTGTCCGGGTCGCGCGCCAGCGCCCCGCGGCACTTGGCGTAGCTCGCGGGCAGGTCCTCGACGCTCCAGCTGCGGCCGTCGTAACGCAGGAGGACCGCGGACACCGTGGAGATGCGCGGCTGGACCCTGGTGTGTTCCGTGGCGACCATCCACAGCTTCCCGCGCCCACCACCGGTGATCATGCAGGCGCTTCCGGTCGGGGGAGGCGGCAGCACCGTCCAGCGCGTGCCGTCCCACCGCATGACCCGCGCGATGGAGGCGACCGTCGCCCATACCTCGTCGCGCGACACCGCCCTGATGGCGACGTCTGCGCCCCGGGTCGGAGCGACCGGGGTGGGGGTCGGACGCCAGCGGCGACCGTCCCAGTGCGCGATGGCGAGCGTGCCGTCCTTCTCGCCCACCGCCCACACGTCGTCCGGCGACAGCGCCTCGAGCCGGCTGATCGTCATGCCGCCGGGGGTGGGCACCTGCGACCAGCCGGAAGCCGTCCGCCTGGCCAGGTAGGGGTACGCGGGCCCCTCGTCGTCGACGTAGGCCTTCCCCGCCACCCACGCCTCGCGCGGGCCGGTCACGACCGCGCTGCCCAGCCCGAGCGAGAACCCCTTCGGGACGGCGGGGTCGGTGATGCGTGGCGCGCCCAGGTCGGTCCAGGTGTGGCCGTCCCACCGGTGAACGCCGGGGCGGTAGCGCTCGATCACCCAGACGTTGTCGCTCGACGAGGCGGCGATCAGATCGGGGGACCGCATGCCCGCCGGAGGCTTGACGGGGCGCCAGCCGCTGCCGTTCCAGTGCAGGACGACGGCCCTGGTCTCCTCGTGCCATCGCCGGGTGTCGCTCGGTGTACTGGCGCCCACCGCCCACACGTCGCGGGGGGTGATCACCGCCACGTCGGCCAACGACCCCGACATGCGGCTCTTGACGTCCTTCTCGGACATGCCCATGGCGCGCGCGCTGAGCGCGTCCCATCGGAGGTCGAGATAGGTGACGGAGGAGGTGACGCTCCTGGCCGGGGTGGGACGGGGTGGGCGCTCCCGGGCGGTGTCGACCGGGGTGGAGCAGGCCACCGCGGTCACGGCCACGGTCACGAGAGCGAATGCGCGTCCCATCACACCATGATCGTAGGCCTGGGTGCTTTCCGGTCGGCGGGCCTGGTCAGTCGAGCACCTTGATCTTCTTCATGGTCGGCTGGGAGATCACCCTGGCCACGCCGGGAATGCCGATGATCTTTCCGGTCTGGAACGCCTCGTAGGCCGCGTAGTCGGCGACCAGGACGCGCAGGTGATAGTCCGGTGTGGCGAACAGCCGGCGGAACTCGACGACCTCGTCGTAGGCGGCGATGGTCCTCTCCAGCTCCTCCAGGGTCTTGAGGTCGCTCACACCGACCTCGATGGAGACGATGACCTCGAGGCCGCCACCGAGGAGCTCGTGGTTGACGGTCGCTCGGTAGCCGCTGATGACGCCCGCCTCCTCCAGGCGTTTGACGCGGCGCAGGCAGGGGGGCGGCGTGAGCCCCACGCGCCGGGCGAGCTCGACGTTGGTCAACCGGCCGTCCTGCTGGAGCTGAAACAATATTTCTCGATCGATCGCGTCGAGGGTCACTTCATTGCTCATCTGCCGATCATATCGTCATAATCGACAACCATATGAGGCGGATATCCACCTAGAATTTCCCGTGACCGACGGAAAGGTGGGGACCATGACGATCGAGGTCTGGCTGGAGCGCCGAGCCGAGGACATGGCCACCCTCCTCGGCCGCCTGGTGGCCGTCGACTCCGAGAACCCGCCCGGACGCGCCCTGGGCCGCTGCGCGGAGGTCCTGCGCGAGGAGATGGACCGCCTCGGCCTGGCGCCAGAGGTCATCCCGGTCGCCGACCCGGCCGGCGGGTCGGCGGACCCGTGCGTCGTGCGCGGCACCGCCGGCGACGGTGACAGGCTCGTCTACTTCCACGGCCACTTCGACGTGGTGCCGGCCCAGGACCGGGCGCAGTTCACGCCCGTACGCCGCGACGGCAGGATCATCGGGCGCGGCACGGCCGACATGAAGGGCGGCATCGTCAGCATGCTCTACGGCGCCGCGGCCGCCAAGGATCTCGGCCTGCTCGGCGCCGGCCGGATCGTGCTGCACCTGGTGTGCGACGAGGAGACCGGCAGCGTCGCCGGAGCCGGCCACCTGCGCGCGGCGGGGCTGATCGACCCGGCCGCGCTGGCCATGCTCACCGCCGAGCCCAGCGGCGGCGGCATCTGGAACGCCGCCCGCGGCGCCGTCTCCGTCCGCGTCGACATCCAGGGCCGCGAGGCCCACGTCGGACAGGCCCACCGCGGCGTGAACGCCTTCCAGCACATGCTGCACATCGCCCGCCCCGTCGAGCGCTACGCCGCCGAGCTGGCCGAACGGCACACCGGCTTTCCGCTGAACCCCGCCGACGCTCCCGGCAGCATGCTCGTCGTCGGCGGCTCGTCCGGCAGCGGCGCGAACTTCAACGTCGTCCCCGGCGCGGCCTACTTCACCGTCGACGGCCGCTACAACCCCGAAGAGGACCTGGAGGCCGAGCTCGGACGGCTGACCGCCCTCATCGAGGACGCCGCGGAAGAGGTCGGCGCCACCGTGTCGGTCCGCACGACCCAGCTGCAGCCCTCCGCCGGCACCGGCCAGGATCATCCCGCGGCCGCCACGCTGGCCCGCGTCGTCGGCGACGTCGAGGGTGCCCCGGCCCGGTTCGAGCTGTGCGCGGGCATTTTGGAGACCCGCTGGTACGCCCAGCTCGGCATCCCCGCCTTCGGCTACGGCCCGGGCCGCCTGGACGTCTCCCACGGTCCGGACGAGTACGTCGAGGAGGCCGCCATGCGCCGCTGCGCCGCCGTGTACGCCCGCTACGCGAGCGCCATGCTGGCATGACGGCCCCGGGGTCGACCTGCTGGTGCCGCGCATGGATGCCTGGTGGCCGCGTCGGTGCGCCGTCGGGTGCCGGTCAGGCGTCGGGGCGGCTGGCGATGATCGTGCGGATGAGGTCGGCGAGCTGCTCCCGCTGCTCCGCCGACAGGGGGGCGAACCATTCGCGCTCGCGCCGGTTCTGTTCCTCGAAGGCGCCGCTCACCGCCTGCCGTCCCGCCTCCGTGAGCGCCACCAGCACCGCCCGGCGGTCATCCGGTACGGCCTGCCGCTCGACCAGCCCCGCCGCCTCGAGGGTGTTGACGGCGTTGGAGACCGCCGAGCGCGTCATGGCCGAGAAGTCGGCCAGGTCGCTCACCCTGGACGGCCCCAGCAGCCAGAGCTTGAACATGAGCCGGAAGCCGGGCAGCGTCCACCCCTGGGGCCGGTGGATGCGCGATTCGAGGTCGGCCACGAGCACGTACGACAGGTGCAGCAGGTTGTAGGCGAGCCCGAAGGTCGAGGTGTCGACCTCGACGGGCAGTTTGGCGACGAGTTCGCGCGCGTGACGTTCGTACCAGACGTCCAGCCGTTCCATCCGGCGATCCTCCCACCCTCTTGCCCGCACCGATGATTATGCCCAAAATAGTTTTGGCCAAATCAATTTCCGGGAGTAGCTGATGCGCATCCTCATCATCGGCGGGGGCATCGGTGGCCTCGCGGCAGCGCTGAGCCTGCGCGCCGCCGGGTTCACCGAGATCACCGTGGCCGAGTCCGTGGCCGAGCTCCGTCCCCTGGGGGTCGGGATCAACCTGCTTCCGCATGCCGTACGGGAGCTGACCGAGCTGGGGCTCGCGCCGCAGCTCGAGCAGCGGGCCAGAGCCACCGCCGAGCTCGCCTACCACAACCGCTTCGGCTCCCTGATCTGGAGCGAGCCGCGCGGGCCGGCCGCCGGATACCGCTGGCCGCAGTACTCGATCCATCGCGGCGAGCTGCAGATGCTGCTGCTGCGCGAGGTCGAGGCGAGCGGCGTGCCGGTGCTCACCGGGCGCGAGCTGACCGGTTTCGGCGAGGCGGAGGCGCGGTTCGCCGACGGCTCGACGCTGGGGTTCGACCTGCTCGTCGGGGCCGACGGCATCCGCTCGACCGTGCGGGCGCGGCTGTATCCGGACGAGGGTCCGCCGCCGTGGAACGGGCTCGTGCTGTGGCGCGGCACCACCCACGCCCCGCCGTTCCTCACCGGCCGATCGATGATCATGGCGGGCGACGGGGAGCGGAAGTTCGTCGCCTACCCCATCAAGGACGGCGACCCGCAGCTGATCAACTGGATCGCCGAGCGGCCCGTCGCAGGACAGGCGACCGACCGGGGCGACTGGAACAGGCGGGTACCGGCGGAAGAGGTCCTGTCGCACTTCACCGAGTGGCGCTTCGACTGGCTGGACGTCCCCGGGCTGATCGCCGGCGCCGAGGCGATCTACGAGTATCCGATGGTCGACCGCGACCCGCTGCCGCGCTGGACCCACGGCAGGGTCACCCTCCTCGGCGACGCCGCCCACGCCATGTACCCGATCGGGTCGAACGGAGCCTCCCAGGCCATCCTCGACGCCCGGGTGCTGGCCTTCCACCTGGCCGGGACCGGCGACATCGACCAGGCTCTGGCCGCCTACGAGCGGGACCGGCGCCCGCCGACCACCGCGCTCTGCCTGGCCAACCGCGAGATGGGCCCCGAGGTCGTCATGAAGCTCGCCCACGAGCGGGCCCCCGGCGGCTTCGCCGACATCGAGCAGGTCATCCCGCGGGCCGAGCTCGCCGCGATCGCCGCCGGCTACAAGCGCAAGGCCGGTTTCGACCCCGAACTCCTCAACCAGCGCGCCTCCTACACATGTTCGACGAACCGGTAAGGCCGGGCCTGGAGCCGCTGGCCCGGTTCCGGGTCGAGCTGGCGGCGGTCAAGGACCTGGGCGAGACGCCGCGGGGGCACCGGCGGGTGATCGACGTGCTGGGCGGGTCGTTCGACGGACCCAGGATGGCCGGAACCGTCCTGCCCGGCGGAGCGGACTGGCAGGTGGTGCACGGCGACGGCAGCGCCACCATCGACGCCCGCTACACCCTGCGTACCCACGACGGCGCGCTGATCTGTATCCAGACCTCAGGGGTACGGCACGGCCCGCCCGAGGTGATCGCCGCGCTCGGCCGCGGAGAGCCCGTCGACCCGGCCGACTACTACTTCCGGCTCGCGGTCAGGTTCGAGACGGCCGCGCCCGGATACCTCTGGCTCAACCACACCCTCGCCGTCGCGTCCGGGCTGCGGGCGGCCACGGCCGTCCACTACGACGCCTACGCGCTGCGCTGACAGGAGGCGCCGTTGACACCATCAGCAGGCCGCGACGCGCGGCAGCGCGTCGCGGCCCGCTTCCACTCCCGGTGGAGCCCGCAGGACGGCGGTCAGCCGCGGATCTGCTCCGCCGGCCTGCCGAGCAGCACCGTCCGGGCGGGCACGAGGCTCGCCGCGAAGGCCAGTCCCAGCGTCGCCGCCGCCATCGCCGCGTAGGCCAGCGGCGGCACGTACGGCCATGGCGAGCCCGTCACGCCGTAGCTGAGCGCCATCAGCGTCGGGGCGGCGACAGCCGTACCGACCGTCACCGCGATGCCGCCGACCAGCAGCGCCTCCCAGCGGACCATGCTGAGCACCTGCCGCCGGGTGCCGCCGACCAGGCGAAGCAGCGCGAACTCCCGCACCCGCGATCCGGTGGCCATCACCAGCGTGTTGACCACCGAGATCGCGATGAACACGATGATCATCCCGAGGACCAGGAGGTTGGCCATGTCGCTCAGCTCCTGCGCCGCGTCCCGCGCGGTGGCGGCCTCCGCCCTGTCGAGGACCGTCAGGCCGGGCGCCAGCCCGGTGAGCCGGTCCTTCTCGCCGCCCACGACGTACAGACGGCCGGTCATGCCCGACGCCGAGTGGTCACGCACCACGCTGTACGGCAGGGCCACGTCGCCGAAGCCCAGGCCCCGCTCGTAGACGGCCACCACCGTCCGCGTGACCGGCGTGCCGTCCCCGAGGCGCAGCCGTACCTTCTCGCCGACCGACGCGCCCAGGGTGCCGGCGCTGAGCGTGCTCAGCGCGACCCCGCCGTCGTCCAGCCGGTCCAGCGAGCCGGCTCGCACGCCCAGGTCGATCCCGTGCGCCGGCACGGTCAGCCCGATGGCGCCGTACGAGGTCAGCATGGGGTCACCCAGCTGCTCGTGGTGGGCGATCACCTGCGTCTCGATCACCTCCGTCACGCCCTTCACCCCCGGCAGCGCCCGCGCCGCGCGCGCCGCCTGCGCGGGCAGCCCCGGTCCCGCCGACTCCAGCACGTAGTCCGCGCGGTTGCCCTCCGCGGCCTGCCGGGTGGCGGCGTGGCCGAGCGTCGACTGGGTGAAGAGGATGGTCGCGGCGAACGCCATCAGCAGGATGAGCGGGCTCACGACGGACGCCAGCCGCTTGGCCCCGACCCGGGTGTTCGCCACGGCCAGGTAGCCGCCCACCCGGGAGGCCCGGCCGAGCGCGCCGCCGACGAGCCCGGCGGCCAGCCGGACGAGCCACGGCCCCAGCAGCGCGGCGGCGGTGACGAGGAACAGCACGATCCCGCCCGCGCTCGCGGCCGCCGTCTCGCCGGTCATGGACATCGCCAGACCGGTGACGCCCGACCCCAGGGCGAGGAAGGCAAGACCGCTGATCATCCGGCCGCGGCCCAGCGCGCGGTGTTCCACCGCGGCCTCGCCCAGCGCCTCGGTGGGGCGGATCCGCGTCGCCCGCCGGACGGCGGCGCGGGCCGCCAGCCACGCGGTGGCCAGCCCGGCCACGACGGCGGCCAGCATCGGCAGCGGGCCGACGGCGAGCGTGAACGTGTCCGGCAGCAGCCCCACCGAGACGAATCGGCCGAACATCCAGTCGCCCACGGCGACCCCCAGCGGGAGGCCGAGCGCCGCCGCCACCGTCCCGACCAGCAGGGCCTCACGGCCGAGCATCATGCGGACCTGCCGGGGCGTCGCCCCGATCGCCCGCAGCAGCGCGATCTCCCGCTGGCGCTGCCGTACGGTCAGCGCGAACGTCCCGGACACCACGAAGACCGCCACCATGACGGCGATCCCGGCGAGGCTGCCGCTGAGCCCGACGAGCATCTCCCTGCCCGTCAGGGCCCGGATGTCGTCGGCGAGCCCCCGTTCGGCGCCCGCGTGGGCGACCACGCCGGCGCCGCCCAGCGCGGCGTCGATCCGCTCCTTCAGCTGCTCGGGGTCGCCCTGCCCGGTCACGCCGAAGGCCGACACCCGGCCGGGGCGGCCGAACAGCTCGGCGGCCCGCTCGGCGGTGAAGAACACCGACGACTGCCGGGCCAGCCCCGGACCGGCGATCCCGGCCACCGTGTACTCCCTGACGCCGTCCCTGCCCAGGACGCGTGCGGTCCCGCCGACCTCCAGCCGTGCCCGCCCGGCCAGCGCGGCGTCCAGGACGATCTCGCCGGGCGCGGCGGGCGCCCGGCCCGCGCGCAGGGTGTACGGCGCGAGCACCGCGGACTCCCAGGCGTGCCCGAGGGTGCGCCCTCCGGCGCCCCCGACCAGCCGGCCGTCCCGGCCCACCAGCCCCACCGGGAAGGTGAGCTCGGGTACGACCCGCGTCACGCCCTCCACCTTACGGATCTTCCCGGCCAGCGCGGCCGGGACCGCCACGGGCTCCGGCAGCGGTTCGCTCATCTCGGCCGAGGTGTCCCCGCCGGCCTTGATGCCGACGGAGACCCACTGGTCGCCGGCCACCACGACCGGGGCCGCGGCGTACCGTTCCGGGGGCGTGTTCGCGCGCAGGCCGGTCTCCATGAGCAGCCCGCACGAGGTGATCACGGCCGTGGCGAACAGCAGCGCGAGGAACGAACCGGCGAGCGAGGACATCCGGCCGCGCAGCGTGGCGAAGGCGAGTCTCAGCATCGCGCGGCCTCCGCCGGCCTGCCGTACCCGCCGAGGCCGGCCAGGCGCCGCCCGATCGCGTCCGCGGAGGCGGACCACACCTCGTCCACCAGCGTGCCCCCGGCCAGGAACAGCACCCGGTCGGCGTAGGCCGCGGCCACCGGGTCGTGGGTCACCATCACCACGGTCTGGCCCGTCGCGTCCACGACCTGGCGCAGCAGGCCGAGCACCTCGGCGGCGGTGCGGGTGTCGAGCGCGCCGGTCGGCTCGTCGGCGAAGACCACCTCGGGCCTGGTCACCAGCGCCCGTGCGAGCGCGACCCGCTGCTGCTGTCCGCCGGACAGCTGCGACGGCCGGTGTCCCGTACGGTCACCGAGACCCACCCGCGCGATCACCTCGGCCAGCCAGGCGCGGTCCGGCCTGGCGCCCGCCAGCCGGAGCGGCAGGGTGACGTTCTCCGTCACGCTGAGCGCCGGGATCAGGTTGAAGGCCTGGAAGACGAAGCCCGCCTTCTGCCTGCGCAGCTCGGTCAGCTGGGTCTCGTTCATCCCCGACAGCTCCACCTCGCCGAGGTGGACCGTTCCCGACGTGGGCGTGTCGAGGCCCGCCGCGCAGTGCAGGAAGGTGCTCTTGCCCGAGCCGGAGGGCCCCATCACGGCGGTGAACCCGCCGCGCGGCAGGTCGACCGTGACCCCGCGCAGCGCGTGCACCGCCTGTGTCCCGTGCCCGTACGTCTTCGTCACCGTGTTCAGGCGCACCGCGTGCGTCGTCACTCCGGCCCCCGTTCTGATCTGTGTGCCTCTTTGACCGCCACCTAACGTAGTGATCCGGTCATTTCGGACACCAGCTGGTGGTCTACCGTCTCGGAGGTAGTGCTGGCCCTACCAGGGGCGAGGCGCGGGTCTCCCGCGCGCCGCGTCCCGCCGGTCGGCCGCGGGGTGGTCGCGGGCGGGGCTTCGCCGAGGTCAGAGCCGGTCGAGCGCCGCCCGGACGCCTGGAACGGTCGCCGCGCGGAAGGCGGCGTCCAGCTCGGCGGGCGTGGCGGAGATCTCGCCGTCCACCCATGCCCGCACCAGCCCCAGGAACGCGCCGACGACGCAGATCACCATCAGGTCGAGGGAAGGCGCCGGCCCGCCGGCCCTGGCGACGAGCTCGTCCCTGACGACGGCGGCCAGCAGGCGCTCCCCGTGCGCCTCCGCCGGGCCGCCGCTGCGCCGTCCCAGCAACGCCCGCACCAGCGAGCGCTGCTCCCGCACGTGCTCGAACATCGGCAGGCTGAACGCGAACAGCTCCCCCTCGCGGACGGCGTGGTCAGGGTGCAGGAAGCCGAGCTCCTCGATGTTGCTGACCAGCACGTCCTGCTTGTCGGCGAAATGCGAGTAGAAGGTCGACCTGCCGACGTCGGCACGGTCGATGATGTCGGTGACCGTCACGGCGCTGTAGCCCTTCTCCAGGATGAGCGCCACGAGAGCGTCCTGGACGGCCCGCCGGGTGCGCCGTACGCGCCGGTCTCCGGACACTTTCCCGTTCCTGTTCAGGACCGCACACCTCGCCCGATCTGGTCGTTGACCCTCTCACCATAGTGAACGCATGATTTGTTAACGAACAGAGTGTTCAGTATCAAGGGGGTAAGCCATGGGGCTGGGGAAGCTGCTGCACAACCACGCCGAGCACGCCGACGCGGGCGGCACCATCGACCATCCGCGCGCCTACGAGCTGTTCGCGACGATCGGTTTCGCCGGGGGCCGCAGGGCCGCGTTCACCCGCGTCGCGGCCCTGGCCAGGCCGAGGGCGGGCGACCGGGTCCTCGACGTCGGCTGCGGCACCGGCTACCTGAGCCGGGTCATCTCCCCGGTCGTCACCCCTGCTGGACAGGTCACCGGCATCGACCTCGCACCCGAGATGATCGACTACGCCCGCGGCCGCGCGCCGGGCAACTGCGCCTACGTGGTGGGAGCCGCTCAGGACCTGCCGTTCCCCGACGGCTCCTTCGACACGGTGGTCTCCAGCCTGGCCGTCCACCACATCCCGGCCGACGACCGCCCCGCGGCGCTGCGCCAGATGTTCCGCGTGCTGAGGCCGGGAGGACGGCTGGTCATCGCCGAGTTCCGGCCGCCCGCCAACCACCTCGCCAGGCGGGTCGTGGGCATGCTGTCCGGGCCCGCCATGCGGCACGATCCCCGCGACCTGCTCGGCAGGCTCGTTCCCGACGCGGGCTTCGACGTGGAGTCGGAAGGCGCGCTGCCGTCCCTGCTGTACTACGTGCGCGCCCACCGGCCGGCGAGTTCCGTGTAGGGCTCGTCCCCGGGACTCCTCCTGGTCAGCCGGTCGGGGGCCGGAAGATCGGGGAGAAGGTCAGGCCGCCGTCCTTCGACTCCAGGACGGTGTTGTCCTCGGTGGCGGCCAGCAGCCGCCGCGCGTCGACGGCCGTGAACGCGCTGACGGCGCCCGGCAGCGCGCCGCCGGCCGTCCATGTCCTGCCGCCGTCACGGCTGGTGTGGACGCGGCCGTCGGTGCCCGGCCCGACGAGGGTGTTCTCGGCGGAGGCGGCGACGTGGCTGAGCAGCGGCGCGTTCGACACCTTCGCGAAGGCCGCGCCGTCGTTCTCGCTGACCTTCAGCCCCTCGGGCGTGGTCGCGTAGACCTTGCCGCGGTCCACGGCGAGGTCGATCAGGGGTTCCTCGGCTCCGGGCGTCCAGCTCTGGCCGCCGTCGGCGCTGCGGCGCAGCTGCCCGGACTGGGAGTCGAAGCCGTACAGGGTGTCGCCGGACTGCTCCAGCGCGTGGAAGTCCGCGGTGCCCTCCTCCGAGACCGTCACCCAGGTCCGGCCGCCGTCGGTGGTGCGGATGAGACCGAGGTGCGGCGAGGCGGCGGCCGCCTCCTCACCCGGGTGGCCGCTGGCCAGGAACGTCTTCGGTCCCACGACCGTGAACCCCATGTGGTCCTGGACGTGGCCGGCGACCCGCTCGACACTCCGGCCGTCCTTGACGCGGAACAGCCCGTAGTGGCCGGCGACGTAGACGGCGCCGTCGGCCGGATCGACGCCCAGGCCGTGGATGTGGCCGACACCCGGGTCCCGGCCCGGTGCCTGGCTGCCGGTGCCGCAGGCGGCGGTGGCCGCGACCAGCGCCGCGGCGACCGCCGCGGCGCGGATCCGGAGACGCGTTCCATGCATATGACGACCTCGCTGATGTCCCAGACGTACGGCCGCAGCCTACTACGCGTCATCGTAGGTCTAGCAGCCGAGAAGGATTTCGTGGCAGTGATGCGTGAGGAAGTCGCCGAACCCGGGAGCGAGAGCGACCGCCGCGGGCCCGGTGAGCAGCAGCGCCACCGCGAGCAGGCCGCCCAGCCGTTCCCTGGGCGTGAGCGGCGCCTGGTGGGTGAGCATGCGGCGCACGCGCGTCACCGCGGTGTCGCCTCCCGCGCCCAGCGCGAAGTCGGGCGCGCGCCCGGTGGCCAGCTGCACCAGCGCGGTGGCGATGAGAATGCGCGGATGGCGGCGGGCGGCCACGTCGTCGGCGAGCAGTTCCAGCAGCCTGGCCACCTCGCTCCTGGTGCGCTCGAACAAGGGAATGCGCGGGAAGGACCTGGCCAGCGCCTCCGCCCCCGCGAGCAGCAGGTGATGACGCCCGTGCAGGTGCGCCCGCTCGTGTGCCAGCACGGCCTCGGCCTGCCCCGGCGTGAGCGCCCGCAGGGCGGCCGTGGTGATGACGGCCTCGCCCGGCCTGCCGGGAAGGCAGTAGGCGAGCCGCTCGTCGTAGTCCAGCACGATGGCGCCGCGCCAGCGGTCGCGCTCGCCGAGCAGGCGCAGCATCGCCGCGTGGTGCTGCCGCTCGGTCCGTACGCGGACCTGGACGGCGGTGGCGCAGCAGGTGATCCGTACGGCGAGGGCGCCAGCGACGAGGAGCGCGATGCCGGTGGTCGTCGACGTCAGGCCCGGCTGCTGCCCGAACAGGGCGACGCAGAGGTCGAAGACCGCGGCGAAACTCTGGCCCACCATGGAGGCGGGGACCGCCAGCGCGAACGCGGCCAGCAGGACGGAGGCGACCACGGACGTGGTGGCGGCCAGCCACAGCGCGATCGCCAGACTGGGGGCGCGGTCGGCCCAGCGCGCGCGCCCCACCACCCGCGGCAGCAGGATGGCGGCGATGATCGCGTACACCGCCAGGACGGCCGTTGTCATTGCCGGTCCCTCGGCTGGAAGATCTGCAGCGCCGCCTCGAAGGCGTCGGCCTCCTCCGGCGTCAGCCGCTGCAGGAAGTACACCAGCGTGGCCGCCTGGTTGCCGCTCCGCGCCAGCGACTCACGCATGCGGTCGGCGGTGTAGGCCTCCTTGGAGGAGGTCGCCGCATAGATGTAGGCCTTGCCGACGGGCTCCCGCGAGAGGAGCCCTTTGGTATGGAGTTTGTCCATCACGGTCATGACCGTCGTGTAGGCGATCTCCCGCTCCTGGCGCAGGTCCTCCAGCACCTGTCTGACCGACGCGGGCTTGCGGTAGGACCACATGCGCTCCATGATCGTGGACTCCAGGTCGCCCAGGCCGCGCATCATGCGTACCCCCTCCCACCTGCGGGTTTCCTCCGATTATGCCCGGTTGTCGCGGGGTGGCCCGGGGCAGGGTGGGCGGTGAGGCGGGTCCCCGGCGGCGACGGCGCGCTCGTGCCGTACCGGGTCCTGGAAACAGCCGGAAAGGCCGTTGCCCGGCCAGGCGGGACGGCCGTCGCCAAGGTAAAGAATTTCCTCGCGAACGCCTGTCGCGCAGGCGATCCCGTGAGGCGTTCGCGGCCCGGCCTTGCATCGCTCTATACGGTTCGCTTACGTTGGGGCGACGCCAGGCGGCAGGTTGCCGCCTGCATACCGATGAATTCGTGACCACCGGTCGGAGCCTCAGGCCCGACGTGGCGCGGCCGCCGAGTCCGCACTCTCGCGGAGCCGGGAACCCACATCTCTCCAGGGTGGCGCGTGCACCGACACAGCGCCGTAGGGCACTTCCATGCCCGAACCCGTCCCGGTGGGCGGCATGAAACAAGGAGTCAAACCCCAGTATGTCGAGGCCTGCCCTCTCTCACTTCCGTATGCCCGCGAACCTGTCCCGCATCGGTCTGGGCCTGACAGTCGCGGCAAGCGCGATCGCGGGCGCCGGTCCCGCCCTCGCCGGCCACACGAACGACGTGCGCCCCCAGGTCTCCCGTCCCGTCGCCGTCCCGGCGCCGGCGGCCGAGAAGCGGAACCCGGCGACGGCCACGGCGGTGCTGAAGGTGGCCGAGTCACAGCTCGGCGTGAAGGAGAACGCCTCCGGCGGCGGCACCCCCTTCCACCGCTGGTACATGTCGTCCCGGCGGGCGAGCGAGACCCTGAAGCGCGACGGGGGCAGCCTGCGCGCCTACACCAACGCGCCGTGGTGCGCCATGTTCGTGGCCTGGGTCGGCGAGAAGGCCGGCGCCAGGCCCACGGTCGGCTGGGACGCCTACACCGTCACCTGGGCCCAGTGGTTCAAGAACAACCGGCGTTGGGGAAGCGCCGCCAAGCCGGGCGCCGTCGTGTACTTCTCGTGGAGCGGCAGCAAGAGCGTCAGCGGTATCGACCACATGGGCCTGGTCAAGAAGGACAACGGGGACGGCACCATCACCACGATCGAAGGCAACACCGGCAACGGCAGGGTGGAGCAGCGGATCAGGGCCGCCTCGCAGGTCGTCGGCTACGGCTACCCCGTCTACCAGGCCTGAGAGCCGGCGGATCTACGAGCCCGTATCGTCGGACAGGACATCGCGGGTCGATGGCTCGGTGGCGGCCGCCGGCGGTCCGCGCCGAGCGGGAACAGGGGGATGCCCAGCATCCACGGGGAAGATGCCGGGCATGCTCGAGTCGGGGCTCCCGCGCCTGTCGCACCCGATCGGTCCTTCTCAACTAACTGTCATAGTAGGTTGTCAGGCTGTGCCTTGGCAAGCGGCCCGTCCCATGGCGCTCGTCGCCCCCTTGCGGGCGCGGCACGTCGACGTGCCCTTTCCTGGTGGGCAGAGCTACCGCGACGTGCTCGCCGCGACAGCCGACTTCCTGGACGACCTGCTCGCCCGCCGGGACGGGGGCCGGGTCCTCGTGATCGCGCACTCCGCCAACCGCTGGGCGCTGGAGTGTCTGCTGGGCGGCGCCGACCTGACGGCACTCGTCGAGGCGGCGCCTCGCTGGCAACCCGGGTGGGAGTTCATCCTCCCTTCCGACTGGCGCGGGCGCCCGTCACCTTCGAGCCGAACGAGACCCGCCGGCGGGGGCTGATCGTCATCCGCGTGGGTCGGCAGCCCGCCGCTCAGCGCCGGACCAGGGCGCGCGTGGCCACGTCGCGCATGTGTCACTGTCAGGAGCGACCCCCCGCTGGACGGCAGGGGTCACGAGCGACCCCTGCCGGACGGTTTTCCCGGCCCGTCAGGCCTTCCCGCTCTTCTGCAGCGCTTTGGTGAGCTCTTCCTTGGTCATGGACGAGCGGCCCGGAATCTTGGCCTCCTGAGCCCGGTGGTACAGCTCCTCCTTGCTCATCCCCGTGGATCCTCCTCCGCCGGCCCGGGTCCGCTTGCCCGACTTCCTGCCGTTCCCCACGGGTAGACCGTGTTGGATCTCCTGTGCCTTGCGCTCGCTGAAGGCCCGGCCGAGCTCCTCCAGCCGCCGGCGGGGAACCGCCTTCCTGAGCGCCGGCAGGATCTCGCTCTCCTCCTCCTGGACGTGGTGGTTGACCGCCTGGACGAGCTGGTCCAGGAGCGTGTCGAACTTCGGCGTGTCCGGGTCGACGTCCAGGAGGCTGAGCAGCATCCGCTCGGCCTCGTGGTGTTCCTCCGCGCCTTCGCGCACCTGGTCCTTCTCGCTGGGAACGGTCTTGGCGATCTCCGGGTAGATCAGTTCCTCCTCGCCCCTGGAGTGGGCGACGAACTTGGCGGCCAGTTCGGCCAGCAGCGCGGGGCGGTCCTCGGTGTCCTTCTTGAGCCGGTCGAAAAGCCGCTCCACGTCGCGGTGGTCCGCGGTGATCATGCTGATGGCGTCCGATGTCATGGCTACTCCCTTCCTGGCGCTCCCCGGTACCCGAACGCGAGGGCCGTACGCCAAGTTGGAGGACAACGGAACAGCTGTTGGTGTTACCTGGACGCGGGCCCGCCGCTCGTCACCGCCGTCTCCAGCCGAGGGGACGCTCGCGGGAAGGGGACCGAACGACGCGGGACGAGCGGTGTCGCGGCCGGTCGGGCGGTCATGACAGCCGGCAGGTCACCTCCTGCGACCACGTGTTGGGCGGCTGCTCGGCGACCGCGTCGCGGCCCTGGTACTTCCACTGGCACACCGTGGTCGCGCTGATGCGCGCCCCGGCGCCGCCGAAGCACCACAGGTTGTCCCAGGTGCCGCCGGCCATGCTCTGGCCCTGCGCCGCGCAGTACGCGCTGGCGTCGTTGAAGGTGATCGAGCCTTGGGCGGGCGCGGGCGGGTCGCTGTGCGGCGGCGGGGGCGGGTCGTCGTCGCGCGGCGGCGTGGTCCCGATCGGCGCGGTCACGGGCTTGCGGGTCGGCTTCGTGGTGCGTGTGGTGGTGGGCGTGTCGGAGGTCGTGGTGGTCTTGCGGGTCTGCCGGGGCGCCTCCTGCGGGGCGGCGCTCGCACGGGGCACCGCCTTGGCCGCCTGCGACCGCTTGGTCGCCTTCGGAGTGGGCGTGTCATCCAGGGTCGGCGTCTCGGGCGCGCTGGGAGAAGGCTCGACGGGCACCACGGAAGACGACGGCAGCGCCACGGCCGGTACGGTCGCCGCCTGGCTCGCCTGCCCGGCGTGGTTGCCGGAGGCGCTGGGCGCCAGGGCGAAGTAGGCGGCGGCCGCGGCGACGAGCACGCCCGCGCCCGCCGTACCGAGGACCAGGCCGCGCCGCGCCTTCCGAGCGGGTACGGCAGGACCGCCCGCGACGGCGGTACCGGGAGCGGTCGGGGCGCCGGAGCCGACGCCGGGCACGTCGGGAACGGCGAAGCCGCCCGAGCGGGCGCCGCGGGCGGCATGCCAGGCGGGGGCGGGCAGCGCGCGCAGGCGTTCGATCACCTGGACGATGGTGGGCCGCCGGGCCGGGTCCTTGTCCAGGCACTCGCGCAGCAGTTCCCGCAGCGCGCCCTCCAGCCCGCCGAGGTCCGGCTCGCCCTGCAGGATGCCGTGCAGGATCCCGGGGATCGAGTCGCCGGCGAAGGCACGCTCCCCGGTGGCCGCGTAGACCATGGTCGCGCCCCAGGCGAACACGTCGGCCGCGGGCCCGACGTCGCCGCCGGCGATCTGCTCGGGCGCCATGTAGGCGGGGCTGCCGATGGGCCGGCTGCTGATGACCGACTGGCTGAGGTCCAGCGCCCGCGCGATGCCGAAGTCGATGACGACCGGCCCGTCGGGCCCGAGCAGCACGTTGCCGGGCTTGAAGTCGCGGTGCACCACCCCGGCCTCGTGGATGGCCGCCAGGGCGGTCGCCGTGTTGACCGCCAGCCGCTGCAGGGCGGCCGCTCCGCGCGGCCCGTTGTCCCGCACGGCGTTCTGCAGCGACGGCCCGTCGACGTACTCGCTGACGATGTACGGCCGGTCGCCGACGAACCCGAGGTCGAGCACCTGGGCCGTGCAGAAGGGCGCGACCCGCTTGGCCGTCTCCACCTCGCGCAGGAAGAGCTGTCGCTCCCGCGGGTCGGCCATCAGGTGCGGATGCAGGAGCTTGATCGCCGCGAGCCCGCCGTCGCCGTCCCGCCCCATGTAGACGGTGCCCTGCCCGCCCAGCCCGAGCCGCCCTTCCAGGCGGTAGGGCCCGACCACTCGTGGGTCCTCAGCTAAGAGGGCCACCGCTTCGGTCACGAAGTCTCCAGCCAGTGAAGTGGGGCAAGATCGTATCAGAGCGGCGGTGCGGGAGTTAAGGGATGAGTCAGAGCGTTCCGGCCCGCCGCCGACGCGCCCGCGATCAGGCCTGGACCAGGGTGATCACGCCGGCCGCGATGAGAGCGGCCGCCCACATACGGTCCACGTTGAACCAGGCGCGGCGCAGGATGGTCAACCCGGCGACCTCGTAGACGATCACGGCCACCACGCCCGCGACCACGAACATGGCCAGCGTGTGGGCCAGCGCGATGGCCATGCTGCCGCCCATGGCGTGCCCGGCGTGCCCCGCGTGGGCGGCGTTCACCCCGGCGAACAGCGGGATGAGCATCAGCCCGGCGCCGTGCGCCGACGACATGAGAAAGGACCAGGCGGCCAGCTGCGGCAGCGACAGCCGCATGCCCACCCAGCGGAAGTGCCGCCTGGACAGCAGCCGCCACAGCCCGAACCCGACCAGCACCGTCCCGCCCACCAGCGCCACCACCCGGCCCGTGGTGAGCGAGCCGGTCACCACGATGACGGCGGCGACCAGCCCGACGGCGGCCAGGTGCCCGGCGGCGATCGCCGGAAGCGAGGCGAGCAGCTTGGCCCTGCTGCGTTCCTGCAGCCCGCGGGCCACGGCGAACAGCCAGCCCATGGCCGGATTCAGCCCGTGCAGGGCCCCGAGCAGCAGGGCGGCCGCGAGCGTCACGGGTAGCAGTAGGAGTCCGAGGAGGCGTCCCCGCCCTGCAGCCTGACCTGGTGCGGGCGCAGGCCGCGGAAGTCGTCGCCGTGCGGGAAGAAGCTCTTGTCGAACGTGAACGACTCGGCGTCGATCTTGGCCATCCAGGCGCCGACGCCCTCGGGGTAGAACTGGTCGTCCCAGGCGCCGTAGAGGGAGTTGGTCACGTAGACGCGCCGGGCGTCCCTGCTGACCTCCACCATCTGGGGGCCGCCACGCAGGCGTTCGTCCAGGGCGGGGTGCGGGTCGCCGCGCACGATCCCGCCGATCCGCAGCGAGCCGGTCTCCACCGGGTGCAACGGGTCGCTGACGTCGTACTGCTTGAGCTCGCCCGTGCCCCAGCAGGAGACGTACAGCCGCTGGTCGTCCACGGCCAGGTCGATGTCGGTGACCAGCGGCGGCACCGCCCCGAACGGCTTGAGCAGGTCCGGCAGGTCCGCCGGGTCGGCCGGCTCGGCGGGGATGTCGATCACCTTGCGCACCTGCCAGCGGCCCTCCTCCTGGAACCACGTCCACACCGAGGCCGACAGGTCCTCGACGCTGACGACCACGCCGACGAAGCCGTAGGTCCGTCGCGGGTCGTGGGCCGGGCGCAGTTCGAGGGTCATCTGGTACTGGTCGCCGAGGTCGACCGCCTGGAGGTGGCGGCGCTTGCGCAGGTCCCAGAAGTGCACGTGGTGACCGTACTTCCGGCCGAGCAGCAGCTCGCCGACGACGCCGTTCTCGATCATGGAGGGGGTGCCCCACTCCGAGCTGATCAGTACGTCGTGGTTGATGTGCCACCAGAAGTCGTAGGCGAGGTGCTGCGGGCCCCTGTCGGCCTCCCAGCGGCCGCGTACCTCGAACGTCTGGTGGTCGAGGACGGCGATGCCGCCGGGGCCCTCCTCGCCGTTCGCCCCGCCGAGCGCGGAGACGTAGAGGCCCTCGGGCCCGCAGTGCACGGTGTGCGGCCGGGAGTACCCGGCCCCCGCGGCCAGTTCCTCCGGCTCGATCACCTTGACCACCTCGGGGCTGACGCGGTCCTTGGTGTCCAGGATGTAGATGCGTGAGGAGCGCAGGCCGGGCACGACGAGGTAGCGGCGCTCGACGTGCGGGTGCGGCGCGTTGGGGCACAGCGCGCTGCTGCAGGCGTTCCACCCGAAGTGATGCAGCTCGTCGCCCGTGTACGGCAGGTCCGTCCAGCCGGCCACGCCGCCGTACCCCGGGGAGTCGGGGTCGACGTCGATGACGGCCATCGCGTCGGGTCTGGCCGCCTGACGGTCGAAGGCGGCGACGTAGGCGTACCGCTCGGCCGGCGCGGCCGCGGCGTCGCGCGGCGACGGATAGAAGGTCGGGTCCGGCGTCCAGAGTGTCACCTTCTCATCCTCTCCGTCGCTTTTCTTGGCCGGTCAAGAGGCCGGAGCAACTGGTGGCCGAATGTTGACCCCCCGTGGACGGACGCCGGCGTTGTGCGCCGGCCGTACGTGGAGAGGCGGGGAGCAGGACCGGCCCCGCCTCTCCGTGGTCACGCGCTCAGCCGCGCACCACCCGGTAGGTCACGTGGGTGACCAGGCCGGTGCCCGAGACGTGGACGGGTTCGAGGTCGACGCTCCCGGCGCCCTCGAGCAGGCGCTCGCCGGCGCCGAGGATCACCGGCGCGATGTGCAGGCGCAGCTCGTCGATCAGGCCCGCCGCGAGGTACTGGTTGACCGTGTGGGCGCCACCCGCGATCGCGACGTCGGCGTCGCCCGCGGCCGCGCGCGCCATGGCCAGCGCCGGCTCGATCCCGTCGGTCACGAAGGTGAAGGTCGTGCCACCCTTCATCTCCAGGGGCTCGCGCGGGTGGTTGGTGAGGACGAACACCGGGCCGTGGTACGGCGGCTCGTCACCCCACCAGCCCTTCCAGTCCAGGTCCCAGTCCCCCCGGCCGGGCCCGAACATGTTGCGGCCCATGATGTAGGCGCCCGCCGCCGTGATGGCCTCGATGACCTCGGCGTGCGCCTCGGGCTCCTCGAACATCCACCGGTGCAGGCGCTCCTCGACCCCTTCGCCGAACGGGTTGTCCAGGCTCTGGTTCGGGCCCGCGACGTAACCGTCCACGGACATCGCCATGTCAGAGGTGACCTTGCCCATCTGTGCAACTCCTGTCGTCGGGTGTCTCTCACGCACTCGTCGGAGCCGCCGACGGGTTCTCGACATCCCGCTCGAGGTGATCGCCTGCTGAGCTTCTCGGCACGCCATGCCCACGCCGCGACGGCGGGACGCCTCCACTCCTCCGGGCGCCGCCCGTGGAACAGTGGAGACATGAACGCGGATGACAGGAACGTGCTGTCCCGGGCACGCGTGGCGACCAGGCTTCCGGCCCAGGACCTGGACCGGGCGCGGCGGTTCTATTCCGAGCGGCTCGGTCTGGAGCCCGTCGACGAACGGCCCGGGGGGCTGCTCTACCGGTGTGAAGGCGCGGAGTTCGTCGTGTTCCAGTCGACGGGATCCTCGCCGGGCACCTTCACCCAGATGGCCTGGGAGGTCGACGACATCGAGGCAGCGGTCTCGGAACTCAGACGGCGCGGCGTGGTGTTCGAAGAGGTCGACGTCCCCGGGTTCCGGACAAGGGACGGGATCGCGGAGATCGACGGGAACTATCCGAGCAAGGGCGCGCGCGGCGAACGCGGAGCCTGGTTCCGTGACAGCGAGGGGAACCTGCTGGGCGTCGGCGAACCGGTGCGCTGAACAGCCCGGTCCCGCCGACCGGATTACCGGCCAGGCGGGCGCAGGCGGGCGAGCGTGGCGGTCCCCGCGCCGGCCATGGCCGCGAGCGCGGCCACCAGCAGGACGCCGGAGGCCACCGTCAGGTCGGCCGGGGCCAGCCCGGCGGCCGCCTGCAGCACGGAGACCAGCACCACCCCGCCGTAGCCCGCGGCCACCACCGCCACCAGACGCACCCTGGCCGCCTCGCTCCAGGCGGTCAGGGTGAGCAGCCAGGCCAGCACCTGCAGCACCTGCACCGCGTGAAGCGTCACCGCGTGCGGCACCTTGAGCTGCCCCGCCGCCCCGAAGATCGACAGGTCGGTGGCCTGGGGCGGCAGTCCGATGGCCCGGCCGTTGGCGATGAGCGCCGCCCCCGAGACCAGCGTCAGCGACAGCACCGCCAGTCCGGCCCGCACCGCCAGCCGCATGCTCGGCGGCCCGTCGAAGCGCCGCCAGGCCACCACGATGATCACGATGATCGACGGGATCAGGCCCACGATCGCGAAGGCGGCCAGCGCGGCCGAGACGGTCGCGTCGAAGGGGGTGGTGAAGTTGAGGTGCGAGGGCACGCCGCGCCAGCGCTGGAGATCGATGAGCGCGGTCTCGACGAGGCTGGCCACGGCGAGCGTGCCGACGAGCAGCCGGCTCGCCCTGGGGCTCAGCCCCGACCGTCCGGCGATCCAGACCAGGCTGATCAGCGTCACCCCGAAGGAGAAGCCGAACAGGATGGGCTTGCGCCACGACACCGGGCCGCCCCATCCGCCGCCGTCGACGGCGTACACCAGCAGGTGGAAGGCGCTGCTGGCCAGCAGGAGCGCGGCCACGCGGTAGCCGAAGCGCTGAGGGTTGGACATGGATCCAGCCTGGCCGCGACCGCCCCCCGGGGCATCCGCCCAGCAGAGGCGGCCGGGGTACGCCCGTCGTGGTAGACGGCTCACGAGGAGATGTCCACGACGCGGCGTACACACGCGGCGTCGTCCAGGTGGTGCAGCAGGAAGTGGGCCAGGTCGGCCCTGGACACGCTCCTGGCCGCGGTCAGCCCGCCGTCGGTCGAGAAGCGGTAGGCGCCGGTGGCGGGCCCGTCGGTCAGCATCGGCGGCCGGACGATCGTCCAGTCGGCGGCGCTGTCCTTCACCAGACGCTCCATCTCGGCCATGTCCGCGTAGGCGTACCGGTACAGCCGCTGGATGACGTGCTTGACGACCAGCCGTTGCGGCAGCGGCAGGTCCGGCGGGATGTCCAGCCCGGCCGACGACAGGCACAGCAGGCGGCGCACGCCGTACTCGCCCATCGCCTCCAGGATGTTGGCGGTGCCTTCGGAGTAGACCGTGGTCGGGCGGCGGCGGTCCCTGGTGCCGAGGCAGGACACGACGGCCTCCTGCCCGTCCAGGCTCGCCCGCCAGGTCTCCGGCCGGAGGACGTCGGCGGCCACCACGGTGTCGTGCCGTACCGAGGCCGGGTCGCGGGCGACGACCGTGACCTCGTGCCCGGCCTCGGTGGCCTGCCGCAGAACCTGCGCGCCGGTGCCGCCGCTCGCCCCGAACAGCAGGATCCTCATGCCAGGCTCGCGACGAACGCGGCGGCCAGCGCCCGCTGGCCTGCCGGCGACAGGTGCAGTCCGTCGTCCTCGTGGTCCGGCTCGGCCAGGCTCACCACCTGCTCGGGCATGGCGGCCAGCACCTCGCCGATCGCCCGTAGGTCCTCGTTGGCCCAGCTCAGACGTGCCCGCTGGAACGGCTGGTAGGCGGTGACGCGAGCCTCGTCCACCGACGTGGGCGCCAGCCAGAGCCATGTGGCGGCCGGGGCCGCCTGGCGGAGCAGGCGCAGGTTGCGTTCGGTCTCCGGGAGGCTGACCTGGGTGTCCTTGGTGCCGCCGACGCGCATGGCGTCGTTGCCGCCCAGCATGCACAGCACCCAGTCGGGCCGCTGTGCGGCCAGCGCGGGCAGGGTGCCCAGCGCCTGCGTGGTGCTCTGGCCGGAGACGGCCAGGTTGACCAGCGTGCTGCCGTGGCCGGGGCGGCGCAGGTCGAGCAGGTGACGCAGGATCTCGAACCAGGACAGCAGGTCGGCGGTGGTGCTCTCGCCGACGGCCACCACCCGCTGGCCGGCGGCGAAGGGCAGCCGGTCGACGGCGGCGGCGAAGTCGTCGTCGGCGAGCAGGTCTTCGGCGAGCCGCCGGGCGTGCGCGGCGTGCTCACGGCGGATCGCGCCGAAGCGCTCGGCCGGCAGCCCGAACAGCGGGCCGAGGCGGTCCTCGTCGAGCGGGCCGAGGTAGCCGAGCACCTTCTCGGGGTGCTGGAAGCGGATGAGCCGTTCGGGCGTGGGGAAGGTCATGTCACGAATCCGTTCTCTTAGATGAATCGTTTATAGCACAGAACTATTTTCGTGACGCGCTATCGTGTTCGTCATGCCGACCGCTGACGACAGGCCGCCGTCCGGCGCGGCGTTCCTCCTGGCCCAGGTGGGCGCGCACGCCGCCAGGCGGTTCGCCGAGCGCGTGGCCGAGCTGGGCGTGGTCCCGGCCGACATCGGCCTGCTCCGCATGATCATCACGGCGCCGGGCCGCAGCCAGCAGTCCCTGGCCGAGGAGCTGGGCGTCGTGCCCAGCAGGGTGGTCACGCTGCTGGACGCCCTGGAGGGCAAGGGGCTGGTCGAACGGCGGCGCAACCCCGCCGACCGGCGCAACTACGCCCTGCACCTGACCGGTGAGGGGCTGCGGCTGATGGGGGCCGTCCGCGAGCTGGGCGCCGCGCACCAGGACGACCTGCTGGCGGCCCTCGACCACGACCAGCGCGCCGCGCTGACCGCCATGCTCGAGGCCGTCGCGGCCCAGCAGGGGCTCACCCCCGGCGTCCATCCCGGATACCGGGGCCTGTAGCGCGACCAGGGAACGAAGGAACGGCCGGCCGTGGCGTCCCGCCACGGCGCGGCCGTCCCGAGGGTCAGTTGACCCGCGTGACGCGGCCCAGCGCGGGCGGCTGGAGCGGGCTGACGGCCCGGATGTAGGACTCGAAGGCCTCGATGTCGCGGACCTTCTCGACCCGTTCGGTGCCCTCGGTCAGCACCGTGAACCCGTCGCCGCCGGAGGCGATGAAGGAGTTGGCGGTCAGCCGATACCTGCCCGCCGGGTCGATGACGGTGCCGTTGAGCCTGATCGAGGCCGGGTCGATCCTGTCGCAGGCGGGCTTGGCGTTGTCGTAGGTGTAGGTGAGGCCCTGGGAGACGCCCAGCACGCGCTGGGTGCCCTGGCCGCACCACTGCTGTTCGAGCAGCCGCTCCACCTGGGCGCCGGTCAGCGTCATGGTGACCAGCATGTTGCTGAACGGCTGCACGCGCAGTGCCTCGCCGTGGGTGACGAGGTTGGGCATGTCGTTGCCGATCGGCGAGACCCACAGGTCGCCGGCGATGCCGCCGCCGTACGGGGGCTGGACGGCGATCTGGGCGCCGCCGGTGTCGGGGGAGGAGGTGGCGTGCAGGCGGGCGTCGGCCAGGGCGTGGCCGAGGGTGGACTCGCCGGCGGCGTTCCTGACCGCGGTCAGGTCGCGGTGGAGCATGCCGACGGGGCGGTCCAGCAGGCGGTGGGCATGCTCGTCGCTCTTGCGGCGCAGTTCGGCGATGCGCTGGTCGGGCTTGATGTCGTGGGTGACGGTGATGTTGTCGGCCTTGGCGGCGGTGGGGTCGCCGGTGGCGCGGTCGACGGTGAGGACGATGCGGGTGACCTCGCGGCTGTGGCCGGAGGTCTGGGTGACGGGGATCCCGTTGACCACGCAGTTGTAGGCGTTGTGGGTGTGTCCGGAGATCACCGCGTCGACCTCGGGGTCGAACCTCTGCACGATGTCCTTGATCGGCCCGACCAGGTTGTTGCACTGGTTGGGCAGGCCGCCGCCGGTCTGCCCGCCGCCCTGATGGATCACGACGACGATGGTGCGCACGCCCTTGGCCTTGAGCTCGGCCGTGTAGGCGTTGACGGCGGTGGCCTCGTCGCGGGCCTCGAGCGGCGCGGTGGGGCCCGGGGCCTCCTTGAGCGTGTTGGTGTAGCTGACGCCGATGACGCCGACCTTGACGCCCTTGACCTCCTTGACGACGTAGGGGAGGAAGGCGGGCTTGCCGGTGGTGGTGTCGACGATGTTGGCGCCCAGGTAGGGGAAGGCGGCGCCCTTGAAGCCGGGCAGGGCGCAGCCGTCGATGGGGTGGCAGCCGCCCTCCTCCATCCTGCGCAGCTCAGCCAGTCCTTCGTCGAACTCGTGGTTGCCCACGCTGGAGGCGTCCAGGCGCATCATGGACAGCGCCTCGATGCCGGGTTCGTCGTGCAGCGCGGTGGCGGCCAGCGTGCTGGAGGAGATGTTGTCGCCCGCGGACAGCCGCAGCGTGCCCTGGGGGTTGTCCCGCTGGAGCCGGTCGAGATGGGCGGCGAGGTATTCGGCGCCGCCCGCCTCGACGGGGCCGTCCGGGGTCATGGCGAAGCTCGTGGGCAGGGCGGAGTGGAAGTCGTTGATGCCGAGCAGCTGGATGTCGACCGTGTCGGCGTGGGCGGGCAGCAGGGTGGCGCCGCCCAGCACCAGCGCGGCTAAGAGATTGCGCATGTGCGTCCCTTCAGGGCTTGGTCGGGGCGAGCGTAGACACACATTCAGGGCGAAGTAAAGACTCTCTTGACAAGAGATCGTCGAAGGGAATTATTCACATCATGCGGGTGGATACGCCGAGGCATCGAGGTGAACTCTTGACATTACGACAGTCAGTACGGGAAATTTCCTCCCATGGCCACGTCCACGGAGAATAATTCACCTACCGCCACCGGGATCCTGGCCCGGATCAGGGGAGTGGCGCCCACCCTCACCGCCGCACACCAGCGCATCGCCGAGACGATCCTCGCCGAGCCCGCCGCCGTGGCCGCCTCCACCATCACCGAGCTGGCCGAACGCTGCGCCACCTCACTGACCACGATCACCCGCTTCTGCCGCGAGCTGGGCCTGGCCGGCTACCCCGAGCTCAGGCTGGCGCTGGCCGCCGAGCTCGGCCGTACCAACGCCAGCCCGCGTGACAGCGTCATCGCCTTCTCCCCTGACGACCCGCTCAGCATGGTGCTGCGCAGCCTGCTGGCCAGCGACATGCGCGCGATGGAGGAGACCGCCGCGCAGCTCGACGTCACCGCCGTGGAACGGGCGGTCTCCGCCCTCGTACGGGCCAGGTTCATCGACTTCTTCGCCGTCTCCGGCAGCGCGGGAGTGGCCATGGACCTGCACCTCAGGCTGCACGCGATCGGCCGGCCGTGCGCGCTGTGGACCGACGTGCACAGCGCCGTCTGCAGCGCCAACGCGCGCGACCACCGCGACGTGGCCATCGGCATCTCCCACTCCGGCACCACGGCGGAGGTCGTCGAACCGCTGGCCATCGCCGGACAGCGCGGCGCCACCACCGTCGCGGTCACCAACTTCCCGCGCAGCCCGCTGGCCGAGGCCGCCGACATCGTGCTGACGACCGCGGCGCAGGACACCCCCTTCCGCGCCGGCGGCGTGGCCGCCCGCCACACCCAGATGCTGGTCCTCGACTGCCTGTACATCGGCGTCGTCCAGCGCACCCACGAGACCAGCAACCAGCTGCTGACCGCGGCGACGGACGCGGTCGCCAAGCATCGCCTGCCCCAACGCTGACTCAGGAGCCCCCCATGCGCCTGGCCCCCCGCACGGCCGCCGTCCTGCTGTCCCTCACCCTCCTGTCCGCCACCGCCTGCGCCCCCTCGACCTCCACCTCGACCTCCCCTTCGACCTCCACCGCGCCCGGCGGCAAGGTCACCCTGTCGGTCTGGGGGTGGGGACCGGACGCCGACTACGACAAGATGTTCACTGAGTACGAGAAACTCCACCCCGGCGTCGACGTCGACGCCCGCTCCTTCACCACCGCCACCGAGTACGACACCATCCTGTCGACCGGCCTGGCCGGGGACAGCGGACCCGACCTGGCCTGGCTGCGCGCCGGAGCCAACCTGCAGCCCCTCGTCGAGGCCGGCCGCCTGCTGCCGCTCGACGTCAAGGACGTGCCGGGGCTGGCCGCCTACGACGAGAAGGTGCTGCGCGCCGCCAAGGGCGACAAGGACGGCAAGGTGTACGGCGTGCCGTTCGCCGTGCAGACGCTGCAGGTCATCTACAACAAGAAGATCTTCGCCGACCACGGCATCTCCCCGCCCCGGACGTGGGACGAGATGATCGCCGCGGCCGGGAAGCTGAAGGCCGCCAAGATCGTGCCGTTCGCCTTCGGCGGCAAGGACGACTGGATGCTGCCCGTCGTGGCCGGCATCTTCGGCACCGCCCACTGGGGCGGCGACGACTTCCTGAAGGCGGTCAAGGCCAAGGAGAAGAAGTTCGCCGACCCCGCGTTCGTCGAGGGCATCGACCAGCTCAACAAGCTCAAGCCGTACTTCCCCGACGACGTGGCCGGCGTGTCCTACACCGACGCCCAGATCCTGTTCTCCTCGGGCAAGGCCGCCATGTTCCCCGGCGGCCTGTGGGAGCTGAACTTCTTCGGCCAGCACGCCAAGGACATCGAGCTGGGCGTCTTCACGCCGCCCGCGCCGAACGGGCCGGGCCTGATGCCGGGCTTCACCGACGGCTCGTACGGCATCAACGCCAAGAGCAGGAACAGGGCCGAGGCGCTGAAGTTCGCCGCCTGGCTGGCCTCCAAGGACTACGGCCAGCTCTTCACCGACACCCTGCGCATCTTCTCCGCGGTCCCCGGCGTCACCCCGAAGGACGCCCTGCTCAAGCAGGTCGCCACCACCTTCGAGCAGCAGGGGGCCGCCTACTTCATGAACGAGTTCGCCTACGGCAACCCCTCCTCGCAGGTCGTTTTCTCCAAGTCGCTGCAGGAGATGCTGCTGGGCCGCATCACCGCCCGGGAGGCGGCCGAGCAGCTCGACAAGAGCGTGTCCACATGGCTGTAGGCCCGCGGCGGGGATCGTCGTACCTGTTCTTGGTCCCCGCCCTCCTCCTCTACTCCCTCTTCGTCGTCTACCCGCTGTTCACCGCCCTCAGCTACAGCGTGTTCACCTGGAAGGGCACGCTGCGCGACGGCTTCGCCGGCCTGGCCAACTACGCGGGGCTGCTGTCCGGCTCCTTCCTCGACCAGCTCCTGCCCGCGCTCGGCCACAACGCCCTGCTGTTCGCGGGCAGCGTGCTCGTCCAGAACACGCTCGGCCTGGCCTTCGCCCTCGCCCTGTCGCGGGTACGGCGGGGCAAGCGCGCGCTGCAGACCATGTTCGCGCTGCCGTACCTGGTCAACCCGCTGGTCATCGGCTACCTCTGGACGCTGCTGCTCAGCCCGACCTTCGGGCCGGTGAACTCGCTGCTGCGCGGGGCGGGACTGGAGCAGCTGGCCGTCCCGTGGCTGGGCGACCCCGCCACGGCGCTGCCCACCGTCATCCTGATCACCACCTGGCAGTGGGTCGGCTTCCCGATGCTGCTGTTCAGCGCCGCGCTCGGCGGCATCCCCCAGGAGTACGGCGAGGCCGCCAGGACCGACGGGGCCGGCTCGTGGCAGGTGTTCCGGCGGATCACGCTGCCGCTGCTGCGCCCCGCGATGGGCACCGTCACCATCCTGAGCTTCATCGGCAGCATGAACACCTTCGCGCTCGTCTACGCCCTCGGCGGCTCGAACGGCGCCCCGGCGGGCGCGACCGACGTGCTCGGCCTGCTGTTCTACCGGGCCGCCTTCGCCTCGGGCGACGTCAACGCGCTGGGCACCTCCTCGGCGCTGGCGGTGTTCATGTTCACCTTCGTCTTCGGCTCGACCCTGCTGCTCGAACGGGTGCTGAGGAGGAAGGCATGACCAGGGCACAGGGCCTGTGGATCAGGCTGCTGCTGTGGGGCTACGCCGTCTTCTCCATGACGCCCCTGATCGTCATGGTGCTGAGCTCGTTCCGGCCCACCGGCGAGATCTTCGACGACCCGCTCGGCCTGCCGGGCGGATCGTGGTTCGGCAACTACGCCAAGGCGTGGACCGAGGCCTCCTTCTCCACCTACGTCGGCAACTCGGTGATCGTCGTGGTCTGCGCGGTGCTGCTGGGCGCCGCGGTGTCGCTGCTGGCGGCCTACCCGCTGGGCCGCGGCCGTTTCGGCGGGCGCGGCCTGTTCACCGCCTACTTCATCTCCGGCATGACGCTGCCCGCGCACCTCGGCGTGCTGCCGCTGTTCTACCTGATGGAGAGCATGGGCCTGGTCGACACGCTGCTGGGGCTGATCCTCGTCTACGCGGCCGGTTCGATCCCGTTCAACGTCTTCGTGCTGACGGCGTTCTTCCGCCAGCTGCCCCACGAGCTGGACGAGGCCGCCGCGCTGGACGGCGCCGGCCCGCTGGCGACCTTCTGGCACGTGATGCTGCCGCTGGTACGGCCGGCCGTCGCCACCGTGGTCGTCTTCCAGTTCGTGCCGCTGTGGAATGACTTCTTCTACCCTCTGGTCCTGATGCGCGACGAGAGCAGGCTGACGCTGCCGGTCGGGCTCACCCACTTCTTCGGCGAGTTCCAGAACGACTGGGGAACGCTCTTCGCCGGACTGGTGATGACGACGATCCCCCTGGTCGTGCTGTTCGTCATCGCCACGCGCCAGATCGTCGCCGGCCTGACCGCCGGCATGAACCGTTGAGGAACCCTTCATGGATCTTGTGATGGCCTTCGCCGACGAGGCGCGCCGGCGCCTGGACGAGCTGACGAGGAGCCAGCTGCCCGCCATCAGGCGGGCGGGGGCGCTGATCGCCGGGGCGGTGCGGGCCGGAGGCGTCGTCCACGCCTACGGCACCGGCCATTCGGAGGCCGTGGCGCTGGAGGTGGCCGGCCGGGCCGGTGGTCTCATCCCGACCAACCGGCTGACCCTGCGCGACCCCGTGGTGCTGGGCACGGCCTCCCCGAAGGAGTTCGACCCGCTGGCCGAGCGCGACCCGCACACCGCCCACCAGGTGCTCGCCCTGCACAGGATCGAGCCGGCCGACGTCTTCGTGATCGCCTCCAACTCCGGCGGCAACGGCTCCACCGTGGAGATGGCCAGGCTGGTCAAGCAGCGCTCGCTGCCGCTGATCGCGATCACCTCCCTGGCGCACACCACCGCCATCACCTCCCGCCACCCCTCGGGCGAGCGGCTGTTCGAGCTGGCCGACGTCGTGATCGACAACCTCGCCCCGTACGGCGACGCCGTCCTGGAGGCCGAGCACGGGCCGGTGTGCGGCATCTCCTCGATCACCTCGGCCACCGCTGTCCAGCTCATGGTCGCCGAGGCGATCGGCCTGATCGGCGCGGCCGGCACCGTCCCGCCCACCTACTTGTCCGCCAACATCCCGGGCGCCGACGCGCACAACGACGCGTTGGCCGCGCGCTACGCGGGGCGGATCAGGACCGGTGCGCTGTGAGCCTCACGATCGCCGCGTTCTGGCCGCCGCCTCCGCACGAGACGACCGTGGCCAGGTACCGCGAGATCGCCGACGCGGGCATCGACCTGGTCATCACCGGCAACTACCTCAATGACACGGTCATCCTGCGGCACGCCCTGGCCTGCGCGGACGAGACCGGCCTCGGCGTGCTCGTGGCCTCCGACCCGCGGGTCGAGGTGCTCATGCGCGACCTGGACCCCGGCGAGGAGCAGACCAGGGCGCTGATCGGCCGGGTGATCGACGACTACGCGGGGCACCCGGCGTTCCGGGGCATCAGCCTCATGGACGAACCGCTGCCCGAGCGTTTCCCGCGCCTGGCGGCCGGGGTCTCGGCCGTGCGCGCCCGCGGGCACCTGGCCTACGTCAACCTGTTCCCCAGCCACGTCACCGGGTCCTACGACTCCTACGTCGGCGGCTTCGTCGACACCGTCCGTCCCGACGTGGTCTCCTTCGACCGCTATCCGTTCCTGTCCACCGGCGAGGACGAGGGCTACTTCGCCGACCTGGCGCTGATCCGCGCGCACGCGCGACGGGCCGGCCTGCCCGCGTGGATGTACGTCCAGACGCTCGCCTACGACGGGCACCGTACGCCGACGGCCGCCGAGCTGGCCTGGCAGGTCAACACCGCGCTGGCCTACGGCTACACCGGCATCCAGTACTTCACCTACTGGACGCCCGATCCGGCGCGCGGCGAGGGCTTCCAGCCGGCCCTCGTCGACGGCGGGCAGTCCACCGAGCGCTACGGGATCGTGCGCGACCTCAACACCGGCTGGCTGCGGCCGGTGGGGGAGGAGCTGGCCCGGCTGCCGTGGCGGTCGGCCGGGCACACCGGCCCGGTGCCACGTGGCGCGGCGCCGGCCGCCGACGGGGCGGTGCCGGCCGGTGACGTCGTGGTCGGCCGGTACGGCGAGCGGCACCTGTTCGTGTGCAACGCCCGCCACGACCGGCCCACCGAGGTGACGCTCGCCCGCCCGGCCGCCGCATTCGACCCCGCCACCGGGTCCTACGAGCCCATCGGCGCCACGTTCGTCCTCGCGCCCGGCGCCGCGCGGCTGGTGCGCTGATGCTCGTCGCCGGTGTCGACGCGGGCGGCACCTCCACCCGCGTCGCCGTCCACACCCTGTCCGGCGCCAGAGCCGGCTACGGCACGGCCGGCGGCGGCAACCCGGCCGCGCACGGCGACGCCGCGGCGGCCGCGGCCATCGCGAGCGCCCTGCGCCAGGCGATGGGCGGTCTGGACCCGTCGGCGGTGACCGCGTCCGTCGCCGGGGTGGCCGGCTCGGACGGCTCCTTCGCCGCCGTGCTCCGGCAGGTCTGGGCCGAGCAAGGCCTGGCCCACGCTCCGCGGCTGGTCAGCGACGTGGACGTGGCCTACGCCGCCGGCACGCCCGCCCCCTCGGGCACGGTGCTGCTGGCCGGGACCGGGGCCGCCGCCGCCCGCTTCACCGGCCGCGCCGTCGACGCCGTCGCCGACGGCCTCGGCTGGCTGCTCGGCGACGAGGGCGGCGGCTTCTGGCTCGGACGTGCCGGAGTGCGGGCGGCCGTCCACGCCCTCGACGGCGGCACGCCGCCGGGACCCCTGGTCGACCTGGTCAGCCGGCACTTCGGCGTGGCCGGCCCGCCCCGGCGGCGAGCCGACCGCATCGTCCGGCAGGCGCAGGCCGACCGGATGACGCTCGCCGCTGCCGCGCCCCTGATCGGGCAGGCGGCCGCGCTGGGGGACCCGGCGGCCGCGCGGATCGTCCAGGCCGCCGCCGCCCGCCTGGTGGCCACCGTCTCCCGGCTGCATCGCGAGGGGCCGATCGTGCTGGCGGGCAGCGTCCTGACCAGCGAAGGCGCCGTCCGCGACGCCGTCATGGAACTGCTGCGTGGACACCGCGTCAGCACCGCACGGGACACGGCGGGGGCGGCGTGCTGGCTCGCCGCCCTGGACCTGGCCGGACACGACGCCGCGACCACCACACACGCGCGCTTCACCGGGGCGACATAGCAGCGCCGCTCTTCCACCGCGCCGGGAAGAAGGTGACTAGGCTCCCGGCATGCCACACGCCTTCACCGCTCGCGTCGCGGGGGTCGACGAGGATCCCGAGCTGGAGTCCCTGTCGGCCGGTGTCGCCGAGAACCTCGACGGAACCGGCCGCAGTCTCGTCTTCCAGTGCTCGCTCGACGAGTTCGAGGACGACGAGGAGGCCGGCGACGACTACAGCCACTGCCTCGTCCTGGAGAACGGGGCCGTCGCCTACGGCTGTGTGACGGAGATCGTCCTGGACGGCCCGCGGCTGACGGTCGTCCTCGACGCCGCCGCGGCGGCCGGCCTGCACGTCGACGACCACATCATCGACGTCACGCTGGACATCGAGGCTCAGGCGCGCGAGGAACTGCGCGGCGCTCTCCGGCGCATCCTCTCGTACGGCCGGCCGGATGCGGTCCCCCATCGCATGGAGCTGTGAGTCGCCCGCGCCCGAGGGGAGCGGCGGCGGTCAGCGAGTTGGCGGGCAGCGGCCCATCCACCACCAGCCGTCCGGGAGCTCGACGGTCGGGCAGATGCGCATGCCGTACCCGTCGAAGGTCTCGCCGCCGGGACGAGCCGCGAAACGGGCGTAGCCGACGGCGTCATCGGGGATGCCGAGCCAGTCCGGCACGAACAGCACGGGCCGCCCGCCGCTGGTGCCGATCGTCTTGACCCGGCAGGTGGCCGAGACGAAGCACAGGCGGTCGGGCAGCCGCGCGCCCATGTAGCCGCCGAGCTGCGACGCGGGCAGCCGTCCGCTGTCCGACAGGGCGGCCACCTCGTCGAACGCCGGCCGCTCGAACAGGAAACGGGCCTGGATGCGCAACTCGGGGAAGGACCGCAGGGTCACGGGGCCGGCGATGCCGATGACCACCAGGAGCAGACCCACGGCGCCGGCCGGCGCGCCCCGTCTGGCGAGGGACTTCATCCCGAGCACGTAGACGAGCAGCGCCACGCCGTACGCCCCGTGCGTCACCACCGGAGTGAGGATCCACAGCGTGGTCGACAGCCGGCCGATGTGCAGCTCCATCGCCGGCAGCGCCACCGTCACGACGCCCATGAACAGCAGCGGAATCCAGATGGGGAGCCGCCGTCCGGGTCGCCCGCGACCGGACGGGCCCGTCTCGAAGACCGTCACCGGCCTCACGATAGGAAGGTCGTGTGCAGGCATGGCTCAGGAGATGTGGAGGAATTGCAAAGATCGGCGTGCCGTACCTGGTGCCCGTTTCAGCCGGATGCCGGTTTTCGCGCAGGTTGGGCTAGGGTCGGGGGCATGACAAGGGGGCCGTGGAGGACACCACGAGCGGCCGTCGCGCTCACCGGCGTGATCGGCCTGATCCTGCTGTCTCTACTGCTGGCCGGCTCCTTTCCCGCCGGTCACGGCGTGGCACTGCGGCCGGCCGACGCTTCCGGCCAGTCCTGGGCGCCGGGCGCCGAGGACGCTCTGCTGTCCAGCCTGCCGCCGCGGAATTCCGGGGTCACCACGCGCCATGTGTCGTCGCTGTGGACGGCGCTGCGCGCCGAACGGCGGCCGGAGACCGACCAGGTCCCGTCGCCGGGAGGGCCGGAACCCGGTGCCGGCGCCATCCGCCATCCTCAGCAGGAGGCGCACCGCGCCGCCGGCTCGCGCAGTCCTCCGCTGATCTAGTCGCGTCCTTCGATTTCCTGTCTCCGGCCGCTCGCACGCCGGGAGGCCCGCTGTGCATGCCCGGGTGTGCACGCGCGGCCCGCGTCGCGGGCGCCGCCGGGAGCTCGGCATCGCCACGTCCAGCGCGGCGTGGCCTTTCCCGCAAGCAAGGAGCCGATCATCGTCATGGCCGACGTCAGATCAGTCCAGGTTCACCTCCAGCACTACGACCGGCACCTGGCGCAGCTGGAGGAACTGCGCCGGCTGCTGCACGACCAGCTCGCCGCCCTCACGCCCGCGACGGGCGGGCGTGCCTCGCGCGCGGACCGGCAGGTCGGCGACATCGAGGCCGCACTCGACCGCATGGACCGGGAGCGCTACGGCGTGTGCACGGACTGCGCGTCGTTCATCCCGTACGAGCAGCTGCTGCGCGCGCCGCACCGGCTCGCCTGCGACGGCTGCGCCGTACCTCCGCAGAGGGAGGCGTCGGCATGAGCACCTCCCCCCAGACCACCGCACGCACCGGCGAGCAGACCGGACGGCGCCGCCGTGACATGGGCGGTTACGCGGTCCTGGACCTCGGAACCGTGCGCACCAGGTCGCTGACCTCGGGAACGTTCGCGATCGCCGAGCGGCTCTCGGCGGTCCCCGCGGGGGCGCCGGGGACCACGGCGCCCTCCGGACTGCGCTGGCCGATCCGGCACGGCGTGGTCGCCGATCCAGCGGCCTGCCGGCGGCTGGTCGACATCGTTCTCTACGACGCGCGGCTGGCCGGAACCTGGCCGCTGGAGCGGATACTGGTCGGCGTGCCGGTGGCCGCCACGGCGAGCGAGCGCCGGTCGCTGCGCACGGCGGTCATCGAGGCGGCCGAGTGCCCGGTGGTGCTGGTGGAGGAACCCCTGGCGGCCGCCGTCGGCGCCGGTCTCGATGTGACCGATCCCCGGCCGTGCCTGCTGCTGGACGTGGGCGCGGGCGTCGTGGAGGCCGTCGTCATCCACGACGGCGCCATCACCGACGCGGTGGCCCTGCAGCTGAGCGCCACCACGCGCGCGGGCCTGCCCTGGCCCACGGTGGACAGCGTGGTCCGCATGACAGCCGGTCTGCTGCACCGCATGCCCGCCCACCTGCGTGCGACGGTCCGCGACGGCGGCCTGATCGTCACCGGCGGCGGCGCCGGGCAGACGCGGCTGCTGAACCGGCTGCGCAGCACGCTCCGCATGCCCGTACGCGTGGCGTCCGAACCGGCGCACGCCACCGTCTACGGCCTGACCCACCTGTGCCGGCAACCCGGCCTGACCGCCCGGCTCGCTCAGGGGTCGAGAGGCTCGTAGGCGACGACCTCCCGGGAGGCGAGGCGGGCCAGGCAGTCACCGACGACGTACTTCTGGAAATGCGGGGAGGCGCGGTGGGCCTCGAAGGCCGCCGCGTCGACGTACCGCTCGTAGATCATGAACCGCCGCGGGTCGTCGACGGCGACGTGGGCCTGGTAGGAGAGGTTGCCCGGTTCCTGGCGCGACAGCGGGGTGATGGTCCGGATGATGTCGGCGACGGCGGTCTCCTCGCCGTCGCGCGCGGTCCACACGGCTTGCACAACATATGCCATGACGGGTGACTCTAGGACGGGTGCCGGAACCTCTCACACCCGGCCCATCATGCTTGACATATCGGACACTACGCGATTAACGTCCCGCTAACCGACAGGCACAGACGAAGACATCCCTGTCAGTGGTCTTCGTCTGTGCTTTTTGTCGTTCTTGGACCGCTGGCAAGGGACACCCCCCGAAAGGCGGCTGAGCATGAACGACGGCTCTGCGAACACGGCACCAGCGGTCATCCGCAACGCGGGAGACGCGGCCGACCTCATCGACACCCTCAAGCGCCTGAGCGGCCGGGCAAACTGGATCTGGTTCCTCGCCCTGGCAGGCCTGTTCCTCGACGCCTACTCCAACGCGGCGTTGGGGGCCGGCCTGTCGCCCATGGTGAAGCAACTGGGCCTGTCGCCGACGCAGGTCGGCGTGCTCACCGCCATGGCCCCCGCGATCGCGATCATCTCCAACCCCTTCGGCGGCTGGCTCGCCGCGCGGATCGGCAGGGTCAAGCCGCTGCTGATGACGAAGGTCGTCTTCGCCTGCGGCGCGCTGCTGACCGCGGTCGGCTCCGACTTCGAGACCGTCTTCGCCGGGCGGGCCCTGGTGGGCGTCGCCTACGGCGTCGACTTCGCCGTGGCGATGGCGCTGCTCGCCGAGTACACCCCCGCCTCCCTCAAGGGCAGACTCAACTTCTGGCAGGGGGTCTGGTACACCGCGACGACCACCAACCTCCTGCTCACCCTGCTGTTCTACAACTTCGACGTCGGCGCCGACATCTGGCGCTGGTCGGTCGGCTCGTCGGCGGCCTTCGCGCTGGTCCTGCTCGTCCTGCAGCGCCTGTTCCTGGTGGAGAGCCCCACCTGGCTGGCCGCCAAGAACAGGCTGGGGGAGTCCGTGGCGAACCTGCGCCGGATGTACGGCTTCGCCGTACAGGAAGGGGCGCGGGAGACCGGGCCGGCCCAGGAGGGCGCCCACCCGGTCGGGTTCCGTGAGGCGGGTGTCCTGTTCCGCAAGCCCTACCTGCCCAGGACCGTGCTGTCGACCGCCATCTCCCTCACCCAGGCCATGCAGTACTTCGCCGTGGGCTGGTACCTGCCGGTGATCAGCCTCGAGCTGTTCGGCAGCGAGTTCGAGAAGGCGACGCTGGGTTCCATGGCCTTCAACGCGGTCGGCATCGTCGGCGGTTGCCTGTCGGCCTACGCGGGGCGCCGCTTCGGCCTGCGGGTCAGCTCCATGGCCGGCTACGCCATGGTGTTCGTCGCCCTGCTGGTCATGGGCGCGACGTTCAAGCAACTGCCCGTCGCGCTGGCCGCGCTGCTGCCGGTGCTGTTCATCTTCTTCCACTCCGCCGGGCCCGGCCCCAACGGCAAGTCGATCGCCGCGCTCTCGTACCGCAGCGACATCCGCACGCTGGGCACCGGCGTGACCGGCATGCTCGGCAGCCTCGGCTCGGTGGCGGGCCTGTACCTGTTCCCGCAGCTCCAGGCAGGCATCGGCGTGGGCAACAGCCTGATGGTCCTGTCGGTGGTGCCGCTGGTCGGCCTGCTCACCTGCCTGGCCATCAAGTGGGACCCCACCCGGGTCGCGGTGAACCTGGAGGAAGAGGCGATCAGCCTCCGGCAGCGTACGACGGTGTCGGCCTGAACGGTGTCCGGTACGGACACGATGAAAGGACCTTCGCGCATGACAAGGCAACGCCGTCGCGGCGTGCTCAGCATCGATGAGGGCACCACGGGCACCCGGGCCGCCGTCGTCCTCGACGACGGCACCGCCGCACCGGCCGCCTACCTGCCGCTCTCGGTCCGCTCGCCCGACCACCTGCGGGTCGAGCAGGACGCGACGGAGATCTGGGCGGACACCGTCCGGGTCTGCCGGGAGGCGATGGAGTGGGCGACCGCGCACGGGGTGGAGCTCGCCGGGGTGTCGATCTCCACCCAGCGCGCCACGGTGCTGCTGTGGGACACGGTGACCGGCTCCCCGCTGAGCCAGGCCGTGGTGTGGCAGGACCGCCGGTACGCCGCCCGGCTGCGGGAGTGGGAGCCGGAGTGGGACGCGCACCTGGTCGAGCACACCGGCCGGCCGGTCGGCTCCCGGGCGCCGCTGCTGTGGGCGGCCGAGGAGGTCGCCGGCGACCCGGCCCTCCGGCGGGCCCACGACGAGGGCAGGCTGGCCTTCGGCTCGGTCGACACCTGGCTGGTCTGGAAGCTGACCGGGGGCGCGCGCCATGTCATGTCGGCCACGAACGCCGTGGCCGTGGGCGCCTACGACCTGCGGACGGGCGGCTGGCACGAGCCGTGGGTGAAGTTCCTCGGCTGCCCGCCCGACCTGCTGCCGGAGATCGTCGACGACGACGGCGACTTCGGTGTTACCGACCCGTCCGTGCTCGGCGTGCGGCTGCCCATCCTGTCCGTCATGGGCGACCAGCACGCGGCGATGATCGCGCTCGGCGCCCACCGGCCCGGCCAGGCCACGAGCGTCCACGGGACCGGAACGTTCCTCGACGCCGTCGCCGGCGACCGGCCGCCCGCTCCCGGCCGCCAGGTGCCGGGGGTGCTCACCCTCGTCGGCTGGCGGTCGCGGGGCACCTCCGTGTTCAGCCTGGAGAGCTACGCCTCGACGACCGGCTCGGCGATGCGCTGGCTGTGCGAGGAGATCGGGCTGTTCGGCTCGCCGGCCCAGCTGGCCGAACTCGCCCGCGAGCACACCGGGCCGACCCGGGTGATGTTCCTGCCCGCACTGGCGGGACTGCGCACCCCGGTCTGGTCGCCGGAGGCCACGGGGGTCCTCACCGGCCTCAGCCTGTCCACGACCAGGGCGGAGCTGGCCCGCGGCGTCCTCAACGGCTTCGCGCACTCGGTGTGCGACCTGCTGGAAGGCGTGGAGGACGTCATGGGCAGGCCGGTCACCGACCTGTTCTGCGGAGGCGGGCTGGCCGGCAGCGACGTGCTGATGTCCAGCCAGGCCGACCTGATCGGCCGGCCGGTACGGCGGGCCCGCGACCACGAGACCGCCAGCCTCCGCGGCACCGCCTACCTCGGAGGCGTGCGCGCCGGGCTGTGGCCGGACGTCTCGGCGGCCGTCGCCGGCCTCCGGCCTGCCCCCGTCTTCGAACCCACCCTTCCCGAGAGCGAGCGGGTGGCGGCCCGCGCCGCATGGCGCGACCTGCTGGCTCGCCACACCGCCACCGCCGGCCCCGGCGCGCCGGGCTCCCGCGGTCCCGAACCCGACGTACAGGAGGAATCACCCTCGTGATCCGGCTTCCCGCACGCAAGGCGAGGTCAGAGACGAACAGCGCCATCCGCCGTACCGCGCTCGCGCTCGACCGCAGGGAACAGATCGAACGGCTCGCCGCCCGGCCCGTGGACGTCCTGGTCGTCGGCGGCGGCATCACCGGCTGCTACACCGCGCTGGACGCCGTCACCCGCGGCCTGACCGTGGCGCTCGTGGAACGGGACGACTTCGCGTCGGGCACGTCCTCCAAGTCGTCGAAGATGGTGCACGGCGGCCTGCGCTACATCGAGCAGGGCAACCTGCCGCTGGTACGGCGTTCGCTGCTGGAGCGGCAGCGGTTCCGCAACAACGCCCCGCACCTGGTGCAGCGGCTGCCGTTCGTCTTCCCCGTGCTCGCTCAGGACGGCGTCTTCGACGCGCGCATCGCCAAGGCCTTCGAGGGCCTGCTGTGGACGTACGACCTCGCGGGAGGATGGCGCATCGGCAGGCTGCACCAGCGCCTCAGCGCCGCCGAAGTCCTCGCCCGCGCCCCGCGGCTGCGCGCAGGACAGCTCAAGGGCGGGCTGCTCTACTACGACAGCCGCACCGACGACGCGCGCCTGACCCTGACGATCGCGCGGACCGCGGCGCACTTCGGGGCGACCGTGATCAACGGCGCCGCCTGCCGCGGCCTGGTCCGCGAGGGCGGCCGGGTGCGCGGCGCGAAGATCGAGGTCGACGGCCGCGAGATCGACGTGCGGGCGGGCGTCGTGATCAACGCCACCGGCGTCTGGTCGGACGCGCTCGACGCCCTGTCGGATCCCGGCCACCGGCCCCGGATCCGTCCGGCCAAGGGGGTGCACATCGTGGTGCCCTGGACGCGGCTGCCCATCGACGGCACCGTGACCGTGCCCATCCCCGGACGGGCCCGCCGCGCGACCTGCACCCGCTGGGGGGACGTGGTCGTCGTCGGGACGACCGACACCGACTACGACGGATCCCTCGATGAGGTGCTGTGCACCAGGGAGGAGATGCAGTACCTCCTCGACGGGGCCAACACCGCCTTCGACGCCGACCTCGGCCCCGAGGACGTGGTCGGCTCGATCGCCGGGCTGCGTCCCCTGGTCGGCGGCAAAGAGGGGGCCACGCTCGACATGAGCCGCGACCACCGCATCTCGACCGACGCGCACGGGCTCGTCACCGTCACCGGCGGAAAGCTCACCACCAGCCGCCACATGGGGGAGCTCGTGGTCGACGCGGCCCTGAAGGTGCTCGGCCGCAGGGCCCGCTGCCGTACGGCACGCCTCCCGCTGCTGGGCGGCGCCGGCTACGACGCCGAGGCCACCTCGGCCACCGGAGGGCTCGGCGCCCACCTGGGACAGCGCTACGGCACCGAGGCCCGCTTCGTCGCCGACCTCCTCGGCGAGGATCCCTCCCTGGCCGAGCCGATCATCGAGGGCAGCGCCCACCTGCGGGCCGAGGTGGTCTACGCGGCCAGGTGCGAGCTGGCGCGAAGCGTCGACGACGTGCTGTCGCGCCGCACCCGGATGCGGGTGTTCGCCCGCGACCTGTCGGTCAAGGCCGCCCCTGAGGTCGGCCGGCTGCTCCAGAGGGAGCTCGGGCTGTCCGACGACGAGGTCGCCCGGCAGGTCGACGACTACATCTCCGGCATCGAGCGCGAGAAGACCGTACTGATGGAGGCACATTCATGATCAGCAGGCAGACCATCACCCACCCGTTCAACCGGGGTGACTACGTCGTCGGCGCGCCCACCCCGCCGCGCTGGGCCGCCGACTGCCCGCCCGGCGCGGGCCCGGCCAGCCTGCAGGCCGCCGTGGTCGAGGTTCCCGCCACGGTCGTCGCCGAGCTGCGGGCGATCGCCGCCGCCGTCCACACCGAGCGGGACGAGGTGATCACGCGCACCCGCGACTGGTGGGCGGGCACCTCCATCGGCGAGACGGACGGTCACCCCGCCACGCCCGACGCCGTGATCGTCGAGGCGGCCGACGAGGAGCAGGTGGCCGCGATCGTCAGGCTCTGCCACGCGCACCGCATCCCCCTGACGGTCTCGGCGGGCCGCAGCAACGTCCTCGGCGCCGCCCTGCCGGTGTTCGGCGGGGTCGTGCTGGACGTCTGCCGGCTCAACAGCATCATCTCCTTCGACGCCGAGTCGATGATCGTCGAGGTGCAGGCCGGCATGTTCGGCGACCTGTTCGAGAAGGAACTGCAGGAGACGTACGGCGCCACGACCGGGCACTGGCCGTCCGCCTTCGCCATCTCGACGGTCGGCGGCTGGGCGGCCTGCCGGGGGGCGGGCCAGCTGTCCACCCGCTACGGCAAGATCGAGGACATGGTCGTCGGGCTGGACGTGGTGCTGCCCGACGGGAGCACCGCCAGCTACGGCACCTACCCGAGGGCCGCCGTGGGGCCTGACCTGCGCCAGCTGTTCATCGGCTCCGAGGGCACGCTCGGCGTGATCACCCGGCTGCGGCTGCGCACCCACCGGCTGCCCGGCTACGCGGTGGGGCTCGCGTACGGCTTCGACACCTTCGCGGCCGGGCTCGACGCGTGCAGGGAGATCCTCCAGCGCGGCGCCACCCCCGCGGTACTGCGCCTGTACGACGCGCACGAGAGCGGCACCCACTTCGGCGAGCGGGACACCAATCTGCTGCTCATCGCCGACGAGGGAGACCCCGCGCTGGTGGACGCGACCATGGCGGTGGTCGAGGAGGTCTGCAAGGAGCGGGCGGCGGTCACGCTCGACGGCGACGCGGTCCTCGCGCGGTGGCTCGACGAGCGGATGGTCGTCGGCAAGTCCGGCGACGGCTTCGCCAAGGGCCCCGGCTTCGTCGCCGACACCTGCGAGATCGCCGCGCCGTGGTCGTCGCTGACGGCCATCTACGACCAGGTGGTGGCGGCCATCGAGGCGGTCCCCGGGACGCTGCGCGCCTCCGCCCACCAGTCGCACGCCTACACCGACGGCGCCTGCCTGTACTTCTCGCTGCGCGGCGACGTGGAACGCGCTCGCCGCCGCGAGTGGTACCGGGCCGCCTGGGACGCCGCCAACGAGGTGCTCATCCGACACGGCGCCGCCATCAGCCACCACCACGGCGTCGGACTGCTGCGCTCGCCGTACGTCGAACGATCGCTGGCCGGCGGCTTCGGCACCCTGGTGGCGGTCAAGCAGGCCCTCGACCCCGAGGGCATCATGAACCCGGGGAAGCTGGGGCTGCCCAGCCGGTTCCAGGCCGACACAACCGCGCACGGCTGACGCATAAGGTGGAGCAGTGAACCCTCGTCCGAAACGTCCCCTTGACCGGCGCCTGCTGGCCTCGCTCGCGGAACACCCCGTGATGGCGTCGCTGGTCGGCGTGGAGATGGCGGACCGGTTCACCACCACCTCGACCCCGCTGGGCATCCTCGCCTCGGTCCCGCTCGGCGATCTCGAGGTGACCGTCCGGCGGACCCTGGCCGCGAACAAGATCGTGTTCGTCAACATGGACTCGACCCCCGGCCTCGGCCACGACCCCGGCGCCCTGACCTACCTCAAGGGGATCGGGGCGGTCGGGATCTGCTCCACCCGCGCGGCGATCGTCGAGCGGGCGAGCAGCCTGGGGCTGCTGGCCATGCAGAAGGTGTTCGTGACCGACCGTTCCAACCTGCACCGCAGCGTCCAGGCCATCGCCCGGTCCCGTCCCGATCTGGTCCAGCTCATGCCCGCCGTCGTGCTGCGATACGTGGAGAAGCAGGCCAGGGAGCTCGGCGTGCCGTACCTGGCCGCCGGGTTCGTCCAGGGCGAGGCGGACGTGGCCGAGGCGCTCCGCCACGGCGCCGCCGGGGTCTGCACCTCGGAGCAGGCCCTGTGGGAGCTACGCCGGTCGGCCCTGCGCGCCTCCTGAACCACCTCCCGCCTCCCGCCGTCCGCTGTCCCGCCGTCCCGCCGTTCGCTGCGCCGGGCGTGCGGGGCGGGCGCAGCCATCCCTCAGCCGCCCCTCGGCCGCCGCGTGTGTCCCCACCGGTGGGTCTTCGCACGGAAGGACGACTCGATGACGCCGGTCACCCCGGACCTGCCCGGACTGCCACCCGGGCCGCCGTCCGGTGCGCCGCCCGGACCCCCGGCGGCGACCCCTGGCCCGCCACCGGTCAGCACGGCCCGCGGCCTCGGTGACGCGGCACCCGTGGGGACGTCCGGCGGTCCGCGGTTGACGGCGGTCGCGCCAGCCGTGTTCGTCCTGCTCTGGAGCAGCGCCTTCATCGCCGGCATCCCGGGAGTCGCGGCGGCTCCGCCGCTGCTGCTGATGTTCGCGCGCTTCGCCCTGGCCGGGGTGCTGCTCGCCGGTTACGCCCTGATCACCCGCGCGCCCTGGCCGCGCGGCCGGGCCGCGGCGCACATCGCCGTCTCCGGGCTGCTGATCCAGGCCCTGCAGTTCGGCTGCTTCTACACGGCGCTCGGCATGGGCTTCCCCGCCGCGGTCGTCTCCCTCGTCCAGGGGCTCAGCCCCGTGGTCATCGTGCTGGCCATGCGCCTGCTCGGCGAGACGGTCACCAGGCGGCAGGGGCTCGGCTTCGCCCTCGGCGCGGCCGGCGTCGTCCTCGCGGTGGCCGACCGGGTGAGCCTGTCCGGCTGGGGCGTGGCGCTGTGCCTGGTCGGGCTGCTCGGGCTGAGCGCCGGCACCCTCTACCAGAAGCGGTTCGTCCCCGACATGGACGTGCGGGCCGGAACCGCGGTGCAGCTTCTCGTCAGCGCCCCCGCCGTCGGGCTGGCCTGCCTGGCGGTCGAGACGCCGCGGGTGTCGGACTGGACGACGTTCGGCGCGTCCGTCGCGTGGATGGTGCTGGTCAACTCCATCGCGTCGTTCATCCTGCTCAACATGATGCTGCTCCGCTGGTCCGCCAGCCGGGTGAGCACGGTGTTCTTCCTGACTCCCTCGGTGACGGCGGTGCTGGCCTGGCTCCTGGTGGGCCAGGTGCTGCATCCGCTCGCCGTTGTCGGTCTGGTTCTCGGTGGCGCCGGTGTCCTGCTGGCCAACCACCGGTCCGCCCCGTCCTGAGAGTCACGGCGCCGCCTCGCGTGGGGAAGCCCCGCCGTGGCAGGAAGCCGCCCGGCGTCCGGCCGGCGGCTCCGGCCGGGCCGTATCCGCACGCCGAACCTATCGTGAAGACAACCTTGGAGCCTCTGAGAGGTGATGTGATGAGAATCCGCGGAGCCGTCCTTGAGGAGATCGGCCGGGCGCGCCCCTACGCCGAGTCCCGTCCGCTGACGATCTGCGATCTCGACCTCGACCCGCCCGGCCCCGGCGAGCTCCTCGTCAGGGTCGAGGCGGCCGGCGTGTGTCACTCTGATCTGTCGGTCGTCGACGGGAACCGGGTGCGCCCCGTACCCATGCTCCTGGGACACGAGGCGGCCGGCGTGGTCGAGCAGGCCGGCGCCGGTGTCGACGACATCGCCGTCGGCCGGCGGGTCGTCATGACCTTCCTGCCCCGCTGCGGCGCCTGCGAGGGCTGCGCCACCGACGGCGTGACGCCCTGCGTCCGGGGCAGCGCGGCCAACAACGAGGGGAGGTTGCTGACCGGTGGCGTCCGCCTGCACCGGAACGGCGGCAGGGTCCTGCACCACCTCGGGGTCTCGGCCTTCGCCACGCACGCGGTCGTGGACCGGCACTCGGTCGTCCCGGTGGACGACGACGTCCCTCCCGAGGTCGCCGCGATCCTCGGCTGCGCCGTGCTCACCGGTGGCGGCGCGGTCATCAACGCCGGCGAACCCGCCGCCGGCCAGACGGTGATGGTCGTCGGGCTCGGCGGCGTGGGCATGGCCGCGCTGATCACCGCGCGTGCCCTGGACGGCGTCACGGTCGTCGGCGTCGACAGCAATCCGGACAAGCTCGCCACCGCCCGTGACCTGGGCGCCCATGCGACCTACAGTCCCGCCGAGGTCGCCGCGCTCGGTATCAAGGCGCCGGTCGTCATCGAGGCGGCCGGGAACGCTCGCGCCTTCGAGAGCGCGGTCGACGCGACCGCCCCCGGCGGCCGCACCGTCACCGTGGGACTTCCGGCGCCCGACGCCCGATCGTCGATCTCGCCGCTCAAGCTCGTGGCGGAGGGACGGACCATCATCGGCAGCTATCTCGGGTCGGCGGTCCCCTCCCGTGACATTCCCGTCTTCGCCCGGATGTGGCGCGAGGGCAGGCTGCCGGTCGGCGCGCTGGTGTCGGCGAGGATCGGGCTCTCGGCGGTGAACGAGGCGATGGACCAGCTCGCCGACGGCAAGGCCGTCCGGCAGGTCATCCTCTTCGGCGAGGAGCAGGCCTGAACGGCGAGCGGGAAGGACGGGCGCGACCGAGCCTGTCCCTACCGGGTTCGGGGGAGCGGGAATCGGGCACGGACCGCGAAACCGCCGTCCGGTTCGGGGGCGGCGTGCAGGCTGCCGTGCACCATCGCCAGCCGTTCGCGCATGCCGACCAGCCCGTGGCCGCCGCGCTTCGCGGGCGATGCGGTGGATGCGCGCGCCGCCCGCCCGGGTTCGTTGCGCACCTCCAGGGTCAGCGCCTGCTCGGTGTATCCGATGGCGACCGCGGTCGGAGCCGCGCCGGCGTGCCGTAGCACGTTCGTCAGTGCTTCCTGCAGGACCCGGTAGGCGGTGAGATCCAGCACCGGCGGCAGCCGCGGCAGGTCGGCGGGGGAGTCCAGGTGCACTTCCAGGCCGGCGGCGCGGACGTCGGAGATCAGCTCGTCGACCCTGGACAGCGACGGGACGGGCGTCGGCCGCTCACCGTCGGGACGCTCGCGCAGGATGCCGACCAGGCCGCGCATCTCCTCGACCGTCTGCCGCCCGAGCCGTTCCAGCCCGACCACGATCTCCTGCTCGGAGGGACGATCGGCCAGCAGCCGGCGCAAGCCGCCCAGCTGCAGGGTCATCACGCTGACCGAGTGCGCGACGGCGTCGTGCACCTCCCGTGCGATGCGCGTGCGTTCCTGCGCGACCGCGGCCTGGGCGTTGGCCTCCCGTTCGGCGTCCAGCGCCGCGGCCAGTTCGGCCAGCTTCACCGCGCGTTCGCCGTTGCGCCGCGCGAGCAGCCCCATGTACCAGCCCGGCAGCAGGATCGCCGGCACGAAGAACAGCTCCCACACCGACTGGCCGCCGACGACCGACGTGCCGGCGAAGGACACGGCCGCGACGCACAGCGCGACGGCCGAACGCCGCGGCGGCTCCCGCCATCCGGCCCAGGCGACCGCCCCGATGAGGCCGATCATCGCCGCACCGCCGGCACCCGGCGCGTCGAAGGCCACCACGCCGACCGGGAAGCAGATGGCCGCGACGGCCGCACCGGCGAGCGGATACCAGGTCGCGAGCACCACGCCGACGCCGAGCACGATCCCCGAGACCCAGGTGGCCGCGGCGCTGGCGCCGAAGAAGTCGTCGAGCTTCGTCTCCACGACGGACAGGACGCCGATCAGCGGGCCGAACACCAGCGGGATGAGGCGGGCGTCCCTCAGCCGGGTCATCGTCATGGCTACAGATGGTAATCATGCCCGATGGCCGCCGAGTCCGCCGGATGGCGGACCGCTGCCGCTCACCGGGTCCCTCGAACGGTGGACCCGCGTGAGAGCCGGTCCACCGACGCGTGGACCCGTCACGATACGCAATGGCTGACGCGCCGCCTGGCGTCCCGGCGAGAGAGTTCCTTCGCCAACGACACCGAAGCCCGGAGGTACGACATGACCCCCCTTGCCCACAGCGCGACGGCCGCCGGGCCCGCGCTTGCCGAGCCCGTCGATCGAGCCGGCTGGTTCCTGCGACGCGCCGGCGGTGCCGCCCTGATCGCCTGCCCCCTGCTCATGCTCGCCGGCATGATGACCTGCCCGCCGCAGGACTCCGACTCGACGATGGACTACATCACCTCGCTGGCCCGCGACGCTTTCCTGACGGAGCTGTCGGCGATCCTGCTGCACTACGGCCTGATCGCCGGCGCGCTGGGCGCGATGGTCGTGCCCGGGCTCGTCCGCGGCAGGAAGGGGCGGTGGCTGACCCTGTTCGGCGCGCTGGCCGCCGCCCTCGGGCTGCTGAATGTGTCCGGCGCCGTGCGCGACGACTGGTGGCGGATGGTCCTCGGCCGGCAACTGCCGCTCGACGTCGCGGTGCGGATCTCGGACACCGTGGACGGGTCGGCGTTCATGCCCCTGTGGAACGGCACCGAGATGTTCGCCTTCCTGGGCCTGCTCGCCGTGTGCGCCGGGCTCGCCCGCGCCGGTGTCGTCGGCTGGTGGCTGACCGCCGTCTACCTCGGCGCCTTCGTCGCGATGATGTTCATCCCGATCGACCTGACGTATGTGGTGGGCGGCGCGTTCAGCCTGCTGTTCCTGCCGCTCGCGGTCGCGGGCGTGCGCACGTTGCAGCGCGTGCGCGCCGCGGCGTGATCCCGGCGGCAGGCCGCCGGCGGCGGGGCGGTGACGTTTGCAGCCGTTTCCCACTCTCCCGCAAGTCGCGTTGATCAGACTACGCGCGCTACATCACTGAATCGGAGTTTGCGTGAGGAAGAACCTATGGTGGCGGAGTGCCGTGGCGACGGCCGCCGCTCTCTGCCTGTCGGCGGGGACATTCACCGCTCCCGCGAACGCGGCGGCGGACCCCATGGTCAGGATCGCCGCGGTCAAGGCCTCCCCGGCCCGTGGCGGCGAGCAGTGCCCGGTCTCGACCGTGTTCTCCGCGGCCGTCACGGTCAAGGGGACCGACCGGTTGACGTACCGCTGGATCCGCAGCGACGGAAGCAAGAGCGCGGTGAAGACCGTCCGCGCGGGAGCGAAGGTGACGCTGCGGGAACGGCGCTCCTTCACCGGCAGCACCCGGGGCTGGCAGGCCGTCCAGGTGCTCAGCCCGAAGAAGCTGATCTCCAAGCGCGCCTACTACACGGTCTCCTGTGGCGCCGGCCTGCGTGACGTCGGCGTCTCCGGGCGACCAGGACAGGCGCCGCCGGCACCCACGGCGTCGGCCGAGGCGACCGGCGACGACTACGCAGGGAAGTGCCCGGCCGGCGGCGGAACGCTGCGCTTCACCGGCAGGCTGACCGTCTCCCGGGTGCCCGCGGCCGTCTCCTACCGATGGGTGGACAGCGACGGCGGCGCGCTCGGCACCGAGCGGCTGTGGTTCTCCGACGCCTCCACGCGTACGGTCACCTCCAGCCGCACCTTCCTGACCAGCCAGTCGGGTACGCGCTGGATCGAGATCCTGGGCCCGGACGGCAGAGTGCTGAGCACCTCGAACAGGGCCCCGTACCGCGTCGCCTGCGCGACCGACCCGACGCCGCCCCCGGTCGTCGTGAAGGCGGCCAACCCGTGGGTGAGCCCGGCCGGCTACCAGGGCTCCTGCACCAGGCCCCTGCAGTTCACCTTCCACGCGACCCTCGCGGTGTCGAAGCCGGCGAAGGTCACCTACAGGTGGGTCCGCAGCGACGGGACCACGGTCCCCGGCGAGATCGAGATCAAGGGCACCGACCTCACCAGGGACCTCACCCTCGCCTGGCCGGTCGCCGATCCGTCCAGGACGAGCGGCGGATCCGCCTGGGTCGAGGTCACCTCGCCGGCTCTGGCCCGCACCGAACCGGTGAAGTTCACGATCGCGTGCGTCGACATCAGCTTCTCCGAGACCAAGGTGGCCTCGCCCGCCCAGCCGTACACGGGGGCCTGCCCCGTGACGGTGCGGACCACGGCGACGATCACCGTGACGGGCGGGCCGGCGGTGGTCTGGCACTACTGGAAGTACCCGGGCACGGCCGCCACCTCCGAGAGGATCTCCGGGACCAGGACCTACACCAGGGACTGGGTCGAGAACGGCACGACAACGGGATCGACCGCGTTCGCCGTCGCGACCGGCGACGACTACGGCCACTGGAAGGACTCGGCGCCGATCACCTGGTCGGTCACCTGCAAGGGCGAGGAGCCGGCCCAGCTCACCGTGTCCAAGGCGGCCGTCACCACGTGGAGCCGCGAACCGGGCGCCTGCACGACCGCCAACCCCTACCAGCTCACCGCCGCGGCGACGGTCACCGCCCCCAAGGGCCTGACCTACCCGCTGACCGTGACCTACCGGTGGCGCTGGGACGACGGCGGCTACTGGCAGGAGGAGAAGCTCCGGTTCACCGAACCGGGGACACAGCGTGCCGCCCATTCCTGGATGACCTCCAAGAGCCACGCGGCCAAGGTATGGCTGGACGTCACCGGCCCCGCCAAGGTTCAGGGCGAGCCCGGCGAGTACTCCCTGACCTGCAACGGCAAGCCGCCCGCGCCCAACACCGGCGGGAAGGTGACGTCGGTGACGAACCCGGCCATCACGCCGTCCAACCACGCCGGCGCCTGCCCCGTCGACCTGAAGGCCACCGCGACGATCACCGTGTCCGCGCCTACGTCGGTACCGGTCGAGTACGCCTGGCGCTTCGACAACAACACCAGCAGCCCGACCGAGCGGATCACCTTCCCCGAGGGCGGCCCGCTCACCAGGACGGTGGAGTGGAAGGACTGGCGCGCCGTCCAGTCCACCGGCGGAAGGGTGACCGGCTACCTTCAGGTCGTCGCGCCCAACACGGCGGTTTCCGAACCTGTCACGTACAGCGTCACCTGCACCTGACGGATCCGGCCCGCCTGGCCCGGCCGCCACGGACGCCGTCAGGAGATGCCCTCACCGCCTCGCCCTGCCTTGATCACATCGAGTGCGGCGGCGGGGCGGTGTCTGCCCGGCGGTCCTCATCACGCGGCTCCCTGGCCCGGCCGGCCGGCGACCCCGTCAGTGATCCCGTGGCATGCTGGGACAGTGAGCAACCCCGAACACAAGCCGCTTTTCGAGGTCGTGCCGGAGAACGCCGAGCGGCCGCCGCCCATCGAGCTCGAGACGTCCACGGGCAGGCTGAGCGTGGCCGCCGACCTGACGGCGGAGGAGTTCGAGATCCTCGACGAGCTGCGGCGCTCGGCCGGCCGCTGACGATCTCGGCCCCCTACGCGGGCGAGGCGTCGGGAACCGTGCCGCGCGGGTAGCCCGCCAGCGCGTCCCTGTCGCGCAAGGCGAGCAGCTCGCCGCGCGACAGCGCCGCGGTGACCAGCCCCGGGCCGGTCGCGGCCTGCGTCAGCCGGGTCCCGTCCGGGTGCCAGACCCCGCTGCCACCGCACGAGACCCAGCCCGGCCCCGTGCCGGCGTGGTTGGCGGCGATCGCGAACATGCGGTGATCCATGGCGCGTGCCCCGAAATGGAGGTCCAGCCGCCGCGCCTCCGCGAGCGTGTACAGGACCGATCCGGCGTAGACCTCCGCACCTCGGCGGACCGCGTCCTCGGCGTGGGCCGGCACGCCGGCGTCGTAACAGATGGCGAGGGCGACCCGCCAGCCGTCGACGTCGAGAAGCGCACCCGGCTCACCGGGCTGGAAGAGATCACGCTCGCGGCCGTGCAGGTTCTGCTTGCCGTAGGCATGGATGCTTCCGTCCGGACGCACCGCCAGCGAGGCGATCCACGCCGTGCCGTCGGCCCGGCGGTAGGCCGCGCCCACCACCGCGGTCACCCCGCAGTCCCGCGCGGCCTGCCGGACGACGTCGAGTCGTGGGTCGTCCTCGGTCACCCACGCCGCCGGGTCGTCCAAAAGGTCGAGGTCGTAGCCGACGAGGGAGAGCTCGGGGAAGATGAGAAGCTTCGCCCCGGATTCGACGGCCACGGGGATTGACGCGGCCGCCGCGTGAGCATTGGCGGTCACGTCACCGAGGCGGGCAGAAGTCTGGGCGACCGCCACGATCAACGTCTCTTGGGACACGGCGGCATCCTAGCGTCCGCGTGGCACCCAGCGCCGGACTCGCCCGGGGAGTGCGGCAGTTCCCGGCTGGAAGCGCTGGATCACCTTCGACGGCATGGAACACCGGTCGTTCTGCGACTATCCGCTCCTCGCCCAGCAGCTCGGACTCAAGCTGGACTCCTCGCTCTCGGGTCCGCGGACCGTGGAGGTCCTGCGCACGTACGTCGGCGCCTTCTTCCACCTGCACCTGCGCAAGCAGTCGCGGCCGCTGCTCGACCGGGCCTCGCGCCGCTACCCGGAGGCGAGGTTCTGGCGCTGACGGCAGCCGTGCCCGCCCCCGGCGGACACCCTCCTCCGCACCACGTCACGCGGCGCCGCCGGTGCCGGCGACCTGGGCGGTGAGCGGCGACGACGGTGTGCTGAACCCCTTCGCCAGCAGCCGGACCGCCAGCACCATCTCGTTCAGCGCCAGGGGGACGACCAGAACGGCGTGCCGAGGACGCGGCGAGCAGGTCGAACATGACGAGGAGACTTCCGGCCAGGTACGGTGCCACCGCGACGAGCGCCCAGCCGGACACCCATGGAGCAGCCCTGTGGTGCGGATCGGTCTGCTCGGTGGTGTCCGCGTCGCCACCGAGGACGGCGAGCCGGTCGACATCGGTTCGGCGAGGTCGCGGACGGTGCTCGCGGCCCTGGCCTTGTCGCCCGGGACACCGCTGCCGGTGTCGCGCCTGGTGGAGCTCGGATGGGGTGACGCGCCCCCGCGCACGGCGGACAAGACCCTGCAGTGGCACGTGGCCCGGCTGCGCAAGAGCCTCGGTCCCGGCACGATCGTGCGGGTCGGTGCCGCCTACCGCCTCGACGTGGCGCCCGACGCGGTCGACGTGACGCGCTTTCGCCGGCACCTGCGCGAGGGCGATCTCGCCGCGGCCCTCGCGCAGTGGGGCGGAACTCCCCTGGCCGGTCTGGACGCGCCCGGTCGGGTGTCGAACCCGGGCCGGGGGTGCGCGAGCTCGAGTCGCGGATCCTCGACCACGACGAGCGGCTGAGCGGGCCCGCCGTACCGGGGCACGCGCCGCCACGCCGGCCGAGCGGCACGGTGACCTTCGGCTTCGCGCAGGTCGCCCACCCGGCGACGCATCGGGCGGCGACCGTGGAGAGGGTCCGCCTGGACCGGCTGGTCCGGGCGGCGGCGGACCGGACGGCCCGGCCAGGCGTGCTCAGGCCGGCGTCGGGGTCGCCGCCGACTGGCGACCGCCACGCCTGTCCGCGGCCAGCACCTGACGGAGGGCCTCGGCGGGGCTCATGGCGGAGGAGTCGCTGCGCCACGCGACATAGCCGTCGGGACGCACCAGCACCGCGCCGCTCTCGCCCAGGCCGTACCGTGACTGCCAGGCCGCGTCGAGATCGAGCAGGTCGACCCCGACGCGGTAGGCGCGCACCGGCACGTGCGCCTTCTCGCGCGTCCACTGCTCGCCCTCCGCCCCGGTGAGCAGGACGAAGGAGTCGTGGAACAGGTCGTGCACGCCGATCCTGCGGCCGTCCCGCTCCAGCCAGAGGTGCGGAGCGCGGGTGCCCGGCCTGGCGTACTGCTCGACGCTCTCGCCGAAGACCGACCCGTGCTCGGCCCCGACCATCGCGGTGGACCGGTAGCGCTGCCCGAGCACGCACATGATCGGGTCCACCGGATCGTCCTCGGGGTTCGGCCCGAACCTGGCCGCCTGGCTGCGCACCGTGAGGTCGGCCAGTTCGAGCGCGACGGGCCTGCGCTCGGCCTCGTAGGTGTCGAGCAGTTCGTCACCCGCGTCGCCGGCGAGGACCATGGCGAGCTTCCAGGCCAGGTTGTGGGCGTCCTGCACCGCCGAGTTCGCGCCCATCGCCTGGGCGGCCGGCCACACGTGCGCGGCGTCGCCGACCAGGAAGACCCGTCCGTGGCGGTACCGGTCGGCGACGCCGACCGCCTCCACCCAGGCCGCCCGGTCCAGGATCTCGACGGGGACGTCGCGGCCGATCAGCTGCTTGGCCGTGGCCGCGAGCCGCTCGTCCGGGTAGTCGTCGGGCGACTCCACAGCGGGGTCGTAGGTCAGCCCGATACCCCACTGGCCCGGCACGGCGTGGCCGGCGAACGCTCCGGAGGCCGCGGCGCCAGGACCGCCGATGATCCAGAACAGCGCGCGCTTCCTGATGATCTGCGACAGGTCCGCCTTGACGACGAAGGACAGGTAATGGCGCAGCACGCCCAGCCCGGTGCGCTCGATGCCCAGCTGCTCCCTGATCCGCCCGCGATAGCCGTCGGCCGCGATCAGGTAGCCGGCCCTGATCGTCTGCCGCTCGCCGGTGGCGCGGTCCTCGATGACGGCCGTGACCCCGTCGGCGTCCGGCTCGACCGAGACGCACCGGGTGTTGAAACGGAGGTCGGCGCCCCTGTCGCGGGCGGCCCGGGCCAGGATCGGCTCGACCGTGCTCTGGTCGGCCATGCCGAACTCGCCGGCCGTCAGCTCGGGCAGCGCGCGCGGTGACTTCTCGTCGGAGATCCAGTGCCATTCGTCCGCCAGCGTGGTGCAGCGGGCCACGCCCGACTCCTCGTCGAACGGCCTGCCCGCGGCCTTGATCGCCGCGTCGAGGCCGAGGGGGCGGTAGATCTCCGTGGTCCTGGGGTTGATGCCGCGTGCCCGTCCGAGGATCGAGACGCCGGAATGCCGGTCCACCAGGACGCAACGCACTCCCTGGTGGGACAGGAACAGTGAGGAGGCGAGGCCTGCGTAGCCGCCTCCGACGATCAGTACCTGGGTGTCCATGGCGCTGATAGTTGCAGTGCAACTAGTTTCACGTCAACTAGTTGCTAGGATCAGGGCCATGAAGTCCTCGCCACTCGGTCTGACCGTGCTCGCGCTCCTGCACGGCGGGCCGCTGCACCCGTACCGGATCCAGCGGCTGCTGAAGGAGTACGGAAAGGACCAGGTGGTCAACGTCGGGCAGCGGTCGAGCCTGTACCGCACGATCGACCGGCTGCTCGCCGGCGGGTTGGTCACCGTCAAGGAGACCGAGCGCGACCAGCTCTACCCCGAGCGGACCGTCTACGAGATCACGGACGCGGGGCGGGAGGCGACGCGCCGATGGCTGCACGAGATGCTCGGCGTGCCCAGGCAGGAGTTCCCCGAGTTCGCCGTGGGCCTGGCGCACCTGCTCATGCTCTCGCCGGCGGAGATGACGGCGGTGCTGGAGAAACGGGCCGCCGCGCTCGCCGAACGGCTGGCGGCCCTGGACGCGAGCCTGGGCTCGGATGCCGCGCGCCGGTTGCCCCGGATCACGGTGATCGAGATCGAGTACCTCCGCACGATGGCCGCCGCGGAGGCCGGCTGGGTGGCCTCGGTCCTGGACGACGTGCGCACCGGTCGCCTGACCGCGGTGACCCCCGCCGACCTGGCCCCCTTCGCCGCCCCGCCTGAGGGCTGAGCCTCAGGCGCGGTCGACCCGCCCGTCAGGAGTTCGGACCGCGAACCGACTGCCAGATCCGTTCGGGCAGCAGCCTGGCGCCGCCGAGGGCGGCGCCGGCCAGGTGGTCGTCAGCCGGGGGTGGAAGGCACCGGACGGCGGGCGACCACCCCTCCGCGTTCTAGGCCCGCCAGAAGCGGACGCACATCATCCGATTGATCCCGGCGGATGCCCAGACGCCGGGCGAGCCCCATCCCAGCGAGGTGCCGCCGCATCCGGGCAGGCTCCAGGCCATCCACCGGTTACAGGTGTTCGGCCCGGACAGCGCCGTCATCAGCCCTCGGGAGGCCGTGTTGTTGTCCCACGTAGCGAGGTTGACATCCTGCACCGGGCCCTGGTCGAGCGTGTAGCAGGGGTTTCTGGCCCAGACGTAGAACTGGCCGCCGTTGAACTTGTCGAACAGGACTTCGCCGTAGATGGTTTCAGCCGCCTTGGCGGCCTTGAGGGCCTTGGCGGATGTGAAGCACCTGACCTTGGAGAGATCGTCCGTCGTGGCCGCACAGTACTGGTGTGAGGCGTCCGGTGCGGCTGTGACGCTCTCGGCCTGGGCGGGTGCTCCGAGCCCCAGCGCCATCATGGCGAAGACGGCCGCCAGGACGGCGAAAGCGCGCTTCGTTCCTCCGTTCCTCTCGTCTCGCTTGATCGCTGCCGGCACGGCATGAGCGGCCCTTGCGTGTTTCGCCAGGGCGGCGATGCGCTGAAGAGATCTCACTGCGTGACTCCTGTCGGGTCGGGACGGTGTGCCTTGATCGGCGTGAGATCACTTTCGGAAGGCCGGCGGGGTGTCCACCACCCGCGGACGGCGGATGCGGACAACGACCGGACACCGGACAGGTCTGGACAGCGGCTGACCGGCGAGAAACAGAGTTGAGACGCGCGCCCGATCGTGATGACCCGGTGTCCGGGCGGCGCGATCCCGCCAGGTGCGCCGGTCGTCAGGCGGCGGCCTGGCGGATGAGGTCGGCGACCGCGGCCGGCTGGGAGACGTAGACGGCGTGGCTGCAGCGGCTGCCGGCCTCGGTGTCACCGATCGCCTCGAACACCTCGGCCGCCCGCGCGTAGGTGCGGCGGCTCTCCTCGGTGCGGCCTTCGTCGGCCAGCGAGGCCGCGAGCATCTGCAGGACATGGGCCAGCCACGCGGAGATCGTGCGGGCCGCTCCCTCCGGTCAGCGGAAGTCGGTGATGCGGAACACCGCCAGCATGTCCGCGCCCCTGGAGCCGGTCGAGAACGAGGCCTCCGCGCCGACCCATCCGCGGAAGGCGCCCTTGTCGTCGATGATCTGCATGAGCGGCTTGACGTGGGAGTTGCCGGTGTAGCAGAACTCGCCGCGCTCCATCGCCAGACAGGTGCACCAGTGCCACAACGTGTCGCGGCGATCGGAGTTGGAGATCTTCGTGAGGTAGTACTGGATGGAACTCACGTTCGCTTTCGTCCCGCCTCCGTACCTGGGGCATCCGCCCGACTTCTGGCAGGCGCCCGCGGACGACGGTTGCAGGTAGGTCAGGCACCAGGTGGTGTCGGCACAGGCGCGGAAGGAGGAATGAGCGAACCTCTGACCGCCGGTGGCGACGATCCTGCCGCCCGCCCAGCTCGTCAGGTCCTGCCTGAGAGTGCCGGCGAACGCCTTCACCGAACTCATCGCGCGCCGGGTGCCGAGCGCCGCGTTGCTGCCGTAGCCGTAACCGTGGGTGGCCAGCGTGCTGGACTTGAGGTCCAGGCGGGCCAGAGCGCCGTCGGGGGAGGGCCGCACGTACCACTGCTCGGTCCACGTCTGGGCGATCTTCCACCGGATGCTCACCACGTTGCCCGACACGGTGTACGTTCCGGTGCGGTTCTCGTCGGGGGAGCCGGTGAAACCCCCGGCGGTGAGCACCTCGCAGGTACGGGGGAGCGAGCGGGAACCGCCTGCCCTGGTGGTGCAGCCCGAGTCGGGGGTGTTGCCGGTGGGCTGCCTGGCCTCGGGATGGCGCTGCCACCACAGATACAGAGCCGCGGTCACCGTGCCGTCGGCGGCGAAGCGGTAGCTGCCGAGCCGTACCCAGTTCTGGCTGGATGCGGCCTTCAGGTGTCCTTGCGAGACGACATAGGTCGCCTTGCCGCCCGGCAGGGCCGCGGTGGAGGCGGCAGCAGGCCAAGGGGCGGCCATGCAGGTGAGGAGGAGGGTGAAGGCCGCCGCAGCAGCGGAGAGGACCGCGCGCATGAAGTCTCCCGATCATGACGGACTTTGCCGATGATGCGCGAGTGACGATAACGAAGAAAGGCCGTGCGCGGGTGACGATCTGTGTGAAAGAACCTCGCACCGCTTGTCAGACCCGCGCCTTGCCACCCATCGAGCGGGTCGTACCACGCGGTCACACCCAGCCCCGCTCGCGCGCGGTCAACGCCGCCTGCGCGCGGCTACCCGCGTCGAGCACCCGCAGCAGATCCGCTATGTGCCGGCGGTAGGTGCGCAGCGACATGCCGGCCCGCCGGGCGCCCACCTCGTCCTTGCTCACGGTGCACATACAGGTCAGCACCCGCAGCTGCGTCTCGGAGAGCTGGATGACCCGCCCGGCGTCGGGGGCCGTCAGCTCGGCGAGGTCCGTCGCCGCCGCCCACAGCCTCTCGAACAGGCTGATGACGCCGCCCACCAGAGTGCTCTCCTCGATGCGAAGGGCGCCCCTGCCGGTGTCGTGGAGGTCGATCGGGAGGAGCGCCGTGCGTCGGTCGTAGACCAGCATCAGGTCCGACAACTCGTCCGCGACCCTGATCTGCGCACCGTCGGCGTGCAGTTCCCGCAGATAGCCCAGGGTCGCCGGATCCTCCAGGGCGGAGGCGCGCACGAGGTTCCGGATGCGCACGCCGCGCCGCAGACAGCGGGCGTCGACGGGCCGCCCGTGCGCGATGTCCCGCGGTGACAGCGTGTCGTAGGGCTCGGCGGCCAGTACCTCGTCCCGGGCGCTGAAGGCCAGCTGGTCGATGTGGGCGCGTACCTCCCGCGCGTCTTCCAGCCGGCGGAGCGCGACGCCCGCGCCGTCGGCCGTCCCGGAGAGCCCCGGCACCGGGTCCTGCCGGTCGCGCTGCAGCGAACGCACGATGGGCCAGGGGTCCACGAGCCGGCGCATCGTCCGGTGCATCGCCTCGAGCTGTTCCTCGATCAGCCGGGGCACGGCCACCTCGGGCTCCGACGCCCACGTGCTCTCGTCGTCCCCGTGCAGGAGCCGCAGGTCGCGCAGGCGCGAGAGCGCCCGCGTCGCGCTCTCCTCGTCGAAGGAGAACACCTCGCGGATGTCGCGTGCGGGCGTGCGTGGATGGCGCAGGAAGTGGCGGTACACGTCCTCCTCGGTTCCGGTCAGGCCGAGTACGGACATGGTGTGGCCCTGCATGTCTTCCCCCCGCGCGTTCGGTCCCGCGTGCCTGGTGACCACGGAGGACAAACTAGTCGGGAAGCAAACAAACCAAGTCTCACGGGAGTCTCACAGTCTCACGAGGGCCGCAGCCCGGTTCCTCGCCGCGTCGCCGGGCCGATGAGGTGTTCGCCACGTGCGGCGACGGACCGTTCGTCGAGGAGTGCAAGGAGATCTGATGGCAGAGACACCAGAGGCCGGGCCCGCTCCGGGCGTGACCCCGGATGTCCTGCGGGAGGCACTGACGAGGCACGCGCTCGTCAACCTCACGGGCCCCCTCGGCATCGGCAAGTCCCGGCTCGTGTCGAGCCTGACCTCGGTGCCGGTGCTGGATCTGTCGCAGCCGGGCACCCGGCAGGCCGTACCGGCCGCGCTCGCCGAACAGACCAGGACACCGCTGGCCCTCGACGGCGCCGACAGCGAGGCAGCGCTGTCCGCGCTGGAGGCCGTGCGGACCCGGCGGCCGGAGCACGGCAGGCCGGTTCTGATCGTGAGCAGGCGCTCGCTGCTGGCCCACCCGGCCTGGACCCTGTCGGGAGTCACGGTCCTCACGGTCTCCGCCTGGCAGGACGAGCGGATCAGGAAGCTGGCCGCCGACGCGCAGCTGCACGCCCCGCGAAGCCGGGACCTGGTCGTCCGCCTCGCCGCAGGCAACCCGCTGATCGCCGGCGCGGCATGCCGGGCGCTGCACGCAGGCGCCTCGCCGCACGTTGCGGGGGCGGTGGCCGACCAGGTCACCCGGGAGATCGTCGAACGGCTGTCGCGCGAGTCGCCCGCTGCCCGGTGGCGGGGCGCGCTGGACCGGCTGGCCACCGTGTGGTCGGGCGACGAGGCGCTGCTGAAGGCCGACCCGGAGCTGTTCGACGCCCTCGGCGGGCTCAGCGTCGTCACCCGCACCGAGCTCGGGCTCGCCGTGGCCGAGCCGTTCCGCACGGTGATCGAGCTGGCGCACCGGTGGCGGCAACCGGCCGCCCACCGCGGCACGCGGGCCCGGGCGCTGGCCTACCGCAAGCGCCTGGTGGCCACAGAGCCGAGCGCCGAGTACCGCAGCCGCCTCGCCGAGGGCGTCATGGCGCTGTCCGACGACGCGGCCGTGCGCGAGACGTTGTTTCCCGCCAGGTTCCCCGCCGGCCTGCCCACCGGTCTGGTCCACACCGCCGACCCCGGGGACGCCGACGACATCGGGCAGCTGATGCACCGCTGGGCCCGGCACGGAGGGCTGGACCCCCGGCGAACCGACCGCATGGTGGAGCAATGGCTGCGCGACGACCCCTCGGGCTTCCATCTGCTGAAGGACGGCGACGGCCGGTCCGCCGGCCTCATCGGCCTGCTCCACGTCACCGAGCGCACCGCGACCAGCGTGGAGTCGCTGCTCCAGGAACACACCGACGGGCTCTTCGACCGGCCGCGGGGCGCCGGCAGCCTGGTCCTCGGGGCCGCCTACTGCCCCGAGGCGGGCCTGCACGCCTTCCTGCTGCGCCACCTGCTGCACCAGGTCCGCTCCCGCGGCGTCCTGCTGACGGTCTCCACGCCGAACCCCGTCTACCAGCGGCTCCTGCACGGTCTGCGGTTCCGGCGGCACGGCACGACCACCGACGACATCTACCGGTGCGGACGCAGGCCCGAGATCTACAGCCAGGACTTCGGCCAGGACGCGCTGTCCGACTGGGTGGAGCGGCTCGTCCCCGCCCCGGACGGGGGCGCCGCCCAGGGCCCGACGGGCCGGGAGGTGGGCTGGGCCCTGACCCACATCCGTGACCAGGCCAGACTGGCCGACAGCCCGCTGCTGTCCTGCGCACGCACGGCGACGGTGAAGGACCTGCAGGAGTGGCTGCGCGACGCGGTGCGCACCCTGGAGGACGGCGACGCACCGGAGGACACCGAGGCGGGGTGGATCCTGCGGCACTACTACCTGGGCAGACCGCGCACGCACCAGCAGCTCGCCCGGCAGCTCCACATCAGCAGGGCCACCTATTTCCGCCGGCTCCACCACGGTCTGGACACCCTGGCCCGGCTGCTGTCCACCGACGATTCGTGACGCGCGAGCCCGGTTCGGCAGGAACGCGACTACCCCTGCCGCCGGTGGTAACCAGCGGTTCCGTCCTCCTTTCGGGCGGTCAGTCGAGCCAGCCCAGCCGGGTGGCGCGCACACCTGCCTGGAACCGGCTGCCCGCCCCGAGCATCGTGGAAAGCTCGCCGACCACCCGTGTCACCGTACGCGTCGACACACCGAGGCTCCGGGCGATGGCGTCGTCCTTCGCCCCCTCCGCCAGCATGCGGAGCACCGCGCGTTGCTGCTCCGTCAGCGTGCTGCCGTCCGCCGAGCGGGGCACGTCATCGAGCTCGGACGCCGTCATCCAGAGGTAGTCGTAGATCGCCGCCAGCGACCTGACCACGTTGGCGCTCCGGATCAGCACCGCACCCGCGTCCAGGTCGTCCGGATCAGCCTGGACGATCGCCAGACGCCGGTCGTAGACCAGCATCCTGGTGGGAATGACCGGGGCGACCCTGACTTCGACCCCGCGCGCCGCCCGCGCTCGCAGGAGCTCCCGCATGGGAGGGTCGGCCAGCGCGATCTGGGCGTGCATCGACCGCACGCGGACACCCTTGGTCACGTGGATCCTGTCGCGCTCGTAGACGGCCCCCATCCTGCGGGGATCCCAGTTGGCCGGCGGGTGCAGCGCCACGACCTCGTGCCGTACCGTCGCGGCCAGATCGTCCAGCCGCTGGGCGAGCCGCGTCGTGTGCTCCTCACGCGCGTAGAACTCCACGTGGACGTCGTCGCCGTCCCCGGCAGCCAGTCCCAGGTAGTTCCTGGCCACGGCCGCTGTCATGACGTGCTGCTGGACCAGCTTGTCCAGGGCCCGATGGCCGCGCTCCAGGCTGAGCATCAGGGCCGCCGTCGTCTCGACGGTCAGCTCCGACTCGGGATTGAGCAGGCCGAGCCGTACCAGCCGGTTCCGTGCGCGGGACTCCTCGACCGGGGTCAGGGCGAGCGCGGCCGACGCGGCGGCGAGCGACTCGCCTCTGGCATGCATGCGCTGGTACAGGGCCTGGGCGTGGCGATCGTCGTCCACAGGGGAGGAGCCGGTCTGGTCGGACATACGACCAACAGTAGGAGATGTCCTCTTCTCGCCATGGCGTGACCCCGAAGCCTCCACAGCTCCGCAAGGCGCTCCAACTCCGCGAAGATCTCTCACGAGGGCGGACTCGAGTCATCTGCCTGATCTTCGTACGCATGAAGCGCAAGGAGGAACGGGATGATCACCGTTGCCTACAGTCTGATCGCCTACATCGTCACGGGGCTGTCTCCGGACAGCTGCGGCCACTGTCTCGCCGGAATCAAGTCCGAGCTCATCCAGGTGCCGGGTGTCGTCGGTGTGGACATGAACCCGAGGGAGGCGAAGATCAGCATCCTGACCGACGGTCCTGTGGACGAGGAGCTCGTCAGGGCGGCGATCGACGCCGCCGGCTGCGATGTCGTCGGCTCCTGACACACATGGTCCGGTCGGGCGTCGAGGTCGCGATGCCCGACAGGATGACTTACTAGCATGAGTAGTAAATCGGCTGGGCGGCTCCGGCGTCGAGGACGGCCGCCACCTGAATCGACGCCGAGCGGGGTTCCGGCAAGGGGTTTCGGAGTTGATCCGGAGCCCCTTTCCGTGGTCCTGGCGCCGATGGAGCCGAACGGGGGGCCGCCTCACGCGGACGTGCGGGAAACCCGGTCTCTTGCAAACCCCATGGGGGTATGTTACGTTCCCTGCCGTCGAAGACACATACCCCTACCAGGTATAGGAATGAGCGTCATGTCAGCAAATCCGCGCCGGTGGTGGGCACTCATCGTGCTCGCCGCCGCGCAATTCATGGTCATCATGGACACGTCGATCATCGGAGTGGCGCTGCCGGACATGCAGCGCGACCTCGGCTTCTCCCAGGGCGGCCTGCAGTGGGTGTTCAACGCCTACGTGGTCGCCTTCGGCGGGCTGCTGCTGCTGGGCGGTCGCCTGTCCGATCTGTTCGGCGCCCGCAAGATCTTCACGGCGGGCTGGGCGATCCTGATCATCGGTTCGGTCGTCGCCGCGGCCGCGAGCAGCGCGTGGGTCGAGATCCTCGGCCGAGCCGTTCAGGGTGTCGGTGGCGCGCTCATCGCCCCGGCGGCCATGACGCTGCTGATGATGCTCTTCAGCCACGACCCGCGCGAGCTCGGCAAGGCCATGTCCCTGTACGGCGCGGCCGCCCCGGCTGGCGGTACGGCTGGCGTCTTCCTCGGCGGCGTCATCACCGAGTACCTCAGCTGGCCGTGGGTGTTCATCGTGTACATCCCGATCGGCGTGGCCACCCTGCTGGCCGTCCCCGCCCTTCTTCCCGCCACTCCCGGCAGGCGCGGCTCGGTCGATGTGCTCGGCGGCATCTCCGCCACCGCGGGAGTCGCTCTGGTCGTCTACGCCATCGTCGACATGAACTGGGCCGTCGCCCTCGGCGGTGCGGCACTGCTCGCGCTGTTCTTCGTCATCCAGCGCACGGTGAAGGCGCCGCTGATGCCGCTGTCGATCTGGCGGACGCCGGGCCTGGCCACCGCCAACCTGGCGATGACCCTGCTGGGTGCGGCGTGGATTCCGATGTGGTACTTCCTGAACCTCTACCTGCAGCAGGTGCTCGGCTACGGCGCCTTCCCCAGCGGCGCGGCGTTGCTGCCGATGACCGTCGCCATCATGATCTTCATGATCGGGATCACCGCGAGGCTGCTCGGCCGCTTCGGCGCCAAGCCGCTCATCGTCCTCGGCCTGCTCGTCCTGGCGGCGGGGGTCGCGGGGCTGTCCTTCGCCCGGCCTGACGGCACCTTCGTCGCCGACGTGCTGCCTGCCAGCCTGATCGCCGCGGTCGGCATGTCGCTGGCCTACATCCCGGCCATGATGTCGGCGATGTCGGGAGCGCGTCCTGAGGACGCCGGTCTCGCCTCGGGCATCGTCAACACCACCTACAACGTGGGCTCGGCTCTCGGCCTGGCGGTCATGACCGCCATCGCCACCTCGCAGGGGGCCGGTGAGCTGGGCGACCTCGGCAAGCTCACGGAGGGTTTCCAGGCGGCCTTCATCGGGGCGGCGGTCGTCGCCGTGGCCGGCGCGCTGCTTTCGCTGGTGCTCATGCGCCGGCCGGCGGCCGTGCAGGAGCAGCCCGACCCCGCGCGAATTTGACATTGAAATACCCTAGGGGGGTATGGTGTTCTCGTAGGAGACAGAGCGAGGGGAGCGGGTGATGGCCGGTTACACCGACGCGAAGCACGACCACCTCCGGCGGCTGCGCCGGATCGAAGGGCAGGCCAGAGGCCTGCAGCGGATGGTCGAGGACGACAAGTACTGCATCGACATCCTCACGCAGGTGTCCGCCGCCACCAGCGCCCTCCAGTCCTTCGCTCTGTCCCTCCTCGAAGAGCACCTGGCCCACTGCGTCACCGAGGCCACCGTCAAGGGCGGACCCGAAGCGCAAGCCAAGGTCAAGGAAGCCACCGACGCCATCGCACGACTCGTCCGTTCCTGAAGGAGTGAATCGATATGAGCACCGCCACCTACACCGTCAAGGGCATGACCTGCGGCCACTGCGTCAGCTCGGTCAAGGAAGAGGTCAGCGAGGTCACGGGAGTGACAGGCGTCGAGGTGGACCTGGCCACCGGCCTGCTGACCGTCCAGAGCGAGCAGCCCGTCGAGGCCGGCCAGATCGTCGTCGCCGTCGAGGCGGCCGGATACGAAGTGACGAACCAGTGAACACTCCAGCCAAGCTCGGCGCCTACGTCCTGGGCCTTGCCGTCGTCTTCGGCGGGGCCCTGGGCGTGGGCAACGCGGTCGGCGAGGTCGGCGCGCCGCCCCAGGCGAACAGCCACAGCCAGGGCGCGGGCCACACCCCGAGCAGCCGGCCGACAGGCGCACACGACGGCGGAACGCACACCACGAACGCCAAGCCCGCTGAGGCGGCTTCAGAAGATACCCCCGGGGGGCTCCAAGTGTCCGAGAACGGTTACACGCTCAACCCGCTCACCACCACGATCAAGCCCGGCGAGCCGACCGACTTCCAGTTCACGGTGACGGGCCCGAACGGTGGCGCCGTGACCGACTACCAGGTGCAGCACGACAAGAAGCTCCACTTCATCGTGGTCTCCAGGGACCTCGGCAGCTTCCAGCACCTGCACCCGGTGGAGGCGGGCAACGGTGTCTGGTCGGTGAAGCTGACGCTGCCGGCGGCGGGCGCCTACCGGGCCTTCGCCGACTTCGCCCCCACCGGCGGCAGCGCCCTGACGCTCGGCGCGGATCTGCTCGTGGCCGGCGACTACACGCCCAAGGCGCTGCCGGCGGCCAGCCGTACGGCCGACGTGGACGGCTACACCGTCACCTTGGACGGCGACCTGGTCCCCGGCCAGGCGAGCAAGCTCACCCTCAAGGTGAACAAGGACGGCAAGCCGGTCACCGACCTGCAGCCCTACCTCGGCGCCTACGGCCACCTCGTCGCCCTGCGCGGCAGCGACCTGGCCTACCTGCACGTGCACCCCGACGGCGAGCCCGGCGACGGCAAGACCAAGGCCGGCCCCGAGATCGTCTTCTACGCCGAGGTGCCGAGCAGGGGCGACTACCGCCTCTTCCTGGACTTCCAGCACGAAGGCAAGGTCCGCACCGCCGACTTCACCGTGAACACCGGGCAGACCGCCACCGCCACCGCGAAGCCCACGCCGAGCACCGCGAAGTCCGGCGGGCACGGCGACCACAAGCACTGATCCGCAGGACCCTGAGAAAGGAGAGGTGATGTCCTCCCTCACCGACGACAAGCCCCAAGGCTCGGTCGAACTATCGATCGGCGGCATGACCTGCGCGTCCTGCGCCAACCGGATCGAGCGGAAGCTGAACAAGCTCGAGGGCGTGACCGCGACGGTCAACTACGCGACGGAGAAGGCGAAGGTCACCTTTCCTGAGGGAGTGGACCCGCAGGAGCTGATCGCCACGGTGGAGTCGGCGGGCTACACCGCCGCGCTCCCCGCGCCGCCGCGTGCCGAGTCGGCCCCCGAAGCCGAGCCCGAGGACGAGCTGCGTCCGCTGCGCAACCGGCTGTTCACCTCGCTGGCGCTGAGCATCCCGGTGATCGCGATGGCGATGATCCCGCCGCTGCAGTTCACCAACTGGCAGTGGCTGTCGCTGACGCTGGCCGCGCCGGTCGTCGTCTACGCCGGCTGGCCGTTCCACAAGGCCGCGTGGACCAACCTGCGCCACGGCGCGGCGACCATGGACACGCTGGTCTCCCTGGGCACGCTCGCCGCGCTGGGCTGGTCGCTGTGGGCGCTGTTCTTCGGTACGGCCGGCACCCCCGGCATGACCCACCCGTTCGAGTTCACCATCGCCAGGACCGACGGCTCGGGCAACATCTACCTCGAGGCCGCGGCGGGCGTGACGGCGTTCATCCTGGCGGGGCGCTACTTCGAGGCCCGGTCGAAGCGCCGGGCGGGCGCCGCGCTGCGGGCGCTGCTGGAACTGGGCGCCAAGGACGTGGCCGTCCTCCGCGACGGCGTCGAGGTCCGCATCCCCACCGGCCAGTTGGCGGTGGGAGACCGGTTCGTGGTGCGGCCGGGCGAGAAGATCGCCACCGACGGCGTGGTCGAGGAGGGCTCGAGCGCGGTCGACGCCTCCATGCTGACCGGCGAGTCGGTCCCGGTGGAGGTGCGGCCGGGCGACGCGGTCACCGGTGCGACCGTCAACGCGGGTGGTCGCCTGGTCGTGCGCGCCACCCGGATCGGGGCCGACACCCAGCTGGCCCAGATGGCCAAGCTGGTCGAGGACGCGCAGACCGGTAAGGCGCAGGTCCAGCGGCTGGCCGACCGCATCTCGGGCATCTTCGTCCCCATCGTCATCGCCTTGGCCCTGGGCACGCTGGGCTTCTGGCTGGGCACCGGCGGCGGCGCGGGCGCGGCCTTCACCGCCGCGGTCGCGGTGCTGATCATCGCTTGCCCGTGCGCACTGGGTCTGGCCACGCCGACGGCGCTGCTGGTCGGCACGGGCAGGGGCGCGCAGCTCGGCATCCTGATCAAGGGGCCGGAGGTGCTGGAATCCACCCGCAAGGTCGACACCGTGGTGCTGGACAAGACCGGCACCGTCACCGAGGGCAGGATGACGCTGGTCGCCACGCACGTGGCCGACGGCGAGGACGCCGACGAGGTCCTGCGCCTGGCAGGCGCGCTGGAGCACGCCTCCGAGCACCCCATCGCCCAGGCCGTCGCACGCGGCGCCGCCGACAAGGTGGGCAGCCTGCCCACCCCGGAGGACTTCGCCAACATCGAAGGCCTCGGCGTCCAGGGCATCGTCGACGGGCACGCCGTCCTCGTCGGCCGGCCCAAGCTGCTGGCCGAATGGTCCCAGCACCTGCCCGTCGATCTCGAGCGTGCGCTGGAGGCGGCCCAGGCCGCCGGCCGTACGGCGGTCGCGGTCGGCTGGGACGGCAAGGCACGCGCGGTGCTGGAAGTGGCGGACGTGGTCAAGCCCACCTCCGCCGAGGCCATCCGGCAGCTGCGCGCGCTCGGTCTCACCCCGGTGCTGCTCACCGGCGACAACGAGGCGGTCGCCAGGACCGTCGCGGCCGAGGTCGGCATCGACGAGGTGATCGCCGAGGTGCTGCCCAAGGACAAGGTGGACGTCGTCAAGGAACTGCAGGCCGAGGGCCGGACGGTCGCCATGGTGGGCGACGGGGTCAACGACGCCGCCGCCCTCGCCCAGGCCGACCTGGGCCTGGCGATGGGCACCGGCACCGACGCCGCCATCGAGGCCTCCGACCTCACCCTCGTCAGGGGTGACCTGCGGGTGGCCGCCGACGCCATCCGGCTGTCCCGCCGGACGCTCCGCACCATCAAGGGCAACCTGTTCTGGGCCTTCGCCTACAACGTGGCCGCCCTGCCGCTGGCCGCGATGGGGCTGCTGAACCCGATGATCGCCGGTGCCGCGATGGCGTTCTCCAGCGTCTTCGTGGTGAGCAACAGCCTCAGGCTGCGCGGCTTCAAGTAGGGCGGCGGCGAGGAGGAGAAGAACCCCCGACATGGCCGGAGACAATGGCGTCTCCGGCCATGCCGGCGTCCTCAGGCACGACCCTGGGGACACGCGCAGGACAGAGGCGCCTGGCCGCGGCCGCCCGGTGGCGCCGCGTCAAGGACGCACCGCTCCGAGCAGGCGGTTGCGCCAGTAGTCGTCCAGGTCGACGACCTTGACGACGTCCCCGGTCTGGGGCGCGTGGACCATCTTTCCGTTGCCGGCGTACATGCCCATATGGCCCAGGCCCTTGCTGAAGAGGAGATCTCCCGGTTGCAGCTCGTCCAGGGACACCCGGCGATCGGCGCCCCAGCTCCACTGGTCCCAGGTGGTGCGGGGCAGTTCTACTCCCGCCACCCGCCAGCTCGCCTGGGTGAAGCCGGAGCAGTCGTAGGAACCGGGGCCGGTGGCGCCGTATCGATACGGCTTGCCGATCTGCGCGTAGGCGAACTGGAGGGCCAGGCGCGCGTGCCCCGAGGCGGAGCCGGTGTACGTGACGCCCGTGCTGGTGGGGTTGCCCTGTTTGAAGGCGCCCAGTCTGCGCAGGAGCTTGGTCTGGTCGCGGACCAGGCTGTCGACTTTCGCCTTCTCGCCGCGAACGCGGTCACGCGCGGCGTCCGCCTCGGTCAGGGCGGTCTTGGCGGCGACCCGCTGCTCACGCAGCTCCTTCGTGGCCGCCTCGAAGGCGGCCAGCTCCGCTGTGCTGGTCTGTGCCATCTGCTCGATCGAGGCGAGCGATCCCAGCATCGCCTGTGGTTCGCCCTGGACGAAGAGATGCCCCCAGCCGGTCGGGTCGCCGTACTGGTAGCGGTTGACCGCCACCGTGACGAGGCTCTGGCGCAGGGCGTCGACGCGCGCTCCCTTCGCCTTGAGGTCGGCGTTGAGGGAGTCGTACTTCTTCTTGGCCTTCCGGTGCGTCTCCGTGGCCTGGTTGTACTTCTCGACCATCTGATCAGCGCGCTCGTTGAGCTTCACGAGCCGGGCTCGGGCCTCAGGAATGGTGGGCGGTGGCGCGGCGAGGGCGCCTCCCTGTACGGAGATCGGGGCGGCCAGAGCAAGCACGACAGCCGCCGACCTCAACTTCACCACTACGATGCTCCCTCGTACTCGCGTAGCCGTGGCCGAAATGGTACAGAAGTGGCGCAGCCATTTCGCCCGGTTTGCCAGGTTGTCTGAGGGAAGACGGGCATCGATCGCCTACTATCGTGGCTCGTCCATCAGGCTGACATTCGGTCGGGACCCGTGGTGGGCAAGCCGTGAGCACCCCTCCGGTCATCTGTCGCCCACGCGGACCGGCTCCGGCCCTACCGGCGACAGGAGGAAGGGCGCCGGCGCTCGGACATGACAACAGGCCGGCGCGCCGCCTGCGCACCGGCCTGATGGGAGCTTGGTCGAGTCAGCTACCGACGAGCTCGTATCCCGCCTCTTCGACCGCCTCCCTCACCCTGGCCTCGTCGACGGGTCCGTCGGCGGTCACGGTCACCTTGCCGGAGGCAAGCTCGACGTCGACGGCGGACACTCCGGAGACCTTGCCGACCTCGGACTTCACCGTGCCGACGCAGTGTCCGCAGGTCATTCCGGATACAACGAACGTACTGGTGCTCATCGCTTTCACCCTCTCCTTAAATACCCCGGGCGGGTATCGGCATGCTGCACCATATGCGCCCGCGGTCGAAGTCGCAACCCATACCGGGTGAGGGTATATGAGACGAAGATCACATCGTCTGCAGATACCCCCCTTGGGTATGTTGTCGGCCATGAGAAACCTACGAAGAGTTGTCGTCGTCGGCGCCTCCCTCGCGGGGCTCCGCGCGGTCCAGAGTCTCCGGCGAGAAGGATTCGACGGGGACATCACGCTGATCGGCGCGGAGAAGCACACGCCCTACAACCGCCCGCCGCTGTCCAAGAGCGTCCTTCGCGGGGACGACGACGTCTCGTTGCCCGGCGCGGAGGAGCTGGACGACCACTGGCTGCGCGGCCGGCAGGCGGTACGGCTGCGCACCACCGACAAGACGGTCCTTCTCGACGACGGCTCCGAGGTGGGCTACGACGGTCTGGTCATCGCCACAGGCGCGAGACCGCGAAGCGTTCCTGGGCCGCTCGACGGAGTGCACACGCTCCGCACCATCGAGGACGCGCTGGCCCTGCGGGCGGAACTGGAGTCCGGCGCCGAGCATCTGGTGATCATCGGTGGCGGGTTCATCGGGGGAGAAGTCGCCTCAACCGCCCGCGGGCTGGGGGTGAAGGTGACCGTCGTCGACGCGGGGCCGTACCCGATGAGCCGCACTCTGGGGACGGCGACGGGACAGTGGTTGGCGGCGCATCACGAGCGCAACGGCGTCGAGCTGATCTCAGGCGTGCGGGTGTCCGGCGTGCAGGGAACGAAACGGGTGACCGCTGTCACGCTGACGGACGGCAGGAGCATTCCCGCGGACCTCGTGGTGGCCGCGGCGGGCGTGACGCCCAACACCGAGTGGCTGGAGGGCAGCGGACTGGCGCTCGACGACGGCTTGCTCTGCGACGCCACGCTCTTCGCCCGCGGCCATGACGACATCGTGGCGGCCGGCGACGTGGCCCGCTGGCCGCACGAGATGTACGACGGAGAGCTGGTCCGCGTGGAGCACTGGTCCAATGCCAACGACCAGGGCGGGGTGGCCGCCAAGAACCTCCTGGCCGGCCGGCAGGACGCCAGGCCCTATCTCGAGGTGCCGTCCTTCGCCACGCACGTGCACGGCGCCAGGATCCAGACCGCGGGTCTCCCGCACCTGGCGGACGAGGCACAGATCGTCGCGGGATCGCTCGAGGAGGACCGGTTCGCGGTGGCCTTCACCCGGCGGGGCGTGGCGACGGGCGCCGTGGCGGTCAACTCTCCCAAGGACTGGATACGGCTCAAGCGCGAGATCACGGCCTCGGGCGGGCGCTGAAGCCCGGCAGTCTGGAAGACGCTTGGCCGAGCCCACGAACGGGCGGGCCGCCAGTGGTGCGACCTGACGAACACCACCGTGTCCGCCGCCCCTATGCTCCCCCGGAAACGAGCCAGAGGGGAAATCGGTGTCGAAACTGGATGAGATCGCTGCGTGGTTGCGGCACCGGCTGCCGGATCTGCTCGCGGAGAACCAGGTACCAGGGGCGGCGGTGGCGGTCTGCGCCGGCGACGGGACGGCCGACGCCGCGGCCGGGCTGCTCAACACCGTCACGGGCGTCGAGGCCACGGCCGACTCGCTCTTCCAGATCGGCTCGATCACCAAGGTGCTGACCACGACGTTGGCCATGCAACTGGTCGACGAGGGCAGGCTCAACCTCGACGCGCCGGTGCGGGCCTACCTGCCCGGCTTCGTGATCGCCGACGAGCGCGCGGCCGCGCGGATCACCGTACGGCAGCTGATGTGTCACGTCGCGGGCTTCGAAGGCGACATCTTCACCGACACCGGCAAGGGCGACGACTGCCTCGAGAAGTACGTCGACCTCCTGCGCGAGGTGCCGCAGCTGTTCGAGCCCGGGGAGATGTTCTCCTACAACAACGCCGGCTTCTGCGTGCTGGGCCGGATCGTCGAGGTCGTCCGGGGCAGGCCGTTCGACGACTGCATGCGGGCGCACCTGTTCGAGCCCCTGGGCCTGACGCACGCCGCGAACGACCCGTACGACGCGATCCTCCACCGCGCCGCGGTCGGGCACATCGAGCAGGAGCCCGGTGGCCCGCTCGAACCCACCCGCGTCTGGGCGCTGGCCCGATCGAACGCGCCGGCCGGCTCGATGCTGGCGATGCGCGCCCGCGACCTGCTGGCCTTCGCCCGCATGCACCTGGCCGGCGGCCTGGGGCCGGACGGCCGCGCCGTGCTCAGCCAGGAGAGCGTCCGGGCGATGCGGCAGCCGCAGGTCACCCAGCCGGATCTCGACCAGGGCACCGGCTGGGGCCTCGGCTGGGAGCTCTTCCACCGCCCCGACCGGGCGGTCTTCGGCCACGACGGCAACACCATCGGCCAGTCGGCGTTCCTGCGCGTGGTCCCGGAGCGCGACGTGGCGCTGGTGATCCTCACCAACGGCGGCTCACCGAAGCCGGTCTTCCGCGAGCTCGCCGGGCGCGTGCTCGGCGAGCTCGCCGGCGTCGAGCCGGGCGAGGCGCCCCGGCCGGACCCGGCCGCGCCCCCGTTGAACGCCGCCCGCTACGCCGGCACCTACCTGTCGAGCACCTCGCGGACCACGGTGAGCCGGGACGCCGAAGGGCGGCTGTGGCTGGACCGCGTACCCCTTGGCGTCACCGCCGACCTGGACGAGGCGCCGTACCGCACCGAACTGGTCGCCTGGCGCGGCGACTCGGTGCTCCCGACCGAACCCGAGCGGGGCGTCCGCGCGCCGCTCGCCTTCCTCGGGGACGACGGGCAGGGGCGCGCCCTCTACCTGCACACCGGCCGGGCCGACCGGCGCGCGCCGTCCTGAACGCCTGGCTGTTCTGTCCCGCGAGGTTCGGTACGCGACCGGCGGGACAGAACGCCTGGCCGTTCACGATTCCCGCCCCGCCGCGACGGCTCGCGGCGATCAGTTCGTCCCGGTGGACGAACGCGGGCTTCAAGGTTCGAGCCACGTGACGAACACCACCAGGGGGATCGGGTCCCACTATCGTCGAATGGATTGGGAGAGCACTGCCTTGAGCACTGCCTTGAGCACGGCCGATGATTCCACGAAGGCGGATGGCGGCCGCGTGCTGACGATCCGTGACTTGTCGGTCGAGATCCGGCGGGGCGATCGGGTCGTCCGCCCCGTCTCCGGCGTCAGCCTGACGCTCGACCGAGGCGAGACGCTGGGGATCGTCGGCGAGACCGGGTCCGGCAAGTCGATGACCGGTCTGGCGATCATGGGCATGCTGCCGGCCGGCGGCCGGGTCACCGCCGGCTCGATCGACCTGGACGGCAGGGAGCTCGTCGGGCTGCCCGCCGCGCAGTACCGCGCGATCAGGGGCAACGACGTGGCGATGGTCTTCCAGGACTCGATGACCGCGCTGAACCCCACCAAGCGCATCGGCGAGCAGGTCGCCGAGCCGGTTCGGCTGCACCGCGGCGCCTCGAAGCGGGAGGCGCGCGTCCGCGCCGAGGAGATGCTGGCCCTCGTGGGGCTGCCGCGGCCGGCCGAGCGGCTGGACGACTTCCCGCACCAGCTCTCCGGCGGCATGCGGCAGCGCGTGATGATCGCGATGGCGCTGGTCTGCGAGCCCCGGCTCGTCATCGCCGACGAGCCGACCACCGCGCTCGACGTCACCATCCAGGCGGAGATCCTCGACCTCCTCGACGACCTCAGGTCCCGGCTGGGCATGTCGATGATCCTGGTCACCCACGACATGGGGGTGATCGCCCGGCATGCCGACCGCGTCGGGGTGATGTACGCCGGGCGCGTGGCCGAGACCGGGCCGACGCCCGTGCTGTTCGCCCGGACACGGCACCGCTACACCCAGGCGCTGCTCTCCTCGATCCCGTCGCTCACGCAGGACCGCAACGAGGAGCTCTTCAGCATCCCCGGGGCGCCCCCGGACCTGACCGTGGCCCAGGCGGGCTGCCCGTTCGCGCCGCGTTGCGCCGCCGCGACCGACCGGTGCCGCCAGGAGCCCCCGACGCCCGCGACCGAGGCCGACGGCCACGTCTACGCCTGCTGGCACCCCGCCGACGGCCCGGCCGCCAGGGCCCGCGCGCGGCTGGTCGTCCCGGCGCCGGTCGTCACGGAGCCGCGCCTGCGCGTGGTCGACCTCCGGCGCGAGCACCCGGCGGGCAGGGCCGGCCTGTTCGGCGGCCGCCGCACCGTCAAGGCGGTCTCAGGCGTGAGCTTCGAGGTGGCGGCGGGGGAGACCTTCGGGCTCGTCGGCGAGTCGGGCTGCGGCAAGTCCTCCCTGGGCCGCATGCTCGTGGCTCTCGACCGGCCCACCTCCGGTGAGGTGATCTTCGACGGCGAACCGGTCACCCGGATGAGCGCCCGGACGCTGGGGCCCCGCCGTACCCAGTTGCAGATGATGTTCCAGGACTCCAACGCCTCCCTCGACCCGCGCATGCGCATCGGCACGATCCTGCGCGAACCCCTGGCCATCCAGGGGATCGGCACCCGCGCCCAGCGCACCGCCCGCGCCCGCGAGCTCCTGCGGGACGTGGGCCTGCCGGCGAGCATGCTGGAGCGCTACCCCTACGAGCTGTCCGGCGGGCAGCGGCAGCGGGTGGGCCTGGCCCGCGCGCTCGCCCTGGACCCGAAGGTGCTGGTCGCCGACGAACCGGTCAGCGCCCTGGACGTCTCCATCCGCTCGCAGGTCCTCAACCTGATGCGCCGCATCCAGCTCGAACGCGGGCTCAGCAGCGTGGTGATCTCGCACGACCTCGCGGTGGTGCGGTACCTGGCCGACCGCGTCGGCGTCATGTACCTGGGCAAGCTGGTCGAGACCGGCACCACCGAGGAGGTGTACGGCTCAGCCGCGCACCCCTACACCGCGGGGCTGCTGGCCGCGATCCCTGAGGCCGACCCCGATGCGCCGCGACCCCCTGCGGCCGCGAGGGTGCGCGGCGAGCTGCCAAGCCCCATCGACCCGCCCAGCGGCTGCCGGTTCCGCACCCGGTGCGCCCTGGCGACCGAGTTGTGCGCCCAGAAGGAGCCCCCCTTGACACCGGTCACCGGCACCCACCACGTCGCCTGCCACCACCCACTGCGCCGAGCGGAGTCTCGCTCATGACCTGGTACGTGCTCCGCCGCCTGGCGGTCTCGCTCCTCGTCCTGCTCGGGATCTCCGCGGTCGTCTTCCTCATGCTGCACCTGGTGTCGGACAGCCCGGGACGTGTCGTCCTCGGGCAGCGCGCCTCGCCGGAGGCCGTGGCGGCCTTCAACCGGGAGCACGGCTTCGACCGCCCGGTCGTCGTGCAGTACATCAGCTACCTCGGCCAGCTGCTCCAGGGCGACCTGGGCCGGTCGTACAAGCTGAACGAGAACGTGGGCGCGCTGCTGGCGCGGAACGCCGGCCGCAGCGCGATGCTGTCGCTGGCCGGGCTGGTGCTGGCGCTGCTTGTCGCGGTCCCGCTCGGCATCCTGCAGGCGGTCCGGCGCAACAGCCTCGTCGACCGGGTCGCCACCGCGGCGTCGTACGTGCTCTACGCGACGCCGTCGTTCCTGCTCGGGCTGCTGCTGATCGCCGTCTTCAGCCAGACGATCCCGATCTTCCCGGCGGAGGCGTCGCAGTCGCACTCGCCGTGGGTCGTCTTCACCGATCCGCGGGCGATGGCGCTGCCGGTCATCACCCTCGCGGTCACCAGCGTCGCGATCTTCGCGCAGTACCAGCGTTCCGCCGCCCTCGACCAGCTCGGCCAGGACTACGTGCGAGTCGCGCGCGCCAAGGGCCTGCCCGAGCGGCTGATCCTCACCCGCCACCTGCTGCGCAACGCCTGCCTGCCGCTGGTCATGCTGGTCGGCACGCTCGTCCCCACGCTGCTGGCGGGCAACCTGATCGTCGAGTCGCTCTTCAACTATCCCGGCCTGGGCCTGCTGTTCCTCAACAGCCTGCAGCGCGAGGACTACCCGGTGCTCCTGGCCTACACCCTCATCGGCGGCGTCCTGACCGTGGCCGGCAACTTCATCGCCGACGTCGCGGTGGCGGCCGCCGACCGCCGAATCGAGCTGAGCGCATGACCGCACCAGACCTGACCGCCGTTCCATCCCCCGAGGCCGAGACGTCGGCGGACAGGAACCGGGTCTCGACCCGGTCGGTCCTGCGCGGGCTGCGCCGGCATCCGCTCGGCCTGGCCGGCGGGCTGCTCCTGCTGCTCATCGCCGGGTTCTGCTTCCTCGGGCCGCTGTTCTACCAGACCAACCAGACCGACGTGGACCTGGTCAACGCGGCGCTGCCGCCCGGCCCCGGCTACCCGCTCGGGACCGACACCAACGGCTTCGACGTACTCGGCCGGCTGATGTCCGGCGGCCAGGTGTCGCTGCAGATCGGGCTGCTGTCCGCGCTTGTCGCCACCACGATCGGCACCGTCTACGGGGCCGTGGCGGGGCTGGCAGGGGGCGTGGTCGACGGGTTCATGATGCGGCTGGTCGACGTCATGTTGTCGATCCCGTTCCTGTTCTTCGTGCTCATCCTGTCGGCCCGCTTCCACGCCGACGCGCTGTCGCTGAGCCTCGTCATCGGCGGATTCTCCTGGCTCGTCTCCGCCCGGCTGGTGCGCGGCGAGGTGCTGACCCTGCGGGTGAGGGAGTTCGTGCTGGCCGCCAAGCTGATGGGCGCCTCCCGCCGGCGGACCATCCTCACCCACCTGATCCCGAACGCGCTCGGCGTCATCATCGTCACCATCACCTTCCAGGTCGCCGACGCCGTCCTGGTCGTGGCCGCCCTGGGCTTCCTGGGCTTCGGCCTGACCTACCCCACCGCCGACTGGGGCAGCCAGCTGGCCAGCGGCGTCACCTTCATCTCCGCCGACTACTGGTGGCTGGTCTATCCGGTCGGCGGCTGCATCGTCCTCACCGTGCTGGCGCTCAACCTGCTCGCCGACGCGCTCCGCGACGCGGTCGGGCGCCGGGCCGACTGATGACCTGTTCGCCAGGACGGAGGCGGGCGCGCGGAATTGTCCGCACCGCCGAACACGGGCCGAAGCCGCCGGTGCATCGTCAACGCACCCCGCACACTTCTCCAGGGAGCCATCAATGAAGCACCGAGGCCGCCTCTCCGTGGCAGCCGTCGCCGCCGTCGCCGTGCTGGCCACAGCGTGCAGCGGCGGCGGTGGGAACACGACGAAGGACATCGCCGGCAGCTACACCGCCAAGCCCGTGCAGACCGGCACCCCCAAGCAGGGTGGGACCGCCACGGTCGCGCTGACCCCCGGGCTCAGCCCCAACTACATCTACCCCTACCCGCCGGCGGCCGCCAACGGGACCGTCATCGCCCGCGGCCAGCTGTGGCGCTCCCTCTACCGTCCCAGCGGCGAGGGCGACCAGGTCGCCGACGCCGAGCTGAGCCTGGCCGAGCCGCCCGTCTACAGTCCGGACCGCAAGACCGTGACCATCAAGATGAAGGACTACAAGTGGTCCACCGGCAAGCCGGTCACGGCCGACGACGTCGTCTTCTCCCTGGCCCTGCTCAAGGCGGCGCTCAAGGAGAGCCCGGCCAACTGGAGCTTCTACACCCCCGGACAGTTCCCCGACGGCGTGAGCGCCGAGGCCGCCGCGCCTGACACGCTCACCCTCGAGCTGGAGACCGCGTACAACCCGTCGTACCTGCTGTCCATGCTGACGCTGCTGTACGTGCTGCCCTCCACCGAGTGGAACATCGCCGCCACCGGCGGCCCGCACCTCGACTACAGGCAGCCGAAGAACGCCAAGGCGATCTACAAGTACCTCACCAAGGAGTCGGAGTCGCAGGCCACCTTCGCCGGCAACCCGCTCTGGCAGGTCGTCAACGGCCCCTACCGGCTCAAGAGCTTCGACCCGACGACCGGCTCGTTCTCCCTGGCGCGCAACGAGTCCTACAGCGGGCCGGGGGAGTCACGGCTCGACCAGATCGACTTCAAGGCCTTCACCTCCGCCGCCGCCGTGCTCAACCAGTTCAAGGCCGGCAACCTGACCGTCGGCACGCTGGACTCCAGCTTCGCCACCCAGATCGGCCAGCTGAAAGCCAAGGGCTACAACGTGTACGGCGCGCCCGCCCCGGCCCGGTTCGACTCGCTCGTCATCAACTTCGCGAACACCGTCAACAACTTCGACAAGGTCATCGCGCAGCCGTACGTCCGCCAGGCCCTGCAGCGGCTGGTCGACCAGCAGGGCTACATCGCCAGCCGCGGCATCTACAACGGCGCCGCCTCCCCGAACTACAGCACCGCGGGCAACGGATCCCCCTACCCGCCCGCCTTCGGCGACCAGCCGCCCTACCCCTACGACCCGGCCGCCGCCGAGAAGCTGCTCACCGACAACGGCTGGAAGGTGGCGCCGAACGGCGCCACCACCTGCGAGCGTCCCGGAACCGGGCCCGGCCAGTGCGGCGCGGACATCCCGCAGGGGCAGACGATCAGCTTCACCCTGGCCTCGGCCAGCTCCCCGGCCTTCGTCGGCGCGCGTGACGTCGCCTTCGCCTCAGCGGCCAAGAAGCTCGGCATAGAGGTCAAGATCGTGACCAAGTCGCTCAACTACATGTACGCCAACTACGGCAACACCTTCGCCCCCGCCACCAAGAACGAGTGGGCGATGCAGGATTACGGCCCCCTCTACCTGGCGGCCGGCTACCCGAGCAGCAACACGGTGTTCAACACCGAGGGCAGCTTCAATCTGGGCAGCTACAAGAACGCCGAGGTGGACAAGCTGATCGGCGCCTCGACCTTCGGGGCGGACCAGAAGGCGCTGTCGGCAGAGGTGACCAGCCTCGCCCAGGACCTGCCGGTGCTCTTCCTGCCGACCCCGCACACGCTGGTGGTGTGGAAGAACACCCTGTCGGGCCCGCAGTCGTCGTTCAACGCCCTGATCAGCTTCCTGTACACGCCGGAACTATGGTACTTCCACAGCTAGTGCGAGACCTGGCCGGCGACGCCAGGGTGGTGGCCCTCGGCGAGGGCGCGCACAACATCACGGAGTTCTACGAGCTCAAGGACGAGCTGTTCCGCCTGCTCGTGGAGGAGCACGGGTTCACCGCCTTCGTGATGGAGTCGGGCTTCGCCGAGGGGCTGGCCGTCGACGCGTGGATCCACGGCGGGCCCGGCGAGGTCGGGACGGTCGCCCGCGACGGCATCACCTACCGGTTCGGCGAGTGCGAGCCGATGCGGCGGCAGCTGACCTGGATGCGCGAGTGGAACGCCGCGAACCCGACGAAGGTCAGCTTCTACGGCATGGACCTGCCCGGCTCCTCCACCTCACCCGGACCGGCGGTGCGCGCCTGCCTCGACCGGCTGCCGGAGCTGCCCGGCGACAAGGAGCTCCGTCGCCTCAGCGACCTGGGCGGCCGGACCGAGGCGGCGATCCGCTACCAGGCCATGCCGGCCGCCGAGCGGACCCGGCTGCTCGACGGCCTCCGCGACCTGGTGGAGCGTACGGCGGCGCACGACGACGGGGTCGTGCGCCGGTGCGGGGCCTCGATCGGGGCCTTTCTCGCCGAGCTGGACGGGCCGGACGCCGGGCCGTACCCGCGCGACGTGTTCATGGCCGACACCGTGCGCTGGATCCTGGAGCGCGAGGAGCGGGTCGTCGTGAGCGCGCACAACGCGCATGTCAGGCGCACGCCGCTGCACGGCCGGCCGATGCTCGGCGGCCTGCTCGGCGATGATCCCGTCGTCATCGGGATGACGTACGGCTCCGGCCCCGAGGTGCGCTTCACCCAGCGCTCGCCGCGCCCGTTCGACTGCGACGTCTCCCTCCACGACCGCATCCTGCCGCCGAACGCCATCGAGTCGCGGCTGGAGCGCCTCGGCCCGGCCGTCACCGCCGTCGACCTGCGCCACGAGCCGGCCGGGCTGTTCGAAGGGGTGGACGGCACGCTGGCCGCCGGCGGCCTCGACCCCGTCGACGACTTCCCTGCCGCCTACGACGCGCTCATCCACGTCCGCCGGGTGACCCGGGTCCCCGGCGCGTTCGAGCGGCTCCGCGCGGAGTTCGAGACCGGAGCCCAGTCCCCACACGAGCCGGAGTCACCGTGACCGCTTCCTACCCGCCCGCCCGCACCGTCGAGGTCTTCGAGGACGTCGCCGGCGTGCGCGTGCCCGACCCCTACCGCTGGCTGGAGAAGGAGACCGAGGAGGTGCGGCAGTGGCAGCGGCGGCAGGCCGAGCTCGCCACCGCCGCCGTCTACGCCGGCCAGGACCCGGAGGCCGTCCGCGACCTGATCCGCGCCTACGACGCCGGCTCCCGCCCGGCCCTGCCGAAGTACGCCTCCGGCCGCTGGTTCCGCGTCGCGGCTCAGCCAGGAAGCTCGGCGCCCGCGGTGGTCGTCGCGGACACGCCCTTGGGAGACGGGCGGACAGTCGTCGACCTGGCCGGATCCGGCGAGGGCGAGCACCCGCCGGTCGTGTCCTGGCTGGCGCCCGCGCCCGACGGCCGCGTCCTGGCGCTCGGCCTGTGCACCGACGGCAGCGAGCACAACACCATCCGCCTCGTCGACGTCGCCTCCGGGCGGCAGCTCGACGGCGCGCCCGAGCAGGTCCTGCACAGCGCATGGGCGGGCGGCGTCTCGTGGCTGCCGGACAGCACGGGCTTCTACTTCTTCGCGCTCACCGGTACGCCGGAGGAGTTCCGGCAGGCGGTCTTCCTCCACCGGCTCGGCGGCGCGACCGAACCGGAGCCGATCCCGGTCGGCGAGGGCTCCCGCGAGTACACGCTCGTCCAGATGTCGACCGGCAGCCGCTGGGCCGTCGCCGCCCACCGGGTGGGCAGCCCCGTCCCGGTCGCGGTGCGCGACATGTCCGGCCCCGACACGGCCTGGCGGCCCTTCGTCACCGGCTGCACGGGGACGATCGCCGGGCACATCGTGGGCGACCGCTACATCGCGGTCACCGACGTCGGCGCCCCGCGCGGCAGGGTGGTCGCCATCCCGCTCGACGCGGCCGACCCCGGCGACCCGGCCGGGTGGACCGAGCTCGTCCCGGAGGGTGACACGGTGCTGCGCTCCCTCACCCCGGTCGGCGAGCACCTCTACCTCAGCGAGTTCGACCGGACCTTCGCCAGGGTGCGCATCCTCGACCGCTCAGGAGCCGTCACCGGCGAGGTCCCCCTGCCCGGCAGGGGCGCGCTCGCCGCGCCCTTCTTCCCGCTGACCGCCCTGGCCACCGGCACGCCCGCGGCCGACTTCGTCTTCGCCTTCTCCACCCTCACCAGCTCGTGGGGCGTCTACCGGCACCGGCCCGGCGAGAGGGAACCGGAGACGCTGACGCCCCCCGCGGTCGTCCTCGACGCCGTGCTGGAGGAGGGCGAGGCCCTCGCACCGGACGGCGTCGCCGTGCCGTACCACGTGGTGCGCGGCGCCGCCGGTGCGCCGGCGCCGGTGCTGATCTCCGCGTACGGCGCGGCCAACGTGCCGCTCCTGCCGCAGTACCAGCCCGACCTGGCCGCCTTCGTCGCCGCCGGAGGCGTGCTGGTCCAGGCGTACCTGCGCGGTGGCGGCGAGTTCGGCCGCGACTGGTACCTGGCCGCGCACCGGGAACGCAAGCACGTCCGCGACGCCGACCTCGTCGCGGTCGCCGAGCACCTCCTCGCCACCGGCCTGACCACCTCCGACCGGCTCGCGCTGACCGGCGGCTCCGACGGCGGCCTCATGTGCGGGATCGCCGTCACCCGGCGGCCTGAGCTGTGGCGTGCGGTCCTGCCGAGGGCCCCGCTGCTCGACCTCATCGGCGGCACCCGCGACCCCTACCTCGACTTCGTCATCCGCAAGGCGTGGGCGGACCCGGACGACCCCGCCGAGGTGCGGCGGCTGCTCGGGCTCTCGCCGTACCAGCTGGTCGAGCCCGGCGTCTTCCCGGCGGTCTACCTGCAGGCCGGGGCGACCGACCCACGGTGCAGGCCCTGGCACGCGCGCAAGTTCGCCGCGCGCCTGCAGGCCGCGCAGCAAGGGGTGGCGCCGATCCTGCTGCACGTCTTCGAGGACGCCGGCCACGGCGCGGCGACCGCCCACGACGTCGCCGTCGCGCAGGACGCCGAATGGCTGGCGTTCCTGATCGGCACGCTCGGCCTGCGCGGCGTCAGCCGTCCGGGGCAGACCTGATCGACATCAGGCGCAGCTGCAGCATGGCCGACAGCCGCGCGCCCGGGTCTCCGAGGTCGAGCCGGCCGACCTCGGCGGCCCGGCGCAGCCGGTAGCGGAAGGTGTTGGGGTGCACGTACATCGCGGCCGAGGCCACCGCGACGTCGCCGAAAGCGTCGAGCCAGGCCCGGAGCGTCGCGACCAGGCTGGTCTGGTGCTCCTTGTCGTAGGCGACGATGCGTGCGACGGCCCCGCTGGGGATGTCGCCGCGCGGGACGAGGTCGGCGAGCTCGATCAGGAGTGCCTCGACGTGCACGTCGTCCAGGCGGGCCACCTGCTGCCCACCGACCCCCGAGCGCAGGACGCGCAGGGCGCGCTCGGCCCCCGACCGTGACCGGGCGAGCGCCGAGCTGTCAGCGGCGAGCGGCCCGACCCCGATCAGCGGGCGCAGCCGCGAGCCGACGCGGGCCAGGAACTCGGCGGCGATCCACACCGCGCGCTCCTCGGTGTCCTCGCGGTTCTGCTCCCTGCTCTGCGGCAGGGGCAGCACGCCGAAGGCGACGTCGCCGATGAGCGCCGCGGCGGCCCGCGGGTGCGCCGCGGACAGGTGCATGGCGAAGGCGTCGGCCAGCCGCTTGCGCTCGGTGGCCAACTGGGCGGGCAGCGGGTGCTCGGCCGCCGAGCCGACGACGGTCAGCGCGAGGACGACCGCGGGCTCGTCCTTCAGTCCGAGGCGGCGGACCGCCTCCAGCGCCCCCGGCCCGCTCTCCAGGGCGGTGCTCAGCAGCTCGGTCCGCAGCCGCCGCTCCATGTCGGCGTCGGCGCGCTGCCACACCATGTGCATGGCGACCAGCTTGGACGCCTCGTACAGCGCCTCGCTGCGCTCCTCGTCCAACGGTTCGGGGACGACCACCCAGATCGTGCCGAGGATCTCGTCCCCGGCCCGCACCGCGATCGCCGCCCGGGGCAGCTCCGGCGGCAGCGCCGGGTCGACCGGCTCGGGCAGGGGCGCCACGTAGACGGGCCGGTCGCTGCGGTAGATCGCCTGGAACACCCCGCGCTCCTCCAGGATGCGCGTGTAGTGCTCAGGGACCTGGCGGCCCAGAATCGTCTGGACCCGCGAGTGGTCGGCTTCCTCCTGTCTGCTGGAGAAGGCCAGCAGCCGGGAGTTGCGGTCCTCGATGGTGACGGGCGCGTCGAGCAGCGCGGCGATGGCATTGGCGACCGCGAACAGGTCGCCGGAACTGATCCGGCCGACCGTGTGCGCGTCCGCGCCGTCCAGCCCGCCGCCCTCGGCGGTCAGCGACCGGAGCATCCCCGCCAGGTGCGTCCATGACGCGCCGCGCGCGAAGGACAGGACCGTCACCCCCGCCTCGCGCGCCGCCGCGACCAGATCGTCGTCGGGCACGACCGGCGCGCGGACCACGAGGCCGACGGCGTCGTGCCGGCCGAGCTGGGTCACCACCCGGGCGAGGTCGGCCGGGTCGTGCAGGCCGACGCCGAACACCAGCGCGCGGCTCGGCAGCTCGGGCTCGTCGAGCGGGTCGTAGATGACGACGCCGCCGACATCGCCGGCCTGCTCGACATCGCCGCAGACGACGTCGAGCAGGGTAGAACCGAGTTCCTCCAGAACGCGGGCGAGGCTGGCTCGCGGGAGGCTGGTCACGGGGACAAGCACGCGCCCGAAGCTAGCGCAGCGCGGGCGGGTCGGCGTTCGTTCTGCATGACCAAAGGATGCTATCCGGTTCGTCGGGCCGGACCGGGCTCAGGAGAGGGGTACTCACTCCGGGGCGACCGTCACCTCATCCGGCGACTGCCAACCCCGAGGAGCTTCACGGTGATTCCCGCCGGTCCACGATGTACCACCCCGCGCGGTCGAAACCGCGCACCCGCGCGCCCTCGGCGAGCAGCTCGCCGAGCACGTCCCGCAGCGCCGTACGCCACTGGGCGGCCAGCCCCGGGTCGTGGGCCCGCAAGGTCTCGATGTCCCCGGGGACGCCGACCAGCACGGTGCGCGTGTCGGCGCGGCAGGCGACCGGCCCGCCTCTGGGAGAGACGTCCAGCGCCACGGCCGCCTCCGCCGCGCGGGCGGAGGCCGCGTCGGCCGGCCTGGGCAGGCCCGCGCTGGCCGCCACCGCGGCGTGCGACTCCAGCCGCCACCGCACCAGCACCCGGTCGGTGTCGTCGCTGCGGTTGATGTCGTCGTCCATCGGGCCGTAGAAGTTCGGCAGGTACTCGTCCGGGTCGGCGGCCAGCTTGGTGATGTTGAAGTAGGCGTTGCGCCGGATCAGCGGGTCATAGGTCCAGCACACCTCGCTGACGCCACGCGACATGGCCCAGGCGCGCTGGTGCAGCTTCAGCGCGAAGCCGACGTTGCGTCCCTGCACGCGCGCCAGCACCCCCGCGATGTGACTGTGCAGGGCCTCGCGCGCGGGCGGGGAGAAGAAGCCGAAGCAGGCGCCCACCAGCTCGTCCCCTTCGAAGGCGCCGCTGACGTAGCTGCCCGCCTTCGCCATCGCCCGCAGCAGGTCGGCCGTCACCGGCGGGTTGTTCTCACCGGTACGCCAGATGCGCTCGTACAGGCGGCGGACGGCCTCGAGCTCGACGACGCTGTCCAAAGGGCGGATGTGGATGCCCGCGCTTCGCGCGGCCGCCTCGGCTGCGGCGTACGCCAGGTCGACGGGCCCGGACCCGCGACGGTCGCGGATGAGATCAGTCACGCCGGCCATGGTTCCAGCCGGTCAGGTCCTGTAGCTGGTCGGCGGGCACGGGAGGACGGCTCCCGGTTCGTCCGAGTGGACAACTTCCGCGCTTGCCAGCAGTTCGGCGACCAGGGCGGCGAGCAGCCGCGTCCGCCCCGTGAGCTCCGCCACGACCACGTGCTCGTCGTCGGCGTGCGCCCCGCCGCCGACCGCGCCCAGCCCGTCGAGGGTCGGCGTGCCCACTCCCGCGGTGAAGTTCCCGTCCGAGGCGCCGCCGACGGCGAGCGAGGTGAGCGGGCCGATCCCGAGCGTCGCCGCGAGCCTGCGGGCCCGCTCGAACAGGTCCGCCGACGCCGCGGCCTGGAGCGGAGGCCGGTTCGGACCGCCCCTGATCACCAGTTCGGCGCCGTCCAGCGCGGGCCGCAGGCCCAGCATCGAGGTGTGGACGCGGATCTGCTCGGCGGCCTCCCAGACCCGGGCGTCGACCTCGAAGCGCGCCGACCCGGGCACGGTGTTCACCGTGGTGCCCGCCTCCATGCGGGTCGGGGTGACGGTCGTGCCCAGCGCGGGATCGCCCAGCCCGGCCACGGCCACGACCTGGCGGGCCAGTTCCACGGAGGCGTTGACGCCGCGCTCCGGCTCCAGTCCCGCGTGCGCGGCCCGTCCCCGCACCAGCACCTCGTAGCGGGAGACGCCCTTGCGCGCGGTCTTCAGGGCTCCGCCGGGCCCGGCGGCCTCCAGGACCAGCGCGGCCGAGCACCCGCGGGCCTCGTCCTCGATGAGCTCGCGCGAGGAGAGGGACCCGGTTTCCTCGTCGCCGGTGACGAGCAGGGTCACGCCGTCCAGGTCGTCCAGCGCCGCCAGCGCGTGGAAGGCCATCACCAGCCCGGCCTTCATGTCGAAGCACCCGGGCCCGCGCAGCAGCCCGTCGCGGACCTCGAAGGGATGCGTCCGCAGCGAGCCGACCGGCCACACCGTGTCGTGGTGCCCGAGCAGCAGCACCCGGGGCGCGCCGCCGAACCGCCAGCGCAGGTGGGTGTGGCCGTCCACCACCACCCGCTCCCCTTCCGCGCCCAGGAGCCGGGCGCCGACCTCGGCGACCACCTCGGCGCTGCGGGCGACCGCGGCCAGGTCCTCGGACGGGGACTCGCAGCGCACGAGCCGCTCGATGTCGGCGATCATCGCGGCTGCGGCGGCATCTTCATTTCCTGATCGGCGCATCGCTCCAGCATGGCGAAGCGCGGCGGGCGTGGCGCTGTTCAGCCGGCCAACATCGGCGCGTCCTGTTGGGACTCCGCGATGAACGGGGCGCCACGAGTCCTACGGCGTGGTCGCGGGTCATCGGGACGTGGCCGGGCAGAACTCGGCCGACAGCGTGTCGGCGAAGACGCTCAGGCCGCTCCAGTCGCCGTTGACCTGGCTGGTCAGCAGGTGGTTGCCGTTGCGGGTGCCCATGGCGTAGGTCCACGATCCGTAGGTGGCGCCGGCGTTGCCCCAGACGGTGACGCCGCACGGCAGCCTCTGGGAGAAGACGCCGAGGCCGTAGCGGGTGTCGGGGATCCACGGGACGGGGCCCTTGGTCTCGACGGTGGTGAACATCTCCTGTTGCTGGGCTGCGGGCAGCAGGCGTCCGCCGAGCAGCTCGCCGAAGAAGCGCTGCAGGTCACCGGTGGTCGAGATGATGCCGCCTGCGGCCCAGGCGAAGGACTGGTTCATCTCGGTCGCGTCGTGGATCTCGGGCTTGGGATCGGAGGAGAACAGGGTGGAGTAATGCGTCGGGTGAGGGCCGCGGATCTTGGGGTCGGTGCCGGGCAGCGAGGTGCCGGTCAGGCGCAGGGGGCGGATGACGGTCCTGGTGAGTTCCTGGGCGAAGGTCCTGCCGGTGGCCCTTTCGACGATCATGGCGGCCAGGAAGTAGTTGGTGTTGGAGTAGAGGAAGCTCGTGCCCGGCTTGAAACGGGGCGGGGTGGCCAGGCCGATCTCGACCAGTTGCTCGGGGGTGTAGGTGTCGTAGCGGTGCTCGAACCAGGCGGCACCCACGCCCTTGGCGAAGAACTTCGCGTCGTTGCCGTAGTTGGAGATGCCGCTGGTGTGATTGAGCAGCTGCCGGACGGTGATCTCACGGCCGTCGTAGCCGTTGCCCGCGACCAGACCGGGCAGCCACTGCTCCACGGTGTCGTCCAGGCTCAGCCTGCCCTCGGCCACCAGCCGCAGGACCACGGTTGCGGTGAACGCCTTGGTGGTGCTGCCGATCCGGAACCGCTCGTGCGGCTGACGCTTGCGGCCGGTCCTGGTGTCGGCCACGCCTGCCGAACCGAACCACCTGCCGCGGCGGTCGCGGACTTCGGCGACGATGCCCGGAGCGCCACCGTGGGCCACGGCGTTGTCGAGAGCGCGTTGTACGCCGGCGTGGTCGGGGACGGGCGATGCGGCTGTCGCGGGTGCCGTCAGGACGCCCCCAGCGATCAACACGGTGGCGAGGAACAGCCCGCCCTTGGCGGAAGCGGACGGTGTCATGTCAGTTCTCCTTTGGACGTTCGGTTCTCAAGGTCAGGGGAGGTCGTCAGGGCGCCGGCCGGCGGCGCTCGGGGGTTCCAGCGGGTACGGCGCCCGCGCGCCTGGCGGTGACGATCACCCCTGCGGTGGTGGCCGCCGTGAGGAGCAGCACCGCGGCCAGGGCGAGAAGGGTGATCCTGTCCGGGTGGATCAGGGACTGGCCGCGCCAGGCCTGCCAGGTCACGGCCGCGACCAACCCGGTGTAGCCGAGGGCGCCGCAGCCGACGAGGCGAGCACGGACCTTCTCGGCGCGCAGCCAGGCGTGCCTGGCGGCCAGGGCGGCCAGCACCGCGGTGAGCAGGAGCAGCACCTGGATGCCGTGCAGGGCGGCGAAGTGCGGTACCCGGAAGTCGCCGCCGGTGACGCTCCAGCCGGTGAGAGACATGCCGTGGCCGTCCGGGTCGCCGATGCCGTGGCCCTGGTACATCGGGATCCGGGCGCCGTTGGCGTCGGTCACCGTGCGGGGGTGGATCTCGGCGACCAGCCAGTAGACCGGCACCAGCATGCCGAAGACGGCCAGCGCCAGCCCGGCGCGGATCGCCCGGTTCACCGCGACCCCGCCGGTGCGCTGGATCAGCACGACGACCGCCAGGATCAGTTGCGTGATCAGGATGATCATCACGCCGTAGGTGAGGATGGGCACCAGAGCCAGCGTGACCCGATCGCTCTGGTCGGCGTTGAAGTGGCTGAAGGTACCGCGCGCCGCCTGGGCGGTGATGGCGCCGACCTCCACGGTCGCGGCCAGCGCGAAGACGGTGCCGATCCACCAGCCCAGCCGCCTGCCCTTGCGCAGCCTGGTCAGCAGCCAGGCCAGCGTGCCTGCGTAGAGAGCGAAGGCGAAGCCGAACTTGAGCGGCTTGACCCACACCGGCTCATCCAGCAGGGTCCGGCCGTCGACGACGAGCCCGACACCGGCGGCGAACATCACAGCCAGCATGACGAGCGCGCAGACCACCAAGGGACGGTGCCAGGTGCGCACAGGGGTGAGGAGGGAAGTCATGAGGGGGCTCCGATCACGGCTCGACAGTTTGCGAGCAGTCCGTTCGCTCATTCGCGAATGACTAAAAGCTAGCTTGCTTTCACCAAAGCGGCAACAAGCTAGGCGGCTGGAAGTCATATACGCGCAGCTCAGAGCCAATCAACTCTTGCAATGAGAATGAAGGTGAGTGCAAAACGAAGCTGGTGACTTGCAATGGAGTGTTGGCGAACGCAATACTGGCCATACCGCGAGACGTGACACGGAAGGCAGGAGCGATGCCCGGAGGCAGGCTGACCCACCAGGACCGGCAGAAGATCGCCGAGGGGCTGGCCGGCGGACTCACCTACACCGAGATCGCCGGCGATCTGGGCAGGCCCATCTCCACCATCACCCGGGAAGTGGCCCGCAACGGCGGCGCCGGCGGCTACCGGGCCGACCAGGCACAGCGGGCGACCCAAGGACGCGCCCGCCGCCGCAAGCGGAACTCGGCCAAGCTTCCGCCCGCCGCCGTCGACGCGCACGGGCGCGATCCCGAGTCGGTTCACGAACTGGAGGAACAGTTCACCGCGATGATGGTCGGCACGGGGCTGCCGCGGATGACAGCCCGCGTGCTCACCTGCCTGTACGTCACCGACAGCGGCAGCATGACCGCTGCCGAGCTCGTCCGGCGCCTCCAGGTCAGCCCCGCCTCCATCTCCAAGGCCGTCGGCGAACTCGAACAGCAGGAGCTCATCAGGCGCGAACGCGACCCCCATCGCCGCCGCGACCGGTACGTCATCGACGCCGACGCGTGGTTCCGCGGCTGGATGGCCAGCGCCCGCCAGAACACCCTGCTGGCCGACTTCGCCCGTCAAGGTGCCCAGGTCCTCGGCACGACCACACCCGCCGGTACGCGGATGCACGACATCGGCCACTTCTTCGAGCACGTCGGCCAGGCCATGATCCAGGCGGCCGAGGAGTGGCGGCAGACCCATGCCACGCAGCGCACCGCACAGGGCTAGCACGGCGGAGCGTCGCCGCGCTCACCAGCGGCATCGGCGCGAGGAACGGGCCGTCGTGGGCGCGACTCCGGCGGGTCGCCCTGGAAGGGCTCCCCGCCGGGTCCTGCGCATCATGACACCAGCTTTGCTCCCGCCCAGTCGGCGTGGTCGCTGTTGATCCCGTCTCCCGCGTCCGTCACCTTCAGCACCAGCGAGGTGACCCCGGCCACGCTGACGTCGATGGCGGCCGCCGCGCTGGACGGAGTCATCGCCGATGGACTCTCGTACAGCTTGACGCCGTCGCCCCAGACCTCGAACGTGACCGTCGCGTTCGCGCCGACCTCGTCATCGACCCCGACATCCGACCGGAACCGGGAATAGGCGCCGTTCAGGAGGTAGGTGATGCCGCTCGTCGCATGCGTGCCCAGCCCCTTGGCGTACGTGGTCCCGTTCAGGGTGATGGTGTGCCCGTCGACGCTCCGGTCCTTGTGAAGGGTGCCCCACCCGATGGTGGGGGTACCGGTCCAGTTCAGATCGCTGAGGAACACCGCGGCGCCGCCGGAGGTGGTGACCGTGACCGCGTTGCTGGCACCCGACACGTTCCCGGCGGCGTCCTTCGCCTTCACCGTGAAGGTGTACGACGTCGCGGCCGACAGCCCGGTCGCGGTGAAACTCGTGCTCGTGGACGAGCCGGCCGGCGCCGTCCCGCGGTAGATGTCGTAGCCCGTCACCCCGACGTCGTCGGTCGGCGCCGTCCAGGTCAGCTTGACACTGCTCGACGTGACGTTGCTCGACGCCAGGTTGGTCGGCGCGGCCGGCGCCTGGGTGTCCGCACTGACAAGTCGAGCGTTCGCCCAGTCGGCGTGGTCGCTGTTGATCCCGTCTCCCGCGTCCGTCACCTTCAGCACCAGCGAGGTCACCCCGGCGATGCTGACGTCGATGGACTGGGTCGGGCTTGAGGCCGTCAGTGCCGACGGACTCTCGTACAGCTTGGCGCCGTCGCCCCAGACCTCGAACCTGACCGTCGCGCCCGCCGAGACCTCGTCGTCCACGCCGACCTCCGCCTGGAACTTCGCGTACCCGCCGTTCAAGGTGTAGGTGATGGCGCTGTTGGCATGCGTGCCGATGCCCTTGGCGTAGGAAGTCCCGGCCAGCTTGATGGGGTTCGACCCGACGCTTCTGTTCTTCTGAACAGTGCCGAAATCGGTCACGGCGTTGACCCAGGTGAGATCGCTGAGATCGGCTGTCTGGCCGTTTCCGCTGATGGCCGTGGTGACACTGACCGCGTCGCTGGCCGTCGAGGTGTTGTCCGCCGCGTCCTTGGCCTTCACCGTGAACGTGTACGGCGTCGAGGCGGAAAGGCCGGTCGCCGTGAAGCTCGTGCCCGTCGACGAACCGATCAGCGTGGTGCCGCGGTAGACGCCGTAGCCGGTCACGCCGACGTTGTCGGTCGACGCCCCCCAGCTCAGATCCACGCTGTTCGAGGTCACCTTGCTCGCCGCGAGGCCGGTCGGCGCGGTGGGAGCCGTGGTGTCACCCCCTGCGCTTCCGGCGGTCGCGGTCACCGACGCGCCGGCGGCCACCGGCACCGCCACGTACGAGACCGTCCGGCCGTACAGCGACTTGGTCTGCGGCGTCTGCGGGGTGCCGTTCACGCTGATCGACGAGAGGGTCCCGTAGAACTGGGCTTCCCAGGTGATGGTGGAGCCGGAGTTGTTGGTCAGCGTGGAGGCCGTCGTGCCGGTGTGCTTGAGCTTGAGGTCGTTGCCGCCGACCTTGAGGTGGTTGATCTCCACCCACGGCACCTCAGCGGTCAACCGCGGGACGGTGGTCACCTTGTTGTGCGGGGCGTCCGGTTGCACGCCCATCATGCCGTCGATGATGCTGCTGACCACCATGAACGAAACTTCCGGATATCCGTTCTTGTCGGCCATGAGCTTCTTGAGCCACGCCCAACCCTCTGACGGCCGGTTGTACTGGTAGTACATCTCCGGCAGATAGGAGGTCGCCTCGACATTCAGGTCGTCGTCGTTGGCGGCGATGAAGTCCAGGTAGTCGCTGGTCCTGGCGCCGTGGTCGCCCAACCCCGTCAGCATCATCAGGAAGCTGGCCTCATGCCCCCAACTGCTGTAACCCTTGCCGTCGGCGTCCTTGCCGCGGATGTAGCGGTTGGTCGCCGAGTCCCACCAGTTTCGCTCGAAGTGGTCGCGTACCCGCTGGGCGCGCTGGGCCCACTTCGTGCTGTTGGCGTTGTCGCCCTTTTCCTTCAGGATCGCCGAATACGCGATCATCGACTGGTACTGGTAGCCCAGCGCGTCGGCGGCGGAGACGAGATGTTCGTTCGGGAACTCGAAGAATGTCGCCGTGTATTCGCCGGGCTGCATCCTCGCGACCGGCTGCTCGCTGGAGGGGTTCGCGTCGTTCCACGTCACCTCGTGGTTGGTCAGGAACGAACCCATGGTCGAGTCGTAGTACGCCGAGAGGGTCGGGTCGTTGATCCAGTTCTGGTTTCCCGTCCACTGGTACTGCTTGTAGGCCTTGGCCATCACGTTGAACGGCGACGGCAGTTCCCTGAATCCCGTGCCGTCGACGTAGTACATGCTCCCGTAGGAGCTGTGCGCCCAGAGCGGCCAGCCGTTCTGGCCCGGGTCGTCGGCATCGCCGGCGAACGTCTTCAGCATCGCGAAGGTCTCGTTGTCCAGGCCGAGCGCGTGCGCGCCATCCGACTGGTGGGCGATGTCCCTGTTGTAGAAGGCCTCCCGGTTCACGTAGGAGCCCCAGTAGCCGGGCACCACCGTGGTGTGCGTGGAATCCTTCAGCCGCCACCACTCGGCTTCGTGCCCCATCATCGGGTTCCCGGGGTAGAACGTCATGCCCAAAGCCCGGTTCTTGCCCCAGGTGAAGCCCTCGTTCAGTGCCGCGTTCGGCGAATCGATGCTCAGCGTGCTGGTCGGCGGACCCACGTGCTCCTGGATCGTGATCTTGTCGACGCGCGGTGTCTCGCCGGCGGACGCGGCCGTCAGCTTGATGGTGTCACCGTTGTTGAGCGTGATTTTGCTCGACGTATGGGTGTCGATGTTCGTGGGATCGGTGTAGTCGCGACCATTTCGCTGCGCCGTGGCCCACGAATCCACGGTGGTGGAATTCACCGCGAGCGTGTAGGTGACTCCGCCCGCGGTTTTGCCGTTGTAGCGCGTGATGAGGTCGTAGGTGCCGGCGGCCCCGCTGAATGCCTTGGTGGCGCTGCTCGACTGGCCGGAAACGCCCTGGATGTAATTCACGGTCTCGACCGGCGTGCCGTTGAAGGTGTGCTCCACGCTGGCGGTCGAGAAGTTGGACAGCGCCATGCTCTCGGCCTCGACAACGTACGGCCCCGCCGCTTCGGCGGGTGATGCGGGGATGGCGGATACGGCCAGGGCTGAAGCCAGTAAGGCCAGGAGCGCATGGGTGAGGCGGCGCATCTGACATCGATTCCTTTCGGCGAGGAAGCCGGAGCGATGCGTTGGAAGATGTTGAACTATGGGGCCTATTGAGTGCTTCACAAAGATCAATGTCAACAGTTGTTTAGTTGTGGGAGGGCGGCTACCCTCGCGCGGGCCCATGCGCGTACGCGGGCGAGGCGGCCGGCCCTCGGCATGGATGGCTTGATCGAGCGAAAACTTTCATTGAACTCTTGCAAGACTGGGTGTAGCGTCCTGGCCAACGCCCCACGCCACCCCACAGGAGTCACTCCATGGATGGGTAGAGGAAGACGTAGACGGCCATGGCGGCCGGCGCGGGCCGCAGCGGTCGGCGCCATTCCTTGGATACCGATCTACCGCGTCATGCCCAAGCCGACGCTTCCGTTCGACAGGTAGGTGTTGAAAGGCGCACCACGGTGACTTCGTTCGGCATGCGGATGGTCCGGCGCTGCCGGCCGGTCTGCCCTGGAAGGCTCATCAAGCATTCAGCATGGCGAGGATGTGCGGCCAGGCTGCCGCTCCCAAGGCCGCATCGGTCTCAGGAGATCCCCCCGTACAGGTACGACGGCGACGGTTGCGAAGGAGGCTCACCCGGGAAGCGAGGCCGATGTCCCGCTGAAGGATGGCTGACAATGCGGACCTCGCGACGTTCCGAAAGTGCCTCGGCGAAAGCTGATGACGGCCACATCTGATCGTCCGCACCCGCGACGAGAAGGACGTCGGCGCGGGCCCGTTCCAGCGGGATCGCCGCTTCAGGAGGAGCAGTGGCGAGACCGCGCTCGTAGAAGGCGCGGAAGGAGGTGGGCGGTCCGTGAGTGGGCCATTCAGCCGGATATGAGGCGAAGGGCAGCGGCCTGCCCCGCCATGTCCAGGACGATCGGTAAGGCCGCGTCGCTCCATCCAGTCCGGGGCCGACGTTGGCCCAGACCACGGAGGACGGCGACACTGCGATGACGGCGTCCACCCGCGGCTCGATGCACGCAAGCGTCAACGCCGCCTCCGCGCCCTTCGACACTCCCAGCACCGCCAACCGCGACACCCCTGTGTCGGCCAGCACATCAAGTGCTGTCATGAACGTCTCGAGCGGCACCTCGCAGATGCCCGGCGGCTGACCCGCCCCGCCGAACCAGCGGATGGACATCGCGGTCACGCCGTGCCGCGCCAGCAGATCGCAGCGTTCCGCATCGATTCGACCGCTGGACCCGGCCAGAACCAGAACCCCGACCGCAGTGCCCTGGGAGACCGCCATGTACCTCTCCACGACAGGGATTATGGCCTGTGTCGCAGCTCGCTCCTCAAGGGTCCCGGGAGTCGGCATAGAGCGCGACTTCAGGCAGCGCTTCGTCATGTTCGATCTTGAGCGGTTTCGTCGCGCAAGCTCACGGGCCCGAGCCGGCGACGCGTCTCGCTCGTTGGTGGTCGTCGTCCGTTCTGGCTGATGGGCGGTCATTCCGTGGCGTCGCCGCCCGCCTCCTCGGCCCATCGCAGGCTCCAGGCGTTCAGCGGTCCGAGCGCCTCGACGAGGTCCTCGCCGAGGCGGGTGAGGCGGTAGCCGCCGTCGTGCGAGGTGACCAGCCGGGAGCCTGCCAGCTCGTCAAGACGGGTGCTGGGCACGCTGGAGGACATGCGCTCGCATCGGCGCTGCAGCTCGCGGAACCCGGCGGGGGCCTGGTTCAGCTCCCACAGGATGCGCATCGTCCAGCGGCGCCCGAGCAGATCGAGGACGGCCATGACCGGGCGGCCCGTGACCCCGCCGGCGACATCCCCGTGCCGGTGTTCACGCCGGCACGAACGGCACGATTCCTCAGCCGGCCACGCCGGCGAGGAAGCCGGCGACCACCCGGCCGGCGACCTCGCGGAACTCCTCGAAGTAGGCGTGCCGCGCACCCGGGATGAGGTGCAGCCGCGCTCCAGGGATGCGGCCGGCCAGCAGCGGCGCGTTGGCGGCCGGGTTGAAGACGTCGTCGGCGCCGTGGATCACGAGGGTGGGCGCGACGATGCCGGGAAGGGCTTCCCAGCTGTCATGATGCGCGCTGGCGGCGAAATGGTGGCGGCGGGCGTGGGCCGGCATGCCGCGATCGCCGATCGTGCGATACGGGCCGGGGTGGGTGGCGAGCCACTCCGGGGTGTACATCAGCTCGAGCAGCGCCCGCCGGGCGGCGGCCCGGTCACGCTGGGCCAGCGAGCGGCGCACCTCCTGACTTCGCTCCACCCCGTGTGCGCCTCCGGGAGACGTGCACCCCAGCACGAGCGCCGCCAGCCGCTCCGGGTGGTCGGCGGCCAGCCACTGGGCGACGCGGCCGCCCATGGAGGTGCCGTAGACGTGCGCGCGCTCCACGCCGAGCTCGTCGAGTACGGCCAGCGCGTCGAGGGCGAAGCCGCGCGTCGTGTAGGGCTCGTCGGGTTTGTCGCTGTCCCCGGTGCCGCGGTAGTCGAAGGTTATGGTGCGATAGGAGTCCTCGAAGTCCGACCGCACGCCGTCCCACCAGTGGTGGTCGTTGGACTGGCCGGGCAGCAGCATGAGCGGGTATCCGTCGCCGCTCACCTGGTAGGACAGCTTCACGCCGTCCTTCGTCGTCGCAAAGGGCACATCTCCCATTGTCGTATGGCACGACCGGAGCGCTGTGCCGCCGCGACGGGCGGGCGCGCGGGCGGACCGTCGCATCGTCCGCAGGGTTCCGCCCGCGACGCCGTCGACGAAGGACTGTCAGTGGTGGTGGTCGTGCCGGCCGAGGGTCTCCACGGGGGTCGCGCCGGGGCGGGTCCACTGCGGCACGGGGCGGCTGGTCGGGCCCCAGGTGGCGGTCCCGTCCGCGTCCGAGCGCCAGGACCAGCACGCGTGGCGGCCCTCCGGCCGGCCCTCGGGATGGTCCTCCCACGCCTCGCCGCGGCCGTAGGGCGTCATGTCGAGCAGGCCGAGGGACCCGTTGACCCGCTCGTTGCCGCGGCCCGTCGTGGAGTAGGTGAGGAACACGCGGTCGCCGTCGCGCAGGAAGCAGGTGATGTACCCCATGTTGCCGCCGACCGGCGCGTCCACGTCGCGCACCGAGTACCAGGGCTGGGTGTAGCCCATGAACTCGACATAGGAGGCCACCTCGTCCCACCGGCCCGTGGTCAGGACGGCGAACGAGACGCCGCGGGCGTTGAGGTAGACGGCGTCCTTCAGGTGCCAGGCCGTGGTGGTGCAGCCCTCGCACTGCCCCTGGTGCGGTGCGCCGTCGTACCACATGTGTTTGTAGACCACGAGCTCGTCGCGACCCTGGAAGAGGTCCAGGAACGGGACCGGTCCGTCAGGTCCGACGACCTCGATCGTTCCGTCGAGCTCCACCATCGGCAGCCGGCGGCGGGCCGCGGCGATGGCGTCGCCCTCGCGGGTGTGCGCCTTCTCACGGACCAGGAGCTCGTCGCGGGCGGCCTGCCAGGTGGCCAGGTCGACGACGGGCGGGCGTCCGGGCAGCAGCGCGGTGGTCGGGTCGTCCGGCGTGGTCGTCATGATGTCCTCCGTGTCCATGAGATCGACTACCAGCAGGGGCTCGCATCAACCGGTCTGCTCGGCCAGGGCGACGATGACGCCGGCGGGGCCGCGGAGGTAGCAGAGCCGGAAGATGCTCTCGTACTGCGCCACCTCGCCGAGGAGTTCGGCGCCGTGGGGGAGCAGGCGGGCGACCGTGTCGTCGATGTCGTCGACGGCGAACATGACGCGATGCAGGCCCAGCGTGTTGGGCGGCGGGTTCTGCGGCTCGGCGCCGACCGCGGCGGGGGTGTGGTACTTCGTCAGCTCCAGCTTGCTGTGGCCGTCCGGGGTACGCATCATCGCGATGTCGCTCCGGACGCCGTCGAGTCCGACGGTGCGGTCCGCCCAAACACCTTCGATCTGGGCCTTGCCTTCCAGCTCCATGCCGAGTTCGGTGAAGAACGCGACAGCCGCGTCCAGGTCGTCGACGACGATGGCGACGTTGTCCATCCGCTGAACGGTCATGTCTCCGAGCATAAACAGGGGCGAGCCGCCGGTCTGGCCATGCCTCATCGAGCGCGGAACGGCCACGTCCCGCGCAGGGCGACCACCCGGCTTGGGTTGGAGGTGGAGATAACTACAGGGAGAGTGGAGAGTCATCCGCAATGGCGGCGTCCGTGCGGTCGGACAGGCTCGCACGCATGGTAAACACATACCTCGCCACCGGTTGGCGCAGATACGGCTGGTTGGCGGCAGGCACAGCGCTCGGACTGTTCGGCACGAACGGTGAATGGTCGATTCCGATCGCCGGCTGGCTGTTCTCCATCGGCCTGATGCGGTTCACCAGAAGCTCCACAGTGCTCGCCGGACTCGCGTGCGTCGGCCTGTCGTCGGCGGCGACGTCGGTTGTCCATGTCGCGGCCGCGGGCCAGTCCGGTGTCCTGCCGATCCTGCTCGGCTGCCTGGTGCTGAGCCTGATCCTGAGCATTCCGCTGCTGGTCGACCGGCTGCTCTTCCAGCGGTTGAATCCGTTCCTGGCCACGTTGGTCTTCCCGGCGGCCCGGGTGACGGTCGAATTCCTGGTCGCGGCGATCAGCCCGCTCGGAACGATTTTCGGGCCGTTGGCCGCGACGCAGTCGGCGAACCTGCCGCTGCTCCAGACGGTGTCCGTCACCGGCATCTACGGGATCAGCTTTCTGATGGCGTGGCTCGCATCGGTCGTCAACCTCGCGCTGGAGCGCGGGCTGAGCCGGCCATCGATCCGGACCGTCGCGCTGACGTACGTCTCGGTGCTCGTTCTCGTCCTCGTCGGCGGCGGTCTGCGGCTGGCCATGGCGCCGACACCGCCGAGCCTGGTGCGCGTCGCCGGCATCAGCGCGTCGCTCGCGGCAGAGGGCCGGATGCGACAGATCAACAACTTCCATACGCCGCAGGTCCTGCCCGAGCAGAAGCCGACACTGCGCAAGGCGTTCGCGGCGCTCAACGACGACCTGTTCGCCCGCACCCGGATCGAGGCCGACGGCGGCGCGAAGATCGTGGCGTGGCCGGAGACCGCCGCGGTCGTGCTCGACGAGGACCTTCCCGATTTCCTGCGGACCGCCCAGGACCTGGCCAGGGAGAAGCGGATCTATCTCGACATGGGCATAGCCGTCATCCTGGACGGCCAACCGCACTCGCGCGACATCGTCGTGCTTGTGGCACCCGACGGCAAGGTGCTGTCGATCTTCGACAAGGCGCATCCCGTGCCCGGTATGGAAAGCCTGCGGCCGGGCGACGGCATCGTGCCGGTGTCCGCGACGCCGTACGGCAGGCTGGCCAACGTCATCTGCTTCGACGCCGACTTCCCCAGCACGCTACGCACGCGCGCCGACATCATGTTCGTCCCCGCCAACGACTGGAAGGGCATCGAGCGCACGCACTCGGCCAACGCGGTGTTCCGCGCCGTCGAGAACGGATACGCCCTCGTCCGGCAGACCAGCAACGGCATCTCGATCGCCGTCGACGCCTACGGTGCGAGCTTGGCCAGGACCAACTACTTCAGCACCGCGCAGCAGAGCATGGTCGTGTCCGTGCCGACGCGAGGCACCTGGACGGTCTATGGGCTGGTCGGCGACCTGTTCGCCTGGCTCTGCGTCGCGAGCGTGGTCGGGCTGGCGGCGTTGGCCGCTGTCCGGCGAACCGGACTCCAGGGCTGATCGTGGGCTTTCCGGATGAGAGTGCGATGATGCCACCCAGCGCGAAACGGGGAGACAAGGGATGAGGGCCAGGCTTGAGACACCGGTGCTCGCGCTGGCGATGATCGGCCTGTCAGCCGCCGGTGTCGGCGCCGCCGTCCTGGTCGTGGTCAGCGCGGCACTGATGGCGGTCGGCGTCGGCCGGTACGTGTTCCCGCCGGCGGTGTCGCTGCTGCGGACGGTCGCGAACGCGGCCCGGCGGGTGGCGGGCCGGGTCGGCGTGGACATCGAGCGTCCCTACGGTCCCCGAACGGATGCGGTCGCGCTGCTGAAGGAGCGTGCGACGTGGCGGGACGTGCTCTGGGCGGTCCTCGACCCGATCATCGGCACGTGGGCGGCCGCGCTGGCGCTCGGCATGCCGCTCTACGGGTTGTACGGCGCGGCGGTGCAGCCGTTCGTGTGGCAGGCCAACGCCCGGGCCGGTGGGACGAACTCCTATGGCGTCATCCATGTGACCTCGACAGCCGCCGCGCTGGCGGCGATCCCGGTCGGGCTCGCGTTGATCGCGCTCGGCCTGTACATCGGGCCGAAGGTGCTGCGGGTGCGCGCCCGATGGACGCTCGCGCTGCTCGGGCCGTCGCGAACGACCGAGTTGGAGCAGCGGGTCGAGACGCTGGTGGAGACACGCGCGGAGGGTGCCGACGCGCAGGCCGCGGAACTGCGCCGGATCGAACGCGACCTGCACGACGGCGCGCAGGCACGACTGGTCGCGCTGGGCATGGGGCTCGGCAACGCCGAGCGGCTGTTCGACCAGGACCCGGAGGCGGCCCGCGCCCTGCTGGTCACGGCGCGGGAGACCTCGTCGAAGGCATTGGAGGAGTTGCGCGACCTGGTGCGGGGCGTCCATCCGCCGGTCCTGGCCGACCGGGGCCTCGCCGACGCGATCCGAGCCCTGGCGCTGGATTGCCTGCTCGATGTCGAAGTGTCGTCCGACCTGCCAGGACGGCCGCCGCCGCCGGTCGAGTCGGCCGTCTACTTCGCCGTCAACGAACTGCTCGCCAACACGAGCAAACACGCGGGTGCGGCGTTGGTTCGGGTCATGCTCCGCTACCGGCACGGTGTGCTCAGCTGCGATGTCGTCGATGACGGCGGCGGTGGCGTCGATCCGGCCAACGGCACCGGGCTGCGTGGCGTCCAAAGCCGGCTGGCTGTCTTCGACGGAACGATCGCCGTGGACAGCCCGCCCGGCGGGCCCACTCGTGTGCGTCTGGAGGTGCCGTGCGCGATCAGGTCCGAGTAGTGGTCGCCGAGGATCTGTTCCTCATCAGGGACGCGTTGGTCCGCATGCTCACCGAGCACGGCTTCACGGTCGTGGCCGCCGTCGACAACGGCCCGTCCCTGCGCAAGGCGCTGGCCGAGGAGCGGCCCGACGTGGCGGTCGTCGACGTACGGCTGCCGCCGTCGTTCACCGACGAGGGCCTGCAGGCCGCGATCCTGGCGCGTCGCGAGCGGCCCGGCTTCCCGGTGCTGGTGCTGTCGCAGTACGTGGAGCAGCTCTACGCCCGTGAACTGCTCGCGGACGGAGCCGGGGCGGTCGGCTATCTCCTGAAGGACAGGGTGTCCAACACCAGACAGTTCATCGACGCGGTCACATCGGTGACCAACGGCGGCACGGCGATGGACGCGCAGGTCGTCGCCAAGCTGCTGACCCGAGGGGACGCGCGCGGCCGTACGGCCGAACTGAGCCCCCGCGAACGTGAGGTGCTGAGCCTGATCGCCGCGGGGCGCTCCAACGCGGCGATAGCTCATCAGCTCACGATCTCCGCCAGCGCGGTCACCAAACACATCGCGAGCATCTTCGGCAAGCTCCAGCTGCCGGAGTCCGAGGACGACAACCGCCGCGTCCTGGCCGTCCTCGCCTATCTCAACCGCTGACCGACCGGAGGCCGCGGGGATCTCGCTGACCGATGGCAGGGGTCGCTGCGCACAGCGACCCGTGCCATCGTGGGGTTCACTCCGTCGGCCCGAGGTCCTTCCAGGGTTCGTGGTCGGCGTCGGCCCCGGTGCCGGGCCTGTCGCCCCTGGTCCACCACTTGGCCCGCCAGTAGCGGCCGTTGTACCTGACCGGTAGCGCCTCGGCCGTGCCGTCCGCGGCGGGGTCGTAGAGCTTGGCGGCATCCCAGTCAGGCGCGTGGCAGCCGCCGTCGTCCACCGGGCCGGGAGCGGCGGCGCCGCGGGCGTTGCCGGTGGCCACCCCGTACGAGCCGCCGCTTCTGGTGGTGACGGTGACGTTCGCCGGGCCCGTCACCGGCAGGAAGTACTTGATCGGAATGTCATGGCTCGCGCCGGGCGTGTCCGCCGGGCGCCACCAGGATGCGCGCGGTCACGGCTGCCAGACGAGGGAAAGCGTCCAGTACGTCGGCCGCTCTGGTCAGGGAGCCGGGGGTCCACCAGGTGTCGTCGTCGCAGAAGGCGACGTAAGGGGTGTCGAGGTGCTTGACGCCGACGTTGCGGCCGACCGCGCCGAGATTCTCGCGCAAGGCGATCACTTCCGCGGCGGGATGGACCTGCCGTACGGCCTCGGCCGTACCGTCGCCAGAGCCGTTGTCGACCAGCACCACACGCGGACGTTCGGGCAGGGCCAGGAGCCGGCCCACGGAGGCGAGCGCCTCCTGCTTCCGGTTCCACGTGATGACGACGGCGCCGACGCGCGGGTCACCGATGGGCCGGTTCATGGTCTGCTCCGGCACGCCTCCCGCCCCCTCAGCTGCAGGCCTTTCACCATGCTTGGTTCCCACAGAACGGGACGAAAACCTGGTGACACCCGCGGCGGGGCCATCACACGCGCGGTACGGCGAGCCGTCCGGACGATGTGGCGCGCCACCAGGCGGGGTTCCCCGGGGGCCCTCGGGTAGGGGCGCCATTGGTCTGGGGATCGGGGTGCCGCCGTGGTCGGACTGGTAGCCCATCCCGGCTGCCTGGCCGATCAGTCTTTGCCGCGGCCGCTGAGCGTGTCGCGCATCCGGTCGATCAGGCCGGTGAGCGGTCCCATGATCTTGTTGCCGGGCGGTGTGTCAGGCGCGGACGGGTGCGGCCTGGTCGGGGCCATCTTCTTGATCGCCTCCACCTTGCGGCCCAGCTCGGCCAGCTGCTCGGTATCGGCCGCACTGCGCAGCCGCGGGAACAGCTCTCCCTCTTCCTCCGCCACGTGATCGCGGATCTCGGCCATGAGGCGCGCCAGCAGCTCGGCGTGCCCGGCCTCGTCGGCGTCGGTCCGCTCCAGCTGCTTCATCGTCTCCTCGGCCTGGGCGTGCTCGGCCAGCTCCCGGTCGGCCAGCTGGTCGCCGTCGGGCAGAAGATCGCGGACGGCCGGATACAGGTAGGCCTCCTCGGCGACCGAGTGGCGCACCAGCTCGATGATGACCTTCTCGGTGAGCGTCTGGCGCCGGTCGACGTCGGCCGTGCCGAGCTGCTCCAGTTCGGTGAACATCCGCTCGACCTCACGGTGGTCGTGGGTGAGGACGGCGATGACGTCGTTGTCGGTGGGTGTGCTCATGGCTGTCGTCCCCTTCGTGTCGGGATGTCAGACCGGCTGGAGTATGAGCGGCCGCTGCCCTGACCGCACGACCGCAAACGGGTGTGTCCGGTCTGAGCGGTGTCCGGCCGTCAGATGCAGCCGCCGCCCCGCCCAGGGTCGGACGGAAAAGGCGGGCGGCGGCGAGCCGGTCGTGTGGTCAGGCCGGCTGTGACGCCGAAGCCGGCGTGCCGGTCGTCACTGTGGCCCGCTCCCATGACGGCTGCCGCTGCTGGCTATCCTGTGGCACGTCGAGCCGGGCACGGCTCCCCACCACGAGTCCATCGGGAGGCGACGACCGTGACAGCCGCCGAGCGCCGGAGCACATGGCCGGCCGTGACGGTGGTGGCGCACGCGGTCCTGGCTCTCCTGACGGTGATCATCCTGGCGGGCGCCTGGCACTTCGGCGCGGACCTGTGGCAGGTCTTCGCCGCGGCGGGCGCTGCCGTCCTCCTCCATGCGGGAGCGGTGGTGGCCCGTCGACGGCCGTGGGTGGGGTACGCGATCGGCGCGCTGGCAATGCTCGTCCTGGTGATGACGCCCTTCCCGGGCTGGTCACTGACCATGCTGCCCTCGGCTGTGTGCTTCCCCCTCACGTTGTGGCGGCTGACCAGCCTGCTCTCGGTCAGGTCCTCGGTGGTCGCGCTGGCCGTCGCCGCGCTCGGGATCGTCCTCACCCAACTGGTGGCGTGGACCCGGCTGCCCCCTGACACCCCTGGGTGGACCCGCCTGGTCGAGGGCGGGCTGCTGATGCTCGTGGTCGGCGGTGTGTGGCTTGCGGCCCTGCTGGTACGCCGCAGGCACGAGGCCGGCCGACGAGCCGAGAGCGAACGACTGGCCGCAGCGGTCGCGGACGAAAGGGCCAGCATCCGCCGCGACCTGCACGACGTGATCGCCCACACGGTCACCGTCATGGTCGCGCGGATCGAGGCCGCGGCGGTGACGACGGCGGATCCGGCGACCCGCCGCGAACTCGGCGACATCGCCGAGGCCGGCCGGGACGCCCACCAAGGCCTGCGAGCGATGCTGGCCACCTTGCGCCCGGCCACCGTGGCGCCGCGCGCCGACTCCCGGCCCAGAGAGGTCCCGATCTCGCTCGACGCCCTCCCAGACCTCGTGGCCTCGGCGGCGAGCCCGCTCCATGTGGTGACGTTCGCGGAGGTGGGTGAGCGACGGCCGCTGAGCCTGAGTGCCGAGGTCGCGGCGGTCCGGACCGTGCAGGAAGGCATCACCAACGCGCTGCGCCACCTCGAACCACCGGTCGAGGTGACCGTTCGCCTGCGCTGGACCCCGGCCGAGGTGGTGGTGGAGGTGCGCGACGACGGCGGCAGGGCGCTTCGCGACGCCGGCAGTCAGGGGACCGGCTTGATAGGGATCGAGGAACGTGTGCGTACCGCAGGCGGCACCCTGTCGATCGACGACGGGGACGACGGGTGGGTGCTGCGGGTGCGGCTCCCCACGAAGGAGGGGGCTTGACCGGGATCCAGGTCATGCTCGTCGACGACCAGGAGTTGCTGCGGGCCTCGCTCCGTACGGTGCTGTCGGCCGACGAACGCATCGAGGTCACCCACGACGTCGCGAACGGCAGCGACGCGATCGAGGTCGTCCGGCGGCACCGCCTCGACGTGGTGCTGATGGACATCCGCATGCCGCGCATGGACGGGGTCGCCGCCACGGCGGAGATCGTCAGGATCGCGCCGGCGACCCGGGTGCTCATGCTGACGACGTTCGATGATGACGAACTGGTGGTGGCCGCCATCCGGGCCGGCGCGAGCGGCTACCTGACCAAGGACGTCCGGCCCGCCGCCCTGGCCCAGGCCGTGTGCGACGTGGCCTCCGGGACGTCGGCGCTGGCCCCGGGGGTGGCCGCGACGGTCCTCGATCTCGTACGGCAGGTGCCGATGCGGAGGACGGCGGCCCTGGACGGCCTCACCCCACGCGAGGTCGAGATCTTCGGCCTGCTCGCCCGCGGCAGGTCCAACGGCGAGATCTGCGCGGAACTGGTGCTGAGCGAGAACACGGTGAAGTCGCACGTCCGGGCCGTCCTGCAGAAACTGGACCTGCGCGACCGCGTGCACGCGGTGATCCACGCGTACGAGAACGGGCTCGTGGGTCGCAACGATCTGCCTGACTGAGATCCCATCCTGCCGGGTGGTGCCGTCTCACACCTTGGGGTGATGTCGGCCGGTGACGCCCTGCCTGGGTTCGACGTCGTGCATTTCCTGCGTCTGCGCTTTCCTCGTGTCACCTCCCTGCTCGTCCTCGGCGCTGTGCTCGTCGCCGTGCTGGGCGCGGTGCTGCCGACGCTGATCTGGGGAGGGTTCAGCTTCCAGTACTGGATCGTCACCGTCTGGCTGCTGCCGCTGCCGGCGATCTTCTGCCTCACCTGCTGCGTGCTCGGCGCGGTCGCCCTCGGCCGCCGCCTCTGGCGCTTCCGCCGCGCCGGTCAGGCGACCGTCGCACCGGTACGGCCGCGCACGGCGGTCAGCTGACATGTGGATGGCCGAGCGGCGGCACGTGCTATCGAACTCTCGGCTCGGGCAGCAGCCCTACCGCCCGCAGCCCCTCCTCATAGCCGCCCTCGGAGCATGCCCAGAATCGCTCGGCGGCATCCATGACGGCCAGGCGCCGGCATGTCGTCCATGCTTCGATCATGCGCAGCAGGGCGCGCCCGTCGGCCGCCCATATCTCTGGCGCGCCCAGTGCGATCACTGCCGCCACTTCCCGCGCCAGTAGTCGCGTCCTGGCCAGGCGGTCGGTGGAGTCCAGCCCGTTCACGGCATCGACGATCAGCAGGGCTTGACGCAGGGTGAGCGGAGGCAGCGCTGTGGCGTGCGCATAGCCGCGTTCCTGCAGGCAGCGTTCGGCGCCCTCGTCTCGCTCTTCCATGCCGTCACCATATCCAAACAACTGTCACAAACAAATGTTTTGCACAATTGTTTCAAACGTGTGTATGGTCGGCGGCATGGCACAAGCAACCGCAACGGCCGCGAGCGACTTCAGCCGCCTGTCCAGACGCATCAGGCGAGCCGGGCTCCTCGACCGCCGCCCCCGCTACTACCTGGTACGGCTCAGCGCGGTGGTAGGTCTCTACCTGGCAGGCGTGGCGGCGTTCTTCTGGCTCGGCGACTCCTGGCTCCAGGTGCCGCTGGCCGCCTGCTTCGCGATCGTCTTCGCCCAGGTCGCCCTCGTGCTGCACGACCTGGCGCACCGGCAGATCTTTCTCACCCGAGGGCCGAGCGAGACCCTCGGGCGCCTCGGCGGCAATCTCGGGATCGGCCTCAGCTACGGCTGGTGGATGAACAAGCACACCCGCCACCACGCCAACCCCAACCACGAGGAGCTCGATCCGGACGTCGTTCCCGACGTCCTGGTGTGGTCACAGGAGCAGGCACGCGCCAGCCGCGGGCCGGCCCGGCTCATCGGCGGCCGGCAGGCGCTGCTGTTCTACCCGCTGCTCCTGCTGGAAGGGCTCAACCTGCACCTGGGCGGCGTCCGCGCGCTGCGGCAGCCCTGGATGAAACACCGCGTCATGGAAGGCGCGCTGCTGCTCGCCCACTTCGCCCTCTACCTGGGCGCGCTCGCCTGGGTTCTGTCACCGGGCAAGGCTCTGGCCTTCTTCGCCGTGCACCAGGGGTTGTTCGGCCTCTACATGGGCTGCGTCTTCGCCCCCGGTCACAAGGGCATGCCGACGCTGACCGGGGAAGCCGGCCTGGACTTCCTGCGCAAACAGGTGCTCACCACCCGGAACGTGCGGGGCGGCCGCTTCATCGACATCGCCATGGGCGGGCTCAACTACCAGATCGAACACCACTTGTTCCCCAACATGCCCACCCCGAATTTGCGCCTGGCGCAACCCATCGTGCGGGCCTACTGCCGCCGGCTCGGCTTGCCGTACCACGAAGTCAGTTTTGTGGCCTCGCACGGAGAGGCCCTCCGCCACCTGCACCACGCCGGTGCCTCCCTCCGCGAGAAAGGCCGCCGATGAAAGCCGGACGCAAGCAGTGGATCGGGCTGGCCGTCCTGGTCCTGCCCGTCCTTCTGATCTCCGTCGACCTGCATGTGCTGTCGTACGCGCTGCCCTTCATCAGCGCCAGCCTGGCGCCGAGCGGTTCCCAGCTGCTGTGGATCATCGACATCTACCCGTTCATGCTGGCCGGACTGCTGCTGCCCATGGGCACGCTGGGTGACCGGGTCGGACGGCGACGGCTGCTGATGGCCGGGGCGGCAGCGTTCGGCGTCGCCTCCGCGGTCGCCGCCTTCTCTCCCAGCGCGGACCTGCTCATCATCACCCGAGCCTTGCTCGGGGTGGGCGGTGCCACGCTGATGCCCTCGACGCTCTCGCTGATCCGCAACATGTTCCACGACGACGGCCAGCGCCGGATCGCCATCTCCATCTGGACCGGAGCGTTCGCCGGCGGCGCCATGCTGGGTCCGCTGATGGGCGGCGCGCTGCTGGAACACTTCTGGTGGGGTTCGGTGTTCCTGGTCAACCTGCCGGTGATGGCGCTGCTGCTGATCCTGGCGCCACTGCTGCTCCCCGAATCGCGTGACCCGCACCCGAGCCGGTTCGACCTGCCCAGCGTGGTCCTGTCGCTGGGCGCGATCCTGCCCATGATCTACGGGATCCAGCACATCGCCCAGGAGGGCTTCGGCTGGCCGCCGGCGCTGGCCATCGTCACCGGCCTGGCGCTGGGAGTCGCCTTCGTAGGCCGCCAGCGCTCGATGACCGATCCGATGCTGGACGTGCGCCTGTTCGGCAGCCGCGCCTTCACCGCCGCCCTCAGCGCCAACACCCTCGGCGTCTTCGCCATGGTCGGCTCCAGCCTCTTCACCACCCAGTACCTGCAGATGGTCATGGGCGCCAGGCCGCTTGTCGCCGGCCTGTACGCGCTGCCCTCGGCGGGCATGGCGATGCTCGCCGCGGGGCTGGCCCCCGTCCTGGTCCGCAAGATCCGTCCCGGGCTGGTGGTGTGCGCCGGGCTGCTCGTCGGCGCCGGCGGGTTCGCGCTGCTGTCCAGGCTGGACGTGACCGGGCAGACCGGCCTGCTGATCACGGGGATCATGCTGATGGCCGGCGGCGTCACCCTCGTCCTGACCATCTCCTCCGACCTGATCATCGCCACCGCCCCGCCGGAGCGGGCGGGCTCGGTCGCCGGGCTGTCGCAGGTGGCCACCGAGTTCGGCGGTGCACTCGGCATCTCCCTGCTCGGCAGCATCGGCACCGCCGTCTACCGGGCGCACCTCAGCGACGCCGGCGCTCCCGCATCGGCGCTGGACACCCTCGGCGGCGCCCTGGAGTCGGCGCGGCACCTGCCGGAACCGGTTGGGACCGCTCTGGCCGGCGCGGCCCGCGGGGCCTTCGCTCAAGGCCAGCACTACGCCATGATCGCCGCAGCCACGGGTCTGTGCCTGATGGCGCTGCTCGCGCCCATCATGTTGCGTTCCGTCCGGCGTGCAAGCCGGCCGCAACCTCGCCCGGACCACTCCGGACGGCACGTGACGGGTTAGCCGGCGGCTGCTTCGGCCACCGACCGGAGACCGGCGGCCAGGTCGTGAGCCGTCGGGGCGTTGTCCGGATCGATCTGCCAGCGCACCAGCAGACCGATGAGCAGCGTCAACAGCACCTGCGCACCCGCCTCGTCCTGGCGTGGCAGGCGCCGGCCCAGCTCGCGCCGGGCCAGCGCCTGCCCTTCAGTCAGGCGGGCTCGTACTTCGGGAAGATGAGGTGCCTGCGCCAGCGTCTCGACGTTGGCTCGCCACACCATCGGATTGACTCGGAAGGATTCGATCAGTTCCGCCCAGAACGCTTCGAACCACTCCTTGGAGTCGTCCGGGAACGCCTTGAGGACCTCCGCGACCGCTTCCCCGGTCGCCTCGATCATCGCCTGGGTGAGAAGGGCGTCCTTGGAGCGGAAGTGATAGTTGATCGCAGCGAGGTTGCTGCCGGACACGGCGACGATGTCTCGGACCGTTGTACGGGCATATCCGCGCTCGGACAGGCACTGCTTGGCCGCGGCCAGCAAATCCTCAGGCACTCCCACGCGGGCGATCCTACCAATGCCGCAAACAAGCGTTTAAAACATTCGCTGGCTGCCGATACGGCCTCCGGCGGGGTCACCCGGGCTGTGTCGAGTGGTCCTAGCCGGCCTGCCAGGACGGCCCGGTCTCCTCCGTCCGCGGCGGGGCGGGCGGGGTCCGGTCGCGGGAGGGGACGACCACGATGCCCTTGGTGCTGTTGGGCGGGTTGACGTCGAGCGTCCCGCCGTAGACGACGTTCCCACGGAAGGTGTTCGGCTGGAAGGAGAACTTCGCCAGCGGGCCCGCCGTGTCCTGTACCGAGGTGGTCACGGCCACGCCGCCCTTGGGCTTGTAGCTGAGGTTGCCGGTGAAGGTGTTGCCCTCGGGCAGCAGCACCATCTGGTAGCCGGGCCAGTGGTTCTTGTAGAACCAGCCGATGTGGATGTCGTTCTTGGCGTTGTCGGTGAACACGTTGCCGGTGAACGCGCTGTCGGTCACCTGCCCGTAGTGGAACAGGTAGCCGTGGGGCGTGAGCGGGTTCGGCTGCGGGACGAAGTCCGGCGTCAGGTAGTCGAGCTTGTGGTTCTCGTCGAACAGGTGCTCACCGCTGGTGACCTTGAGCCCGTAGCCGGAGACGCCCTGCACGTAGTTGCCGCGCACCACGTGGTGGTCGCCGCTGACGCGGATGCCCTCGCTGGCCGGGTAGCGGTCGCCGATGATGGCGTTGCTCTCCACCGTGTTGTAGTTGCCGTAGCGCAGCACCAGGCCGCCGCTGGACTGCCTGATGGTGTTGTTGCGGACCGTGTTGTGGTTCGACTTCAGCGAGATGATCTCGTCGTCGCCGTTGACGTGCTCGAAGAGGTTGTTGTCGATGGTGAAGTACGCGCCCTCCTCGGCGCCCTCCTCCGCCCACTGGCCGTAGCCCCAGATGCGCAGCGCCTCCATGCCGTTGCGGCCGAGGTTGGGGACGTCGGCGAAGCGGGTGTGGTCGACCCGGTTGTAGACGGCCGCCGGGCCCCGGTCGTTGCCGACCACCGGCTCCTGGTGGGCCTTGCCCTTGAGCAGGCTGTGGTCGAACTGGTTGTGCCCGCCCTTGAAGTAGACCCAGTAGTACGGCGTGGCCGGGTCGGCGGGGTTGAAGTCGACCACGGCGGTGTCGGTGACCCTGCCGCGGTCGCTGTTGAAGGAGATGACCGAGGCCGCGCCGGCGGGCGCCTGGCCGGAGGTGAAGGTCAGGCCGCTCACGGTCAGGTCGGGGCTGTTGAGCGACAGCGCCGACCTGCCGGTGAGCAGCACCTTGCCGGGCGTCTGCGCCCTGAGCGTGAGGGGTCCTGGGGCGCGCAGGTCGATGACGGTGTCCTGCCAGGTGCCGTCGGCCATGACGATGGTGTCTGCCGTCCCGATCGCCGCGTTCAGCTCGGCCTGGTTCGAGACAAGCCGTTCCCCGCCCGCCGAGGCGAGGGCGGGCGCGGCGGGCAGCAGGAACGCCGCCGCGACAAGGGCTGCCAATCGGTTCATACCGGCAACGTAGGGAAAGCGTATTCCCTTGGGCATGGGCAAAACTCGGGCACTCCTAGGACGATCCTCAGGAGGCCCGGTGCAAGGCCCGGTACTGCGTGGGCGTCAGCGAGGTCACCTGGCGGAAGACCCGTGACAGGTAGGCGGCCTCCCAGCCCACCGTCCCGGCGATCTCCTCGATCTTCTGCTCGGTGTGGATCAGCGCCTGCTTGACCCGTTCGACCCGCAGCTGCCGGATGTACTGGTTGGGGGAGACCCCGAAGAGCTGGGCGAAGTAGGTGATGAAGTAGGTCGGGTTGTAGTGGAAGACCTCCGCCAGCCGCCCGACCGTCAGCACCTCGGCCAGGTGCGCGTCGATGTACTCCAGGATCCGCCCCGGCCTCTGGCTGAGCGGCCGCAACGAGCCCAGCGGCGCGTGGTCCACCAGGTAGGCCGTCAGCTCCATGAGCACCGCCCGCTGCCGCAGCGGCCCCGTCACCTGCGTCGCGCCCCTGCCCGCCGCCAGCAGCCTGGTGAACATCTCCCGTACGGCCCGCGGATCCTCCACCTCCACCACCCGGGGGAGCGCGACCAGCGAGGCCAGCTCGCGCCCGGCCACGGTGGCGGTGAAGTTCGCCCAGTACTTGCGCAACGGGCGCTCCTTCGAGCTGGAGAAGGCCAGCGCGGACCCGGCAGGCAGGAAGTAGAGCTGGCCGGGCCGCGGCAGGTACTCCACGCCGTCCAGGGTGATCGACCCCACCCCGTCGAGGATGAGGTAGATCCGGTTGTAGCCGTCGGTCCGCGCCTTCCGCCCCCAGCCGGCGGGGACGGGATCGGCGTGCCCGGCCATGAGCAGGTCGAGGTCGAGCCGCCGCAGGTGCTCCCTGAGTGCCGGGTCCATCGCCGTCACGCCCGCAGGCTCGCCAACGCCGGGTTCACCGCGTGCCGCAGCGGTTCGCCCGCGGCCAGGCGGGCGACCTCGGCCAGCACCAGCTCGCCCATCCTGCCCCGTTCGGCGCCCATCGCCCCGGCCAGGTGCGGGGTCAGGACCGCGTTGGGCAGGCCGTACAGCGGGGATCCCGGCTCCGGCGGCTCGGGCCAGGTGACGTCGAGGACCGCGGTGAGGTCGGGCCGCCCGCGCAGGACCTCGACCACGGACGGCTCGTCGAGGACGGCGCCGCGGGCGGTGTTGATCAGCGTCGCGCCCGCGCGCAGCCGCGCCACCAGCGGGCCGTCGACCAGGCCCGTGGTCTCCGGCAGCAGCGGGGTGTGCACGCTGACGACCTCGCAGGTCTCGAACAGCTCGGCCAGCGGGAGGAGCGGGATGCCCAGCCCGGCGGGGGCGTACGGGTCGTGGGCGACCACCTCCAGGTCGAAGGCGCGCAGGTGGGAGGCGACCAGGCGGCCGATCTCGCCCAGGCCGAGCAGCCCCACCCGCGACCGGTAGGCCCCGGCCACGCGTACCTCGTCCGGGTAGCGGCCCAGCTCCTTGATCTCGCGGGAGATCCGGTGGAACTGCTTGAGCGCCAGCAGGATCTGGGCCAGCGTGAACTCCGCCACCGGTATCGCGTTGGCCGAGGCGGCCGAGACGATCGGGATGCCCCGCGCCCAGAAGTCCGGCGTGGTCAGCGGGCGCACCGAGCCCGCCGCCACCAGCACCGCGCGCAGGCGCGGAGCGTGACCGAGCAGCCCGGCGTCGAGCACCGGCGCGCCCCAGCCGGACAGCAGGATCTCGACCTCCGACAGCACGCGGGGATCGGCGGCCAGCTGCTCGCGCGTCATCGCGGGAGCCTGCCATTCGACCAGGTCAGCCAGCCTTTCCAGGACGTGCGCGGGGTAGACGTCGGCCCGCCTGAGCTCCTCCATCACCAGCAGCGCTTTGATCATCTCTTCCTCGTTTCGTCGGATGTCTGGGGAGACATGGTGTCGTATGACGGAACAGCTTTATCGGTGACGGTTTAGTCATCGGAGCATTGACCGGGGAACGTGACCACCGCTACCTTCCGGGAATCGCTTGCCAAGTAGAGGGAGCCGTCCACGTATGCGAACCGTCTCCACAATGCTGGCGTGCCTGGTGGTGCTCACAGCATGTTCGTCAGGCGCAGCCGGAACCAACGTCGAGCAGGACGCCAAGGCTACGCTCGAGCTCTGGACCAGGACCTCGCCGGGCGGGCCCGGCGAGCAGGGCACGCTCAAGCTGGCCGCCGCGTTCGAGAAGGCGACCGGCTACAAGGTCAAGGTGACCGCGATCTTCGACGACTTCGAGACGAAGATGCAGCAGCGGGCCGCCCAGAAGGACCTGCCCGACATCGTCATGAACGACGTCGCCCAGCTGGGAACGATGCAGGGCCAGGGGTTGCTCAGGGAGATCGACCTCACCAAGCTCGCCGGGGCCAAGGACCTGTCCGAGCGCGCGCTCGCCTCCGGCAAGGGCGTGGACGGCAAGCAGTACGGCGTGCCGTACTCCGCGCAGGCCACGGCGCTGCTGATCCGCAAGGACTGGCGGGAGAAACTGGGGCTCGAGCCGCCGCGGAGCTGGGCGGATCTGGCGGCCCTGGCCAAGGCGTTCACCGAGAAGGACCCTGACGGCAACGGCCGGAACGACACCTCCGGGCTGGCCGCGCCGCTGTCGACCAAACGCGGCTACGCCTCCTGGTACTTCTCCAACTTCCTGTGGGCGGGCGGCGGTGACTTCGTCGCCGACGCGGGCGGCGGCAGGTTCAAGCCCGCCATGTCCACCCCCGAGTCGATCGCGGCCACGCAGTGGTTCCGCGACCTGGCGTGCAAGGACAAGGTCATCCAGCCGGGCGCCGTCACCATGGACACCCCGCCGACGAACGAGACGTTCGAGTCGGGCAAGACCGGCATGTACGTCGTCGGCCCCTACCTGATGCCCCGCTACGACAAGTCGCTCGGCAAGGACAAGTACGAGGTCGTGCCCATGCCCCAGGGCGCCAAGAACGCCGACGTGCTCGCCGAGGGCGGCGCGATCTACCTGATGGCGGGCTCGCCCAACAACGCGGGCCAGGACGCCTTCGCCTCCTACGCCATCTCCGCCGAGGGCCAGAAGATCGGCATGGAGGGCGACACCGCCTACATCGTGCAACTGCCCGTCAACAAGACCGTCGACATCAGCCAGGTCCGCCCCGACCCCAGGTGGAAGACCTACGCCGACGTCTACCAGAGCTCGGGCCACTACCCGCCGTCGATCCCCAACTGGACCCCCGTACGGCAGGCCACCGCCGACACCGTCAACGCCCTGGTCGCCGACTGCGGCCTGGACCTGAAGGGTGAGCTGCAGAAGCTGGACACCAAGCTCGCCGGGATCCTGGCCGAGCAGGGCGTCGCCGCGTCATGACGGCGGTGAAGGTCGAACCGGCCGCTCCGGCCGCTCCGGCCACGCGGGAGCGCGTGAGCGGCCGGAGCGGGCGCTGGTGGGTTCCGTGGCTGTTCCTGGCCCCCGCGCTCGTCCTGTTCCTGTACTTCAAGTTCATCCCGATGGGCAACGCCCTGGTGATGTCCTTCCAGAACGTGCAGCCCTTCCTCGGCAACCAGTGGGTGGGCCAGGACAACTACGTCAAGGTCGTCACCTCCGACGGCTTCCAGCAGGCCGCCTGGCACACCGTGCTGCTCGCGGTGTTCCAGACGGCGGGCTCGATGCTGCTCGGGCTGGTGCTCGCGCTGCTGATGGAGGGGCGCAGTCGCAGGCTGAGCTTCATCAGGTCGGCGGCGTTCCTGCCGGTCGTGGTGCCGATGGCGGTCATCGCCGAGCTGTGGCGGATCATGTACCACCCGACCGGCGACGGCATGCTGAACTCGCTGCTCGGCCTGGTCGGGCTCGGGCCGTCCGGGTTCATCAACGACCCGCACACCTCGATGGCGTCGGTCATCGCCACCGGGATCTGGCGGGGCGCGCCGTACGACATGATGATCTTCCTGGCCGGGCTGGCGGGGGTGAACAGGGACCTGTACGAGGCCGCGATCGTCGACGGCGCGTCGCGGTGGCGGCGGCTGCTGCACGTGACGCTGCCGGGGCTGCGCTCGGTGTTCTCGATCCTCTTCATCCTGGCAGCGATCCGCGGCCTGCGCGTCTTCACCGAGGTCTACCTGCTGACCAACGGCGGGCCGAACGGTTCGACCGAGGTCGTCATGACCCTGATCACCAAGCTGGGCCTGGAGCAGAACCGGCTGGGCGTGGCCTCCGCGGGGGCGGTGCTGCTGTTCCTGGCCACGCTGCTGCTGACCGTCGTCGTGTCCGTCCTCAGGCGGAGGGAGAGGGAATGAGCGCGGCCAGCGAGACCGCACTCGGGCTCAAGGAGAGCAGGACGCCGCAGGCGCGGCTGCTCAAACTCGTCGTCTACGCGCTGGTCCTGGTGGTGTTCGCCGGGCCGCTGCTGGCGCTGCTCGTCAGCGCGTTCAACCACGTCTCCGATCCGACGCAGCTCAGTGTCGTGCCCTCGCGCCCGACGCTGGACAACTTCGGGGTCGCCGTCGACCACGGGGTGCTGAAGTACCTGCTGAACTCCTTCTTCGTGGTCGGTTTCGGGCTGCTGCTGCAGGTGGTCGTCTCGACGCTGGCCTCCTACGCGCTGGCCCGCAAGCGCTTCAGGTTCATGACGGTCGTGTTCGTGGCGATCCTGGCCACGCTCATGCTGCCGGAGGAGATCCTGGCGATCCCGCTGTCGCTGATCCTGTCGGACCTGCCGGTGCTGCACATCAACCTGATCGGCACGCTGGCCGGGATCATCGTGCCGGTGGGCGCGTGGGCGTTCTCCATCCTGGTCATGACGGAGTTCATGCGGGACGTGCCGCGCGAGTTGGAGGAGGCGGCGCGGATCGACGGGGCGGGGGAGCTGCGGATCTTCGCCCGGATCATCCTGCCGATGTGCCGTCCGGCGCTGGGCGTCATCGGGGTGTTCGGGTTCACCATGATCTGGGACCAGTACCTGCTGCCGATGCTGGTGGCCGCCGACGCTTCGACCTACACGCTGCCGCTGGCGCTGCGCACGCTGCGGATCGACCCGGTCGTCACGCCCGGTGTGGTGATGGCGGCCTCGTTGCTGGCGCTGCTGCCGTCGGTGATCGTGTTCCTGTTCTTCCAGCGCTCGTTCGTCCATGGATTGTCGTCGGGCGCCCTCAAGGGATGATTTTTCATGAACTGGTTGGTCAATGATCGTTTTGGAATGTTCGTGCATTGGGGGCCGTACTCGCTGGCGGCCCGGCACGAATGGGTGAAGACGCGCGAGAAACTGACCGACGCGCAATACCAACCCTACGTCGACCATTTCTCGCCGGACCTGTACGACCCCACCGCGTGGGCGCGGACCGCCAGGGCGGCGGGCATGCGTTACGCCGTGCTGACCACCAAGCACCACGACGGATTCTGCCTGTGGGACAGCGACCTGACGGACTACAAGGCCTCCCGTGACCTGGTCGAACCGTTCGTGGCGGCGTGCCGCGCCGAAGGGTTGAAGGTGGGTTTCTACCATTCGCTGATCGACTGGCACCACCCGCAGTTCCCCGTGGACGGAACCCATCCGCTGCGCGATGAACGTCCCCTTCCCGAACGCGATGTCTCGGTGTATCGGCAATACCTGCACGGCCAGGTCAGGGAACTCCTGACCCGTTATGGAACGATCGACTATCTCTTCTTCGACTTCTCCTACGCCGGCCGGAGCGAATGGTGGGGCGGAAAGGGCCCCGAGGACTGGGGCTCGAAGGAACTGCTGGCGATGGTGCGCGAGCTGCAACCTGACATCCTCGTCAACGACCGCCTCGGGATTCCCGGCGACTTCGTCACCCCTGAGCAGTACCAGCCCTCCGCGCCCATGCCACGCCCCTGGGAGGCCTGCCAGACGCTGAACGGCAGCTGGGGCTACGACCGCGACAACCTCGACTACAAGAGCGCCGACCTGCTGGTGAAGATGCTGGTCGACGGGGTGTCCAAGGGCGGCAACCTGCTGCTCAACGTCGGTCCTGACGGGCGCGGGCGCATCGACCCGCGCGCCACCGCGTTGCTGGCCGGGATCGGCGGCTGGATGGAGCTGCACGAGCGCTCCATCCGCGGGTGCGGCCCGGCGGAGTATCCCGCCCCGGCCGACTGCCGCTACACCCGCCGCGGCGACCGGCTCTACCTCCACTTGTTCAGCTGGCCGCTGCGCCACGTGCACCTGCCGGGGCTGGCGGGCCAGGTGCGCTACGCGCAGTTGCTGAACGACGCCTCGGAGATCAGGTTCGTCAGCACCGACCCGGACCAGGAGGCCCAGAACACCCGGATGGGCGGCCAGGCGCCGGGCACGCTCACGCTGGAGCTGCCGGTGCGACGCCCCGACGTCCTGGTGCCCGTCGTCGAACTCTTCCTGGAATGATGTAGAGGAAAACCGCGCCGATGCGCGGGCCGCACGTGGGTCAGGAGGCGACGATCTCGTAGAGGGCGATGTTGCCCCACTGGAGGTTCGCGTCGTGGACGGTCAGCCGGATCTTGCGCGCGATGACCGGGCTCGGCAGGGTGATGGTGCTGGTCTCCACCTTCGCGCTGAGTTCCTGCCAGTTCGTCAGATGGTGGGCCGCCTGCGGCACCCAAGCGGTTCCGTCCCAGGTGTCGAGCGAGACGTCGGTGACGCCCTGGCCCTTCGCCCAGGCGGTGTGCAGGGTGACGGCGGCGATCCGCCGGTCCTTGCCGTAGTCCACCACGAACTCGCCGGGGAAGGTCACGCCGGTGCTCACCGATGCCCAAGGGCTGCTCGGATCGCCGTCGACGAGCGCGTCCACGGTGTTCGTCGGCGAGGTCGGGAAGGTGGTGCTCGCCACCGCGGCCGGTCCCGGCCGGTACGGCTCGCTCGCCGCGGGCACGCCGAGGGCGATCTCGTTGATCTGGATCGGGCCACCCGCCGCCGCCCTGACGACCAGGCGGACCTGTGCGGCCTTGACCGTCTCGGGCAGGGTGATCACCTGCTGCTCGACGGTGTCGTCGTCGGTCGTCCAAGCCGGCTTCCCGCTCGCCCTGGTGACCCAGTCCTCGCCGTCGCGGGTCTGCACCTCGACCTCGGTGATCGCGTGGGAGGCGGCGTGCGCGGCCGACACCGTGACCGTGCGGAAGGCGCGTCCGGTGGCCCCGGTCAGGTCGATGGTGCCGGGCAGGCGCGGCTCGGGCACGCTTCGCCAGGCGGTCGCCGGGTCACGGTCGGCCAGGCGCCGCAGGTGGCCCTTGGGTTCGAAGGACGCGCTCACCTTCGCGGGGGCGATCTCCCGCTGGAAGGCGCCGAGGTCGGGGGCGCCGTCGGGGATCGGGGTGCCCGCGTAGTCGTGCTCGGCCGGCACGCTCACGCCCGCGTCGAAGGCGGGCGAGCCGTCGAGCGGCCGACAGCCCTCCGGATTCTCCTGGCCGGGTGCGGCCAGCCGGGGGTCGGCGACGACCGCCGCGTGGTCGTTGCCGGTCGGCGGCTGCTCGGTGCCCCAGTAGAGGTTGTGGTCGTAGATGACGCCGTTCTTGTTGTCGAAGCCGGCCCCGGCGAGGTTGACGAAGACGTTGTTGCGCACGACCACGCCCGCCGCGTTGTTGTACAGGCGCACGACCCGCTCGAAGCGGTACGTGCCCGCCCCGCTGTAGGGCGGCTTGACCTCGACGGCACGGTCGGTGATGTAGAGCGTGTTGTTGAGGAAGTGGGTGCCGGTGGTGGAGGTCGAGGCGGCCAGGCCCTCGTAGCCGTCGTTCCTGCTGACGTTGTACCGGACGACCGTGTCCCTGGTCGGGGCGGCGGCGAAGGAGACCGCCAGGAAGAAGCCGCCGTCGTTGTCGTGGCTGTAGTTGTACTGGACGAGGCTGCGGTTGTTGTCGGCGTCGGCGTCGAAACCGTGGCCGTCGCTGCCCGGGCCGTTGAACCCGGTGTGGGAGACCTCGTTGTGCTGGACCACGATGTCGTCGTTGCCCTGCCACCAGATGCCGACGTTGCCGCCGGTGGTCTTGGTCCTGCCGCGTACGGCGCGCTCCACCCGGTTGCGCTCGATCACGGCGCCCGCGGTGTGCATGGGGGTGATGCCGCCGCCGGTCACGTCGTGCACGTAGTTGTCCCGGATGCGGACGCCGGTGCTGGGCGTCCAGGTGACGACCTCGCTGTCGGGAATGCCGGTCTCCACGGGGTACAGGCTGGTCATGCCGCTGCGACGGGACCACGTGGACCACATGATGAGGCCGTAGGAGCCGATCTTGGAGATCTCGTTCCGCTCCAGGACCAGGTTGTGGAAGTAGGTCGGCGTCGTGTTGCCGCGGATGGAGACGAGCAGCCCGGCCGCGGCGACGCTGTGGCCGCCCTGGCCGTTGACGTCATGGATGTTCAGGTTCCGCAGCGTGACGTTCTCCAGCCGGCCCGCGTCCTTGGCGAACAGGTTGACGCCGCTGCGGTAGAGCGAGGTGTCGGCGCTGTGGTTGGTGGCCGCCAGGCCGTCGACGGTGAAGTCGTGCACGTTGCTGATCCGGATGGCGGCGTCCACCTGGCCCTGCCCGTCGATGACCGGCTTGGCGCCCTCGCCGTAGGAGCCGACGAGCGCCGGACGTCCCGGCAGGCCCGCACCCTGCAGGCTGAGCTGACCCGCCCAGCGCTGCCCGGCGCGGAACAGCAGCCGGTCACCCGGGCCCAGCCGCAGCTGGCCGGCCCTGTCCAGGCTCCGCCAGGCCGCGGCCGGGCTCCGTCCCGAGGCAGCGTCGTCGCCTGAGGCGGCGTCGACGTAGAAGGTCTTCCCGGGGCTGGCCGCCGCCTGGGCGGGTACGGCCGGCGACACCAACATGGCGAGCAGGGCGAGCCCCGCCCACCCGAATCGCGTACGCAAACTCTGTTCCTTTCGGGGGGTCACTTGCCGATTCCGGCGGTCATGCCGTCGACGATGCGGCGGCCCAGCCACAGGTAGAGCACGATCATGGGATAGATCAGGATCACGATCCCGGCGAACAGGCCGCCCCAGTCGGAGCTGTACTGCATGGAGCTGTAGAGGTTGAGCAGCGCCGCGGGCAGCGTGCGCTCCTCGGGCAGCGGCGAGATCAGCAGTACGAGCAGGGTCTCGTTCCACAGGCCGATGATGTTCAGCACGAGCACGGTCATCACGCCGGGCCTGGCGACCGGCAGCACGATGCGGACGAAGGAGCGCAGCGGGCCCGCGCCGTCGATCTCGGCGGCCTCCTCGATCTCGTGCGGCAGCGAGCGCATGTATCCGGTCAGGACGAACACCGCGAACGGCAGCGAGAGCACCACCTGGAAGACCAGCAGCGTGATGCGGTTGTCCCACCAGCCGGTGACCCAGTCCTCCATGAAGGTGTAGAGCGACAGCTTGATCACCACGACGGGGATCACCAGGGTCTGCAGCGGGATGCTCAGGCCCATCGCGAAGTAGCCGGTCAGCGGGCCGGCCACGGGCCGGTTGGAGCGGGCGAGCACGTACGCCGCGGGCGCCGACAACGCCACGATGAGCAGCGAGCCGAGCAGGGTCAGGACCGTGCTGTTCAGCGCGGCGGCGGAGAACTCGGCCGCCTGCCAGGCGGAGGCGTAGTTGTCCCAGTGCGGGTCGGCGGGCAGCGAGAAGGGGTCGAGCCACACCTCGCCGGAGTCCTTGAGCGACTGCGCGCCCACCCAGACGACCAGCGCGAGGTTGACGGCCACCCATGCCCACAGGGCGATCGCGGTGGCCCGCGGCAGCAGGACGTCGCCGATCAGGCGTCTCATGACAGCTCCACTCGGTCGCGCCTGGTGATGCGCCGGGTCAGGGCGATGAGCACGACGGTGACGAGCAGCACCACGACGCCCATCGCGGCGGCGTTGCCGAGCTGGGGCACGCCGTTCCCGGCCACCAGGGAGTACTGCTGCACCGCCACCGTCCTGGCCTGCAGCGGCGGGCTCCCCGGCGTGCCGCCGGTGGTGAACGCGAGCACGATCTCGAAGATCTTCAGGCTGTTGACCACCCACAGCACGGCGGACACCGCGAAGACGTCCCAGGTCAGCGGCAGCGTGATGTGCCGGAACTGCTCCCACCTGGTGGCCCCGATGAGCTGGGCGTCCTCGTAGACGTGGGCCGGGATGGAGTCGGCCGCCGACATCATCAGCGCCACGTAGAAGCCGGTGCTCGACCAGACCAGGCCGCCGACGACGCAGCGGAAGACCAGGTCGGGCCCGAGCCAGGGCCGCGGGTCCAGACCGAGCCAGCCGAGGGCGGTGTTGACCACGCCGTCGGGGTTCAGCAGGAAGCCGACGGCGGCGCCCACCGCGATCATCGATATGATCATGGGCAGGAACATCACGGACCGGATGAAGGCGCGGCCCCTGATGTGCCGCAGCACCACCATCGACAGGAACGTGAAGCCGAAGACCAGCCCGCCGCCGGCCAGCGCCAGCACGAACGTGTTGACGAACGACGTGCGGAACGCGTCGTCGCCCACCAGCGCCAGGTAGTTGTCCAGCCCGCGCCAGGTCATCTCCGAGCCCGGCCCCGCCCAGGCGTTGAGGCTGACCCAGAACCCGAACAGCGAGGGCGCGACGAACAGCGCGGTGTAGGCGATGAGGGCGGGGAGCAGGAAGGGCCAGAAGGCCCGTTCCCGCCCCGGACGCAGAGCCCTGGCCTTGACCGGCGGCGCCACGGGGGGCGCCTGGGTGAGGGTTCCCGCTCCCATCGGCTCAGTTCTTGTTCGCGAGGTAGTCGGCGGTCGTCTTCTTGCCCTCGGCGACGAACGCGGCGGGGTCGATCGCGCCGGAGATGAGCTTGTCGTGCAGCGGCAGGAACCGGTCGTTCCACCAGGTCTTGTCGGCGGCGGCGTCGTCGTAGGTGCGGTGCGTGGCCGCGGCGTCGGCGACCGCCTTCTGCACGGCCACCAGGTGCTCGGGCGCGGGCACGTCGGCCCGCGAGGGGATGTTCAGCGCGCTGGTGGAGATCTGCTCGACGTACTTCTTCTGCAGCGCGAAGGCCAGGAACTTCTTGGCGGTGGCCACGTTCGTGCCCTTGATGTTGACGCCCCAGCCGAGCGTGCCGACCTCGACGGAGTCCTTGCCGCCCACCGGGAGCTGGAAGGAGGCGATCTTGGCGCCCGCGGCCAGCTTGGGCTTGGTCTCGCCGGCCAGCCAGGTGCCGTTGAGGTTCAGGTCGTAGCGGCCCTGCGCCCAGGCGTCCTGGGCGGCGGGGAACTTGGTGGCCATGAAGTCCTTCTGGAAGTAGCCGCCCTTGGCGAGCTGGGCGACCTTCTCGGCCGCCGCGAGGACCTCGGGCTTGTCCCAGGCGGCGGCGTCGGTGGCCAGCGCCTTGAGGCTGCCGGCGCCGTTGGCCCGGACGAGGATGCTGTAGAACCAGTACACGTTGTAGAAGTTGATCGTGCCGTCCTGGCCGATCGGGGTGCGGCCGTCCTTCTTCGCCCGGTCGAGGTAGGCGATGAAGTCCTCCCAGCTCTGCGGCGGCGCGCCGGCCAGGTCGGAGTGCTTGGCGGCGTCGAACCAGACGGCGGTCGAGATCACCGTGTGCGGGACGAACGCCAGGCCCTTGTCGTTCGAGGAGGCCTGCCGCACCGACTCGGGCAGGACGTCCTGGACCGTCCTGCCCTCGCCCGGTACCTGAGCGGCCAGCACGTCGTCCAGAGGGGCGACCAGGTTCTGCGCGGCGTAGGTGGCCAGGTTGTCGGTGGAGGTGTCGAACAGGTCGGGGCCGCGGCCCGCGGCCATCTCGGTGGACAGGTTCTCGTTGCCCTTGCGGCCGACGAACTTCAGGTCGACCTTGGTGCCCGTCTGCTGGGCGAAGTCGTCGAAGATCGCCTTGATGATCTTGCCTTGTGGCTCGTCGGCGCCCCACAGGGAGCGGTAGGCCAGCGTCGCCTGGACGGTGCCCGGCTCGCTGTTCTTCTTGCCGCACGCGGCCAGGCCGAGGGCGAGGGCTCCGACGGTGAGGACGGCCGTCAACTTACGCATGATGGGGGGCCTTTCATGGGAGGGTGAGGGGGACGACGGTCCCGGCGTGCCTGGCGCGTTCGGCCGCCCAGACCACCCGGTGTGTCGCGAGGCTCTCCTGGCCGCTGGTCAGCACCAGCGAGGGGTCGCCGTGGGCGACCGCGGCGACGAACGCGTCGAGCAGCGCCCCGTCGCCGCCGCCGTGCCCGGTGGCGGCCGAGGCGTCCGCGTCGGCGCGGGTGTCGATCACCGACACCTTGTCGGTGAGGAAGTCGTGCAGCCGCAAGGTCACGCCGTCGCCCTCGATCGAGCCGTGGGTGCCGAAGACGCGCGTCTTGCGGTGCTCGAGGGCGGCGAAGGCGGTGACCGTGCAGGTGGCGGAGGTGCCGTCGGCGAACTCCATGGTCACGACCTGGGTGTCGACCACGTCGTTGTCGCTGGCGTAGACGCAGCGGCCGTAGGGCCCCTCGCGCAGCGCGGCCAGCACGCCGGGCTCGGTGTGGTCGTGCGTGACCGCCGACAGCGGCCAGAACTCCTTGAGCGGGTCGCCCAGGCAGCCGAGGTAGATGCGCTTGGCCGAGTAGGGGCAGGCGGACTCGATCGGGCAGTCGAGGCAGCGGTCGGCCGCGCCGGCGGGCCGCTGCTCGGCGCGGAAGTGCACCAGGTTGCCGAAGGAGGAGATCCGCTCGGGCAGCGCGCCCTTCAGATGGATGATCCAGTCCAGGTCGTGGCACGCCTTGGCCAGCAGCATCGGGGCGGACTCCGCCTCGTTGCGCCAGTTGCCGCGCACGAAGGAGTGCGCCTGGTGCCACCAGCCGACCTGCTCCAGGTGCTGGATGTTCATCACCTGGCCGATGCGTCCCTTGTCGATGAGCGCCTTGAGCGTCCTGGTGTAGGGCGTGTAGCGCATGACGTGGCAGACGGCCAGCAGCACGCCGTTCCGCTGCGCGGCCTCGGCGATGGCGGCGGCGTCGGCCTCGGTGGGCGCCATCGGCTTCTCCAGCAGGATGTGGTAGCCGAGCTCGGCGGCCCGTACGGCGGGCTCGACGTGCATGCGGTCCTGGGTGGCCACGATGATCGCGTCGGCCAGCCGGTCGCGGGCCAGCAGGTCGCGCCAGTCCGCGAAGACGCTCCCGGCCGGGATGTCGTGCTCCTCCGCGAGGCTCTGCCGCCGGCGCGGGTCCGGTTCCGCCACCGCGACGACGCGGGCCCGGCCGCTCTCCAGGGCGTGGCGGGCGTAACCGAGCCCGCGCAGTCCCGCCCCGATGACGGCGAGTGTGACCATGAGTGTCCTCTCCGGCTTGGCGACTTATTAATCGTTCCTTGTTTTATTAATTGCCGCCGGAGACTGTCAAGGGCGGGATCCGCGGGTGTCCGCGGCCGTGCCAAGGGTCGCCGAGGGCCCGGCGGGCGTGGGGCCCGCCGGGGTCGTCGCGCGGATGGGTCAGCGGGTCCTGATCTCGTTGACGGACAGGTTGCCCCAGGTGCGGTTGGCCGCCTTGACGACCAGGCGCAGCCGGGTGGTGGTGACGGCCGCGGGCAGGGTCACGGCTCTCCCAGGTCGGGGGCCGCGCGGATCTCGACCCGCGGCTGCGCGGGCGCCTCGTCGAGCTCCAGCACGACGAGGTCGTTGGCGCCCCGGCGCAGCAGCGGCCAGGGCAGGTAGAGGGTGACCTGCGGGCCGCGCGACCAGTAGCGGCCGAGGTTGAAGCCGTTGACCCAGACGTAGCCCTTGCCCCAGCCGGGCAGGGCGACGAAGCCGTCCCTGACCTCCTCCACGTGCAGGGTCGCGCGGTGGAACGACGGCCCGGCGGCGCTGGTCTCGCGCCCCCAGGGCAGGCCCTCGATCGAGTCGAGCGGGACGGGGTCGATCTCCCAGCCGAAGACGAACTGCCGCTCGTGCCGTACGCCGCCGGTGACGCCCTTGCTCTCGCCCTGGATCGGGCCGTAGTTGACGCGGCCCATCGCTTCGACGATCAGCGTCACCTCCACGCCGCGCTCCGGGGTGGCGAGGGGCAGCGAGGTGACGGCGTCGCGCTCCAGGGTCGCCCGGGGGACGCCGTCGATCAGCACGCAGGCCCGGTCGTGCAGCCCGGTGACCGTCAGCGGCAGCGCCTCCGGCCGGGGGCCGGGCACGTGGCCCCGGTAGACGGCCAGCCCGTATGCCTGGCCGAGCTCCTCGAACGTGCGGGGAACAGCGCTGCGCACCGTGCCCGTGGAGAGCACGTCCAGGCAGTCCAGCAGGCTCAGGCGGGCCTCGCAGGCGATCTCCCGGGCGGGCAGCGTGGCGACCGGCTCGCGGGACGGCGCGGGCGGCAGCTCGGTGTGGCGGCCGAGGACCTCGCGGTAGGCCCAGAACTTGGCGGTCGGATCGCCGTGCTCGGAGATCGGCGCGTCGTAGTCATAGGAGGTGACCGTCGGCTCGTACCGGCCGTCGGCCTGCTCGCCCCCCGCGTTCGCGCCGGCCATGAAGCCGAAGTTGGTGCCGCCGTGCGCCATGTAGAGGTTGACCGACGCGCCCCGGCTGAGCATCTCGTCGAGCAGCTTGGCGACCTCGTCCGGGTCGCGTACGTGGTGCTCCTCGCCCCAGTGGTCGAACCAGCCGTTCCAGAACTCCATGCAGAACTCGGGGTCGTCACGGTTCCTGGCGAATTCGGCGAAGTGACCGGCCGGGTCGCCGCCGAAGTTGGCCGTCGCGTAGATCTCCGGCACGGTGCCGCCGGTGACCATGAGGTCCCAGCTCCCGTCGGAGGTGAACAGCGGCACGTCGATCCCCCTGCGGACCAGGCCCCCGGCCAGGTGGCGCAGGTAGACGTGGTCGTCGCCGTAGGATCCGTACTCGTTCTCGACCTGCACCATCAGGACGTTGCCGCCCCGGCTGACCTGCCGCGCGGCGATCCGCGGGATCAGCTCGTCGAACCAGCGGTCGACGGGCTCCAGCCAGCGGGGGTCATGGCAGCGCCGCCGGAACTCCAGCCAGGCCGGGATGCCGCCGTTCTCCCATTCCGCGCAGATGTAGGGGCCGGGGCGGACGATCGCGTACAGCCCGGCCTCCTCGGCGGCGGTGAGGAAGCCCTCCAGGTCGGCCAGGCCGGCGAAGGTGAACTCGCCCGGACGGGGCTCGTGCAGGTTCCACGGCACATACGTCTCGACCGTGTTCAGCCCCATCGCCCGCAGCTTGGCGAGACGGTCGGGCCACTGCTGGGGGAGCGTCCTGAAGTAGTGCATGGCGCCCGACAACACCTGGAACGGCTCACCGTCGAGGGTGAGGGCCTGGCGGGTGACCTGGAAGCGGCGGCTCATGGACATGGAAGCGCTCTTCTCCTGCGCGTCGAGCGCCTGCCCGACTTATTAACGAAGCAAGGCTAAATATGTGGCGGCAAGCGCCTTCCCGTCAAGAGTCCGCAGCGTGCCCGTCGCGCCGGCCGGTTCCTGCCGCCCCGCCGTCAGGAGGGCTGGGCCTCGGGCAGCGTGGCGTCCACGTCGTAGAGGCGGGCGTCCACGTGGTCGAGGGCGTGCCGTACCGCGCCGAGCACGACCGCCTGGTCTCCCAGGGTCGAGACGGCCAGCTCCGGCGGTTCCAGGCAGAGCGGGTCGAGATGGCGGCGCAACGGCTCCAGCAGGACGTCACCCGACCGGGAGACGCCGCCGCCGACCACGACCAGGTCGGGGTCCATCGTCAGCACCAGCGCGGCGATGCCCTCGGCCAGGTCATGGGCGTACTGCTCGACCGCCCAGCGCGCGGCGGGATCGCCCTGCCTGGCGGCCGCGAAGACCAGCCCGGCCACCTCCTCGGCGGCCGTTCCCGCCGGAAGGCCGGGGAACGCGGCCAGGTGTGAGGGGGCACGATGCCAGCCGACCAGCGGCAACGCGCCGATCTCGCCGGCCATGCCGCGTCCGCCTGCGTGCAGTTCGCCGCGGATCAGCAGACCGGCGCCGGTCCGCACGCCCGACAGCACGAAGACCAGGTCCCGCGCGCCCGTCGCGACGCCCGTCCACCGCTCGGCCAGCGCCGCGAGGTTGCAGTCGTTCTCGACCAGGACCACGGGTCCGATGTCGTCACCCAGCTCGGCCACCAGGTCGACGCCCGTCCACTCGGGCAGGGCCACGGAGAGCTTGACCACGCCCTCCCGTGTCACCACGCCCGTGGTGCCGACGCAGGCGGCCATCAGGCGGCCGGCTTCGAGACCGGCGTCCCGCAACGCCCCGCGGGCGGCGCTCCTGATCCCGTCCAGCCTGTCCACCCGGCTCGCCTCCGACGTCAGCCGGGTGACGGACCGGCCCACGACGTGGCCTTCCAGGTCACACACGAGCGCGCGCACGGAGAAGGAGCCGACGTCCACGCCGAGCACGTACCCGGCCTCCGCGCGGAAGCGGAACAGCCTCCTGGGCCTGCCCATCTGACCGGTCTCCGGCGGCGACTCGGCCAGCCAGCCCGAGGCCAGCAGGTCCTCGGCCAGCCCCTCGACGGTGGGCCTGGACAGCCCGGCCCGCGAGGCCAGCTCGGTCAGGCCGATCGCGCCGTGCCCACGCAGCGCGCGCAGGGCAGTGACCATGTTGATCCGTCTCAGCCTGGAAGTGTCACTGCCGCGTACTCGCATGCCGCTCCCTCGATGAACAACGTCGCAGACAAATGAAAACAGCCATCATTAGTAGCCGCAAGTCGAGGGACGCGCGGGACGGCGGGCGCGAGCGCAGGCCCGGAATACGGCCACAGGAGGCTGCGCCGACGACGAATCCGGGAGTGGGGGAGGGGTAGGGGGCTGGGCGAGAGCCCGCGCGCCGCCGGCTCCACCTCGACCAAGGACACCTCCTCCAGCCGGCGCTCCGGCTCCGGCGCGGGCGGTCGCACGAAGGATCAGTTGTACGCCGAGGCCAAGCGCCGCAACATCAGAGGCCGGTCGAGCATGTCCAAGACGGAACTGGAGAAGGCGTTGAGCTGAACGTTCGCACCGCCGATCTCTGGAACGCGCGGATGACCGCTGATGAATGGGGTAGGCGGCACGGAAGGAAGGACACACCTGAGGAGGGCCCGGATGACGACGGCACGGGAAATCATGCATGTGGGTGCCGAGTGCATCGGCGAAAACGAGACCCTCATCGATGCCGCACGCAAGATGCGTGACCTCGGTGTGGGAGCGTTGCCGATCTGCGGCACCGACAACAAGCTGCACGGCATCATCACCGACCGCGACATAGTGATCAAGTGCCTGGCCGAGGGCAAGGATCCGCAGGAGTGCCGCGCCGCGGAGCTCGCCCAGGGCAAGCCCGTCTACGTCGAGGCGACCGCCGACGTCGATGATGTGCTCCGGCAGATGATGCAGCACAAGGTCAAGCGACTGCCGGTGATCGACGATCGGCGGCTCGTCGGGATGATCAGCGAGTCGGACCTCGCCCAGAACCTGCCCGAGGACAAGCTCGGGGAGTTCATCGAGACCATCAAGTCCGGTGCGGCCGACCGCGCCGGCTGAACGACGAAACTCACGGCCGGCCGCGTCCACTCCGTTGGACGCGGCCGGCCCCTGGGCGTGCACGCGCCTGCCGTACAGCGCCGCATTATGGGATAATGGCCGCAGTCAGGTCGCTCCACCGTTTCCCCCTTGGTGTACAACGATGGAGAGGGACGGGTATGGAGATCAGGCCGCAGGCGGTCGTCATCCCGAAAGAGACCGACCACCTGGAGCAGGGGAAGTACGGTCCCGTCTACCCGCGGACCCCTGCGTGCTACGGGTTCACCATCATCGCGGACGTCAAGCCCGGCCGAGCTGAGGTCATCCGAGGCTACGGACACACGCTCGCCAAGGCGCTGGAGGACGACCCGGACCTGCTCGCTCCTCTGAAGCTGCACTACCTGCGCTGGGTGCTCTTCGACGACGACACCCGCTTCATGTACCAGGGAATCTTCGACACCGATTTCGACAAGTACACCGAAGACGCCATCGCACTGTTCGCCCGATCAGGGGTGAACACGGTTTTCGAGAACCTCGAGGGCTTCCCCGAGGACTGGAAGACCAACCCGGAGGCGTTCATCAGATTCGTTCGCGAGCACCACTGCCCGAGCTTCATCGAGTACGGCGAGTACCCGTACGTCACCGCCGACGAGATCAAGAAGGCTCTGCTGGTCAAGAGCGCCCTGTCGGAGATGCTCGACCAGATGCAGTGATGCCCGCCGGCGCCATGCGGAGACAAGATGAGCGAGTTGAGAACGGCGCGCACCTACAACCAGAACCACGTGCCGCGCCAGTACACTCCCGGCCGGCGGCGGTTGAGCATCTACGTCGCATGGAGCTATCCAGCCGAGGCCGGCAGGAACACCGCCGAACTGGACAACCGGTTCTCCACGATGACCGAAGTGCGGCGCGTGACGTGGCCTGCCTACGAGGACCCGAAATGGTCGGATCCGCTGCGGTTCCAGCAAGGCATCGCGGGCGGGCTGGAGCTGTTCTTCTGGGGATGGCTGCCCTTCCAGCAGTTCGTCGAGGAGACCAGCGGGCACGTCGTACCCGTGTACCAGCGCGTCGACCAGGCCGGATTCCACACTCCACTGGACGAGCGGGTCCTTGCGGACACCGACACCCTGTTCGTGTGGGGACTGGACCACATGATCACCGGCCAGGACGCCACACCCGCGGAGATCGAGGCGGTGCGCGACTTCCTCACCCGCGAGGGAACCTGCCTGGCACTGGGACCGCATCACGACGTCGGCGCGTCGAACGACATGGTGGTGCGCGACATGGAATACCACCACCACGGCGACGCGCTGGTGCCCCGCCAGCAACGCTTCGGCAGGTACACCCGATCGCTGATGGCAGGGCTGGGGATACCCGTCGAGAACCGGTACGGGCTCCGTCCCGCGGTGACGGACGGGAACAGGAGCGCCCCGCTGTCCATCGTCAGGGACCTGGACACCAAGGGGTGGCTGGAAGGGGTGTCCAGCTTCAACTTCCACAAGCACCTGCCTCATTACGCCGTGACCACCGACGACCCGAGCGTCATCCACGTGCTGGGCAGGCAGCCGATCGACATGTCCAGGCCCCACCCGTTCACCGAGGCCGGGAACACCGAGTTCAACATGTTCCTGTGGATGCCACCCGGCGGTGACCGCGCCGGTGACGTGATCTTCGCCGACACCACGATCTTCAGCTCGCTGTTCGGCGTCGACGAGAGCCTGCGCGCCTTCTGGAACAACATCGTCTCGGCGAAGTAGCGCTACGAGGAGGCGGGTTCCGGTGAGCGAGGACACCCAGGCCCAGGTCAAGCTCGAACTCGACGACATCCAGCGCGGGGTCCTCAGCCCCCGGCCGACGCCGTACGCGGCGACCTACATCCTGTTCCGCATCGACGACCGCGACCATGGGCGGGAGCTGATGCGGCGCGTGAGCGCCGTGGTGACCTCGGCCGCCGACACGGTCAGCCCGTTGGGCGAGACCTGGGTCAGCGTCGCGCTGACCTACCACGGTCTCAAGGCGCTCGGTGTCCCTCAGAAGTGGCTGGACACCTTCGCCTGGGAGTTCCGGCAGGGGATGGCCGCACGGGCCACCGTGCTGGGCGACGTCGGCGAGAGCAGCCCCGGCAACTGGGAGCCGCCGCTCGGCACACCCGACGTCCACGTGGTGCTGGTGGCGCTCGCGCCCGACAGCGCACGGCTGGAGGCCGCCATCGACCGTGCTCGCCCGGCCTACGAGGCCCTGCCCGGAGTGACGGCGATCTGGCGGCAGAACTGCCACGCGCTGCCCACCGAGACCGAACCTTTCGGCTACCGCGACGGCATCAGCCATCCCGCCGTCGAGGGCAGCGGCATCGCCGGCTCGAACCCGTTGGAAGCGCCGCTCAAGGCGGGGGAGTTCGTGCTCGGCTATCGCGACGAGCTCGGCGGCATCCAGACCCCGCAACCCGATGTCCTCGGACGCAATGGCACCTACGTGGTCTTCCGCAAGCTCCACCAGCGCGTGGCCCTGTTCCGGCGATACCTGAAGGACAACGCCACCGGGCCTGAAGACGAGGAACTGCTGGCCGCGAAGCTCATGGGACGCTGGCGCAGCGGCGCTCCGCTGGCGCTCAGCCCGCGACACGACGACCCCGGCCTCGGCGCCGACCGGACGCGCAACAACATCTTCCTGTTCGAGCAGGACGATCCGGCAGGTTTCACCACTCCCGGCGGCTGCCACATCCGCCGGGGCAATCCTCGTGACGCGAGGGTGGCCGGGGTGCCGAGGCTGCATCGCATGATCAGGCGCGGCACCGCGTACGGGCCGCCGCTGCCCGAGGGCGTCCTGGAGGACGACGGGGCCGACCGCGGGCTGATGTTCGCCTTCGTCGGAGCGCATCTCGGGCGGCAGTTCGAGTTCGTCCAGTCCGAATGGATGAACGACGGCGTCTTCTTCGGCGCGGGTGACGCGAAGGACCCTGTCATCGGCTCCACCGACGGCTCCGGCGACTTCACCATTCCCCGGCGTCCCGTACGGCGGCGGCTGCTCTCCACACCGCGGTTCGTGGTCACGCGAGGCGGCGAATACTGCTTCATGCCAGGGCTGACCGCACTGCGCTGGCTCGGCGACCTCACGGACTGAGCATGGTGACGCCGTTCTGGCCCGACGACCGGGGATCCATATGGACACGCTGCAGCTGCTGTTCAACGCCGTCACCGTCGTCTTCATCGCGGCCACCATGTTCGCCGCCGGTCTCGGGGCGACACTGTCGGCCCTGCGCGCCGTGTTCGCGAATGTCCTGCTGCTGGTGCTGGTCCTCCTGGCCAACCTGGTCGCCGTCCCGCTCCTCGGCTGGGGCCTCGCCGCCCTGTTCGGCCTGCCCACGGCGGCGTACATCGCGCTGCTCCTGATCGCGTCCTCACCGGGTGGGCCGCTCGGCGCGAAACTCGGCATGGTGCAGAAGGGCGACGTGGTCGCAGGTGCGGCGATGCAGGTCCTGCTGGCCGCCGTCGGCAGCATCACCTTCGGTCCCACGGCGAACGTGATGCTCAAGGCGGCCGGCGTGGGCGGTGGAGTCGCACTGGACGTCCCGGCACTGATGCTGACCGTGGCGGTCCTCCAGCTCGTTCCGTTCGCCGTCGGGTTGACGGTGCGCCACTACGCGTCGCCCACAGCCCTGTCATGGCATCCCGTGGCGGTCGGAGCGTCGAACGTGACCTTCCTCGTCGTGCTGGCCGGCATGCTCCTGGGCAACTGGCGGGACGTCGTCGCGCTGATCGGCTCACTCAGCCCGCTCGCGGGCTTCGTCTTCTCCGCCATCGCCTTCGGCCTCGGCACGGCCATGGCCACCGGGCCGCGGGCACTCCGTACCACCATGGGGGGAGTCACCGCGGTGCGCAACGTGGGACCGGCGCTCGCCGCGGTCGGCCTCGCCTTCGGCGACGAACCGGCCGTCCTTGGAGCGCTCGCGGCCGTCCTGCTGAGCGGCCTGGCCGCCGCCATTCCCATCGCCGCGGTGCTGAGCCGTCGCCGGAGCGGCACCACCGCGGATCACCCGGCTCGACGTCCGCCGGCGTGACCGGTGTCCTCAGGGAGTATGGGCGTGTCGCTCGACCTGGACGAATGACGTGGAACGGTCAGGAATCGTGCGGCTTGGGCTCGTCGGCGCCGCGTGCTGCCGCGATCACTCGCATCAACGACTGGTGCAGGTGCTGCAACTCTTCGATGTCCATGCCGAGACGTGCCACGATGGCGGGTGGGATCTTCTCCGCTTCGGCTCGTAGCTCCTTGCCGGCTGGAGTCAGGGTCAGCGCCAGGGCACGCTCATCCTTGCTGTTGCGCTCGCGATGGATGTAGCCGAGGGCCTGAAGCCGCTTGAGCAGCGGAGACAAGGTGCCCGGATCGAGCTGAAGCAGCTCTCCCAGCTCCTTGACCGACAGAGGCTCCTGCTGCCAGAGCGCGAGCATGGCCAGGTACTGCGGATGAGTCAGACCCAGCGGCTGCAGCAGTGGCCGATACAGCCCGATGACGCTGCGCGAGGCGATGCTCAAGGCGAAGCACACCTGCCGATCCAGCGCCAGCAGGTCTGTTACGCCTGTCACAGGCTCCATATGAGGTTTCCTCCTCCATTCCCTGGTAGGTTACTTTGTGTACAAACTAATAGCCCACCAATAACCTGCACGCAAACCTATCGGTCGGCTGACCCCTGGAGGACACCCGTGTTTTACCGCAAGCCTTTGGAGGAGCGCATCGCTGAGCGGCAGGCCAAGCTGCCTCCCCTGAAGGAGGGTAAGCACTTCGAGCACGGCCCGGCCAAGTTCGTGTTCATCTTCCTGATCACCTTCGTGGTGATCATCCACTTCGTGGGGCTCGCCGTCGTCATGCACTTCTACCCATCATGATGCCGCGGCCGAGCTGCTTGTCCTCCTGCACCACCAGGGCGCCCGCGACACGCACCCTGTTCGCCACGTTTCCAGGTCGAAAGTAGTGGGTCCGCAGGAGGAGTATCCGCCCGGAATCCGGGGCGAGGGCCGGGGTTGCTCCCGATGCCGCACACACCTCACAAGAGGATCTTTGGCGGCATGCTCACCTTTGTTCGCCGCACGGCGGGCCTGCTGGCCGGCCTGATCGCCGCCCTCCTGGCCGTGGCCGCCGCCGCGTTCTCCTTTCTCGCGCTCGCCTCCGTCACCGCCGTCATCCCCATGCTGTGCGCGGCGGCAGTCCTGGTCTGCCTGCTGGTCGCCTTTCTGCTGGGCCGGCCGTCGATGCGACTGCTGACGCGCTCGGCCGGGCGCGCCGCCGTCTGGTTCGCGGTCACGGTCACCGCACTGGCCGCGGTGAGCGCCTGGCTGCTCGTCTTCCGGCCGTTACCGACGCCGCTCGCCCCGGCCGCTCCCGCGTACGTCAGGTACTGGGACCTGCCCACCGGCTCCCGCATCGCCTACACGCACCGGAAGGGCGGCGCCGAGCCGTACCCCGTGATCTTCCTGCACGGCGGACCGGGCACCGCGGGCGAGGGCCTGCCGGAAGGGGCGGAGGAACTGGCCGCGGACGGCTTCGACGTCTACGCCTACGACCAGGTCGGCGCGGGCCGCTCCAGCCGCCTCGCCGACGTCACCGGCTACACCGTCGCCCGCCAGGTGGCCGATCTCGAGGCGATCAGGCAGGTCATCGGCGTGCCCAAGATGATCCTCGTCGGCAGGTCGTGGGGGGCCACGCTGACCGCCCAGTATCTGGCCGCCCACCCGGGCCGGGTGGCCAAGGCGGTCTTCGTCTCCCCCGGCGCGCTCTGGGCACCCGGCGCCGGCGACATCGGCGAGCCGTGGAACCGCCTCACACCCGACCAGGCCCGCCGCCGCGACGACCTCCTCGGGAGCCCGCGCATGATCGCTCTGTCCCTCCTGCTGGAGAACGGCCCGGCCGCCGCGCACGCTCTCGTCCCCGACCGCGAGGCCGACTGGCGGATGCGCGAACTGCTGCTCATCGGCAAGGACGCCACCACCTGCCCGGACGGCCCGCCCGCCCCGACGCACGGCAACCGCCCCGGCTTCTACGCCAACCAGTTCACCGTCGCCGACGCCATGCGCGTCCCCGACCCCCGCCCCCGACTGCGCCGGCTCCACGTACCCGCGCTCATCATGCGCGGCACCTGCGACTACATCAAACCCCACGTCGCCGCCGAGTACCGCGACACGATCCCCGGCGCCCGCCTCGCCGAGGTCGCGAACGCCGGCCACGGGATCGCCCACGAGCAAACCGCGACCTACCTTCGCCTCCTGCGCGGCTTCCTCCGCGAGCACTGACATGGTCAGGCGCGGCCGTCCCCGACGAGGTCTCCGTCCGCGCACCGACGGCAGCGGCCGATGTGACGGCCCGGGCGCGGGCCTGCCCTGAGGGACGATGGCCGCCCCCGCGCGCCCTACCTGCCCCCGGCCGCTGCGGCCCTCTTCCTCAAGGACAGCGGCCTGTCCTCCCGGCAGGTACGGCTGCCGCTCACCCACGCCCGGCTGAGCGCGCCCGTGCGCGGCAGGCGGCTGCCGGTGGTGGTGCTCTCGCCTGGCAACGGCGCCAACCGGGCTGACTCCACGGTCGTGGTCGAGGAGCTGGCCAGCCGTGGTTACCGAGCGCGGCCTGGCCGTGCAGCGTGCCTGTCCCGCCGCCTTCTTCGACCGGCACCTGCGTGGGCTGGACAGCCGCCTGCTGCACGGGCCCGCGCCGCGCTTCCCCGAGGTGACCTACGTGCCCTGATCCTTCGCGAACAGGTCAGACAAGACCGTCTTATCGGACAACTTGCTCGGGGATGATTTTGTCCGACTTGGGGGACACCGCATGCTGAGCAGGCGCAGCATGAGGGTGTGGACGAGGTCGAGCGCGACCGGATCCTCACCGAGATCGCCTACGACACCGCCGGGCTGCTGGCGACCATGCGCCGTGAGCGTGAGCGTCGCGTGCAGGCCGGCGAGGATGTCGTGTGGCTGGATCTGGCGCTCAAGGAGCTGGAGTCGCTGGCCGCGGGAACGGCCGATCTGGTGACCTTCCGGGCGATCCGTTCGTTTGTCGACCGCCGCGGCGCCGGGCCGTACCCGGTGGAGGAACTGGCGGCCATCGCGGGCGTGGACGTGGAAGACGTTCGGCGGGTCCTCGCGCGGATGGCCGTCGAAGGGCTTGCCACCCCGGCGGACCGGCCGCCGCCGGACGCACCGCCGGCTGATCGCTGACCTGCAGCCGGTTCCGGGACCGCACAGGGACTCGGAGGGGACCGTGCTCTCAGGCGGGTGGGACCGCCCGGCAGGTGGACTGTCGGCCATGAACACGACCACCCGAACCGGCCTCCGGCCGATCCTGCTCTTCGGGATCACGCTGACGGCCATCGACCTGCCTCTCATCGCCTTCGCCGTGTCCCAGGGGCTCGACATCAACCAGGTCGGCCAGGCGCCGATCGCAGCCCAGATCGCCATCTACGGGCAGGCGTTCATGCCGGCCCTGGCGGCGTTGGTGGCCTCAGCGCTCAGCGGAGGCGTGCGCACCCTCGACTGGGGATTTCGCCGCCCACCGGGAGCATCTGGCCGGTCCTGGTCCTGCACGCCACCCTCAACGCATCGATCTACTTCGTCGCCGGAGCCATGACCGCCGCCACGGAGCACTCCGGCTGGTTCATCGGGGAGGGCGGCGCGCTCACGTCGGGCTTCACGGCGCTCGTCGTGCTCGCCACCTGGCACCTGTGGAGGAGATAGCGGTTCCTCGATGTGGAGAGCGGGGCGATTCAGCCGCTGATGCAAGATCGGCCAGTTGCTTTCGTCCCGCGTGCCGCCCTACAAAACGACAAAACTCAAGCCATGTTTTGACTGTCCCCGGCCGCTCTGCTGTCCCCCTGAAGCCTGGCGCAAACAGGCAGGTCCCTTCGTGTTCAGTTAAGATCTCGGAAATCTGCGGGCAACAGGAAAAACCGTGCTCAGATTGAGGTCAAGTGCCTGGACACGCAGAAAAGCCGAATCCCATGCTGGAGGTAGTGCGTCGCCCCAGCCGGCATGCGATGTCGGAAAACATCGCCAATGGGCGGCGACGAAAATCAGGGGCCACAGCCAGATGTCCTCCGCTGAGAGGCTAAGGAAGCAGAAATTCCCAAGGAAGGTTCGCCTTCACGAGGATCGGCTCTCCCGAGCCATCCCAGCGCCATTTCCCCGGATGAAGTCGCGGTCTTCGAGATGGCTTCATCAGGAAGGAGACGAAGATGCGCGGAAAATGTCTGCTCATCGCCAGTCCGCTGATCCCCGCCCTCGTGTTCGGGACGGTCGCTGTCTCGCAAGCCTCGGTCGTTCCGACGTCCGTGAGCGCCGGCGACAGTCACATCACGGCGACCTTGAAGGTCGCGCCGCCCACGTGCACCCGCAACTTCAACGGCGAGCTCAGGACGTTGTGCTCGCGCGGCTTCAACGAGGGATACACCGAAGGGCAAGCCTCATGCAAGGGCCAACAGCCCCGACAGGGGCTGGCCCCTGAGCTGCAGGACGCGGCATACGATCACGGCTACAACGCCGGGTTCAAGCTGGGCAAGGCTTCGTGTTAGCCGCTGCCCATCGCAGCCGTACAGGGGTTCGTGATCCCGTAAGGGTTCCCGAGCCAGAACCGGGCGGACCTGTCCGAACGTCGGGCAGGCCCGCCTCGGTCAGGGCAAGAAACCGCGCATCGTCTCCCACACCGTGCGCTGGGCGGGTCGATAACCGCGAGAAGTCGTCCACCTTCAAGACCAAGGGCCTGGCCGAGAGCTTCCGGTCCGGGCTTCGTCAGGCCGCGCGCAACGGTGAAGCCTTCGAGCTGGAGTGCGGTCTGCCGGCCTCCATGGCCAGAGCCAAGAACGCCCGCACGTGGTACTCCTTCGCGGTCGCCTACGTTCACGCCGGTGGCCCCACGCGGCGGCCAAGTCCCGCGAGGGCATGAGAGCGATGCGCCGGCCAACATCACCCCCGTCGTTACGGGCAATCTGAAAGGCCGGCCTGATAGCCAGATCATCAGGCGCGCATAGAGACACGACGTTGGCGGGCAACCACCCCGATTTTCAGCCCGGAACGGGCCGCCCGCCAGGGCGATCGGAGACCAACCCCGTCACCTTCGGGTCAGTCCGATGCGGGAGTGCACCGCCTCAAGCCAGTCAGCGGCCATGTCCGTTTCCGTTATGCGGCCGATCAACGCCAGGGTCGAGCTGATGCTCTCGTCCTCTTCCACGGGGTTGTCGTCGCCACTGACCTGAAAGCGCAGCCCATCCATCAGGTGATCGAGCGCGTGCGGGTCGCTGCCGTGCTTGGAGTCGGGCCAGGTGGGCCGGAAAGAGACGATGGTGTCCCCGTCCCGGATGTACTTGAAGCTGTCATGGCCGTTGATGTCCATGCTGAAGCTGAGGGCGTGACGGCCTCCTTCGGTCAGCGACAGCAGGAAAGCGTCGTCTGAACGTGCCGGCAGGATGCCCGTCCAACCTCCGGCCTCGGCTACCCAGAGAGAACCGTCGTCGCCGTTGTGGTCGAGGATTTCGCTCAGGTGGCTCGGGGTGCGGGTGGAAAGGTCCAAGGAGAAGGCTTGGGCGAGGGTGTCGAGATCCGCTCCCTTGATCCAAAGGGCGCTGAATCCCAGCGACCACAGGTCCATGTCGTGATCGAGTTCTTCGGTGAAGAGAGTCGAGACCAGAAGGTCGTGCAGGTACGTCGGCGACCGCACGGTCACCTCCCGATTGTCGGTGCGCCAGGAGGGGCATCCCGGAGACGCCCCTCCTGACTGTGGAGTTATGACGGTGGCGTGCCCGTGCGGATTCTGACCCAGAAGGCGTTGGACGGCCAGTTGCCCGCGCCGCCTTCACGGGAGCTCGAGGTGAAGACGCGATAGCGGGAGTAGAAAGCTCCCAGATCGCGTCCGGCGGCCTGGTTGTGCGCCGCGCTCACCATGCGAATTGAGGCGTTGAACGTAGGCGTCCAGACATTGTTGACCATTTGCCCTCGACGCCGAGCGATCGGAAGGTGGAGGGAATGGATACTCGTCGCACTCCTTGCCCGTGCCGGCCCCGCTGAGGTTCGGACAGTACCAGGTCATCCGGGTGCGGTTCTTCCCGTTCAGCAGCACGCCGCCGGGGGGCGAGCTCGCTGTTCGCCCGCCTGGTCAAGGGGGCCCTGGGCATCACGTCGTAGTTGCCGGGGAAGTTCTTGGTGATGGGCTGGCCTTGCCGATCCGGCTTCGGATCGGTTGCCTGTGGGTTTGGAAGGCGTCCCTGATGTGTCTCGCCACCTCTCCACGGAACGGATCTTCCGTGTACATGGCGTAGACACGGTCGGCGCCGAGAATTCTGCATCCGTCGGCGAGTTTCCCGGACGGGACGAAGATGCCGGTGTAACGGCTAGAACCATGTTCCACACAAGTGGGCCAACACATGTTTTCGCAGGTCAACACCGTAATTGAAGTGCGCCCTGAAGGATTCGAACCTGCGACCGTTGGACTAGAAGTCCGGTGCCATGCCTTGCCGAGTATTGCCGAGGACTATCGAGCATTGCCGAGCAACGCGGTACCGATGGTCCGGCAGGCAACGTTGGAGTTGCTCGGCATCGGAACCGCTTTCGGCGCTCGAGTGAGATCCATAGTCAACCCCCGCACTCGGCTCGAATGCTAGGTGGTCGATGTGCAGGTGAAGTTCAAGCCAGGTCGGCGAAGGTAGCGGTAGCGGGCGTGCTGGGCACCGGTGATCTTCGATCGCAACCCGGGCAGATTGGACGGTGAAGACGTCGACCAACGAGCGAGGAGAGCGGATGAGGCGCTGGATATGGCGAACGACGGTCGTGTGGTTCGCGCTGATGATGCTCCTCTTAGCCGGGGGACTGCTGATCTTCTCGCCGCTGGCCATGGCCCGCGTGGTGGAGCTAACGCCGGGGCTCGACTGGTCGTTGTTGAGCGATATCGGGCAGGCGTACGGGCCGGCGGCGACGCTGCTGGCCGCGATCTCTCTCATCGGCGTCGCGCTCTCCGTCGTCGTGCAGGCGCGGAGTGTCCGGATTTCTGCTTTGCAGATGGCCAGAGCACAGCATCTGGAGATGGTCCGACTCGGGATGGATACACCCGACTTGATGCAGGTCTTGGAAGCGCCGTTGGACGGTCAGGATCATCAGACTCGCCAGATGCGCATGTACTACAATCTGTGGCTCGTCCACTGGCTCGCGATGTACGAGCTCGGCCAGCTCCCCGACAACGAGCTACGCATGTATGTCGCAGATGCCTTCAAGGGCGAGATTGCTAGACAGCACTGGGCAAGTGCGAGGGCGAGCTTCTCGGCCTCGAGTCGCACCCGCAGCCGCGCGTTTTGTCGCGTGGTAGATGAGGAACTGAACAAGGCCCAGCGCTTCCCGGCGAGGCCAGTGATCCGGCAGAGGCACGCGTCTTCGGACACCAAGCATGTGCTCATGGCTTTAGGAGTGGGTGCTGCCCTCACGGCGAGCATCGCGGCGCTGCTACGGCGAAGGTGATCATTGGCCACTACCCCGGATCGCCGTTGTACGCCGGTGAACGTTCGTGGTAACCGCGCTAGCCTTCCTGGAAGTGCCCGGGCGTGCTGATCTGCCTGGCCAGCGGCCGGAGCAGGTCGGCTGTGAGCTGGTTGACCCGCAGCAGCAGGTCGTCCACGCTCAGGAGTCCGATCACCGTGCCTGCCTCCACCACGGGCAGCCGGCGGAACGCGCTCCGTCGGAACATCTCGACCGCCACGTCCAGGTCGTCATCAGGTCGCACGGTGGCCGGATCCCTGGTCATGACCTCTCGCACCTGAGCCTGGCCGTCCCCTCCCTGCCCGAGCACCCGCAGCACCAGATCGCGGTCGGTCACGATGCCGATGACCTCCTGTCCGTCGCTGACGACGACGCTGCCGACTCCGGAATGGTCCATCTGCCGGGCTACATCACACACCGCCGTGTACGGCGGCACCACGACCACCGGCGTGGACATCACGTTCTTGATCTTCATGTCCTCCCCCTAGCCGGACCATCGCCAGGGCGGTGAGCGTCGCCCAGGTGACGCCCATGGCGGCCCCACCGAGCACACCCAGGAAGCCGCGGCCTCCAGCACGACCCGTCGAGACGCAGATCGGGCAGCGGCCTGGGACAGCGCCAACCCTCCTCGCCCCGGGTGCACACTCCCCGCCTCTCCACAGTGACGGTCGGCGGGGACCGTTCGAAGAGCAATTGGTCCCTCACATCCGAGTCGTTCGGCCCACGTCCCGGTGCCGCGGAGCGTCGCATGCTGCTCAGCCGACGCCACCGCGACGAAACCGGTCCTTCGACTACGGTCCCGCCGGGTTCCGTCGCGGTCCTCCTGGGCACGGCCATGGTCCTGGCGCCGGTGTGACGTTCGCCCCTGGTGGGGAGTGCAGCCACGTTCTGGTACCAGGCAAGCTCCTCGGGACCCCGCGCGGGCCCGGCCCGTCCCGGCGGTCACCGCGATGCGTGTGGACGCCACGGATCCGGACGCCCTCGACCGGGCACGGGAAGGCGTCGACGCCGTGCTCAAGCGCGCCGGGATCGACAACGCCCACGTCGCCGGTGCCTACCTGGAACGCGGCATCGGCCCCGGCCCGGACCGGGTCGGCAGGAGGTGCTCCGCCTCTCCGCTTCGCCAACGCAGCCGATGACGCGGTGGAGAACCACACCGGCGGATGGTTTTACCCGCGCCTGATCGGCTGGAACGGCTACCCGGGTACTTCCAGCGGAGATGTCAGTTTCCGGAACGCGTTCGTGCACCACTCCGCCTTCGGCGACGCCCGCCTCGAGATCGGCGCAGCTTCCATGAAGGCCCAGCTCGAACGAGCCAAGCCCGGCGGCATCCCGTTCGACCCCAAGGGCCCCCGGGTCCTGGTAAAGATCGCCACCAAGGAGATAGCGATGAGCACGACAGATGTCGGCGTCGGCAGCTTCGACATGAAGATCGAGGTGATCGTCCTGCCCGTCTCTGACGTCGAGCGGGCGACGGAGTTCTACCGCAGGATCGGCTGGAGGCAGGACGTCACGCCGCCCGGGGTCGAACAGTTCACGCCGCCGGGCTCGCCGGGCTCGGTGCACTTCGGGGAGAACATCACCTCGGCCGCGCCCGGCTCGGCCAGGGCGTACGTGATCGTCTCCGACATCGAGACCGCCAGGCGGGCGCTGGTCGCGGCCGGCGTCGACGTCGGCGAGATCTTCCACCGCACCCCGGACGGGCAGGCCGACGGCCTGGATCCGGAGCGCCGCACCTACAACTCCCTCGCCACCTTCAGCGACCCCGACGGCAACACCTGGGTCATGCAGGAGGTCACGACCCGCCTGCCCGGGCGCGTGGACCCGGCTCCCGCCTCCTACACCTCCGCGGGCGAACTGGCCGAGGCGCTGCGGCGGGCCGAGGCCGCCCATGGTGAGCACGAGAAGCGCACCGGCGAACCGGACGCGGACTGGCCCAGCTGGTATGCCGCGTACATGATCGCCGAGCAGGCCGGGACGGAGTTGCCCACCTAGAAACCGTGTGGACATGCCGCCCTGTGCTCAGCCGAGCCGCTCCGGCCGATCGGGCTCACACCTGCGCCAGGCCGCCGTCGACGAAGAGTTCGATGCCGGTGGGAAGGCTGGTTGGCCGGCCCGGCGGGCGCCTGCGTAGCTACGCCAGTTCAGTCGAGGATCGCGGTGGCTTCTATCTCGACCAGATGGTCGGGGATGTCCAGCGCCGCGACACCCACAAGAGTGGCCGGGGGAACGGGAGTGATCCCGAGCCTTCCGGCCGCCCGGGAGATCCCCTCCAGCAGAGCCGGCATCTTGTCAGGAGTCCAGTCGACGACGTACACGGTCAGTCTCGCCACATCGGCGAAGGAACCGCCGACCTCGGCCAGGGCAGTGCCGATGTTGAGGTAGCACTGCTCGACCTGCGCTGCGAGCTCCGGTTCCGCGTCCCAGGCGACCTGCCCGGCGATGAAGACCAGCTTCGTCCCGGACGCGATCGCCACCTGCCGGTAAACGTCGATCGTGGGCAATCCGTCGGGGTTCACCAGAGTGATGGCCATGACGCCTGCTTTCGTAGTCACTTGTGGTTACTCAGGAACCGTAGGAGAGTGTTCTCTGACATGGAAGAACGCACTTTTCAGTGACTGGGGAACCCGATGGTGACCAAGCAGTACGGAAGCTCACCCGAGGCCGCGGACCTCAGACGCGCGGACTCCCTGGCGCGGGAGATCTTCTCGGATGTCGCCAACAAGTGGGCGCTCCTCATCATCGAGGCCCTCGGCGAGCGCACCCTGCGCTTCAGCGAGCTGCGGCAGGAGATCGAGGGCATCAGCCACAAGATGCTCACCCAGAACCTTCGCATGCTGGAGCGCAACGGCCTGGTCGAGCGCGAGGTGCATCCCACCGTGCCGCCGCGGGTGGAGTACACCCTCACCGAGCCGGGCAGGGCTCTGCGATCGGTGGCTGACGGGATGTGCGGCTGGACCCAGCGGTACCTGGCGCACATCGAGGCTGCCCGCGGACGCTTTGACGCCTGACGGCCGCCGCGGTCACGGGAGGCTGTGGCGGTACGCGCCCGGCGAACGCCCGACCCAGCGCGTGAAGGTGCGCTCGGCTCGGAGAACCCGAGCCGATGGGAGAGCTCGTCGATGGACTCGCCACCGCGGTCCACGGCGATGTCGCGCCGCAGTTCCTCACGGATCCTGTTGAAGGACGTGCCTGTCGCCAGCCGGCGCATGTGCTGGACGCTGATCGACAGGCGGGCGGCCACGTCGTCGGCGTTGCAGGTGCCCAGGAACAGGGTGCTGGTGTGCCGGTCGGTGTAAGGGGTCGGGGCCAGCCGTTCGAAACCGCGGGGTGGTTTCTGGTATCCCTACGCCGCGGGCGCGCGTGGCGTCTGGTGTCGATCCGTAGTGCTCGACTGCGAGTCCCGTCGTCTCCCGCGCCGTGGCCGTCGGGAGACGCTTTCCCCGGCAGGTGTCCCTGCCCGGCCTGCTCCGGACGAAGCCTCGGGGAGAACCCCGCCCGGGGCAGACAGCCGCCGCCTGCCCGCCGCCGGACACCGCAAACATGCGACTCTTGGCTTGTCGTTCAAGCTCCGATCTTCGTCTTCGCGGCATGGTGGACATGTCGGTCTGTCACTGTCTGCAGCCGGTCAGGGGCTGCGGCGCGGCTTGGTGCCTTGCGATGGTGAGCTGGGCGCGTGGAGCGCTCGCCGGTGACCGGGAGAGTCCGACGCCGTGGCGGGGGAGTGCGGCGTCCACCGGTCGGCGGCGCGGGTCATGCAGGCCGATCACCACCGCACCGGTCAGTTGGCGGAAGCCGTGGTCGGCACGGGCTGGCCGAACATCGCGCAGGCCACGGCCGTCTGGAGCGCCGGGGCGGCCTCGGCGATCTTCGGGTCGGCCCCGAACTCGGCCTGGACCTCCGTCGACATGAGGACGGTCGCCGAGCGGGTGCCGGTGCGGTCGGTGATACTGATGGTGAGGTAGCCGGGGATGCCGCCTTCGTGACCCCAGAACGTGCCGCACGGGCTCGTACCGGTCTGGATGCCGAGTCCGTAGCCGGGCCCGTCCGGCTGCTGCGGGTCCCTCGGCACAGTGGCGCGCAGCTGTGCCAGCTGGGCGGCGGGCAGCAGCTTGCCGGACATCAACGCGGTGTAGAACCGGGACCAGTCCCGTGTGGTGGACACCAGCGCCCCGGCCGCCCCGCTCCACCCGGGGTCATTGTCGGAGACGTCCACGTGACCGTGGTGGCGCGCCCCGGCGAAGTGCCGGAACTTGGCCGGCACGGTCTGCGGCATGTGGGCGGCATCCGGTTCGTAGCCGTGCGCATGGGAGCCGCGCCAGGTGGAGTCCGTGGCGAAGTAGGTGTGCTTGAGGTCGAGCGGTCGGGCGATCCGATCCCGGACCAGATCGGCCAGGCTCGCCCCGGTGACCCGCTCCAGGACGGCGCCGACCGCGGCGTAGTTGGTGTTGCTGTACGACCACTTCGTGCCCGGCGCGAACAGCGGATCGTGCTTCACCCCCACGGCGAGCAGCTTCGCCGAGGTCCACCGCCGCCGATCCTTGCCGAGGATCGACGGCAGGAGCGCGGCGTCATCGGTGTAGTCGAACAGGCCGCTGGTGTGGTTCAGCAGCATGCGCAACGTGATCGCCTTGCCGCCCGGCACCTTGCCAGGCAGCCACTTCTCCACCGGGTCGGTCAGAGCGAGCTTGCCCTCGGCGACCAGCCGCAGCACGAGCGTGGCCATCACGGTCTGGGTGTGGGACCCCATCCGGAACTCGTCTCCCACCTTGAGCAGGTGATCCCGTCTGGTCCAGGTGGCCTGCTCGGCGATCTCGATCGGCCGGCCGCGGCCGTCGTCGACCCGCACGACCACACCGGGCGCCCCGGCGTCCACCAGGTTCCGTGCCAACTGCTGTAGCTGAGCGCGCTGCGCCGTGGTGCCGCTCCAGTCCGCGTACGGCGTGGCCGCGGCGGCAGCGGGGGACGCCGCGGCCACGGTCATACTCACGGCCAGCGCCGAAGCTGTGACCGTACGCAGCTGGCGTGGCCGCGCACGATCCGACGAAAAGACAGGTTGGGACATTGACCCGTTCCTCCGGGTGATAGGTGATAAGGGATAGGTGACGCGGACCGCCTCACCCTCCGACGCGCCCCTCACAAACCGCACGCTGTCGGCGGCGCGACCGGTATCGCCCTGCTTCGGGGCAGGATGTCGACGGGCTGGACCCGCGCAGCCGGCGGGGCGATGGACATCATCGTCCGGCGCACCGGCACAGACGGCGTTCCCCTCGGGGAGATGCCCGCTGGTCATCGTGCGGGGTGCCCCACCTCGGGTCAGGTGGTCATGTGAAGCCCGATTTCGGAATGGGAGGTAGATCTGGATTTCCACTCCGGCTTTCGCGGTGCGTTCACCCCTGGTTCAGCCTGGCCGCATTTCGTCAGAGCAACGGAATTGGGGTGAGGCGAACCGCGCCCACACCCCAATCCGATGGAACGAGACCGTCTACCAGACGTTTGTGCAGGAGAGCACCGAACCGTCCGCGAACTCCGCCGTCGACCGCACGCACACGATGACATCGGAGAAGTCCGCCGCGGCGTGCGCACTGCTCGCACCCATGAACGTCGCGCCAGCCAGCGCGACTACCGCCAAGACCCTGCTGATCATCTTCTTCATTTCCGCTTCCCCCAGAAGGATTCATTCGCGCTGGATGTTTCGTTCAAGGATGGCGGGGGTGACGGGCAGTTTGAAGATCGACGGGTGGCAGGATGCTGCGGGATCGAAGGCAGCATCATGCAATGGAGGCCGGCCGAACCGGACTTGTCGCAGTGGGCGATGCGGCCGTCCCTGCCACCGGCAGCGTGTCGGTGAGTCACGAATCCTCGGTGGACGGCAGCCGGCTCAGGGCGTCCAGACCGTGCCGCAGATGAAAGAGCGCACCGCGACCTCGGCAAACACGCTCCGCTCGCGTTATCAGTTCCAAGCAGCCTGGCTCATCCTCGAACGCCCGGGCCGAAACTCATCGCAGAAGGACGGTCTTCCCCGACACGTCACGGGAGTGTCAAAGCGTGCCGAGTGCCTTGCGCAGCACGTGGACAGCCTGGTCGATGGCCGCTGTGGTGGCCTGGGTGGAACGCACCGGGTTCAGCATCATGAAGTCGTGGATGATGCCGTTGTACCGGACGCACGCCGTGGGAACACCGGCCTGAGTGAGTTTGGCGGCGTAAGCCTCGCCCTCGTCCCTGAGGACGTCGTTCTGGTCGACGATGACCAGCGCCGGCGGGAGGCCCGCGAGTTCCTCCAGGGAGGCGCGCAACGGTGACGCGGTGATCTCTTTGCGCTGCGCTCCATCGCCCGGGATGTACGCGTCCCAGAACCAGGCCATCGCCCTCGCGGTGAGGAACGGCCCGTCGGCGAACTCGCGGTAGCTGTCGGTGTCCTGCGCCGCGTCGGTGACGGGGTAATAGAGCGACTGGTGCACGAACCGCACGTCACCGCGCTGCTTGGCCATGATCGCCACCGCGGCGGTCATGTTGCCGCCGACCGAGTCGCCGGCGACTGCCATGCGGCTGGCGTCGAGCCCTTCGCCGGCGCCGTTCTTGATGATCCACTGCGCGGTCGCGTACGCCTGCTCGATGGCGACGGGATAGCGCGCCTCCGGGGAGCGGTCGTACTCGACGAAGACCAGGGCCGCCCGCGCGCCGTTGGCGAGTTCGCGGACAAGCCGGTCGTGCGTGGCCGAGTTGCCGAGGATCCACCCGCCGCCATGGATGTAGAGGATCACCGGCAGGAGGCCGGTCGTCCCTTCAGGCTTGATGATGCGCACCTGGACATCTCCGACCTCCGCCGGAACGGTGATCCACTTGTCGCCGGCGACGGGCTGCTTGTCGATCGGAGCGGACTGAATATCGTCGAGTACCTTGCGGGCACCCTCAGGTCCGAGTTCATAGAGGAAGGGCGGGTTCGCGGTGGCATCCGCGATCTCCTGCGCTTCCGGTTCGAGTACGTGCTTGCTCATGTCTCGAATCCTTTCGGCGATGTGGCGGATCCAACCACTCACGTGGTTAAAGCCCTCTCAAATCCGTTCGATCGCCGCGTTGGAGCCTGCTCCTCACGGGGCCGCGATGCCAGGGAGCGAACCTGGCTCTGCGGCTGCGCCGAGCCTCCACGCCTGCGCCAGGTCCGCGCCTCGCTAGATCGTCGGTTGGACGCCCGCGATCAGGGCCGTGGTCACCCTGTGCATGCGCCGGCGCAGGTCGGGAGTGTGGCTCAGCACGAGATGGTGCGCGGTCCCCACCAGGGCGAGTGCGAGCGAGTCCACGTCGGCTTCGGCCTGGACGCGGCCGTGTTCGCGTTCGGCGCGGAGGTAGGCGGCGAAGGCGCGCTCGCCGGAATCCATGTGCAGGGTGCCGTCGGCGAGTGCGTCGCCCAGCCGGGGAATGAGGGACGGCCTGGCCATGACGAGCCCGGCGAGGGCGAGCAGGTTGCTCGCGAACAACGTCTCGACGGCGTCCAGGAGGTTGTCCACCACGCGGCCCGTGCCCGCCAGCCCAGGCAGGCCGGCCAGGCTCTCGCCCGTCCGGGCCGCGCGATCGAGGAGCAGCGCGGCCAGGAAGCTGTCCAGGTCGGCGAAGTGGTTGTAGAGCAGGCCGGTGGCGCACCCGGCCTCCTTGGTGATGGCGCGTCCAGTCAGGCCGGACGGGCCCTCGCGCAGCAGCACGCGCTCGGCCGCGTTGAAGAGCTGCTGTCGTACGTCAGGGATCGCAACACCACGCGGTGACATGACCAGCCAATCTACCGGAACCGTCTTTACAAAGAATGAGCATGTGCTCATGCTGTATGAGCACATGCTCATTCTTACGAGGAGGCTGAGGAACATGGCAGGAAAGGCCGTCATCGTCGGAGCAGGAATCGCCGGGCTCGCCGCCGCGCTGCGGCTGCGCCAGATCGGCTGGGAACCGCTGGTGGTCGAGCGGGCTCCGGCCCGCAGAACAGGCGGGTACGTGGTGGCGTTCTTCGGGCGTGGCTACGACGCCGCCGAGCGCATGGGCGTCCTGCCCGCGCTGCGCGAGCGCTGTTCTGGCGCGGTCGCCATGGCCTACCTCAAGCCTGATGGCCGGCACCGCTTCACCGTCCCGAACCATACGGTGCGGACCCTGCTCGGGGAGCGCGGCCTCACGCTGATGCGCGGCGACATCGAGGCGGCACTGTACGAGCAGGTCGAGGAGAACGTGCCGATCAGGTTCGGGACCACGCTCACCGCGGTGGAGCAGCACGCCGGCGGCGTCCGCGTCGAACTCGACGACGGCACCACGGTCGAGGCCGACCTGCTGGTGGGCGCCGACGGGCTGCACTCGAAGGTGCGCGAGCTGGTCTTCGGCCCGGAGAACCGGTTCCGCCGCGACCTCGGGCACGTCATCGCCGCCACGACGCTGGATCACCTTCCTGACGGCGCGCCCGAACGCGCTTTCACCACCGTCACCCGGATCGGCCACCTGTTCACGATCGCCAACCTCGGCCCCGGCAGGACCGCGGCCTTCTTCACCTACGGCACCCCCGACCCGGCCGCCGAACTGGCCAAGGATCCGCTGCGGGCCCTGGCGGAGGTCTTCCATGACATCCCATGGACCGCGCCGGACGTGATCCGGAAACTGACCGCCGACCGGCTCTACTTCGACAGCGTCAGCCAGATCGTCGCCGGCCGGTGGAGCGACGGGCGGGTGGTGCTTCTCGGGGACGCCGCCTGGTGTGTCACCCTCTTCGCGGGCTACGGCTCCTCGCTGGCTGTCGCGGGGGCCTACGAACTCGGGACGGCCCTCCAGCGGCAGCCCGGCGACCTGCCCACCGCCCTGCGCGACTGGGAGGCCCGGCTGCGTCCGGAGGTGGAGGAACGCCAGGCGATGGGCCGCCGCAACAGCGGTACCCACGCCCCCGCCAGCCGGCTCGACCTGCTGAAGCGAGACCTACCCCTGCGCCTGAGCACCCTGCCGCCGGTCACCCGCTGGTTGGGGAACCGGCTCCGCATTCACCACAAGTGAGAGGCCGGCCGACCCGGGGTTCTGCTGGGCGTCGAGGATCATGCGAATCCGGCCCGGACGAGTTCCCGGTCGTCGGCGATGACGACGCGCGAACTCCTCATGCCGCGACCCCGAGCGACCCCGAGCGGCGCCGAGGCGGCGACCGCGTCGAACGTGGCCTCGGCCCGGTCGGGATCGCCGCGCACCACGACCGGCCCGGCTTCGGCCTGGACGACCATGAGGCTGACCGCGTGGGCGAGGACGTCGTGCATGTCCCTGGCGATGCGCGCCCGCTCGCGTTCCGCGGCCCGTTCGAGCCGGCGTGCCGGGACGGCACGCACCCGCTTGAGGAGGGACGCGACCCGGCATTCTCCATTCATCACACAGAAGCCGGTACGGCAGGCTCGACCACGCGGTGCCGGGCCTCAGCCAGACGCGACGCGCGGGACACCCGGGCCAGCGCCAGGTAGGAGATCAGCAGGAAGGCGGCGCCCAGCGGCATGAGGTCCTTCTCGACGAACGGCACCAGGACGTCAACGATCACCAGGACGGGCGTCCAGGCCTTGACGCGGCGCTGGATCGCAAGCCGGAGTACCAGGCCGATCTGGGCGACGAAGAAGAGCGGCGGCCCGAAGTCGTAGATCACCTGCTGGACCCCGGGAACCGCCTGGACCTGGTCGAACAGCACGCCCATCGCGGCGTGGTCGGCTGACCGGAACCCGATGACGATGTCGATGGCGAACTGGGCGATCAGTGTGGCGATCCCGACATATCCGGTGAAGGCCAGCCCGCTGGCCAGCCGTCCCCGACCGGCCAGCCTCCGCATCTCATGGAAGGTCATGGCGAAGAACACCAGAGCGCCGATGAAGGCCAGGTGCCCGGTTGTCCAGGCGAGCCCGGGACCGCGGCTGCCGTCCAGGCCGTCCAGGATGCGGATCACGCCGTAGGTGAAGGTGAGGAGGGGGGCGGCGACGAAGGCGATGCGGGGGTTCATCTCGTTGACTCCTTAGCTGCGATGACCTCCCCCATCCTGGTTTCGCGCGGCCTTACGGACATCGCCGAGGCGAGTGAACTGCCCCATCCCTCTCAAGAGGGATCCGCCGCGCCGGACGGGCTCCCGAGAGCGGCAGGCGATGAGGTAACTCAACGTACACGCGCTCACCCAGCGCGAGCCGTTTCACCCCTGCGCGACCACGGCGCACACTGGCTACTGCGCCGCACCCGCAGCCGGCTTGTCGCACCCGCTCCCGGAGGGCAGGCCATAGAGGCCACGTTCGGCCGGGTACGGCGTTCGCCCCGCCTTGGCGCACACCGCGGTCAACGCCTGCTTGAGGCTGAGCGGGTAGGTGTGAACACCGCCGGAGGCGTCGACACTGCGCAGTGCCCGGCCGCCGTCGCCGAACGCGACGGCCAGCACGTCGCCGTCATGCTGGAAAGCAGGCCCGATCGGAGTGCCGGTGCCGACGTCCCACAGCCGGACCGTGTTGTCGTAGCCGCCTGTGGCCAGGGTCTTACCGTCGGGGCTGAAGGCCGCCGTGGCGATCCAGGCCTCGGTGTGGCCCCGCATCACCGGCCCGGACGGTTGCCGTAGTGCCGGATCCCACAGCGTCACAGAACCGTCGGCCACCCGGAGCAGGGCGTGCCGGCCGTCGGGAGTGAATCCGAGGTTCTCCGTCGAATAGCCTGGCATGCGGAAGCCCGAGGCTTCCGTGCGCTGGCAGGTCGGTTCCGTCGCCAGGTCCATCACGCAGACCCCGTTGTCCGGGTGGCCGACGACGACGCTCGCGCCGTCCGGCGAGAAGGCCAGGGTCTCGGCGAACACCTGATCCACCTTCGCGCTCTGGCGGCCGGTGCGGGTGTCCCATACGCGAATGCTGAAGCCGTTGTCCGCCGAGTCTTCGTCGGCGACGACGACGGCCGCGGCCAGCGATGAGCCGTCCGCAGAGAAATCCAGAGCCAGGATCTCGCCGCTGCCGGAGGAGGAGATCGGACGTTCGTGGTCGAGCGTGTACTTGGCGAGCACCTTCCCGGCGGCTGTGTCGATCAGCACGACTTCGGCTCCGTCACCGTGGACCGCCAGCAGGCGCCCATTGGGGGAGAAGCGCAGCGGGGGCCGGTAAATGCCCTGGATGACGGCGGAGAAGTCCGGACTCACCCATGGCTCGCGGAACGCGTGGACAACGCGTCCGGTGTCCGCTTCCATGATCCGTAGCTTGGAGTCGTCCATGACGGCGAGCAGCCGTCCGTCGTTGCTGAGAGCGGCCGACTTGACCGAACCCACGCGCGAACCGGGGCGCGTGAGCGGGCGGGCGTCCACGATGCGCACCTCGCCGTCGCTCATCATGGTGAACAGGTCGCCGTCGGGGCTGAAGGCGATCGCGGAGCCGACCGGATGCTCGAACGTCTGCAGGACGTCCATCGGTCGCCAAGGGTCTTCGGGTCCCGCGACGGGCATCGTAGGAGACAGTTCGAGGCTGGTGGACCGTCCCCAGATGACGACCTGGCCGCACAGCTCACCTGCGAGCACTTTCGCCGAGGCGTCGAAGGCCAGCCGCTCCGGCCAGCACTCGTTCGCACCGGAGTTCATCACCGGCGTCTCATGCAGCGGGAAGGCGGCCCTGCCCGCATGCCGGCCGAGCACTCCCTTGCTCACCGTCCACACGTCGACGAAGTAGGACCGTGGGTCCGCGTCGAGGCTCATGGAGTCCCGCTGTACGGCCAGCAGCCGCCCGTCCGGGCTCAGCTGCGCGAAGCGGAAGCGGTCCTCGGATCCCCCGATCTTCTCAAGGGAGACGATCCGCCCGGTACCCGCGTCCGAGATGCCGATGGACGACCCCGCTGTACAACCGACCATCGTGCCCGGGTGGCGCGGCCCCGCGAACACGGCGGACTTGCCGCATGTGGCTTTGCGCAGCAGCCGGCCCCTGCCGTCGAATCTCAGGTCGTTGCGATCCAGCACGCCGTCGTCCCACGCGACGGGGCTGCCCACCTGTTTGCCGTCCGCGGTGCGCCGAATGGTCACCACGGGTCCGTAGTTGCAGTACGCGTCCTTGCATTCGGCTGTGGCCAGGTAGCGCCGGTCGGTGGACAGGAAGGCGACCCGCACCTTGACCTTGTGCTCGACCCCAGGGACCCGGGCGAGGGTCCGCCCGGTGACGGCGTCGGAGATCACCGCGGCGCCGTCCTTGATCTCGACGAGCGACCTGCCGTCCTGGCCGAGTCCTATGGCCCGCGTGGTCCCACGGGTCAGGCTCGGCTGTGCCAGGGACCCGAGCAGCGCCCTCCTCGTATCGGGAAGATCGGCAGTTGTGGCGGCCGCGGCGCTCAGCAGCAGCGCAGCCGCGGGGTCCGACTCCCGCAGGGTCTCCGCTCTGGCCGCCAGCTGCCTGGCCACAGCGTCATCGCGTTGACGCTGGACCTCGCGACGGCTGAGCTCCATCAGCCCGGCGAACGTCGCCGTGGCGACGAGCAGGACGGCCAGCGTCATCGAGATCAGGCGGCGGCGCCGTAACCGTCGCTGGGTCAGTCCCGCGCTGCCGGAAAGGAACGCCCGCTCCACCGAGGCCAGCTGCAGGCGGCGGCGGCCGGCGGCGGCCCAGGCGGTCGCCTGGTCGAGCGCCACTCCCTGGTACAGGTCGCTCTCTCGGCGGCCGTGCCCGTTCCAGTTCCGCGCGGCCTCACGCAGCCGCTGGTAGACGGGTAGCCCAGGGCCCTCCTCGGCGATCAGTGTGCGAAGCCGGGGCCAGGCCTGGACGAGCGCGGGATGGGCCAGGCATATGTCGCCGTCGCGCACATGGACCACGCCACCGGCGGTCAGCGCGGACACGACCGGCTCGATCGTCGCTCGGCCCAGCTCGTCGGGATCGACACTGCTCAGGGAGCCGTCTCCGTTGACCATGCGCAGCAGGAGCTGGTCGGCCACGCTCTGATCGTCCGGGGACAGCCGCTCGAAGGCGTGCTGGGCCTGCTCGCCGAGGTGTGGGTCGGCAGTCCTCCCTCGAACCTCGGCCGCCGCCCGGCTGCCGGCCTGGAGCAGGCCACCGTTCTCGGCCGCCCCGACCAGGCCGAGCAGTAACTCGCGTGCGGTGGGCCGGGCTGCGGGGTCCTTGGCAAGGGTGGCGGACACCAGACTCTTCAACGGCTCGGCCACCGCGCTCAGGTCGACTTCCTTGCGGAGCACGCCGTTGATGGCCGCGGCGACATGCTGTCCGGAGAACGCCGCCGTGCCCGTGGCGGCATAGACGATGACCGCGCCCCAGGCGAACACGTCAGCGGCGGCGGTTGGCAGACCGCCCGAGAACAGTTCGGGAGCCATGTATCCGGGCGTGCCCATGATGCCGCGCGAGGCGGTCAGCGAGTTGTCGACGATGCGGGCGATACCGAAATCGATCACTCGTGGCCCGTCCGGGCCCAGCAGCACATTGTCCGGCTTGAGATCGCAGTGGGCCACTCCCGCGTCATGGATGGCGGCCATCGCCGTGGCGATCCCGATCGCCAGGCGGCGCAGAGCATCGCCGGAATAGGGGCCGTCGCGGGTGACGGCCTCACGAAGGCTTGGACCGTCGACGTACTCGCTGACGATATACGGCCGCGCCCCTTCCAGATCGGCGTCGAGAACGCGGGCCGTGCAGAACGGCGCCACCCGGCGTGCGGCCGCGATCTCCTTGGCGGCGGGCCTGCCCAGGCCCGCCTCGGAGTGCAATACCTTGATCGCTACCCGCTCGCCGGTCGCACCGTACCCCTCGTACACCACGGCCTGTCCGCCACTGCCCAGGCGGCGCGCGATGACGTAGGGTCCGACGAGCTGAGGATCGTTCATGATCTTAGAGAGTCCATCAACGGACGTGTGGCCGCAACCCGCCTGACGCCAGTGGCAGGGGCGGGCCGGGATCGCCGTAGGGAAGGCCATCCGGCGAGTCCCGGCCCGCGTCGCCGAGGCCGATCCGGTCATCGCCGACGAACCGCCCGACACAGTGCGGACAGTCCTGCGATTGACGGGGAGTACGGCCCGGCGCTCGGCTACCTGATGAACAGGTAGTCGGCCTGGTAGGGGACCTTGGCGATCGGCGTGGCCTTCGGGTCACAGGGACCGCCGGGCGCGACCCCGCCGACGGTGTTGAGCCGCATCACCTCGACGGCCTGCGCCAGTCGGCCCTGGTCGCCTCCGGTCTGGGTGGCCCGCAGTTCGAGCTCCGCGATGTTGCCGGTCCCGTTGGGCGTCCTGAGCAGGAGAGTGCCGGTGACGGCGCTGCCGTCCGGCGCGACCCACTGCGGCGGCCCCGCCTTCGGCTCGACGAACGAGTGCTTGATGTCACCGTTGAGCAGGGCGGACACGTCGTGCTGCGTGAAGGCGAACGCGCCGTTGTCCTGGCTCGTGCACGCGTAGATCTGCTTGCCCCTGATCACGGGGGCGACGTCGACCTTCGGCCCGTCCTCGCCGACCGGCTGGCTCACCTTGTGCAGCTGACCTCGTACGGCCCCGCCGGGGAACCCGTTCGTGTGCAGGTCGGTGGAGAAGGAGGTCGGGTCGGCGGTCAGGGCGGCCAGCAGGTCACCGTCGCCGACCGTCACCGAGCCTCTCGCCACGTAGCCGAACTGGCCGGACGCGAAAAGCGGAACCTTGACGTCGCCGTTCGCACCCGCCACCCCCGCGTGGATGTGCGCCGCGGTCGGCACGTCGATGCCCTGCCACCGCACGGTGTAGGTGAGGGTCGAGCCCTTGATCGTGATGACCTCGACGGCTCGGCCGTCCAGGTCGCCGACGGCACCGTCGGCGCCCGGTATCTCGTTGCGGCCCAGCAGGCTCGCCACGAGATGAACCGTCCCCTCGTCGGCCGTGGAGGACGCCGCGATGGCGGACGTGCCCGTGCTCGTGATCACGCCGACCGCCAGTGCCAGCGCGGCACCTACCGCTGCCGGCCGTATCCGTTGAAGGACGTGCATCTCAAATCCTTTTCGATGTGGCGACGCACCCGACGCCGCCTTCGTGGACATCGGCGTTCCATCTCGTTCCAGGACAGATCCGCAGCACGCGGAAGCCGTGTTCCGTCAATGTGCCGGCGCGGGACACCCATGCCGGTCGGCGGTGCCGTCTCGCTCCGTTCGCAGAAACGGGACGGAACGCCTCAGGGAGTGAGGCAGGTGGGCGTGGAACGAGATCCACGCACAGGCGGAGAGGCGGCTGCGATGCGATGTGTCTTTTATGGGACCGGGGGTTTCCTGGGGCGGATCGACGGCGAGACACGTTGTGCTTTCTGGGCGGAGGAGCCAGTCGATCACGGCTTCGCCCCGAACCGGCTCATCGAGATCGATCTCGCCCGAACTCCCTCGGCCGCCGCCGCGAAACAGATCGCCTGGGATGACGTGCAGGTCGATGACTGCTTCACCGGGCCAAACGGCATGACGAGCGGCACGACACTCGGCCCGCGTTGGCCGGAGGTGCACATCGCCGGTGCGGTCTATCTCGAGCACGGTTTCGTGGAGTCGCTTCCCCGCGCCCTGCGTCCAGCGTGCCCTCCGGTGGGGGTGAGCGGGCACCGGCATGAGTACATGACCGCCGTCTACTGGCCGCACCTGGACGACCCGCGGGCCGGCAATCGCTACACCGGTCACCACGCCGAAATCCTTCAGGAGCAAGGCTCATTGGCGCGCGTGGCGGTTTACCCGCCGGGCAGGTCGCAGCATCCGGGCGTCCGCCCGATCACGATGTGGCTGGATCTCCGCTCCGCGGAGCAGTGTGACGCCGGACCAGCCAGCCTGACCACGATCGGCGTCGACGACGCACCCAAACACGGCGCGCTGTTCTTGATCAGCGGTCGGCTACCCCACGATTGCCCGGACCCAGAGGATTCGCGATGAACAACGAACCCAACCCTTCCGCATCTCACACAACCGCCGATCGACCCCGCCGGTCGTGGTCCGGGGCGCTGCTGACCGCCGCCCTGCCGGTGACCGCCGCCGTCGCACTCAACGTCACCCCGCCGGCCACGGTCCTGCCCGGGCCCGAGCTTTCCGGCGCCCCGCGCCCCGCCGCCGTCGTGGCCGGTGAGGAGTGCGTTTCCACGCTCATGGCCGGCGCGCTCAACACGGTGAAATGGCCGGACTGCGCCGGTGACTAGCGGGGTGACCAGACGGATACCGAGTCCCACAGGCACATGTCCCACGTGGTGATCGGCGCCCTGCCAAGGGTTCCCGGCCTGGCGCGTGATTCCGTACCTCGCACCGGCCCGCCACCCCCGTCCACCGCACCATCCCGACCACACGCCAAGGAGTAACCGTGCATCCCGACTCTGTCCCCTCGGCGCCACCGGTAGCCGATCCTCCGGCAGTCCCCGGCCTCGCCCACCGACCCCGCCGCCCGCACCTGGCCGCGCTGTTCGACAGCGGTGCGTTCGTGGTCACCACCGCGCTGCTCGTCGTGAGCGAACCCAAGCTCCCGCCTTTCGCGGGTGACTAGCGGCCATGCCCGCCCCGCCGGCCTCACTCAACATCGCTTCGCCCGACTGCGCCGAGGCCTTCTTCGCCGGACGGATCGCGCGCTGCGTGAACCTGCAGCACGCGGGCTCGCTCAGCGAACTGCGTGACGTCCTCGAACGCCGCCTCGACCAGGCCGTCTCGCCGGCGACACTCGACCTGATCGGCCACTCGACCCGTGGCCATCGCCTGCTCCGCCTGGGCGACACACCGATCGACATGCTCGATCCGGTCGTGGCACGCTTCTTCCGGACGCTGGCCCAGGACCGGCTGCTACCGCGGCTACAGATCGTCGCGGTGCGCCTGCTCGGCTGCGAAACCGCCGTCACCGACGCCGGCCGGCGCACGCTGCGCATGCTCGCCCACACCCTGGGGATACCGGTCTCCGGCACCGGCAAACCGCTACTCAAGAGCCACTCCACCGCTCGCGGCTTCGATCCGGCCTTCGCTCACATCCTCGTCGAGGCCTCGCCCTGGCACGGTCATCCGGGTCGGTAGGGGGCAGTGGAGGACCTTCACTCATCGGCGTCGGCTCCGTCCGCAGCCGTCAGGGTGTTGAGCAGTTCGGCGGGCGGCGTCGCGCGGCCGGCCGTGAGTGCGGAAGCGAAGGCCGCCTCGCCGAGCTCGGCGCGGAGCGTGAGCCGCAGGTGGCTGTCGCCCACACCGCCGTGGCCGGCGGGTGTCGCGGCGCCCAGCAACTGGGCGGATCGGGCGGCGAAGCCGGCGGCGTGTTCGGTCTCGGCGAGCAGCCGCAGGCCGGTGGCGATCAGATTGTGGTCGTTGATGGCGATCGCGGTGTCGACCCCTTTGCGGAGATGGCGTCGCGCGCGTCGGTGGTGGCCGTGCGAAGCGGCTGCGCGGCCGAGACCTAGCAGGCAGTAGGTCACGCAGCGGAGGTCTCCGATGCGGTGGAACTCCGGGAGGAGATCGGTGAAGAGCGCCGTCGCCGACTCTTGGTCGTTTCGGTGCTGGCTGAGGCGGGCTCGGTGGAGTTGGGCGTGGAGGCGTTCGTGGTCGCTTCCGGTGCGCAGGGCGAGGTCGAGCGCCTCGTTCAGGCAGGTCTCGGCCTCTGCCAGGCGAACCTCGTCGCGGATCAGCCGGCTCGCGATGTAGTTGAGACAGTTGGCGCGTTTCACGCGGTCGCCCAGCCGTCCGAACAGGGCCGCCGCGGCGCTGAGCCGATCCACCGCCGTCGCGGTGTCGGCCGCCACGTTCGCGAGCGTGGACAGCGCCAGCGCGTGATGCCAGTCATCACCCAGCCGCTCGAAGACCGCGGCCGCGCCGTCGAGTGCCCGGGCCGCTTCGGCGGGAGCGGGCCGGTGAACGGCCACGCAGCCGGTCGCCAGGACGGCCAACGCCTGCTCCTCCTCGGTCGCCGCGTGGTCCGCCGCCCAGCCGGCCAGCTCGAGTGCCTTGTCAGTGTCCTGGTAGCAGAGCAGAAGGCAGGAAGTGATCGCGGCGCGGACACCCAAGGAGCCTTCAGGGAGGGGCCGGTCGAGCAGCGCGTTCACCCAGGTGAACAGTTCGCCGCGGGCCCCGAGGGTCTCCCATCCGGTGCCGACGCCGGCGAGAAAGCCCCAAGCCGCGGCGGTGTCACCGGAGTCGAGGGCGCGTCGCACGGCCGTCCTCAGATCGGTCCAGCGGTCGGTGAACCAGCGCAGGGCTGCCGTCTGGTCCCCTCCTCTCAGCGCGGGAACGATCGACACGGCGTGCGTCAGATGGTGGCGGGCGTGCCGGTCGTGGATCTCCTCGTGCTCTTGCCGTTCGGCCAGCCTGTGGTGGGCGAACTGGCGGACGCTGTCGAGCAGGCGGTACCGCGTGTCCCCGCCCTGGCGGCGGGCGGAGATCATGGAGCGGTCCAGCAGGCGTGGGAAGACCCGGGTGAGGTCGGTGTCGGTGAGCGGTGGCGCGGCCAACACCTGCATCGCGGTGTCGTAGTCGAACTCGCCGGGGAACACCGAGCAGCGGTCCAGCAGGAGGCGCTCGTCGTCGTCCAGAAGGTCGTAGCTCCACCGCAGGGCCGCCTCAAGGGTGCGGTGGCGGTTGGGACGCGGCGCATCGGTCAGCAGCGCGAACCGGTCGTCGAGCAGGCGCAGCAGCTCGGCGGGCGAGGCGAACCTGGTACGGGCGGCGGCCAGTTCGATGGCCAGCGGCAACCCGTCCAGGCGGCGGCAGATCGTCGCGAGCACAGCCGCGTCGGCCGGCGTGATGGTGAGGCCGGGCGCGACGGCGGTCGCGCGGTCGGTGAACAGCCGGACGGCGGCGCAGTCCAGGATCTCACCGGAATCGGCGGCCTCGTCGGGAATCGGCAGCGGCGGAAGCTGGTAGACGGCCTCGCCGCTCACACCCAGCGGCCCGTAGCTGGTCGCCAGCACGCGTAGACCGTCGGCCACCGCCAGCAGACCGGCCAGCAAGGCCGCGACGGCGTCGACGACGTGCTCGCAGTTGTCGACCAACAGCCAGCACGGGCGTGCTCGGATCGCGGCGATGATCTGCGGGCCGAGGTCCCTGCCGTCGCCGCCCACGCCGAGGGCGTCGGCGAACGCCCGGTCGACCGGTCCGCCGGGCGGGACCGAGGCCAGATCGACCAGGAGCGCGGGAGGCAGCCCGACGGCCTCGTGAGCCACGTACAGGGCGACGCGCGTCTTCCCGATGCCCGCGGGCCCCGTCACCGTGACCATACGGTCATCGGTGACCAGCTCGGCGAGTTCGCGGAGCTCACGCTCCCTGCCGACGAACGACGACAGATGCCTGGGCAGGGCGTGAGCGCGCTTCCGGAGCCGCGCCGCGCCTTCGACCAGGTCCCTCCTGGCCGCGTGGTCGAGCTTGCGCAGCAGGGACGACACATGGCTCTCCACGGTCCGCTCGGACAGCCCGAGCCGATCGGCGATCTCACGGTTCGCCAGCCGTTCACCGACCAGCCAGAAGACTTCCGCCTCCCGCCTGGTGACCCCGGCCTTCCGCAACGCCTCTGGTATCGCGGCGTCCTCCATGACGCGATCATCCCCCAGAAAAGTTCCGTACTGAGCACGGATGTGCCTGCTTCGAGAATGCCGTGTGATATCGGGAGCCTCCCGAAAGGACCACGTTATGGCAAGCTCCGTCACCGACATGATCACCCGCGCTCGCGCACAGGTTCGGAACCTGTCGGTCGCCGAGGTGGCCGAGGCCCTGGAGTCCGGCACGGTGACCCTGATCGATCTGCGTGAACCCAGCGAGGTCGCCCGCGACGGGGGCGTTCCGGGCTCTGTCCTCGCTCCGCGCGGCATGCTTGAGTTCTGGGCCGATCCGGCCAGCCCCTACCATCGGCCCGAGTTCGACCCCGCCGCCACGACCATCCTGTACTGCGCGTCAGGCGGCCGTTCCGCGCTCGCCGCCCTGGCGCTGCAGGAACTCGGCTACGCCGGCGTCGCCCACCTCGACGGAGGACTCAAGGCGTGGAAAGACCACGGCCGCCCCGTGACCCTCCAGGCAGAGGAGGAGCGTCGGTGACGGGACACACGCTCGGCGAGAGGTTCGCGCAGGCTCTCGCCGCCAAGGACCGCGACACGCTGCGCACCCTGCTCGGCGACCCGCTCGACTTCAAGGCCCTCACCCCTGGAGCCCACTGGGACGCCGACAGCCCTGGCGAGGTCGTCGACCAGATCATTCTCGGTCACTGGTTCGAACCCGACGACGACATCGAACGTCTCCTGCACGTCGCCACCGGCCGCGTAGGCGACCGCGAACATCTCGCCTACCGCCTGCAGGTTCGTACCGGATCCACTCGCTACCTGGTGGAACAGCAGGTCTACTACGCCGTCGCCGGCGAACGAATCATGTGGCTGCGCATCCTGTGCTCTGGTTTCCAGCCCATCCCGGACCAGGAACCCGACCCGGCATGACCTCCAACGGTTTGAGGCGTCGTGCTCGACCGCTGTCAGCGTCGGCCGGTGATGCCGGGCCGGGATCGGCGCGTACTGCGGGAGTCGTCTGATGATGTTCATGCGCGCATTCGCTGACGAGGAGTCAGGCGAGGTCGAGAGCCTGCTCGGCCTCGCCGTCCGAGCGCTGGACGGCGACGGGGACCTCGCGTCCGCACGGCAGCGGTTCGATTCCGCGTTCGAGGCCGCGGAGCGTTGCGCGAACGCGGAGGCGATGGCACAGGCAGCCCTGGGTATGGGTGGGATCTGGGTGCACGAACGGCGGACGCTCGCGGCATCGGCGACGCTGCGAGCTCGGCTGGAGCAGGTACTGCCGATGGTGGAGCGAGGTTCGGCGACGGGCCTGCGGGTGTGCGCCCGACTGGCCGCCGAGGCCGACTACCGAACCGGCGAGCACGCGAAGGTCCTCTCGTTCGTCGACCAGGTCAGGTCGGTGGCGGATCCGATCGCGGGGGCGGAGGTCCGAAGCCTGGCGCACCACTGCGTCCTGGGTCCGGATCATGGAGGACTACGCCGCGAACTGGCCGCTGACATGCTGGAGGCCGCTTCGCGCAGCCCGCGGCGCATCGACATGCTGATGGCGACCTTGTGGCAGACCGTGAACATGTTCCTGGACGGCGATCCCCATGCGCTGCGCAGGTTCGGCGAGCTACAGCAATCCTTGCGGGACCGGAACCACCTTGCTGTCGGCTTCGTCGCGAGCGCCATCGAGGTGATGCTCGCGATCCGGGCGGGGAAGCTCAGGGCAGCTGAAGACCTTGCCAGGGTGTGTGCGGCACGGGGAACGGCTGCCGGCGACATCGATGCCACCGGCTGGCTCGGTGGCCAGATGGTTGCGATCAGGTGGTACGAAGGCAGGCTCCCCGAGCTGTTGCCCATGCTCAACGAGCTGGTCCACTCACCGGCTCTGAGCGCGGTGGACAACTCCTGCTACGCCGCGCTCGCCGTGGCCTGCGCACAATCTGGCGATATGCGAACGGCGGCCAGCCTGGTCGCTTCTCTGCGTGGCCGTGACCTCGCCGACCTTCCTCGGTCCAGCAGCTGGCTGGTGACGATGAACGGGCTGGTCGAGGCCGCCTACCTGCTCAGCGACACCGAGACCGCGGCACGCGTGTACGAACTGCTCAAGCCGTTCGCGGCGCTGCCGATGCTGGGCGGCCTCGGGACGGTCTGCTTCGGGTCGACCGAACAAGCGCTCGGCGTCGCGTGCCTGACCACCGGCGATCTCGATGCCGCGGTCGCGCATCTGTGTGCCGCGGTTCAGCGGAACCTCGGCCTGGCTCACTGGCCGGCCGTCGTCAGCTCCAGGATGCGGTACGCGCAGGCACTGGCGCGCCGCGACGGCCCCGGTGACGCCGAGCTTGCCCGGTCCGAGCTCGCGCATGCGGCCGACGACGCGGCGGCGGTCGGTGTCCCGGTGCCTCCCGGTCACACCAGTCCGGCGGCGTCCGACACCCTGACCTGCCACCGCCAGGGCGGCAAATGGCGATTGAGCTACGGGACGCGCAGCATCGTGCTGGCTGGTGGTGTGGGCCTGCTGCACCTTGCCGTGTTGATCGCCAATCCCGGCCAGGAGATACATTCGGCCGACCTCGTCGCCGGCGTGTCCGGGCTGGGCCAGACGTTGCGATCCGATGATGCTCAGGCGCTGCGATCCGGCGGTGCTCAAGCGCTTCGATCCGGTGGTGCTCAGGCGCTGCTGGACCGGTCAGCGATCGAGCAGTACCGTGCGAGGCTCGCCCAGCTCGGCGACGTCATCGATGAGCTGAGCGCTTCCGGACGGCAAGATCGCGCCGCGGAAGCACGCGCCGAGCGCGAGTGGCTGATGACGGAGCTGAGCAGCGCCACCGGCCTGGCCGGCCGCACCCGCACGTTCCAGGACGGCGCTGAGCGGGCCCGGATCGCCGTCGGCAAGGCGATCCGCCGGGCTCTGGAGCAGATCGCCGCGAAAGATCATGTGATTGAGGCACACCTGCGGGAAAGCGTGCACACGGGGATGCGGTGCGTGTACCGGCCGGGGGAGGTCGCTTCCAGGAAGCTCACATCGACCGCCCATGGCGCCTCACCCATCAGGTGAGCCTGCTGGAGAAGCGCGGACCTGCCCCGACGACGAACGCGCCACCCCGCTCCGCCGCCTCACACACACGCCGCAAGCCCTCCGCCTCCACGCCCTGACTCCCCGGCCGGCGCGCTGTCGATCATCGGCTACACGCTGGATCAGCATGCGCCGCTCGAGTCGAACGTGCCACCGTCGAAGATCCCGTTGTGCAGGGCGCAGATCTCCGCATCCGCCGCGGCAGGATGATCGGCCGTGCTCCTTCGCCGCGCTGCGGTGGCTGCCGGTGGGAGATCGAGACAAGGACGCCGGACACGACGAAGAGCCCGTCCCTCCCCGTGGAACTCCATGGAACGCCCTTGTTGAGAGGCACTTCAGAGAAAGGGACAGCACATGTCATTCAGGAGAATCATGATCGGGGCGGTCCTGGCCATCATGGCACTGGCCGGTGCCGCCGCCCCGGCCTCGGCCGCCGTCCGGTCCGTCGCCGGCGCCCTAGAGATCCAGGAGTTCCAGGGGGACGGGATCGGTCTCAGGCCGCCCGCAGCGGTCACGATGGCCCGGGCCGACGCCGACGCGCAGGCCGCCGCCGAGGGGTTCACCAGCACCCAGTGCCGGAAGGTCAGCTCGACCCTCTTCTTCGACGCGACCATCTACGTGGCCACGGTCACCATCTCGTGTAGCCGCTGATCACAACGCGAAGGCGCCCCCGCCCGACGACGGGGGCGCTCTTGCCGGGACCGGTAGATCCCAAGCCCACGCCACGCACGGGCGCGCGACGGCGGGCCGCTTGAACGAGTCTTTCGGCAGGCGCACAGTCACGACGACCCGGCAGCAGAACACGACAGAGAAATCGACACAGAATGAGCCCCAGCTCAGCCGCTTCGATCACATTGACAGGGGCCGCCCCTGAAATGCTTTGCCCGCAGGCGGCGCGCACTGGGATGCTCGATCGAGCCAGCACGGAGAGGAAGCCGCACATGGCCGTCACCGCATTCAGCAGCCCGTCCGAGTCCGAGCCGGAAGTCCGCACGGGGGCCGGCGTCCTCCGCGGCGGCCGGGAGGCGGGCCTGACGGTCTTCCGCGGCATCCCGTTCGCCGAGCCGCCGGTCGGCGCCCTCCGTTTCGCCGCGCCGCAGCCGGTGCGCAGCTGGGACGGTGTGCGCCCGGCGGTCGCGTACGGCCCGCCGCCCCCGCAGTCCGGCGTACTCGGGGCGTCCCAGGACCCTGCCGGCGACGACTGGTTGACGCTCAACGTCTGGACACCGGAACCGGATCCGGCGGCGGGGCTCCCGGTGATGGTGTGGATCCCCGGCGGCGGTTACGCCATGGGCAACTCCAGCCTCCCGGAATACGACGCCGGGCACCTGGCCGGGAACGGAGCCGTGGTCGTGACCCTCAACTACCGTCTCGGTATCGAGGGTTTCGCGCGGATCGGCGGAGCCCCGGACAACCGGGGGCTGCTCGACCAGGTCGCGGCCTTGCAGTGGGTGCGGGACAACATCCGGACGTTCGGTGGCGACCCGGACCGGGTCACGGTCTTCGGGCAATCGGCGGGCGGCGGATCGGTCGCCGCACTGCTGGCCATGCCGCGCGCCGCCGGGCTCTTCCGCCGGGCGGTCGCGCAGAGCGTGCCGGGGACGTTCTTCTCCCCCGAGCTGGCCGCCGACATCGCCGTCGCCTGCGCCGCCGAGCTGGGGTTACGGCCCACGGTGTCCGACCTGTCGGCGGTGGCCCCGGCCCGGCTGCCCGCCGTGGGCGACGCGATCTGCGCCAAGACGGTCCAGCGGCGGGAGCGCTGGGGGCAGATCACACACCGGCCGATCCCGTTCGCACCCGTTGTCGACGGTGACGTCCTGCCGGCAACCCCCTGGCAGGCGCTGGCTGGCGGCGCCGCCCGGGACGTCGGACTTCTCGTCGGGCACACTCGTGACGAGCACCGGTTGTTCAGCCTGATCGACGGCGTGCTCGGCCAGGTCACGCACGAGCAGACCGAGACCGCCCTGCACCTGCTCGCCCCCGGCCCTGACGGTGCCCGTCGGTACCGGGAGGCGTTTCCGGCCGCGGCCGATGAGCAGCTGTACGAACTGGTCAACGCGGACTGGCTGTTCCGCATGCCGAGCCTTCACCTTGCCGACGCGCAGATCGCCGGCGGCGGTCAGGCCCACCTGTACGAACTGACCTGGTCCGCCCCGGGATTGGGCGGTGCCCTCGGCGCCTGCCACGGCCTGGACGTGCCGCTCGTCTTCGGCAACCTGAGCAGCGGACAGCCCGCCATGCTGATCGGCGACCCGCCCTCCCCGGTGGCGAAGGAGCTGTCCGCGCAGATTCGCAGCGCGTGGACGGCGTTCGCCGCTTACGGCGACCCTGGCTGGCCTCCGTACGACGCCGACCGGCGCCTCGCACAGCTCTTCGACGCGCCGTCGAGAGTGACCGCCTATCCGGAAGAGACCTCGCGGCTGCTGTGGCGGGACCACACCTTCCCGGCGCTCCCGCTGCTCGCGCGGTGAACGCCGGCCATCGCCGATCTGTAGAGGCGTGACGGTTTCCTCGGTGGGGGCAACCGTCACGATGGGCGTCGATCCAGTGCTTGAAGCTGCCGCGCTGGTAGCCCTCGCGTGATGATCCACCGTGTGTCCGTTCCGCGTCCGAAGAGCGACCAGCGAGCAACCACGGGCGGTCTTCTGCTCGCCACAAGGTCAGGCAAACCCGAGAAACCCCAGGTCCGCATCAGTCGAGGGATAGCCCTGCGGCCGGAGTCACCCGGGCGGCCCGGCGTGCCGGGAGAACAGCGGCGAGGAGTCCGGCAAGGGCGGCGATGAGGACGCCGACGCCGAGTGACAGCCAGGGGACTTGCTGCTGCTGGCCGCCGGACAGCTCTGCGGGCCGGTGGCCTAGCGAAGCCGATGTGCTCGCGGCGGAAGATCGTGAGCGCGTCGTCGTCGAGTGATCCGAGGTCGGTGCCGGCCACGGTGACGGTGCCGCCGCTGGGTTGGTCGAGTCCGGCCAGGCAGTGCATCAGCGTGGACTTGCCCGACCCGCTCGGCGAGCCAACTACAGGTTCTCCCGGTAGTCCAGTCCCCTGGGCAGATCCCTTGCCTTCTGGCGTGACAGATCGTTCTCTGACCACGGATTGCCCGGCCCGCCTCGGACCCGCTGGCGGCTGGCCCAACGACGCTCATAAGCGCGGCAGGTCATCGCACGTCATCCCAGGCCATCGAGCTCATCCTCCAGCCGGCGGGCGTCCGTACGAACTGGGTGGTCTTGCGGCCGGAGCCCTCGAACCACTCTCCGTTGAGGAAACCGGACTTGCGGTACTCGCTGAAGCGGTGCGCGATCGACCCGAAGATCTCGGTCCGCTCGGCCACCTCCCATTCGGTGAACTCGGTCAACGTCCCGTCGGTCAGGATCTTCTCCCGTGGCTCGATGAACGCCTCGAGGTCGTAGATCACGGGCTCGGCCCCGACGTTCTTGATGATCGTTCCTTCTGGAATGAACACCTCACGGATGACGTCGAGGTTCGGCCGACGCCGGCCGGTGTTGGTGAACGCGCCGAGGAAGGCGCGCATCAGCTGGTCGAGCTCGGCCTTGACGTCGGCGCCCTTTGTGTCCGGTTGGACGGGTTGCGGCCATTCGGTGGCGAGCACGGACCAGACCTGCTTGTCGTGCCGGAGCCCGTCGGCGCCAGGGACGGATCGCCGCAACGTGCCGTCGAGGGTCATACCCAGTCTCTTGGCCACGTTGATGCTGCGCACGTTGCCGGACAGGGTGCGCCACTCGGCGCGGCTCAACCCGCGCACCCGGAAGGCCCAGTCGATCATCGTACGGACCACCTGGGTGATCAGCCCATGTCCCTCCGCGGCGGGCTCGAGCCAGCAGCCGATCTCGCATACCCCGAGGGCGGGGTCGAAGCCGACGAACATGGTGCCGCCGACGAGGGCGCCGTCGAGCCAGATGCCGTACAGGCGCTGCCGGTCGGCGGCCTGGCCGTCGGCGTAGCGCTGGAGTACCACCCTCGCGGCGTCGAGATCGCCCGCGACGAAGCTCGCGCCCACCCAGGGGGCGATGTGCGCGCGGGCACGGTCCAGGTGGGCGAAGAACTCTTCGGCATGATGCGGCTCGAGCGCACGCAGCTCGGCATTGCCACGCAGCGGGGTGGCGAACATGGAACTCCCATTCACATAACAGATGTTTTGCGAACGTATCCTGTCGGCATGCCGCGCCACAAGGGAGATCACGACGCCCGCCGCCGCGACGTGTCAGCGGCCGTGTGGCGTGTGCTGGCCACGTACGGGTTCGGCGGCCTGACCCTGCGCGCGGTCGCCACCGAGATGGGCGCGACGACCGGCCTGGTCACGCACTACTTTCCGAACAAGAAGGACCTGGTCGCACATGCGTTGACGTTGCTGGACGAACACCGTGCGGCACAGCCGAGACGTACCGCCCCCGAAGGGCTCGCCGCCCTGCGCGCGGTGCTGCTGGACACCCTGCCGACCACACCGCAGGCCGCAGCGGACAACCGGATCTGGGTCAGCTCGTGGGACGCCGCGCTGGCCGACTCGGACCTCGCGGCCGGGCACGCGGCCTGCTACGCGCGATCACGCGAGCGAATCCGCCACCATGTGCAGGCGGCGCAGCGCCTGGGGGAGCTGCCGCCGTCTGATCCAGACGAGATCGCGGCGGCGATCCAGTCCTTCGCGCTCGGCCTCATCGTGCAGGCGCTGTTCGACACGGAGGAATTCCCGCCCCAGCGGCAGATCCGCCTCCTCGACGCCTACCTGGCCACGCTCGCCACCACAGCCGGGGATCTGTAAGCCACACGTGTCGCGGATCACTTCGGCCTCCAAGGGCGGTTCGCGAGTTGATGTCCTTTTGATCGCTTGCGCTGCAGGAGAAGGGCTGGTCACGGGCTCGTTGCCGGATTACGGACGCGGCTGAGTCATGCGCCGACGAGACCGGCTTGGCGGAGTCCTCCCGAATACCCGCATGCCACTTGACCTGCCTGGACAAAGTTTTGGGCAGGCGCAAAGCTCACTCGACGAGTGACGAGCTCGGACCGGTCAACGCCGCGAGTTCGGTCACGGTGCCTGGGGAAAGGTCAGGTTTCCCGCCACTTTCATTTTATATCGGATCCGCGCGCCTCATGAGGCGCCGGAAAATGGTCCATACTTGCCGCCGTTGCCAACCAACTCGACGAACGAGGGAGCAACGGAATTGGGCTACGTGCTGAGTTTCGAGCAATTCGACTCGACGAATGTCGCAGACGTCGGCGGAAAGGGGGCGCACCTGGGCGAGCTCTCGCGAATCGATGGCATCCGTGTGCCGGACGGCTTCTGCGTCACGACGGACGCCTTCCAGCGGGTCGTGGCCGAGGCGCCGTCGATCGATGCTCAGCTTGACCTGCTGTCGCGCGTGAAAGCGGACGACCGCGCGGCGATCCGCACCCTGAGCGCCGATATGCGCCGCGTCATCGAGGGCGTCGCGATGCCCGACGATCTTGTGGCGGCGATCAGCGGATCGCTCGCCCGGCTCGGGGATCAAGCCTCCTATGCGGTGCGTTCCAGCGCGACGGCCGAGGACCTGCCGACCGCATCCTTCGCCGGCCAGCAGGACTCGTACCTGAACATCGTCGGCCTGGCGGCGATCCTTCGGCACGTCCGGCGGTGCTGGGCCTCACTGTTCACCGAGCGGGCAGTGACCTACCGGCGCCACAACGGCTTCGACCACCGGAAGGTACGGATGGCCGTGGTCGTCCAGCGGATGGTGTTCCCGGACGCGGCCGGGATCCTCTTCACCGCGGACCCCGTGACCTCGAACCGGAAGGTCGCCACCGTGGAAGCCGGTTGGGGGCTCGGCGAGGCGCTTGTCTCCGGTCTGGTCGCCGGGGACGCCTACACGGTGCGTGGCGACCGGGTCGTCACCGCATCGGTCGCCACCAAGCCGCGGTCCGTCCAGGCGTCGCCGGGAGGTGGTACCCAGGAGGCGCCGATCGAGCCGCAGCGGCAGACGCAGCCGGCCTTGACGGATGCGCAGGTCGTGCGCCTGGTGCGGCTGGGTCGGCGAATCGAAGCGCACTTCGGCCGGCCCCAGGACATCGAATGGTGCCTGGTCGGCGACGACTTCCACATCGTCCAGAGCCGGCCGATCACCACCCTGTTCCCCATCCCCACGACCGATGACCAGGAGAATCACGTCTACCTCTCCGTCGGTCACCAGCAGATGATGACCGATGCGATGAAGCCGCTGGGACTCTCCTTCTGGCAGCTGACGACGCCACGGCCGATGCACGAGGCGGGCGGACGGTTGTTCGTCGACGTAGCCGCCACCCTGGCGACGCCCGCGGGTCGCGCGAGCCTCCTCGAGATGGTGGGGAGGTCCGACCCGTTGATGCGGGACGCGCTACAGACCGTCCTCGACCGCGGCGACTTCCTCCGCTCGCTTCCGGACGAAGGTTCTGGCGCCGCGGCCGCCGGTGGCTCACCCGCCCCGATCGAGACCGATCCGGCCGTCGTCACCCAGCTGGTCCGACACAATCAGGCGTCCGTCGCCACCCTGCGGCGCACGATCCAGGGTCTGTCCGGGCCTGCGCTGCTCGACTTCATAGAGGCCGACATCGCAGAGCTGAGGCGCCTCCTGTTCGAACCGCGGAGCTTCCAGGTGATCATGGCGGGGATGGAGGGGACCTGGTGGCTCAATGACCACCTGGAGGCGTGGCTGGGCGAGAAGAACGCGGCCGACGCGCTCACGCGATCCGTCCCTCACAACGTCACGTCGGAGATGGGGCTGGCGCTCCTCGATGTCGCGGACACGATCCGGCCGCACGCGGACGTCGTGGCGTTCTTGCACCACGTCGTGGACGAAGGCCGGCAGGGCGACGGCTTCTTGAACGAGCTGGCCGGGCTGGCCGGCGGACGGGAAGCACGTGACGCCATCCGGGGCTACCTCGACGAGTACGGCATGCGCTGCGCGGGCGAGATCGACATCACCAGGACGCGCTGGAGCGAGAATCCCGCCACGCTCGTGCCCACCATTCTCGGCAACATCAAGAACGCCGAACCGGGCGCCGGCAAACGACGCTTCGAACAAGGACGCCAGGAGTCACGACGGAAAGAACAGGAGCTGCTGACGCGATTGCGCGCCCTACCCGACGGGGAGCGGAAGGCCGAGGAGACCAAGCGGATGATCGACCGCGTCCGTACCTTCGCCGGATACCGGGAGTACCCCAAGTACGGCATGGTCAGCCGCTACTTCGCCTACAAGCAGGCGCTGCTGCGGGAAGCCGATCGCCTCGTCCGGTCCGGCATCCTGCGCGAGAAAGAAGACATCTTCTTCCTCCGGTTCCAGGAGTTGCAAGAAGTCGTGCGCACCAACGACGTGGACGCCGAACTCATTCTGGAAAGGCGGGAGGCGTTCCGGTCGTACGAGGCGCTCACCCCGCCCCGGGTCCTCACCTCGGACGGCGAGGTCATCACTGGCCAGTATCGGCGTGACGACGCCCTGCCCGGCGCGCTGGCCGGGCTCCCGGTCTCGGCCGGGACGGTCGAGGGCCGGGCCCGTGTCGTCATGGATATGGCGCGGGCCGACCTTGAGGCGGGCGACATTCTGGTCACCGCCTGCACCGACCCCAGCTGGACCCCCCTGTTCGTCACCGTCGCCGGACTGGTGACGGAGGTAGGCGGCCTGATGACGCACGGGGCGGTGATCGCGCGGGAGTACGGCCTGCCGGCCGTCGTGGGCGTGGAGCAGGCCACCCGGTTGATCCGGGACGGGCAGCGTATCCGCGTTCACGGCACCGACGGGTACGTCGAGATCCTCGACTGAACCGTCGCATCGGACCCGGGACCGCCGGCCAGGGCGCGGAACGCGATCGGTGACGGATTGGTGCGATGACCTTGCGCTGGCATCGCGCTCGTGGCGCGGAAGTGGACCTTCACCGGCAGGTCCCGGCTGCGCCCGTCGCGCATCCTGACCGCGGCCAGCGCACCGGGGAACTCGCCGCCGCCGACCAGATCGTTCAGCGCCGTCTGCACGGCGTCGCCCGGCCGGTCCCGCGGGGCGACGTTGGCGGCCGCCGGGCTGAGCGTCCCCAGCGCGAGGGCCAGAACCGCCGCGGCGCCTGCCCTGGCCGGGCGGAAGGGGACAGCAGGATGCTGAGACATCGGGAAACTCCCTTGATGACGTGGTTGCGATGTGATCAAGCATCTCGGCGCGACCAGCTCGCGATCGATCCCGCGCGTGGGTGTTTCCGCACTACAGCCAGCGCTACCGCCGGCCCGGGAGACCCTGGGCCGCAGCCGCTGTCCGGCCAGCCGCTCCACCGGCGGCAACACGCCGATCACCACCTTCGCGGCGCCGGAGAAGCGGCTCACCACCGAGTCACGGGCTCCAGCAGGCCAGTACTGCCGATCTTCCTCCAGTCGACTACGACAGAGTGAAAACGCTCGAAGACTGCGCCAAGGCTCGAGCGAATCCGCAGCTGTGGGCGATGGAAGCCGCAGGCCCGATCAGATCAAGGTGTCCAGCCGTCCGGCAGCGACGGCACCCGTGCAAGCTCGTCGAAGGCAAGCCGCGCAGAGAGACGATCCGCAGATGGAAGGCCAACGGCTACAACGAGTGGCTCGTGAAAGCGCATGACTACGTTCTCGGGCCGTAGGTGTTCAGGAACAGCACCGGGCCGTCCAGGTCGGCCGCCAGCGCTGCCGCGAACGCCTTGGCGGTGTACACGGGTTCCAGTCGCAGTCCGGCGGACGCGGCAACCCGTGCCGCGGCGGCGGCTTCGGGCGTGGGGTGGCCGTAACCGCGGCCCAGGTATTCGCGGGTGGTCGTGAGCCGTAGCGGCGGCACGTCGAATTCCGCTCCGCGTTTCCGCAGGACGGTCGCGGTCCGGTCGGCGAGCCGGACGAGATCGCGCACACCGAGCGGCAGCGTGTCGTTGACCACCACTGCTAGCACCTGCGATTGCAGTCCGGCCAGCGCGCAACCCAGCGCGAGTCCCGCTACGGTCCCGCCGGAGCCGACGGCCGTGACGATGTGCCGGGGCTGCGGCAGTTCACCCGCCGCCACCTGCGCGGCGAGCTCCAGTCCCGTCTCGACGTAGCCGAGCACACCGATCGGCGCTGAGCCGCCCGCGGGCAGGTAGTACGGCACCTTCGATCCACGCGTGTGACGCAGCAGCAACCACGGTGCGGCCGCGATCGTCAGCGGTTTGCTGTGGGTGAAGTGCATTGTCGCGCCGGATTGCCGCAATCTGCGCTGCTGCTCGCGGACATGGTCGTCCTCGGGCTGATCGATCAGTGCCAGGACGGTGTCGATGCCGAGGCCGCGCGCATACACCGCCACCGCCAGGCCCCAGTTTGTCCCGGTCGCGCCGACGGTGAAGATCGTGCCTGCCCCGCGCCGGCGCACCTCGGGCAGCAGCCATTCCAGCTTGCGTACCTTGTTGCCACCCCAGCCGCCGTTGCCGTATCCGCTTTCGTCCTTGCACCACAGGTTGTTCCGCGTGAGCCCAGTGAGCTCTCGCACCGGTGTCGGGCCGTCGCCGAGCCGGGCGAACGGCAGCGTTCGCTCGAGCGCGGGAAATCGCGTGTGCAACAGTGCAGTGCTCATACCGTGCCCAGAACCCGATTGACATAGGAGTTGGCGAACCGCCGGTCGGGGTCGAGCTGGTTGCGCACGATCGCAAAGCTGTCCCATTCGGGGTAGCGCGGACGCAGCGTTTCCGGGGTCTGGAAGTGTTGCTTGCCCCAATGCGGCCGGCCGCCGAAGGAGTCGAAGATCGCTTCGGCTGCCCGGAAATACAGCTCGGATGCGAGCTTGTGGTACTGGTGCAGCGCGATATAGCACGTGTCGCGCCCGGCGGCCGGTGACAGATAGGCGTCGTCGGCGGCGACCCACCGAACCTCGATCGGGAAGGTCACATTGAATTCGGGACGCCGCGCCAGTTCACGGACCGCGCGGACCGCTTCGGCGGTGTGCTCGCGCGGGATGGCGTATTCCATCTCGACGAACCGCACTCGCAACGGTGTCGCGAAGATCCTGTCGGAGCGGTCGATTCGGTGCGAGTAACCGGCGAGATGGGAGCCCAGGCGCTGCAGCGGCGAATTCACCCGCGGAACGACACTGGCGAGTTCGCACGCCGCGTGCAACAGGTGGTTCTGCACGAGCTCGTCCTCCACCCACTCGCGGGCACGCGAGATCGGCTGTGGCGCGAGGTCGACCCGATTGCGCGCGGATGTCATCGCCAGCGGGCTGTGCGCGAAGGTGAACAGCTGGAAGTGCTCATGGGCCGCGAGCAGTTCGTCGAGATCGACGAGCACGTCCTCGACCGCCATCGGGCGATCGACTGCTTCGAGCGTGAACGCGGGTACCGCCTGGATCGTGACCGCGGTGACGATACCGAGGGCGCCGATGCTTACCCGCGCGGCACGCCAGATGTCGGGATCCTGTTCGGCGTTCACCTCGATCGTCGCGCCGTTCGCCGTGACGAGTTCCATCGACACCAGGCAGGCCGAGAGGTTCTGCAGGCGTGCGCCGGTCCCGTGTGTACCTGTGGCGGTAGCGCCCGCGATCGACTGCGCGTCGATATCGCCGAGATTCGGGAAGGCCAAACCGTTCTCGGCCATCACCCGATTCAGTTCACGCAGAGTCATACCGGCCTCGACACGGATCCGGTGTGTGGCGTGGTCGATGTCCAGCACACGGTTGCAATGCCGCAGCGAGAGCAGCATGCCGTCGGTGGCGACCGCATCGGTGAACGAATGCGATGCTCCCGCGACACGGACCACATGATTCGCCGCCGCCGCCCGCTCGACAGCCCGCGCCACTTCGGTTCTCGTCGAAGGGCTGGCCATGACCGCTGGTCGGCACGTCTGGTTGCCTGCCCAGTTACGCCACACCGTGCGAGGCTCCGGTCCGGTCAGTCGCGATCGGGTAGGCGGACATGGTGTGGACGATCATTTTGCGCATGGGCCAACTGTAAAAACCCGGGCACCGCCGGCGGAAACACTCAATCTGCGCGGGATTCACCGACTTGCGTTGTGAATCACGCCGGACATCGGCGGCATCATCCGGTCGCTCATGTCCGGATGCTCCAGCGCGTACACGGCCTCGGGGTTCGCGTCGCGGACAGAGCGGGCGACAGCGGCGAACGAGCTGACCAGATCGGTTTCTTGATCGGCGCGCCAGCCGACCGCGAGCTCGCTTCCGCGAGCGCCGGCCAGCGGCACCAGCGTCACACCCACCGACGGCACAAGCCGTGCTGACGCGACGGTGACGACACACCCCATGCCTGCTCCGACGCACTGCAATTCCTCAAGCACCGACGATGCCCTGCCCACGAAGTTGGCGGGCTTCCCGTCTCGATGCTCGGCCAGCGACCAGAAGTCGATCCATGCCCGGTCGTCGCAGAAGTGACCCACGATCGGCTCGTCGACCAGCTCGGCCGCCGCTATCACGCTGCACGCAGCGAGCCGGTGCGAGGTCGGCAACATCACCACGCGCGGCTCGACGAACAGCGTTTCGCTGCGGAGCCAGTCACCACCGTCAATCGGCAACCGCAGGTAGGCGACATCGACCGAACCATCAGCAAGCCCGGTGGACGGGTCGGCGTAGCTGTACACCTTGACATCGACCCGCACACCCGGATGACGCGCCCGGAACTCGGAGAGAATCGCCTCTGTGAGAGTCAGCGCCCCGCCCTCGCCGGTGCCGATCGTCAGCAGACCCGATTCGTTGGCCTCGATCCGCCGCGCGGCGCGGACGGAACGGTCGAGGGCGACCGGCACCGAACGAGTCTCACTGAGGAACGCCGCGCCAGCGGCAGTGAGCTCGACCGTCCGAGTCGTCCGCCGAAACAGCGTCACGCCGACAGCTTTCTCCAACTGCCTGATCTGAGCGCTCAGCGCCTGCTGCGCGATGTGCAGCCGCGCAGCGGCGCGAGTGAAGTTCAGCTCCTCGGCGACAGCGACGAAGTACCGCAATTGCCTGGTGTTCACATCCACCCATGCGATCGTAGCTTTCTACCACCCGCGTCGGTCGATCGACGGATATCCGGCACATCCCGCCGGTCAGGGAACGACGCACTACGGGAAGTCCGTGCCGACCACCATCATCCGCGCCCGCATCCGGTCGGTCGGCTCCCACCGATCGGTGAGGCGCTGCCGGCCGTCCCGCCGGCCTGCGGACAGGAAGGTCACGTCCCCCCTCGGAAAGCGGTGGGGGACGCTCCCGTCCAGCTCCGGGTTGATCGCACGGGTCTGGGGTGCTCAGCCTTGTCGTCTGCTGAGCCGGCTCGGCCTCGTCAGCCGGTCCGCTCGTCGCGGAACACCGCCGTGACGAGCTTCTGCTTCACCTTCTCGAACGCCTCGGACATGGCGACCATGTCGAGCTCGGCTTCCCCGGTGGTCACCGAGGCGGTCATGGTCTTGCTGCCGTCGGGCGTGCTGTACATCAGCGCCGCCCAGCCCCAGAAGCCGCCGTTGTGGTGCAGGAGGGTGCCGCCACCCTCGGTGTCCTCGACGAACACCCCCAGGCCGTAGCCGATCGTGGGGTCCGGCTTGCGCATCTCGGCCAGCAGCGGGGCGGGCAGGAGCCTGCCGGAGTTCAGCGCGGAGAAGAACGTGTGCAGATCCTCGGTGGTCGAGATCATGTCACCGGCGGCGGAGATCCAGGAGGGGTTGAAGCGGGTGGTGTCGACCGTCTTCCACTCCTCGGCGTCCTGGTAGCGGTAGTAGCCGTGGGCGTGCGGCTCGGGGACGTCCGGCGAGGCGTCCGGCACCACCGTGCCCGACAGGCCGAGCGGGCGCAGGATCCGCGCCTGCATCTGCTCGGCGTACGCGCGGCCGGTGACCTTCTCGACCAGGACTCTGGCCAGCACGTAGTTGGTGTTGGAGTAGCTCCAGCCGGTCCCCGGCTCGAACCGCGCCGGCTTGGACAGCGCCAGCCGCACCAGTTCCTCCGGCTGGTAGGTGTGGAACCGGTTGTCGGTCACCCACTCCTTGCCCAGTCCGGGGATCCCCGGCGCGAACGTGCCGTCGGGGTAGTACTCGCCGGTGAAGTTGAACAGTCCGCTGGTGTGCTGCAGCAGCATCCGCGCGGTGATGCGCCGGTCCAGCCCGTACTCGGGCAGGTGGTCGGCCACCGGGGCGTCCAGCTCGATCGTGCCGTCGGCCACCAGTTGCAGCACCAGGGTCGCGGTGAAGGTCTTGGTGGTGCTGCCGATCCGGAAGTGGCCGTTCGTCGCCGGCTTGGCGCTCTGGCCCAGCTCGCGCACCCCGGCGCTGCCGGCCCACTCGCCCTGCTCGTCGTGCACGCGCACCTGGACCCCGGCGGCCAGACCCGAATCGACGAACTCCTGGATGGCCTTCTGCAGCTCCGGTCGGGCCTGGTCGGTGGTGGTCATGGTGGTGCTCCTTCGAATCCGGTGCTTCGGTTGAACGGGCGGATGGCGGCGTGCCGTCAGGCGGCGTCGAGGGCGGCGGTGATCTTGCGGATCATGTCGGCCATGGTGGGGCTGGGCTCGCCCTGGTGGGTGCGGGCGGCTGTTTCGATGGCGACGATGACGGTGTTGCGGAAGTTGCCGGCTTCGGACGGGTCCTGCTGGTTGAGCAGGTTCATGGACGCGGTCAGGGCCGGCAGCACCTGGTCGGCGAGTTCGGCCACGCTCCTGCCGTACAGGTCGATGTCCTTGCTCTTCGCGGCGAGGACGTGCCCGACCAGGCCGGTCGCGGAGGACAGAGCGATGGAGCCCTGAGTGGCGGTCTTGTGCGGCGAGCCGGCGGCGTCGGCGGCGGACATCAGCGAGACGGCGCCGTAGGCGGCGGTGCGCAGGGTGGCCTTGTCCTGGTCGGTCAGGGTGAGGGACATGGTGGTGTGCTCCTTCGGGAGTCTGTGTCGGGGGGTGTCGGTGTTGCTTGTGGTCAGAGCATTGCCAACCGCCCTGATACGGGGTCGTCGCCGGGCTGACATGGCCGCTGACACGACCTCGCGGGGTCGACGGCGGGGCCCTCTAGACGGTGACGAGGGTCCGGGGCTCGCCGGCGGCGTGGGCGCCGGTCTTGCGTCCGCGCAGCAGGAGCAGAGCCAGGACGGCGGCGCCGAGCACCCCGGGGGCGAGTTCGTGGTGCATGACGGCCAGGAAGCCATCGCCTGAGCGCGGCGAGGTGACAGATGGCCGGCACGCGGTCTTGGCTTGAGCTCAGGCCTAGGCCGGCCGCGAGGCCGATCCCGCCACACCGACATATACGCCTCAGCGACCGCCCATCACGAAGAACCCCTGGTTGGACGATTCAGCTGCTCTGGGGCCATGCTGTCCGCTCGCGACACGGCGGTCATCGTGGGCCAGCTGCTTGTGCTTGTTCGCCTGCTGCTCGATCCTGCCTGCTCTCCGGCGTGCGAGGCGGCTGGGCAGCAGGCGGAGGTGGCGCGGGCAGTGCTGTAGCAGGATTGTGCTGCGCCGCCAGGGCCAGGCTCATGGCCTGCAGGTGCAGGCGGTGCGTGGTGACGGTGCGTTCGACGGCCTCGCCGAGGTCGCGCCAGATGTGCCAGCGGTCGCCAGGGCGATCGCCCGCAGTGAGCCGACGCGCACGCCGGCCTGGTCGCAGCCTTGCGGGCTGTCTTCATCGGGCGCAGCCTGGCAGAGGTGTCGCGTTCACTTCGTGCGCAACGTCTTGGCCCGCGTACCTAAGGGGCCGACCGTCACGATGCCCGAACCATCCTGGACGCGACGGCCGGACGCTGGATCAGGACGGTCACTCATACTCGGAAATCTCACTGCTCACGCCCTCTGGACTCCGAACGGATGGAACTCGGGCCGGTGGAGACGAGGAGCTGGGTGGCGGCGAGCTTCCGGTAAAGATCGTCACCGGCGAGCAGCTCGCCATGGGTGCCGGTGGCCCTGACTCGGCCCCCCTCCATCACAACGATCCGGTCCGCGCCGGTCACCGTGGAGAGCCGGTGAGCGATCACCAGCACGGTCGTCTCCCTCGCCACCTCGGCTATCACCTCGCGCAGCCGCAGCTCATTGACCGCGTCGAGCTGGGAGGTGGCCTCGTCGAGCAAGAGCAGCCGAGGGCGGCGTAGCAACGCCCTAGCGATGGCGACACGCTGGCGTTCGCCCCCGGAGAGCATGACGCCGCGGTGGCCCACCATGGTGTCCAGCCCCTGGGGGAGACGGGTGACCAGGTCCTCCAGCCGGGTCAGCGCGAGCACCCGACGGATCTCGGCCTCCGCCGCGTCCGGAGCGGCGAGAACGAGATTCTGCCGGAGCGTGCCGTCAAGCACGGGCGCGTCCTGCTCGACGTAACCGAGGGCGGCGCGCAGCGCGGTCAGCGGCCAGCTGCGGATGTCGCGCCCGTCGAGCGCGATGGTCCCGGCCTGTGGCTCGTAGAACCGTTCGATCAGGGCGAAGATCGTGGACTTGCCCGCTCCCGAGGGCCCGACCAGTGCGGTCAGCCCGCCCGCCGGGACCTCGAAGGACACGCCGTGGTGGACCACTGGCCGGTGGTCGCCGTAGCGGAAGGACACATCCGCGAACACCACCCCGGCGGGCGCCTCGCGCGTACGGCCCGGCCAGTAGGGAAAGCCGGACGACGGCGGGATCCTCACCTCTACCGGCAGCTCCTCTACCGGCAGCTCCTCGACCTGGCGGATCCGCTGGACCGCCGCCAGGCCGCTCTGGATCTGGGCGGTGCCCTGCACGAGCTGGCCGATCGGCGCGACCAGGTAGAACAGGTAGAGCAGGAAGGCGATCAACGACGACACGTCCATGGCGCCGGAGGCGACCCGCGTCCCGCCGACGCTGAACACGGCCACGAAGGTGAGCTGTGCCGCGAGCCAGGAGGATGTGCTCGCGATCGAGGTCCACCAGGCGACCGCGACACCGCGATCGCGGGCCCTGCGGGCGGCCTCGCCCACCGCGGACATCTGGCGCTCCTCGGCACCGCTGGCCTTGACCGTGCGAAAGGCCTGCAGTACCCGGTCGAGCACCGCGCTCATCTCCCCGACGGCGGTCTGCGCGTCGACCGACGCCCGCTGGATGCGCGGCATGACCAGTGCCACCAGCCCGCCGACCACGACCACCACGCCCAACGTGGTGAGCAGCAGGACCGTGTCCGTCATCGCCATCATCACCACAGCGCCGACCAGCATGAGCGCCGCGCCGATCGACTCCACGATCCCGGTGGTGAACGTCGCGCGCAGCAGGGTCGTGTCGGAGGTGACCCGGGAGAGCAGGTCGCCGGGCTTGAGCCGGTCCACCTCGGAGACGCGCAGCCGGAGCATTCGCTCCACCAGACCCTGCCGGGCGGACAGAACGACGCCTTCACCCATGCGCTCCAGGGTGTATCTGCCGAAGGCCGCGGCGACGGCGGTCAGGAATACGGCCGCGGTCAGGCTGAGCACCGGCCCCGTCAGGGGGCGTTGTTCGCTGAACGCGTCGATCACCGTCTTGGTCAGCAACGGCATCGTCAGCCCGGCCAGCGAGCCGGCGAGGCTGAGCAGGCCGCCGAGCGCGAGCAGCCGCCGGTACGGCCGGACGTATCCCAGCAGCAGCCGCCACGCCCCGGACCCGGCTTTTCTCCTCCCCTCCGAATCCGTACGGCCGGCCCCCGGCCGCCCTTCTCGCCGTCCACTGTGCATGATCTCCTCCGTGGGCCCTTCGCCCGTGTACCGCATCAAGACCGCCGACGCGTTGAGTGGGTCTCCCGCCCGTCCACGCCGGTCAGGAGAGCACCGCGGCCGGATAGGACGGACGACGGTCGATGCGACGTCGGACCTCGTCGGAGCCGAAGTGGTAGTCGATACGCCGGGTCGCTTCGGCCCAGTCCCGGAATGAGCGCACAGAGGACAGGGCCTCGACCACGAAGGGGTCGCTCCACCGCGCGACCGCACGTTCCCACAAGACGGCGGGCTCCTCCGTCAGGAGGCTTCCCACGGTTCCTTCGTAGATCGGCATCGCGCGCACCTCCCCATCGGGTTCCACCTGCATCAGGGGGAAGCCGAACCGCTTGATCGTGTCCGGGTGCATCTGCAGGAGGGAGTTGTCCGTCGTCGTCACCCGCACCGACTGCGGCACCAAGGAGTTCAGTCGATCGACACGCTCGGTGCCGACCAGCGTGCGGAGTTCCTCATCCGTCAGGAGCTCGTGGTCGGCGAACCCCGCCCGGCTCGCCAGCCCGGACGGCACCGCGGCGCCGAAGAAGAGGAACCGCAGGTGCGGGAACCGGGGAACGACGGCGGTACAGACCTCCTCCATCTGGTGGAGGTTGCCGCGCATGACCACGTAGTCGATACCGAACTCCACGGGGTCGCCGCCGGCCGCAGTCCGGCGCGCGGAGATGTCGTCGAGTAGGGCCAGCGCCTTCATCGCCCGCTCGAACGAGCCTGCCCGTCCGCGGATCCGATCGTGGATGTCGGCGTCCGCGCCGTCGACGCTCACTGTGATCCGGGAGAAAACCCGGGCCACGTCCTGAGCCATCTCGGCGGTGAGCGTCCACCCGCCGGTATAGACGGAGACCTCGATGCCGGCCCGCCTGATGCGCTCGGCCACGCCGAAGATCCCCTTGATCAGCAGCGGTTCACCCCCGGTGAGGTCCACCGACTGGGGGCGCAGGGCGATGATCGCGTCGGCGACACGGAGCATCTCATCATGGCTTAACTGCCGTGCGGGCCGCCTGCCCGACTCCGAGTAGCAGTGCGTACACCGCAGGGGGCAGGCGTAGGTGACGTCCCAGATGACGTTACTGGGCCCTTTGAGGCCGCTGCTCATGACATTCCCTTCGAAACCCCGGTGATCGTGATCTTCACCCTGTTTCGCGGAACTTGTGGCGTACTTGTAAGTGACTGCGGCGGTCATACGCGGCGAGTTCGGCCGCACCCGCTCCATCTCGAATGAGGGGGAGGCCCCCGCCAGGCACCAGACCCGATCCAGTCGCCGGCCGGTATCGCGGGCTTCCCACGAGGCGGGCGCCCAGGGCGGCCGCGACACGCTTGGGCCCGGTTCGGGGCCTCGCCGCCGACCCCACGGCCCCCTGTCAATAGCCGTCGCGCGCATACGCCGGATCGTTCGCCGATCGTCGCCGAATCCACGGGAAGCGGCTGTGACCTCGTGAATCATCACATCGATCCCGCGGGCGAACCCGCCACTCCCGGCCGGCGAACGTCCCTTGCAGCCACTTTCAAGTCCGCCACAAGTGCCGGGACACACTCTAAAGATCACGATCTCGGGGGCGATCATGACGATGGCCCGCTCATTCCGGGCCACCACGGAACCCGGATGGGTCCGCTACGAATCACCGCCACTCATCAGGCGAATGCGGCCGCGTTCATATATCCGTTCCGATCACGGGGAGATGGAACCATGCGTAGGAACCGCGGGCCCGCGGTGTCGCGGGGGGTGGCGCCCAAGGAGCATTCCTGCCACGTGCCCGGTCCGGCGTCGACGGCTCCAGGGTGCGAGCTCACATCCGCCGGCCTGGTCATCCGTACCGGAGTGCGGCGCCTCTCAGGGCTCGGGGGCTGACGGTAGTGGTGCCTGAGCGGATGAAGTTGATCCCTCTGCCGCTTGATCAGGTCCCCGAGGTCGCGAAGCTCCTCACAGAACTCGGTCTGGGAGTCCTGCGGCAGGACGAGGTCACCGCGTTCTTCGGCCGAAACGACAGTTGGGCGGGCGTGACGGACGCCGGGATCCCGGTCTTCGTCAAGCGAACCCTCGGGGAGCCGGACATGGTCCGCCAAAGGGTGGAGCGGACCCGGGCGATGGGCATGTTGCTCAACGCCCACACGGTGATCAACGCTCCCCGTTTCCTGGGCGGTGAGGAAGAGTCCGGCCTGGTCGCCTTCACTCTGCTGGAGGACGCGCACAGCGGAGCGGACCTCGCCTCCGGGGACGGCTTCACCTGGGATCTCGCCCGTTCGGCCGGAATCCAGACGGGAACCCTCCACACCCTCTCGGCTCCGCGGCCGGTGGCCGACGACACCTCGGAGCCGCCGCTTCCGCCGCTCGACCGCCTGTCGGCTCTCCCGTTGCGGGCCTACGCGGCCGCGAGCGGGGCTGAGCTGGAAGCGTGGGCGATCCTGCACAACGATCCCGTGGTCACCGAGGCGGTCAGGGACCTGTCCCGGTGGGAGAAGCGCAGTCCCCACGTCCTGGTGCACGGGGATCTCCGGCTCGACCAGTTCCTGCACCACGACGGAAGGTTGTACCTGACCGACTGGGAGGAGACCAGACTCGCGGACGCCGCGCGGGACGTGGGCGCCTTCGCCGGCGAGTGGCTCTACCGCGGCGTGCTCGGCATGGTCGGCGGCGAGGACTCGATGAGCGATCGCGAGGTCATCGCCGGCGGCGCCCGGCGGTTCGAAGCCCTCCGGCCGTACATCGAGGCGTTCTGGTCGGGCTATCTCGACGCCAGACCAGCGGCCCGCGCCGACCGCGAGCTGGCGGCCAGGGCGGCGGCCTTCGCCGGCTGGCACATGATGGACCGGCTCATCGTCGCGGGATTCCAGCGCGGGCGGTTGAGCCCCCTGGAACGCGCCGCCGCGGGCGTCGGGCGCAAGATCCTCCTCAATCCCGCCGACTTCACGGTCACGTTGGGCCTCGGAGGCGAAAGGTGAAACAGTCACTCGACCGTGTGCGGATCGGCGCGGACCTGACGTCCGCCACGGTGGACGGTCACGAGATCACCGCGGACAACCCCAAGGCGCTCCGCAAGGCGCTGGGGGACGCGCTGTACAAGGCCTTCCACACCGGCCAGGACCTCGGGGAGGAGCCGCGAAGACTACGGCGCGACCCCGAGTTCGAGCAGGCCCTGCAGGAGGTGGTCCCGCACCGCCATTCCCGTTCCCTGGTCCCGGTGGAACCCGGATCGCCCGATGTGGTCCGCCTGAACGGCGTGCGCGTGCGGATCCCCGAGTCGGAACTCGGCGCCGCGGTCGAGACGCCCGGCGGGCTGTCGCGATGGGTCAGCCTGCCGGCCGTCATGCCGGCGCTGTCGCCCGGATTCCTGCTCGTCAACAGCTCCACGGGTCACGGTCTCGGGGACGCGTGCGTACGGGTGTACCTCGGAACCGACACGGCCGACGCGGCCCCCGGGCTCTGGGGCGCGACACTCGGACGGCTGGAAGAGCTCCGGATCGCCTACCGGGCCAAGGTGCTCTCCGCCCGCGACCACTATCCGCGCCGCGACACCATCGTCGTCTACCTGGGACAGCGGTCGTGGCATGTCGTACCGGAGATCGCCCGAGCGGCCGCCGCCGGCGGTGGGCTCCGACAGGACGTGTCCCTCTACGTCGCCCAGCTCGATCGCGGCATCGGCTGGGCCTGGGAGCCGCAGGACCCCAGGCCCGGGATGCGTGGCCTGAGCTTCGGCGAGCACCGCTCCCAGGCGATCGCCGCCGGGCTGCTGTCCCATGCCGAGCACGGCGGTGACCAGGACCAGGCGGTCGCCGAGGCGCTGCGGGCCGCCGGGGTGGTCCCCGACGCGGTGCACCGCAATCTCGACTCGCCGCCGCTCCCCTTCGAGACCTCCGGCCCCGAACCCGGGCCCGGATCCTACGAGAGCCGAGAAAGGAGGTGAACACATGTCCGCCGAGTTCTTGATGGAAGGCGCCGACGCCTACACCTCGCTCGCCGAGGTCGCGGCGGTCTCGTCCGGCGACGGCCTCGAGGCCTTCCCCCAGACGAGCTACCTCACCAGCCCGCTCTGCAGCATCGCCTACACGATCCAGTCCGGCTGCTGACCTGAGCGGACGGCGGCGTCGCGGATCGCGGCCCGCAACGGCCCGTGATGCCGCCGCACATGAGAACAGCGCAGTGAGAACAACGAAAGGAAGTGACGTATGTCCGCCGAGTTCCTGATGGAAGGCGCCGACGCCTACACCTCGCTCGCCGAGGTCGCGGCGGTCTCGTCCGGCGACGGCCTCGAGGCCTTCCCCCAGACGAGCTACCTC
>NZ_JBSFNE010000004.1:314808-470906 GCF_053586935.1 Nonomuraea sp. NPDC003727
CACCAGCCCGCTCTGCAGCATCGCCTACACGATCCAGTCCGGCTGCTGACCTGAGCGGACGGCGGCGCCGCGGATGACGGTCCGCGGCGCCGCCGCACATGAGAACACCGTGTGTGAGAACGCACGGTGAGATCACCGTACGCGAGAACACCGCGCGTGAGAACAACGAAAGGAAGCGACGTATGTCCGCCGAGTTCCTGATGGAAGGCGCCGACGCCTACACCTCGCTCGCCGAGGTCGCCGCGTCCCTCCGGGAGACCCGTGAGCTCCCCCCGCCGACGACCATCTACAGCATCTGCACGCTGACGATGGAGTGCTTCTAACGGAGCCCGTGTGGCGGTGTCGCGGGGACCCGTGGCACCGCCACCGCTCGGGACGCGGCATTCACAGATGACGGTTTTGGAGGTTTGATGGCTACCGCGCTGCTGTTCCCATTCCAGCCTGCGCATCCCGACGCGGTCGTGCCCTTCGGGGAACTGGTGATGAAGGGGCTGGCCGGTCGGCTCTGGATGGGGCAGTCCGTGATGGCCGAGACCCACCAGACGTTCGCCTACCTGTCGGGCCGGGGGATCAGGGTGCCGTCCGGGCTGAGCGTGACGTTGATGCCGCTGCGGCACCCACTGGACGCCGCGGCGCAGGCGCGCAGTCTGGCGGTGCTCACCGGCAAGCCGGTGGTCGCCGGGTACGGTGCCGCCACACCCGAGGTGGTCAGGGCGCTGCGCGGCGCGTCGTACGAAAAGCCGGCGACGGCCGCGGCCGGTTACGCCCGCGCGATGCGCGGCATCCTCGACGGCGGGATCTCCGGTCACGACTGTGAGGCGTGCGTCGCCACGACCGGGCTGCCCCCGATGAAGCACGCGCCGGTCGAGGTGGGACTGGGCGTCCTGCGCCCCGGTATGGCGCGCGCGGCGGGCGCGGTCGCGGACGTGGCCATCACCTGGATGACGCCGCCCGATTACGTCCGGGACGTGTTGATCCCCGCCCTGGCCGAAGGCGCCGCGGACCGCTGCTCGCCACCTCGCGTCGCGACCGTCGTACACGTGGGGTTGGCCGGCTCCGGCCGCGATCCGCGCAAGCTCGCGCACGCCGCGGCCGCGCTCCACCTGACGGCACCGCACTACACCGACATGCTCAGGCGGGCCGGAGTGCCCGCGGACCCGGCCGACCCGCGGGCGGGCGCCGCGGCGCTGGTCGAGGCGGGGGTCTACGTGTACGGCACGGCGGACGAGGTCGCCGGACGGTTGCGCGAGTACCGTGAGGCGGGGGTGGACGAGATCATCCTCAACCCGGCGGGGGTGGCGCAGACCGAGGGTTTCACAGCCGCGTTGACCGACGTGGAGCGGATCCTCGGAGCCATGGCGGACGCCGATGAGTGAGACCGGGCAGCCCCAGGGTGCGCCGCCGTTCCACGCCGAGCGCCTGCTCGTGCTCGCCACCGGGTCCCTCGGCGCCACCTTCCTCCCCTACTGGCTCAACTGGCTGAGGACCACCTACCGGCACCTGGATGTCCGGGTGGTGGTCACCAGAAGCGCGGAGCAATTCGTGACCCGGCAGTCGATCGCGGCCATCACCGGAAAGGACGTCCCCCTGGACGCCTGGCCGGAGGTCCCGGAACGGGGATCGCCGCACGTGGAGTATGCGACCTGGCCCGACACCGTCCTGGTATACCCGGCGACTTACCACTTCTTGAGCCGGTTCGCCAACGGTTTCGGTGACACCCCGATGCTGCTGGCGCTCCAGTGCACGTCCGCGCTGGTCGGAATCGCCCCCGCCCTGCCGCCCGGGGCTGTCGACTCGTACGCCTACCGGCAGAACCTCGCGGTGATCGAGGCCCGCCCCAACGTCGCGATCGTCGACCCTGTGCCCACCCTGAGCACCCACACCAGAGAGCGGGACGCCCTGGCGGCCGCCCCTCTCGACACGCTGATCGGGCGGCTGGCGGAGTTGCGCGCCTCCCGCGAGGAGGTCCTGTGAGCGAAGTCGTCGAATCCTTCGGCTCGGGTTTCGTGGTCACCACGGTCGTCCGGTGCGGTGAAGGTGATTACCGATGGACCCGGCGGCCGGGATCCGAGCGGGACGACGCGATGCGGATACCTGATCCCGCCGTCGTCGCGGCCGTCCGTACGGCCTGCCAGGGCCGGGTCAGGCTGACGCTCCCGGAACAGGCGGACGCCGCAGGCATGACGTACCGGACGGATCAGCCGCACTCGATCGCGGGGATGCTGCTCCGGAGGCCGGAAGGGGCCGGGACCCCTCTCGAACAGATCATCGGGGACACCTTCTCGGAGACGAGCGCAGCACTCGCCCGGCTGCACGCCGTGCCCCTGCCGCAGGCCGACTTGCCGTCCCCCGAAGGCCCGCGACGGCTGCTCTCGTGGCTGCGCAGCGGGCGGGGATCCCTCGCCGCGCCGGACCTTCACCGGCACGCGATCGAGATCCTCGGGCACGAACGTATGGCCATGGTGGGGGCGTGGTGCGTACCGGGGGCGGAGGAACCGCGCGTGCTGCTGCACGGTGCTCCCAGCCAGGGCATCCTCCTGCCTCTGTCGCCGGGCCGGGATGGTCACCTGCTGACCGGTGAGAATCTCGGCACCGGTCGGCGGGAGTCCGACGTGGGGTGGCTCATCGGCGAGTTGGTGGAGTTCCGTGAGCTGGCCCGTAGGTTCGGCCACGGAATGCTCCCCAAGGTCCACTACGACGACCTCATCGGCCGCGTTCTGGAGGGCTACGCCACCCGGCTCGATCTCGCCGCCGTGGGCAGGACCGCCGCGGTGCGCTTCCTGAAGCACGTCCACGATTTCGCCGCCTACAGGAGATGGCACGAACTCCTCGTGGTCTATCTGAGGCTCGTCGCCGACGTGATCGACGCGGCGGACGCCGGGGAACTGCTGCCCGCCCGAGGCGAGATGATCCGCCGGTGAGGCCCGCCGAGATCGTGCGCGCGAGGCTGGGCAACGGACTGCGAGTGGTCATCGAGGAGGAACGCTCCGTGCCCGTGGCGGGTGTGGCCGTCCACTACGACATCGGCTTCCGCGCTGAGGCCGAAGGCGGGTCCGGGCTCGCCCACCTGTTCGAGCACCTGATGTTCCAGGGAGAGATGGGCGGCGAGTCGGACCACTTCGAGCAGGTCGAAAGCGCGGGCGGCTTCTGCAACGCCTCGACCCGCCAGGACTACACCGACTTCTACAACGTGGTCCCCACTGACGCGGTCGAACGGGTGATCATGTTGGAGGCCGGCCGTATGCGAGCCCCGAGGATCACCGAACGGGCCATCAGGACCCAGGCATCGGTCGTGCAGGAAGAGATCCTGGGTAAGATCCGCAAACCCTACGGCGGCTTCCCCTGGCCCAGGGTTTCGCCCGTGCTCTTCCGCGACTTCGCCAACGCCCATGACGGGTACGGCGACTACGCCGCCCTGCGGCATGTCACCCTCCACGACTGCATGGAGTTCTTCGATCGCAACTACAGCCCCTCCAACGCCGTGGTGACGGTGACGGGCGACGTCGAGGCCGACGCGGTGCTGGAAACCGTCACGCGCACGTTCGGCGAGATCCCTGCCCGGCCCGCGCCCGCGACCGCCTCCCATTGGGAGCCGGAACCGGCCGGGCGGCGCGAGGCCGAATACATCGACGCGCTGGCACCGCTTCCCGCTCTGGCCATCGGCCATCGAGTGCCCGACCCCGCCGCCGAGCCGCGTGCCCACTTCGCGCTGTCCGCCCTCTCCGGCGTGCTGACCGGAGGCGGCAGACCGCGGCTGCGTGAGCGGATGCGGCGCGAGACGGGGCAGACGGTCACCTTCTCCGCCCGCGTCGGCCTGTTCGACTTCCTCGACGCGCGTGACCCCGACATGTGGCTGCTCACCGCGGTCCACCCGGACGGCGTGCCGCCCGCGCAGGTGCTGGCCGCCGTGGACGCGGAGCTGGAGTCGCTCAGCGCGAGCGGGCCCACCGACGAGGAACTGCGCCGCTGCCGTACGACGTGGCTCACCTCCCATCACCGGTCCATGGACCGGATCGCCGACCGGGTGCGTACGCTGGGGCGCTTCGAGCTGCTGTTCGGCGATGCCGGACGTGTCGCGCGGTTGCCCGACATGTACGCCGAGGTGACCACCGACGACGTGGCGGCGGCGGCCGCCGGCCTGCGTGCCGATTCCCGCGCGCTGCTCAGGGCACTTCCGGGGAGGGTGCATGAGTAGTGCTGTGGTGGATCGCACTCTGGGGAACGGCCTGCGCCTGCTGGCGCTGCGGCACGGTGTGAGCCCCCTTGTGGAAGCGCGGCTCCGCCTTCCCCTCCCCTGCCCGACCCGGGACGCGCTGACCGAGTCCGTACTGCTGGCGGCCCACATGTCGCAGGGGCGGGACGACGACGGCGTGGAATGGAACGCGGTGGCCGACGTCCACCAGATGACAGTCAGCGCCTGTTGCTCCGTGAACGCGGTCGACTCGCTCATGTCGGCAATGGCTTGGGTGGTGCGCGGGACGCCGACTCGGGCCGCCTCGGCGCGTGGACAGCTGGTGGCGCATCTCAAGATGGCCGGATCGCATCCCGATGTCGCGGTCAGAGCACACCTCGCGCGGCACCTGTTCGGTGACCATCCGGTGGCGTTCCAGGTGCGGGAAGAGGAGCTGGCCGCGATCGAGGAGCCGCGTCACCGGCCGTTCGATCCGCGCGGTGCCGTCCTGGTGGTCCTCGCGCAGGACGATCCCGAACGGCTGGCCGACGCCGCGGAGAGATCGCTGGCCGGCTGGCGGCCACCGGCGCAGGGAACGCCGCCGCTGCCGTCGCTTCCCGAGATCGAAGGCGGACGATTGGCGTCCCTGCCGCAACCGGGCGTCCCGCAGTCACGCGTCCGGCTGCGCGCACAGGCGCTGACGGCCGATCACGAGCGCTATCCGGCGCTCTTCCTGGCCTGTAACGTTTTGGGCGGCTATCTCTCCTCGCGGCTCTCGAAGAACCTGCGTGAAGACAAGGGCTACGTGTACGGCGTCACCTCGTTCTTTGACGCCCATCCCGGTAGCGGACTCCTGGCGATCGAAGCCGACACTGCGGCCGCCACCACGAACGCCGCGATGGAGGTGCTGTACCGCGAACTCCGCCGAATGCGGACGAATCCCCCCACGAGGCAGGAGATCGAAGCCGCCCGGTCCTACGCTCTCGGTTCGATGGCGACCCGGCTGGCTCCGCGTGCCGCCTTCGCCTCCGCGCTCGCCGACCTCTCCGCCAAGGCCATCGACCCGCTCCGGTTGCTCGACTTCCCAGACCGTGTGGCGGCAGTGACGCCGGACGCGGTGGTCGCGGCGGCCGAGGAGTTCTTCACTCCCGAGCGATTCTCTGGCGTGGTCGCCTCGGATCCCGACGTGCTCATGCGTCTGACCTCCCCTGCCGAGGGCGAAGGCGGCACAGTACCACCGGCGAACTCCTTGACGTGTTCGAGCTGAGTTAGTGATCATCCTTCGGTCTGTCAGCGGCCAAGCAGACGAGATCGAAGGTGCCGCCCCTCCCTGCCGCGCGGAGCAGCCCTCCGTCGCGGGCCGGGACGCCGCCGAGTTCGCCGGGACCGCGCTGTCGAAGAAGCCCGAATGGACGCCCACGTACGGCCGGCGGCGGTACCTGGCCGGTGCCGCCGGGGAAGAGCCGTTCGCCGTCGCCGACCGCGATCGGGTGCACCAGCAGCCGCAGCTCGTCCAGGAGACCGGCCTGCAGCAGGGCGCGGACCAGGCTGATGCTGCCGGTGAGGTTGATGTTCTGGCCCGGCTGCCGCTTGAGCTCGCTCACCGCGGCGAGGAAATCTCCCTCGATCAGGCTGGAGTTCTGCCAGTCGGTCCGGTCGAGAGCGGTGGAGGCGACCAGCTTGCGGATGCCGTTGAGCTGGTCGGCCATCTCGTCGTTCTGGTGCGGCCAGAAGGCGGCGAAGGACTCGTAGGTTTTGCGTCCCATCAACAGGGTGTCGGCGTCGGCCGCCATCTCGACGATCGCCGTCTCCATCTCCTCGTTGATGTAGGGGAAGTGCCACTTCTCCGGCGCCTCCACGACACCGTCGAGCGAGATGAAAAGTCCGGTCACGATCTTGCGTGCGGCACTCATGGTTCACTCCATGGCAGATTGGCGAGTGAGGCGTCTTCAGGATCCGGGACGACGATGGAAAGGATCAACGCGCGATCAGGACGCGAGCGTTTAGGCATGTTCAACGACGCCCAGCCATCGGACACCTGGCCACCGTTCGGACCGATCCGGTCAGGCCATAGCCCCCGGGCACCCCCGATGAGCGCCCTCCGCTCGGATCCGTCACCAGACGCAAAGTAGCCGCGAGTAACCGGGAGATCCCGCCGCAGACCGCACCCACACTCGGGCGATGCCTCCGTCACCCGCTGTGGCTTGCGGAAACGCCCTCATGGCGCGGACCCGAGCGGAGGGCCTCGAAGCTCTGCGAACAGCGCCCGGCAGATCTCGGCGTCAACCCGCATGAGCTGCTGGAGGCGACGACGGAGACGGCGGCGGTACGGCTCAGCCACACGATCCCGCCGCCTCCGCCTTGATCATCCCTTGTACGATCTCCCGCATGTTCGACTTATCCGGCCCCTGGACCCGCGTACTGGCGGACACGAGGCTGCATCACGGGCCCGCTATGCAGTCGCTGGCTGTGGACCCGGTCACCCACGAGCTGTACCTCGTCCAGTTACGCGACACCGCCGGCAAGATCACCTGGGTACGGCTCGACGGTTTCTCCTCCGTTCTGTCCTGATCATTGGCAGCGGGCGGATACGGCCGAAGCGTGTCGGCGTGCGCTCCCGGGGAATCTCTACTGGTGGCCGCGGACCGGAATGGCGAAGTCCCGCCCGGCGCCCCTGGGCACCTGGCGATTCACGGGTGATCCAGAGTCGCAGCCCGCGCCCGCAGCCTGCGCAGCATCCGGTATCCCCGAAGCCGGCCTCCCTGGCGGCGACCTCGGTGGTGGCGCGCTGCCGTATGAGGAGTTCGGCACGTTCCAGGCGCGCAGGGCGGTCTGATAGGCCAGCGGGGTGAGCCCGGTCGCGCGGTGGAACAGCCGGGTGACGCTCCGTTCGCTGCACCCCGCCGCCTTGGCCAGCAGGCGCAGCGGCAGCCGTTCGGTGAAGCGGGGACCACGACGGGGCGGAGCAGGAGCTTGAGCTCGTCGATCAGGCCGTGCGTGATCAGGTGGTTGACCAGCGTGGCGCTGCCGTACACCAGCAGATCCCGGCTGGGCTCCCGCTCGAGCCTGGCGACCTGTTCGGCGACCTCCCCCTTGATCACGACGCTGTTCCAGCCGGGATCGCTCAGAGAGGCCGAGGTACTTGGGGATGGCGTCCATCCAGGCGGCGACGTCGCCATCGTGGCCCACCGTCCGCCACACCTTCGACACGGCCTCGTAGGTCCTGCGGCCCAGTAACAGCGCCCGGTGCCGAACGACTGGCCACGCTGGAAGGTGTCCTCTCATCCCAGAACCGGCATCCGCACCTCGGCGTCGGCAAGGGCGTCTCCGTCGTGGCCGCGGGGGGGCGCCCGCTACTACACCCGGCCGGGCATCGCCTTCGTGCCGTTCAGCGACGCCCCGCCCATCGAATACGGGCTGTTGTGGCGGGCAGGCGAGGAGAACGCCCGGGTACGGACGTTCATCCAGATCATCCGCGAGATCCAGGCGCCTACGAGCCGTCGAGGCTGACCGCGAACGCCTGCGGGTTGTCGAGCATGACATTGTGACCGGCGTCGGCAACGGTGACGACCCGCACACCCGCCGCCTCCAGCTCCGCCCTTCCTTCCAGCGGCTGGGACAGGGCCCCAACCAGGAACGTGCGTGCAATCGTCAGCTCCATCAGCAGCTTCCTGGCCGACGGGTTGGTCCCGGCGCGCAAGCCGTACGCGCTGCGATGCAGCGCGACGGGATCGGCCAGACGCATGGTCGCGGCCCACAACGGCCCGACCCGGTCCAGAATCCGGGCCATCCCATCTTCGGCGAACTCGGCCTCGGTGAAGCTGGTGACGCCGACGGTGCCTGGAGCGGGCGGCGGCACCGGATCCAGGACGGCCTCGGCCAGGACCAGCCGCGACACCAGATCCGGCCGCCGGGCCGCCAGCACGATCGCCACGGCGCCGCCCATGCTGTGCCCGACGACCTCGGCCCCGTTGACGCCCGCGGCATCAAGTGCCCTGGCCAGCGCGTCGGCGTGATCCTCCAGCCGGTAGCCGAACTCGGCCGGCCGGTCGCTGAGTCCGAAACCCAGCAGGTCCATCATCAGCGTCCGCCGCCGTGCCACGGACGGCAGGGTCATCACGTGGGTGAAGTACGCCGCCGCCTGGGCTCCGGCGCCGTGCACGCATACCCGCGCCGGTTCGTCGCCCGCGATCTCGACCCAGCGGATCTTCGCACCGTCGGGTCCGGCTACCGCGTCCTTCATGTTCTTCCTCACTGTGCGGATGCGCACCCGGCTGGATTCCGGGCGCGCGAGATCCTACTCGGCAGGCGGGTGGGACGACGGGGCTACCCGCCGGAGTTCCGGCGCAACGTGCTGGATCTGCTCGAGGCGGGCCGCGAGGCCACTGACCCGGCCCACGCTCTCGAGATCAGCACCCAGACGATCTACACATGGCGGCGGCAGGACCGCATCGACCGCGGCTTGGAGCCCGGTCTGACAACAGCGAGCAGATCGAGTTAGCGGCCACCAAACGGCGCATCGCCGAGCTGCAGACCAGTCTCCTCATGCTGTGGCTCCGCCGTCCACGGGCGGAGCTCGTCGGGGTTGCGGACGGCCCAGATGAGCTTGATCCGGTCGCCTGCCACCTCGAACGCTTACACGGATATGGTGAGGCCATCCTGCTGGGCGATCAGGCCGGGTTGGCCGTTGACCGTACGATCCAGGATCGTCAGGTCGCGGAATTTACCCTCGAGATGGATCAGGGAGCGCACGATCTGCTCGGCGCCTTCGATTGGGCGGAGCGCGGTGCTGACCAGGCCGCGGCCGTCGCTGAGTTCATGAGGGCCACGGCCACCGGTGATCTGGAGGAGCTGCTCTGGCTGCTTGCGCCGGAGGTCACCTGGACCGCCGACAGCGGAGGCATGGCCCTGGGTCCCGGAAGACGGGCTCCTGACGCGATGGTCTGGCAATGGTCTACCAGGCCGGTTGTGGATCAGGTGGATACCTAGCGCGCCCTGCAGGATTCGAACTGCGACCGTCGGATTAGAAGTGGATCGCTGTCCCTTCACATGACAGCACCCCGACCTGCGACGATGTCACTGTTTCCTCCCGGGAGACGGGGAGCGTTCCGCGCATGTTCCGGATCATGCTGCCGCTGTACATGGTCAGAGAGTTCTCGTCCGACCTGTGCCTGGATACCCAGTGGGCCGGGGCTGAGGAACGAAGCCCTGGACCTTCGATCGCCCCGGCCACCTGCGATGACCCACCACGCAGGGGCGATCGTAATGCTGTACCTGCGCGGCGGCGTGGCAATCTCGGTCGGAGCGTTCGGCCGCTACGGCGGGGCGGCGCGCGGTGCCCGGCCCGGTGTCCCGCCGTCGTTCGGGACCGGCCCCCAGGCCGCACGCCCGGACGGCGGGCGGGAGGAGGGCCGGGGGTACGGCGGCGCGCCGCGCCGCCGCCTTGATCTTCATGAGAACAATTCGGCAGATCACCGTTTTAGCGGCGTATGAGCTTGTCCAATTCCTTGAGTGCCAGCGCCCACGGGTAGGCGTCGATGTGGTCGCTTCCGGTGCTGGCTGGGTGTGGTTCGAAGTGGCCGGGTCCGAGGAGTACGGGGATGCCTGCGGCGCGGAGTTGTTCGACGCTTCGGATGAGGGGTGCGCGGGTGGCGAAGGCGCTGTTGACGAAGGGTAGGACGACCACGGGGATGCCGAGTCCGGGTGCTTCGGCGAGGAGTCCCAGGGCGTAGGTGTCCGCGATTCCCTGGGCGAACTTGTTGATGGTGTTGAAGCTGGCCGCGGCAAGGATGATGGCGTCGGCTCTCGGGGGCCTGGGCTCGTGGGGCTTGCGGTATTGGCTGCGGACGACGCGGCCGGTCTGCTTTTCCAATTCGGGGATGTCGATGAAGTCCAGGGCTGATGGGGTGGCGACGATCTGGACGGTCCAGCCGTCGTCTTGGGCAAGGGTGACCAGGCGGCCGACGTCGCCGGCGGCGCCGGTTGCGCACACGATGATGTAGAGGACCTTGGGCTGCCGGAGGAGAAGCCGGACGTAACAGGATTCCGCCTCGCCGCGCTTGATGACGAGAAGCTCGGCGAGTGCGCCCGTCTCTCGTCTGCCGAACCGGCATGGCCTCATCACTACAGCCCCGATGGGCGCGTCGACGAGCGCGGCGCGCCGACCGAGAAGTACTGGCGGTTCCAGGGCGTGCTCTGCCGCTTCGGCGGCAAGCTCACCGACGTGCCCCCGGCCGCGGCCGCTGCGGCAGGGAGAGGATGGCGCGAGGTGTCCAGTGCGGGCACTATTTGCGTCTCTTGTGTTTGCCCTTGCCGGGATGGCTTTGATCGGGCTGCTCGTCGATCCGGGGGAGAGGCATGCCGGAACGGGTCAGGAACGTGACCAGAGGGCCATCGGCCAGTTTGCCGTCTCTTCGCACCGCCGCGAGCATCGTCCCGAGATCCAGAACGTGCCTGCGCGCTTCGTCGATCTTGCCCTCGTTGAGGTTCTTGCGCGCCTCGGCGATGCGGTTGCGAACCTCGCGGGCCGCGTCGGATGCGATGCCGCCCTGCCGCTGCTGGGCGGCAAGCGCCCGTTCCAATGCTGTGAGCCAGGCCAGTGCCGCTAACGTGGCGGGCCGCGCCGTTGGTGACGGTTGCGGGCTGGTAGGCGCGGCGGACGGGGACATGCTCGGCGCGGAAGACGCCGCGGTGACCGGGGATGTGGTGAGCGGCGCGGAGGGCGTCGGGGTGGCGCCTTGCCGGACCGCGTTGGTCAGGGTCGCCAGTAGCAGGGTGCCGACCAGCGCGGCGGAGGTGGCGGCGAGGGTCACGTAGCGGCGCGGAGCGGACCGTCGCCGGGGCGCGTCCTGTCCAGGCCATGTGTCCGGGTCTGGCACCTCGAGCAGGGCGGTGCCGCCCGGCGCGCGTCGAAGGCCTGCGGAGGCGAGGGCATGTCGTACCTGTGCCGCGCTCGCGGGGCGGCTGGCGGGCTCCTTGGCCAGCATCGACAGCACCAGCGCCTCCAGGTCGGCGGGAATGTCCGGCCGAAGCCGGCGTGGCGGCACCGGTGGCTGGTTGAGATGCTGGTAGATCAGTTCGATCGGGACACCCAAGAATGGTGGCTGCCCGCAGAGCAGCTCGTAGCCTACGCAGCCGAGCGCGTACAGGTCGGCGGCGGCGCTCCCGCCGTGTCCCAGGATCTGTTCGGGCGACAGATAGGCGGCGGTGCCCACCACGGTGCCGGCCGCGGTCAGCCTGCCCGCCTCCTCTCCGGCTACCCGGGCGATGCCGAAGTCCACCACCTTGAGCAGTCCGCTGCTGGTCAGGTGCAGGTTGCCGGGCTTGATATCGCGGTGCACCACCCCGGCCCCGTGCGCCGCATCCAAGCCGGCGGCGGCCTGGCCCATCAGATGGCGTACCTCCTCTGGCGGCAACGGTCCCCGCTCGGCGATCTCGGTGGCCAGATTCCGCCCGGACAGCAGCTCCATCACCAGGAACGGCCGCCCGTCATGCTCGCCCACGTTGAGCACGCTCACCACGTTGGGGTGCACCACGCGGGCCGCGATGCGGGCCTCGCTCATGAAACGCGCACGCACCGCCGGGTCCGCCAACTGGGGGGCGAACAGCTTGACCGCCACCGGCCTGTCACGTGTCAGGTCGCGGCCGCTCCACACCTCGGCCACCGCACCCCTGCCGATCAGCGCATCCAGCCGATAGCGCCCCGCCAGCACCGACGTGGCCTCTATCGAACTCCTCATCAAGATGAACACTCCCTGCCTGCACCATTGATGTCCTTACCGGCCCCCTGATCGGGAAATACCAAACCTAGCGAAACGATGAGGACTCGATCCGGAAGAGCCATGGACGTGGGCTATCGACGGCGAGTGAGCACCGCGCGCTCCCGGTGGCGCGAGGATTGCTGGCTCCTTCCACCACAGCCAGTACGGCGGGGCGTCGGGCCAGTCCGGCGGTGGGCCGTCCCAATCGTTGGGGGCTCCCATCCCGGGGGGACGTTCCAGCCAGGGGGAGGAGTCGTTTTCGATGCGCGGCAAGGCCCACGGCCTGGACGCCAGCGGCGACATGATCGAGCTGGCCAGGCGCAACGCGGCGGAGGCCGGCGCAACCAACATCGAGTTCCTGCACGGCACCATCGAGGCCATCCCGCTATCGGACCAGTCGGTGGACGTCGTCATCTCCAACTGCGTAATCAACCTGTCCGACGACAAGGCGGCCGTGCTGGCCGAGGCCTTCCGCGTCCTACGCCCGGGCGGACGGCTGGGAATCAGCGACATGGTGACCGAAAGCGCACTCGACCCGACACGGCGCGCCGCGGCCGAGCAGCGGGTGGGCTGCGTCGCCGGCTCCCTGAAGGTGGCCGAGTACCGCGACCTGCTGCGCACGACCGGCTTCGTCGGCACCACGGTAACTCTCACGGCTGATCACGGCGACGGGGTCCGCTCGGCCATCGTTCAAGCGGTCAAGCCCGCGATCGGCCCCGGCTTGGAGGTCCGCCCGATGCGCGAGGCCGACGCGAGCCAGGTGCTGGCCATCTACCAGGCCGGGCTGGACAGTACCTAAGTGCGGGATGGCGGGCCAGCCTGCCCTCCGGCCGAGTCGCCCGCGGCTGATCCACTCCACAGCAGCACCTCTCGCCAGAGCTGGCGTCCAGATGCACGGCCGACCTCATGGGATTGCTGCGCCAGGCGCAGCGCGGCATTCCTGTCATCGCTGATCATCATGCCGCTGATCGTGCCCGGTCGGCGTCGCCGCCATCCTCCTTCATCCTGCGACGGTGAGCTGTACCTAGGATGCGACGGGCAAGGTCGGAGAGGGTTTCCTGCGCCCCACCACGACGTCCTGTCCGCACTGACCGCCAGGGAGGACAGGCGCTGGAGGCTGCAGGAACTGGCCGATCGCGTGCTGTGGTCCAAGAGCCGCCTGTCCAGGCACATCAGCCGGATGGAGGAGCGCGGCCTGGTGTCCAGGGAGGAGTGCACGCGACGGACGGCAGGGGCGCGGTCATCGTCCTGAGCGAGGGCGGCTGGCGCGCCATCCAAGAGGCCGCCCCTCTCCATGTCGAATCCGTGCGCTGACACCTGATCGACCTGCTGACCGACGAGCAGCTCGACGCCTTGGGCGACATCTCCGACATCGCGGCCCGTGTCGCGACCGTGATCGCCACCGCGACGCTCTACACCGAAACGCCGCAGGACGCCAGGCACGTCCTGATCGACACTCTCAGCGGGGAGGTACGCTACCCGATGCCCGCGCACGAATCTGCATACCCGCTCGGGGACGGCACCTGGCTCACCGCCGAAGGCGTTACCCTCTTCCGCTGGACGCACAGGTGAACCGATCGGCGCGCCGCGTGCCGGTCCACAAGCCCGGCGGCAGGATCAGACGGCGGGCGGCGCGAGGTTGAGCGCCCGTGCCACCCGTTCGAGCACGTCGTCCCAGGGGCGGGCGGGAACGACCGGCACTCCAGCCGCTTCGGCCTGCGACGCCAGCCAGTCGCCGTACAGGCGGCTCACCACGGCCCGCCCGTGCTGCGCCCCTGCCGAGGGTTCGCGAAGCCGGTAGTTCTCGGCGATCTGCTCCTCGTCGCCCTCGTGCAGGAAGACCGCGCGCACGCCGTCCAGCTCTGCGGCCGTGGACGGCAACAGGTAGTCGCCCTCGACGACCACCGGCGTCATGGTCTCGAGATGGTTGGCGACCACCGCCCGCACCGCGGGGACGAGCGCCCGCGCCACGGAGATCTGCATCTCCACGATCCGCTCGTGAGGCAGGTGGACGGCCTCGGGGTTGGCCCGCCAATAGTGCAGCGCGGGCAGCTGCTCCGGCGTGGTCATGGCCTGCAGCGCCTCGACGATGTCGTCGATCTCGACGATAGGTGAGGCCAGGCGGCGCGCCAGGGGATAGGACACCCGGCTCTTGCCGGTCCCCGAAGCGCCGCCGAGCAGGATGATGGGGGCGTCGTTCACCCGTGGACCCTATCCGAGGACCTCAGCCGGCCGGTCCTGACCGGCAGGCGAAGACGACCGGCCGCGAATCCGTATGCTCGACATTTTCTCGATCAAGGCCGTACGCGGACCACAGGACCCTTACGTGTCATGCCAGGAATAGAGCAGTACTACTCCCTGATGTCGGCGCTGGTCACCGGCAACTCGCTGGTGTGGCGCACCGCTTCTCCGCGTTGGGCCGGGCCCTGCGCCTGCCGATAATTCCATCCGTCCAGGTCACGGCCTTGCAGGGCTTCTCTGGTAGGCAGGCTTCAATTCCTGAAGAGGAGTCAGTGCGGCAGGATGACCGGTCGTGCTCCTTCGCCTGGCCTATCTGGCCGTCACGTCGCTTTCGCCGCGCTGAGGTTGCTGCCGATGGGTGATCGGGACAAGGGCATCGAGATCCTCGCCCTGCGCCATCAGATCACCGTGCTTGAACGGCAACTCGGCGACGACACCTGGGTGAGGTTCGCTCCCGAGGATCGAGCCGTTCTCGCCGCCCTCCTGACGTCGCTGCCACGCGACATCCTGCGCCGGGTACGGCTGCTCGTCCGGCCGGATACCGTCTTGCGCTGGCACCGCGATCTGTTGAAACGGCGTCACGCCCGTACCTGCCAGCCGAACAGGCGAGGTCGCCCGCCCACGGTCCGCTCCATCCGCGTCCTCATCCTGCGACTGGTTCGCGAGAATCCATCGTGGGGATATCGGCGAGTGTACGGCGAGCTCACCGCACTCGGCATCAAGGTCGCTGCGTCGACGGTCTGGGAGATCCTCAAGCAGGAAGGTCTTGATCCGGCGCCCGAGAGGGCGTCCACCACGTGGGCCGACTTCCTGCGCTCGCAGGCCGACGCCCTGTTGGCCTGCGATTTCATCGAGACCATCACCCTCGATGGGCAGCGCCAGTACATCCTGGCAGTCATCGAGCACGCCAGCAGGCGCGTGCGCGTGCTGGGCACCACCGCGCACCCGACCGCGAGCTGGGTCATCCAGGCGATCAAGAATCTCGTGATGGATCTGGACGAGGCGGGCTGCCGGGCGCGCTATCTGATCCGGGACCGGGATGCGAAGTTCCCGGCCCTCATGGATGAGGTCCTGTCCGACGCCGGCGTCCAGACCGTGCTCACCGGTATCCGGATGCCGCGCATGAACGCGGTCATGGAACGATGGGTGCAGTCGTGCCGCCGAGAGCTTCTCGACCGCTGCCTGATCTGGAACGAACGCCACCTACGGCACGCCCTGCGCGAGTACGAAAAGTTCTACTACCAGCACCGAGCCCATCAGGCCCTGGCCCAAGCGGCACCGTTGCGTACCGTGCCAGATCCGATCACCGATCCGAAGCGAATCGCCGACCTGAACATACGCCGACGAGACCTGCTCGGCGGGGTCCTCCACGAGTACTCACATACGGCTTGACCTGCATGGATGGAATTTCCGGCAGGCGCAAGCGCCAGGTAGCGGGGAGTTCTGGCTCAGAGCCTTCCTCAACCCCGCGTCAGCCAGCCGTTAAAAGCCCTGGCGGCTTACTCTCAGAAAGTAGATCAGAGGTTGAGGATATGCTGCTGAACGGTCGGCCACTCCGTCCCAAGAGCTTCTTTGGCAAGCTGAAGCGAGGACAGTTTGGGGTTGCTCTGTTCGATCTCTCTAAGCGCGACTCGGATGGCAATCCCAGCCCTCCATCGCAACCTCATGAGCCCAGAGTTCGCAGCGGACGATTCATATTCATTGGTAGCCTGGAGCCAATCGCGACCGAGGCGAAGTGTGCGGTCCATGACCTCTGTGTGGAGCGTCTCCCTGGGGACATGCCCCGAGCCGTAAGCGCTACGGGCCTCTGCAATCTCCGGCCATTCAAAGCCGAATTTCGCGACAAGCAGGTCGATAATCCGGAAGAGAATTTCAGTCTTCTTGCTGTGCGGCCACGTATCCGGTGGATTCGGAATAGTCTGCGGTGAAGCGATGGCATCACCGTGTGCCGAATCGCCGACGCCGACCGGAACGTCGACGTAGACGACCTCGTGGGTTGAATTCAGCCACTCTTCGGTGATGCGGAGCCCTGACCGGGCTTCCAGGATCGCCAGCGCCGCCGCCTTCTGTGCGAGAACGCCAGCAGGACTGTCCTCGGAAAATTGGTGGATGAATTGCAGCTCTTGGCTGAGCGCTTCCGGATTGGTTCCGCCGGCGAGCTCGCGCGAGAAACCTTCGGGGAAGTACGCGACGATATCCCCGTCCTCGGCATACGCAATGGCCTCCCAAGTTCTGCCGCCCCACTCGATTCCCAGCGCCGACGCACCACTGCTCAGAGCGCGGCAATAGTCTCTCAAGGAGGCGGATTCAGAGGACAGGTTGAGGATCGATACCGTCCCGTCTCCTGCGGACCGATGGACAAAGAATGCCACTACCGGACAGTGCAGCGTTATCGGAAGTTCGTATCCGTCTTCTTGGCGAACCTCTGGCGGAGTCCCACCCGCGAGGACTTCGTGGATATCGTCCATCTCAATCGATTGTTGAGCTTTTGGCGTGACGGAGATCCACCACATTCGATCGGATAGCCACTGAGCAGAGCTGGAACGCAGCAAGCGCAGGTAGTAGTTTGTCGCAGCAAGATCGTACATGGTGCCTGATACTACTCCTCGATAAGTCGATCGGGAAGATGGTTCACGCCGAGCCGGCCCGGGAGCGCTGAAGCTTCCGTTTCGGCACCCGGGCCGGCTCAAACAGGGTGTGCTTATCGCTTGACGCTAGAAGGCGTCGCCCGATGCTTTACCGTCTGCGATCATCCCAATCTTGGTATTCCTTGGTGGGATTTCCGCAAAGCTGCTCGATCGGTCGCACGTCGATCTTGGTCTTGAACCGGACGAAGAATGGATCGCCATGCAGGATCCGGTCTCGAAGATAGAATCTCTTGTCGAGTGCGTCACCGGCCTTTTTGTTGTCGTCGTTCGCTATGGGGCAGACGGAGAACTTATTGGGATTGGCCGGCTTGTCGCCGTCCCAGAGCGATGACCATTCCCATCGCTCATATGTGGAGGCGAAGGGATATTCATCGCATTGACGGGTTTGGTTCTGCGTGTAGTTAACTCCCCAGATCTCTATGCACTTCGGCCGCGTATACTTTCTACGATAGGCGTCGGCGAGGTCGCCCGACAGTCTGTGGAGCCATGCCCTGCTCTTGTCCTCGCCGCCGCATCCCTGGATGATGGTCTTTCCCGCACCTCCTCCGGGACCGACGTAGCCGAGAGGCTTCTCGTAGGTGTCGTTGGGGTCGTTGCAGGCCTTCCAGTAATGCTCGTATGCAGCGTCATAGCCTGAACCGGTGCTGAACACGATCGAGGGGATGGCACTGTCGAAGATGCAGCCACCATCGCCGGCGATGTAGCTGGCGCTGTCGCATCGAACAATTGTGCGATCCTCGAGCGGCTTCCCTGAGAGCGAGTAATAGCCTTGGATGCCCGGCCAGGTCGGCCAGTTCACATACGTTCGGAAACCGTCAATCGTCACGGCCTCCACGTTTTCCTTCTCTTCCGTCTTTGCGGGAGTTCCGTTGTCGTGCACTTCCCAGATAAGCGTCCGCTTTGGATCCGCCTTTTCCTTGGGGCAGCGTAGCCGGAACCGCGCAGTACTGCCGTCCCAGCTATTTATCGACTTGGTGCGATAATTGACATTCGGGCTACCCCCAAATTCGGTTACGTGCTGGCATCGAGTGCCCACCGGATTCACGCCGATCGTCATTTGGCGCGAACCGATGCCTACGTTATAGATGTCGTCGAGCTTATTATCCAGGTAATAGACGTCAACCACGATGTCTCGTGATGTGGCGCCCTTTGCTTCATCCGCGCCCAGGCTGCCCTTGCCGTGGAAGGTCTGGACAATGGTCATCACCTTCCCCTTCGCCTGGCAGTAGGTGATGCGGCAGCTAGGGGTGGAGGTGTCTATCGCCGTAACGTCGCCGATGGAGCACCAGGAATAGTGGTTTTTGATCCAGCCCTCCGGACGACCGGCTTTGGCGATTTCTTTCTTGCAGTCGTCGGGGGTTATACGATCGAATTCATAGATGGGGATCGGGTCGTCCGCGGCTGGCGCGCTCTGGACGACGGTGTTGTCGGATTCACGCTGGGCCGGGCGAGTATCAGCAGGGGTGGCTGCAGTGATCCTCACGCTGATGGTGTGCCAACCAGTCCAGGCGCCGTTGGCGCCAGGGGCGGTCGCGCGGGCGCGCCACCTCACCAAATCGCCGTCTCCCAGCCGCCCACCGGGAACCTGCAGCGTCACGCGGGAGTCGGCGCGCTTGGCGGTGGCCTGACCTGACCAGACCAGTTGCTTGCCCTCGGCGGTCTCGTCCGTCTTGCCGGACTTGCTGGCCTTGGCGGGGATGCGGGAGATTTCCATCTCCACTTTCGCCTCGCCGTCGCGCTGGGCGGGCAGCCAGGTGGTCAGGCGGGGGGTGAGGGTGGAGGCGACGGTGACGCCGTCCATGGTGCGGCCGTCGTCGACCGTCAGCTTCGCGATCCCGGCGTGGTCTGCGGTAGCCGTGTTCAGCCTTGCCACTGTGCTGGTCGCCGCGGCGCCGACGGGGGTGTTCATGTCGGTTTGGATTTCGGACGCGGTCTGGACGCGGTTGTAGATGCGCACGTCGTCGATCAGGCCGCTGTAGAACTCGTCCAACCAGATACTGTTGCCGCCGAGGCGTAGCGCACCGCCGTTGTCGGCGAGGTTGCCGGTCATCGGTGTCTGGTCGATCTGGGTACCGTTGAGGTACAGGGTGACGATGGTGCCGTTGTAGGTGACGGCCAGGTGGCTCCATTGGTTGAGTGGCAGCGGATCGTCGCCCACCACTGACTTGGAGGTGGTGGCGTTCTCCAGCCAGCCCAAGGGTTCGCCGCCGTAGGAGGCGTACAGGCCGTAGGAGTGGCCGTTGGTGTTCTCTTTCGACAGTACGGTGCGGTAGCCGGCCACTGTGGCCGGCTGGACCCACGCCGAGAATGTCAGTGTGTTCGTCAAGCGCAGCGACTGGGCATGCGGGACGGTGACCCAGCTGGAGGTGCCGTTGAAGGACAGGGCCTTGCCGTGCTTGCCGCTGGCCCAGGTGGTGTCGGTGGCGGCTCCGGTGTTGTGCTGTCCGGAGGAGTCGCCGACGGTGGTGCCCGTGCCCTCGTCCATGCCGTACGCGGCCACCAGGCCCGGGGTCGCCGGCGGGGCGGTGACGGTGGCCGAGGCCTCGTTGGAGGACGGGCTGAGGTTGCCGGCCGCGTCGGCGGCTCGGACCCGGTAGTAGTACGTCCCCGCCGCCAGGCCCGCGTCGGTGAACGTGGTGGCCGGCGACGAGCCGACCTGGTTCGCGGCCGACGGGGTGAAGGCCGGCGTGGTGGAGCGGTGGACGGTGTAGGCGGTCACGCCCACGTTGTCGGTCGAGGCCGTCCAGGTGAGCTGCGCGTTGCCGGGGCCGCCGGTCGCGGCGAGCGAGCCGGGCGCGTTCGGTGCCTGGGTGTCCGGCGACGGCGTCCTGCCGATCGGGGTGGTCATGTCGGTCTGGATCTCGGTGGTGGTCTGCGCGCGGTTGTAGATGCGCACCTCGTCGATCAGTCCGCTGAAGTACTCGCCCCATATCTGGTTGCCGCCGATGCGCAGCGGGCTGCCGTCGTCATACAGGTTGTCGCTGAACGGAATCTGGTTGACCTGCTGGCCGTTGACGAACAACCGCAGGTACGTGCCGTCGTAGGTGAGCGCCAAGTGGCTCCAGGTGTTGACCGGCAACGGGGAGGTACCGGCTACGGACGAGACGGCCTCCGGCTCAGGCTGCGCCCAACCAGAGGGGACCGAGTCGCCGTTGGCGGCGTACAGGGTGTACGAGACGCCTCCCTCGCTCAGCTCCTTGCCCACCACGGGGCTCCAGTTGGCCACCGAGGCCGGGTTGACCCAGGCCGACAGCGTCATCCCGCTCTCCACGCGCAGCGAGGCGGCGTCCTGGGCGGTCACCCAGCTGGAGGTGCCGTTGAACAGCAGCGCTTTGCCGTACTTTCCGTTCTGCCACGAGGTGGCAGTGGCTGTTCCGGTGTTGTTGTGGCCAGAGGAGTCGCTCACGCTCGTCCCGACACCCTCATCCATGCCGTACGCCGCCACGAGCCCGCTCGGTGGTTTCGCACCCGTGGTGAACGACCAGCTGTACGGCACGGCCAGGGAGTTGCCCGCGAGGTCCTTCGCGCTGGCCACCTCGGCGGTGTAGGTGGAAGCCTCAGCGAACGGCTGTTCAGGAGTGAAGGTGAGCACTCGGTCGGTGGTATCCATCACCGATGATCCAGCAATCGCAGCTCCGCCGGAGTCCTTCATCGTGAACTGAGCGTCAGTGACCACTTCGCTGAATGTCACTGTGACCGGGGTGGTGACTGGAACATCGGTGGCCGCGGCCACCGGGCTCACCGAAGATACCGCCGGTGGCGTGCCGTCAGTCGTGAACGACCAGGAGTACGAGGGCATCGCGTTGCCCGCCGCATCCTCGACCCCACTCAGCTGGGCAACGTAAACCGACCCCGGCGTCAAGGACGTTGCTGGAGTGAATCCAACGAAATCCGCAGCCTGGCCGGTAATCTTGCTTCCGAGGACAGCGTTTCCCGCGGAGTCCTTGAGGGTTATCTCCGCCTTCGATACGTCTTCGCTCAACACAGCCCAGACATCAAGCTTGGTCGCCGTGTTGGTTGCATCTCTGGCGGGCGATGTTGTCACGACGCTTGGCGGAGCTGCATCAGGCTGTGGTTCCTCGACAGGCGCAGGACCGTTCAGAAGATCCTCTGCCGACGTGGAGATGTCCTGGCCGGAACGGAGCCTGAGCTCCGAGGCCTTCTCCCACGAAACATCTTCAGGGCTTGGAAGAGCAGTCGCAGAGCGTCCCTTCGCTGGGTCGTCCGCGAAGGCGCGAATCTCATCCGCTGTCGTCGGATGGGGCTCTCCGGGATAAAGCCAATATCCAATGTTCGGCACCGGCGGTGGAGGCGCTTCGAAGTCAACGGTGAGGATGGGCGGGTGGAGTTGCCCCTTGCACTCCTCCAGCGGGGTGCTCCTACAGCCGCCTGCCTCGTCGGTCCGGTAGCGGCGCCAGTTGGTGGTGTCCGACTCGCTGCCGGCGGTGAGCTGGACGCCGTAGTTGGAGGCACCGTCCGACCATGCCTGGACGATCTCGTCGATCGAGTAGACCAGGTCCCATTCCTTGCCCGCCCAGCTCGCGGCTCCGCTGGTGCAGTTGGGGCTGTAGGCGGCGCCCTCGGTGATCTGGCCCGTTGAGGTGACCGACGGCTGGCTGTTCCACGTCATGGTCGCCTCGTCCCAGGGCGACGTGACCTGCCGGGTGGTGATCCCGGAGCCGATGTAGGTCCCGCAGTCGTTGGACAGGTGATTCCACAGGATCAGGTCGGCGTTCTGTACCTTGAGGCCGCGGAACTCGGCGGGCATGTCGGGGAACTTGATGTAGCTGCGCCAGCGGACGGTGCCGCTGTTGGACTTGCCGACCAGGATCCGGTCCAGGGTGAAGTTGTCCCAGCTGTCCGGGTAATCGGCGTTGTTGACGAAGGTGTCCCAGCCCTGCTTGGGCAGGCCGCCGGCGCCGGTGTGGGTCTCCCACCAGTCGGCTGCCACGGCCGCCATGGTCACGGGATAGGTGACCGCAGGGTTGGCCAGGAACGCGGTATCTGGGGCGAACACCAGCGATTTGCCGTCGTCATCGAGGCTGATCGCGGCTTTGCCGACCTTGCCTTCGTCGATGGGGGCGTAGGCGTCGGCGGCCGTGGCGTCCTGCAGGAGCGTCGGCCGCAGCTCGGTCAGCGTCTTGCCGTCCTTGCCCACGATGACGGGCCTGCCCTGCGCGTTCTTGCCGAAGGAGAGCCCAGCGGGCAGTGCCACCGGCATTTTGAAGGTGACCGGACCGCTGGGCCGTTCGGTGATGACGACCTGCTGTCGGAAACCGGTCGCGGTCGCGGTCACCCGAAGGTCGCGGCCCTTGCCATAGGCGCCGGGGTAAGTGGCGGTATTGCCCTTCAGCTGCGGCTCAGGTAGTGCCAAGGGTGTGCTGATCTTCGCCGTGGCGTCGTCCGCCGCTGCCTCGGCGCCGGTCGCCTGGCTCTTGAGCAGGGTCTTGTCCCGGCCCGCGGACAGAATGAGGTCGCCGAGCGTGGCCTTGGGCTTGATGGCGCCGTCCGCCTTGACGAGGGTGGTGTCGATCGGCGTGAAACCCTTGCCGTCGGCGTTCCTCTTCCGGATCGGGCGGGCGCTGGACTCCATCCGGATCGTCTTGCCGTCCGGGTTGGCGTAGAAGGTGGTGCTCTCCGAGCCCATCGACTCGACCTCGACGCGTCGGTTCTCCTTCTTGGCCTGCGCCAGCGCTTTTTCGGTCGGCGTCGCGGGGGTGCTCGGGGGTGATGTCGTGGGGGGTGGGGTGGGGGGTGGGGTGGGGCTCTGCGCGATCGCGGGCGCGCTCATCATCGAGAGCGGCAACGTCACAGCCGCGATCAGGGCAGCGCGCCGGCGCGTCCGGTTGGATAAACCGGACGCTGGTCGTGATGTGTTCACTCGGACCCTTCGAGGATAAAAGCGACAAAACGGAGTGATCATCACATGAGGTCGAACTAAAAGTAAAGATCGTTTTCAGTGACGGATGAAACGCGTGCCGTCAGCTGACCGCAGCCCATCGGCCCCCGTCCCCCGACTTCAACCCGGCGGCGGTGCTGGAGATGCCGGCCACTGCCCGGCCCAAGGCGCTGGTATGGACCGGGGGACCGGGTCGAGGAATGGCATCGTGAGTTCCGTGACTATCGCACGGCGGAGAGGGCGCGGCGCGGTGGCCGGAGGGTCGATCCGATCGATGCCTATGTCCGGGTGTCGCGTCCGTCGTCGGTGATGGTGTGGACGCCGGAGCAGACCCGGCTGTTTCTGGAGGAGGCCAGGAGACATCGGCTGTTCGCCTTGTATCGGCTGATCACGCTTCGAGGGCTACGACGCGGGGAGGCGTGCGGGCTGCGTTGGAAGGACGTCGATCTCGACCAGGGATCCGCGCGTATCGCCTGGCAGTTGGTGCAGTTGGCGGGGCAGATTCACGAGGGCAGGCCCAAGACCGATGCCTCGATGCGTACCATCGCGCTGGATGCCGAGACGGTCGGGATCTTGCGGGCGCACAGGCGGCGCCAGCAGGAGGAACGGCTCGCGGCGGGGGAGGCGTGGAAGGAGACCGGGTTTGTGTTCACCCAACCGGATGGGGATCGGCTGCACCCGCAGCACGTGTCCGACCAGTTCTTGTGGTTGGCCTATCTGGCGGGGTTGCCGCCGGTCCGGCTGCATGATCTCCGGCCTGGGCCGGGCCACCGACAACGGCGTCACCGAGGCCGAGCTGATCGAAGCGATCAGCCACCTGGCCTTCTACGCCGGCTGGCCCCGCGCCATGTCCGCCATGACGGTCACCAAAGATCTCTTTCGCGCCTGACCGGCCCGTCCTGCGAAAGGAACAAAACATCATGGAACTGCTGAAGCGGCCCGCCACCGGCAAGCTGCCGGCCGAGTAGTTCACCGGCGACGCCTTCGCCGACGTCATCTACCGAGGCCACGACGCCTCCGCGATGCGGGCGAACGCTGTGCACTTCACGCCCGGTGCCCGCACTGCCTGGCACTCCCACGGCAGGGGCCAGGCCCTGTACATCGTGGAGGGGATCGCGCTGATCCAGTCCCGAGGCGGCCCGATCCTCCGAGCCCACCCCGGGCAGGTCATCTGGACTCCGCCCGGTGAAGAGCACTGGCACGGCGCCGCCCCCGACCAGTTCATGACGCACATCGCCCTGTGGGAAGGCGATGAGGTCACCTGGCTCGACCACGTCACCGACGCCGAATACACCAGCCCTCCCACCGACCACCCCACCTGAGATCCCCGGCCACCCGACCTTGGACGGCCTGGGGCAGCAGGCCCCCGCGACCGGAACCGACCGAATCGAGCAAGGGAGTATCCGCCATGCGTGGAGCCATCCTGTACGGCCCCCGAGACGTGCGCGTCGAGGACCGTGACGCGCCGAAGCTCCTCAAGCCCACCGACGCGATCACCCGCACCTTTGCCACCTGCCTGTGCGGGTCCGACCTGTGGGACCATCGCGGCATCAACCCCGTCAAAGACCCCGCCCCCATCGGCCACGAGGCGTGCGGCACCCGCCGAGACGACGAGACTTCGGCGGGTGTCAACCCGATTGCGCGCTGTCGTGGTGGTGTGAGCCGATTATCCGTAGGTCACGGACCTGAGACGGTCTGGAGGGTACCGCCACTGGCGAACCAGTTGACTGGACATGCCGCGATCGACACCGGATATGGGATGTTCGTCACCCAAGCGCCATAGACCGTCCGGCGGCTTCCGTCTTCCCGTGCGCAGTAGGCGACGGCGCGGTACCCGTCGACGCCGGGGTAGGTAATCGTGCCGCACTTGCCCTGCCAGCCATCATAGTTATTCCACTGTCCGCTCCAGCAACCAGACGGTGCGGCTTGGGCAGCAGCCGCGGGCAGCACCAGCGTTGCCGAGACCCCCAGCGCCGCGGTGGCCAGCACGCGTAACGCGATTGAACGTATACGCATCTTGTTGCCTAATCGAGCGGTGTTCTTCACGCCATCTCCCTCGTCTACGTATACGGCATCCACCGTGATCATTCCTGATCTTCGTCGATGCTCCCGATCTTGAGCAAGGTGTCTGAAGTGCTACACCGCCGTACCCGGAGAACATCCCGTGGGTGGCCATGACCCAGCGGAGCCGTCATTGGTAGCTGACCTGGCGTTTCATCGGGTCTTCGTTCCGGCGCGCAGTGCTGCGTCGACCGTGCTCTCCAACGCCTTGCACAGAGTGCGGGTACGGAAGTCGGAGGAGACGCAGGTGTAGCCCTGCTGACCGCTCCGGATCTCGATCACTCCTGAGGAGGCCGTCGGTCAGGACCTGAAGAAGTCGACGACGTCGTCCCCGTACGGGTCCCGCGCCGTCCCACCGGCACGCGGAGCCTTGATGGCGGTGGCATTGACGTTCCAGCTGAACCGGGTGGCCACCGCCACCGACTGCATCGGATACCCCTCGCCCGGCCGCCAGATCGCCTGCACGACGATGGGTCTGCCGGACAGGTCGGTCGAGATCCCCCAGTGCAGGGTGATCCGGCTGTACTTGGGATTCAGCCGCCCGCCGAGCATCTGATTGAACGGCTTCGACACCTTGAACAGCTGCCCGAACGTGGTCGTGCCGCGGTAGCCCCAGGTCTTGACGGCCCGGTTGTCGGCGTCGCGGAGGGTCGGGCCCGACTTGCTGCTGGACGCCGAGGCGACCAGGGCTTTGAGCGTGCCGAGGTCGAAGACGTCGATGATCTGGTCGCCGTACAGTGCCGCGCCACCGGCCGCGCTGCCCAGCCGCACCCACGACTTCCCGCCGTAGGCCGGCCCCGCGCCGTACAGCACGCCGCCGACGCCGCGTACCTTGTGGGCCGCCGAGCCGACCTTGGCGAGGTCGGCCGCCCGGCGGTCACCACCCGCGGCGTCATCCCGCAGGAGCTGCAGGTGGCACTCACCGAGCGGCATCGACCGCGTCACGTCGGCGGCGATCACCCCGCCCCGGCCCAGCCGGGCCACGCCCGTCAGGTGGGGGTCACCGCTGCCACCCCGGCACGCGCCGCGTGGCATCTCGCGGAACCGGGGATCGTACGGCCAGTCAGCCGCGGTGTGCTGCACGACCTTCACCGACTGACTGTGGGCCTGCAGCCGCTGCACCGCCGCGACCACATCGACGGCCGCCGCGGTCTGGGCAGGAGCCGACACGGTCGCCAGTCCCACCACACCCGCCATCGTCACTGTCCAGCTCATGGGAAGTGATCATGCCATAGGCCCGTGCTCTCCCCGCCCGCTAGTGATCATGGTGCGACGCCGCGCAACCACACCGAAGCACCCACCTCTGCGCCGACAGCGCCGCGCAAGACGGCACCGCAGGCTCTGGACCAACTTTCCAGAGGGCCGCGACAGGCTGTTTCGAGCGATGCGATCGCCGCAGGGCGGATGACCGTGCCCAGCGTGGGTGTCCTGTCTCAGAGAGCGCCGGGCGCGCAACTCCGAGGGCTCCTGCCCTGCGTGACCTGGCCACCTCCGACCTGGTGCACGCGCGCATTCGACGGCCTCGCCAAGGCCGTCTCGGGCACGGGCTTCGCTTCCGCGCAGGCAGGGCTGGGCATGAATTCCCGCCATTTTTCTGTCATTAGTTCGGGGTTATTGTTTCGCCATCTCACGGATTCCTTTGTCTGGATATCTCGTAATCCGGCATAAATTCATTCCTGCGGAGGTGGCTTCTTCATGCGTGTAGGGCTCTTGCGGATCGCCGGCGCTCTCGTGCTGGCCCTGCCGGGCACGGCGGCCATACCGGCCGCCGTCCATGCGGATGAGCCGTCATCGGTGGTGATCGACTCCTCCGAGACAACCCAGGGCGTCGTACGGCTCGCCGGCCGGTTCACCGGGGCGTACGACGTGAACATCGTGGTGAACGGCGAGCGGATCGAGCGCGCCAGGGTGAGCGATCTGGACGCCGACGACTCCGGCACCTGGTCCTATGACCTGGACACCAGCGAGATGGACGGCGAACTCGAGATCTACGCCAAGGCGACGAATGCGGCGACGCGCTACGGAACGTGGTCGAGGCCACTGACGCTGCGCGTGGACAACCCGCGCGCCAGGGCGCCGAAGGTGTCGATCGCCGAGCCCGCGGATGGGGCGAGCCTCACCAGGCCCGCGACGGTGCGGGTGAACATCACCGGCGCGGACGTGCATTCGGTGCGGGTCCGGGTCAACGGCGGCCCATGGAAGAACGCCTCCGGCGCGAACGGGCGGTACGTGACGGTGGTGGATCCGGCGAAGTACGGCGATGTCATGGCCAGCCTGGAGGCGGAGGCGGTCGACGCGCGCGGCAACGTGTCCAGGTCGGCCACCCGGTACGTGGCGCTCGGCGCGGCGAAGAAGGAACGCCCGGTGCGGCACCAACAGGACCGGGCGATGTGGATCTGGGAGAAGGCCTCCTACAACCTGGTGCTCAACCCGGGATCGCGCCGCCTGCTGGAGACCGTGCTGGGGCCCGGCTCGACGATCTACCTGGGAGTGGACACCTACGCCGGGCGCGACTTGATCGAGGACGCGCGCTCCGAGCTGCGCGACCTCGTGGCCTGGGCGCATCGCCGGGGGATGAAAGTGCACGCCACGGTGGCCGGCGGGACGCGTCCGCCCTATCTCGGCGCGCTCTCCCGATATCGCGACCGCGCGGTCAGGGAGATGGAACGGGTTCTCGACTACAACCTCTCGTCGGCGCCGGCCGAGCGCTTCGACGGGATCAACGTCGACATCGAGCCGTACATCCTGCCCTGGTTCGGGAGCACCAAGCCCGACGTGCAGATCCAGTGGCTGGACACGCTGCGGGCGATGATCGCGCGCCGGGACGCGTCCGGGCAGCCCCTGCTGTTCGGCCCCGCCGTGCCCCGGTGGCTGGACACCTCCGCCTGCTGCACGGACATCCCGTACGGCGGGACCACCCGCACCATGGCCGAACACATCCAGGACATGACGGACTACATCGCGATCATGGATTACCGGGACCAGGCGGACGGCAGCCCCGGCATCATCGCGCAGGCCGAGGGTGAGATCGCCTACGCCGAGCGCATCGGCAAGCCGCTCTCAGTGGTGATCGGGGTGGAGACCCTGGACATCGCGACCAGCGGAGACCCGCACACCATCACCTTCCGCGAACAGGGCAGGGACGCGATGGAGGCGGAGCTGGCGAAGGTCTACGGGGCGTTCTCGGACAGCCCCGCCTTCGCCGGGGTGGCGCTCCACCACTACGACTCCTATCGGGAACTGCCCACGATCTGGGGCCCCTCGGCAAAGTGGCCCGCGCCGCCCGCCGACTCCGGGCCGCCCACGGGCGTCGACTCGCCGCCGAAGGCCGTCGCATTCGACCACTCCACGGTGGACCTGACCTACGGGCGGGCCCACGACGACGCCGAGGTCGACTTCTATGAGGTGCATCGGTCGGTGGAGCCGGGCTTCACTCCCGGACCCGGCACCCTCGCCAGCCGGGCGCGCGGCCTGACCTACACCGACACCGGGCTGCTGCCCGGCACCGCCTACACCTACCGGGTCGTGCCCGTGGACGTGGCCGGACACCGCGGCCCCGCGTCGGATCCCGTCTCTGTGACGACCGGGAGCACCGACCTGCGCCCGATGGTGGTGGAGTCGATGGCCGTCAAGCTTGAGGGCGGCGCGGCGCGAGTGCGGCTGCGCGTCGTGGACAAGAAGACCGGTGAGCCGGTGGCCGCCACGGTGCGCGGGCGTTTCACCTTCTCCGCGGGGCGCTACGTGACGGTGACCGCGGACGCCGACGGCTGGGCCACCGCGACGTCCGAGGCCTTGGTACAGCCGACGGGCCAGGTCGGGTTCGCGGGCCACCGGCTGACAGCTCCCGGCCGCTACTGGGCCAGCGCCTATGACCGGGACAGGGACGTCTCAGCCCAGTGGTGACGACCCCGCCGCCCGCAGGGCCACCTCCCGCCTGAGGCGGCCCTGCGCTGCGATTTAAAGGAAGGAATTCATCCCTGTTTTCTGCAGAATTAGCGATGAATTCGTCATTGACATTGCCGCGATATGACAAGAAGAATCCCGTTATGGAGCCACTGGACGGAATGAATTCCCTCCCAAAGGGAAGGCGATACCGCACTCTCGCGGCACGCCTGCGGCAGGAGATCGTGCAGGGCCGCTGGCCGGTCGGTGGCAGGTTGCCGACCGAGTCCGAACTGGCACAGACCTACTCGGTCGGGGTCAACACCGTGCGCCGCGCGGTCGACCTCCTGGTCGAGGAGGGGCTCGTCCGGCGCCGGCAGGGGTCGGGCACGTTCGTGAGCGCCTCCGTCAGACCCTCAGGCACCACCGAGGCCAGGCCGCGGCTCATCGGCGCGCTCGTCCCGTCGACCACCTACTACTTCCCCCAGGTCGTCCAGGGGATCGAGCGGGCGGCCACCGCCGCGGGAGTGCAGCTCGTGCTCGCGTGCTCCAACTACGACCCCGGCGTAGAGCTCGCGCAGATCCAGCAGCTCGTTGACGTCGGGGTCGCGGGTCTGCTGCTGGTGCCCAACCTGCACCTCGCCGCGGACCCCGCCGCGCACCTGGCCCGCCTGCGCGAGCTGACCGTGCCGTACGTGCTGGTGGAACGCCGGCCGGCCGACCCCCGCCCGGCCGACTCCACGTCCTACGTCTGCACCGACGTGCAAGGCGGCGGCTACGCGGCGGTCCAGCACCTCAGCGGGCTCGGCCGGAGCCGGATCGGCTACCTCGGCAGAATCGGCACCGCCACCTCCGAGGAGGTCTTCGCGGGATACCGCCAGGCCGTCACCGACCTGGGTCTGCCGGAGATCCCTGAGGCGGTGGCCCGGCAGCCCGTCTGGACCGGACCCGACATGCTGGCCTACGCCAACTCGCTGGTCACCGCGAAGGTGCGCGCGGTGGTGTGCCTCGGAGACCGCGAGGCCACCGCGCTCCTGCCCTACCTGCGCCGGGTCGGCCTGACCGTCCCCGACGACATCGCCCTGGTCGCCTACGACGACGAGGTCGCCGACCTGGCCGAGGTGCCGCTCACGGCGGTGTCCCCGCCCAAGGCAGAAGTCGGCCGCATGGCGACCGAGCTGCTGCTGCGCCGGGTCGAGCTCGGTCCCGTCGCCCCGATCTGCCGTGTCGTGCTGCAGCCTCGCCTGGCCGTACGGGCCTCCTGCGGAGCCGCCTCCGGCACCCTCGTCGAGGTCCGCGTCCCGATGTGACGCCGACCTTCATCCCCTCACCCCCTGCCCCCTTTTCCTGTTGGAGGACTCAATGAGAGTGCGCATGCTCGCCGCCGCCGCGGTGGTCGTGCTCACGGTGGCCGGCACGACGTCGTGTGGCGGCTCGGCCGACGGCTCCGGAGCGGTCACCCTGCGACTCGGCTTCTACGCGGCGGCGGGAGACCCCGCCGACACGACCATGCGGGAACTTGTCAAGGAGTTCTCGGCCGCCAACCCGTCGATCAAGGTGGAGCTGGAGGTCGCGCCGTACGTCAAGTTCTTCGAGCGGCTGCGAACCCAGATCGCCGGCGGCCAGGCGCCGCAGGTGTGGCTGTCCGACGGCGTGCTGGTGCAGGAGTTCGCCGCGCGCGGCGCCCTCGCCGACCTGACTGACAGGGTCAGCACCGTCAACGCCGCCGACTACTCCGGCATCGAGCTGAACAAGGACGCGAAGGGCCGGATCTACGGCTTCCCGCAGGGCGCCCAGACACCGGTGCTGTTCTACAACAAGAAGATGTTCGCCGAGGCCAAGGTCGCCGAGCCGACGGCCGACTGGACCTACGACGACTTCGCCGCCGCGGCCAAGAAGCTCACCAAGGACACCAACGGCGACGGCAAGCCCGACACGTACGGGTTCCGCGCCTACTCGCCGGGCTTCACCGAGAGCTGGTGGCCCATCATCAAGGCGTACGGCGGCGACATCGTCACCGAAGGCAACCGCAAGGTGGTCGTCAACAGCCCGCAGTCCAGCGCCGCGCTCGACTGGATGCTCGCCGCGATGGGCAAGGACGGGTTCGCCCCCGACTACGCGACCACGGAGGCCCTCGGCAAGGGCGTCGTTCACACGCTGTTCGCCACCGGCCGGGTCGCGATGTCGTACGGCATCTACGCCCGCACCCTGCCCGCGAAGAGCGCGGGCGTCGACTTCGGTGTCGCGCCGATGCCGAAGGGGCCGGCCGGCCGCGGCAACGTCGCGATCGTCAACTCGTGGGTGGTCAGCAAGGCGGCCTCGGCGGCGCAAGCAGACGCGGCGTGGAAGTGGATCATGTTCTTCTCCGGTGAGGGCCCGCAGCGCAAGTGGGCCGAACTCGGCGAGGCGATCCCGATCAACAAGCAGGTCGCCTCCTCGGCCCTGCCCGCCGAGCAGAGCAAGGCGTTCCTCGAGTCGCTCGACGCGGCCACCGACCTCGGCACCAACGCCGTGTGGTCGGAGTACACCGAGGCCCTGGCCAAGCGGATGAACGAGGCGCTGTCGGGCGCCACGCCCGTCGCCACCGCGCTGGAGACCGGGCAGAAGGAGGCACAGGAGGTCATCGACCGCTTCTACGCGGGACAGACGCAGTGACGATGCTCACCAGACCACCGGGGAAGGCGGCCGCCGCACCGCGGCCGCCCGCCCGGATACGGCACGTGGGAGAGCGGGCCTGGGCGTTCGCCTTCGCCTCGCCCTACCTGCTTCACCTGGTCGTGCTGGCCGCCTGGCCGCTGCTGGCCTCGCTGGTCTTCAGCATGACCGACTACGACCTGATGTCCTCGCCCAGGTTCGTCGGTTTCGGCAACTTCACCCGGCTCTTCAGCGACGGCGTCTTCTGGCAGACGCTGGGCAACACCGCGTACTTCGCCGTGCTGTTCGTGCCGACCCAGACGGCGCTGGCCCTGGCCCTGGCGATCGCGCTCAACCAGCGGCTGCGCGGCATGGCCCTCTTCCGCGCGGCCTACTTCGTACCCGTCGTCTCCTCGTGGGTGGTCGTCGCGTACGTCGCCGACGCGGTCTTCAACCCGCAGACCGGCATCGCCAACCAGGTGCTCGGCTGGTTCGGGCTGCCCGCCGAGAACTGGTTGCAGGACCCCGCGCTGGTGATCCCCACGCTAGCGGCCGTCGCGGTGTGGAAGGGGGTCGGCTACATGATGGTGCTGTTCCTCGCGGGCCTGCAGGCCATCCCCGAGGAGCGCTACGAGGCGGCGAAGATCGACGGCGCGTCGGCCTGGAACCGGTTCCGGTACATCACCCTGCCCGGCGTCTCCGGCACCACCTTCCTGGTCCTGGTGCTGACCTCCATCGAGACGCTGCAGTCGTTCGAGCAGGTCTTCGTGATGACCGACGGAGGTCCTCACGGGGCGAGCGAGCTGACCGTGCTCCACCTCTACCGGCAGGGCTTCCAGTTCTTCCAGATGGGCTACGCCTCGGCCATCGCGTGGGTGCTGTTCGTGCTGGTCCTTGCGCTCACGCTGGTGCAGTTCCGTCTCCAGCGCAGGTGGGTGCACTATGCGTAGAACCATCTCCTACGTGCTGGTGCTCGCGGGTGCCCTCGTCATGCTGGTGCCGTTCGTCGCGGCACTCGGGAACTCGCTCAAGAGCTTCGCCCAGTACATCCAGGTGCCGCCGGTGTGGATCCCAGATCCGGTCCAGTGGGACAACTACGCGGAAGTGTGGCGGCGTACCCCGTTCGGGCTCTACCTCGTCAACAGCCTCGTGATCGCGGTCCTCGCCGTGGCCGGCAACGTGCTGACCAGCGCGATGGTCGGCCACGCCCTGGCCAGGATGCGCCTGCCGGGCAAGCAGACGCTGCTCGCCATGGCACTCGGGACCATGATGCTGCCGACCGTCATCACGATCGTCCCAAACTTCCTGCTGTTCCGCTCGCTGGGCTGGCTGGACACCCTGCTGCCGCTCGTCGTGCCGTACTGGCTGGCCACGCCCATCGGGATCTTCCTGATGCGGCAGACCTTCCTCGGCATCCCCAAGGACTTCGAGGAGGCCGCGGGCCTTGACGGAGCCAATCCCTGGCAGGTGTTCTGGCGGGTCCACCTCCCGCTGGCCAAGCCGGCCCTGGCCACGCTGGCGGTCTTCACCTTCACCACCTCGTGGAAGGCCGTGCTGGAACCCACCATCTATCTCACCTCACCCGAGAACTACACGCTGCCGGTCGGCGTGCTGAGCCTCAAGGGCCAGTTCGTCGGGAACGACCAGCTCGTCACGGCTGCGGCGATGATGAGCCTGCTGCCGATGCTGGTCGTGTTCATCCTGGCCCAGCGTTACTTCGTCCGCGGAACCATGTCCGCGGGACTCAAGGGCTGAGGCCCTCCGTCCCATCCAGGAAGGAAATCGTGACAACAACATCCGGGCTGCGCCTGGGCGTCATCGGCGCGGGCACCATCGCCGAGCTCCACGTGGCCGCCGCTCGTCAGACGGCCGGCCAGGTGAAGATCGCCGCGGTGTGCGACGTGCGCGCCGAGGTGGCGGAGAAACTGGCCGCGGAGGCCGGCGCCCGCGTCTTCACCGACCATCGCGAGATGATCGACGCGGGCGGCCTCGACGCGGTCGTGATCACCGTCCCGCACGCCCTGCACGCGCCGATCACCCTGGACGCCGCCGCGGCCGGGCTGCACGTGCTCTTGGAGAAGCCGATCGCCACCACGCGCCAGGACGCGATCCGCATGATCGACGCCTGCCGTGCGGCAGGAGTCGTGTTCACGGTCGGGCACGTCCTGCGCTTCGTCCCGACGCTGCGCGCCGCGGCCGCCTATCTCGCGTCCGGCGAACTCGGCCAGGTCGTGGTGGCCTCGGAACGGCGTACCGCCGACTACGCCGACCCTTCGAGGCCCCGCTGGTTCCTCGACGCCGACATGGCCGGCGGCGGGATCGTGCTCAACGTCGGCACCCACAGCATCGACAAGCTCCAGATGCTCGTCGGCTCGCCGATCGTCGAGGTCACCGGCCACATCGCCGGACCCGCCGGCGCATCGGTCGAGACGGAGGCGGTGGCCCTGGCGCGGCACGCCGACGGCACCCGCTCGACGATCTCCGTCACCGGCACCGGCCTGCCGTTCACCGACGAGGCCGAGCTCGTGTGCGGCGAGGGCGCGGTCAGGATCAGCCGGGGCGAAGGCGTCTGGTCCTTCCGCGGAGGCGTCGCCACCCAGGTCGCCGCCCCCGAGCCCGGCGAGATGACCAAGGCGTTCGCCGCGCAGCTCGCCGACTTCGCGCACGCCTGCGCGGCGCGGAGCGCGCCCCAGGTCACGCCGGAGTACGCGCTGTCCGTCCTGGACGTCGCCCTCGCCGTCTACGAGTCCGCCCTCAACGGTTCCACCGTCACAGTGAAGGGACAGATGTGAACCCGATCGCGTTCAGCACGCTCGGCATGCCGGGCGCCCCCGCCGACGAGGTGATCGCGGTGGCCGCCAAGTACGGCTGCGCCGGCGTGGAGCTGCGCTGCGCCGACGGCGAGATCGTCGCGCCGGACACGTCGGCCGCCGACCTGCGTCAGGTCCGCCGCGCCTTCGACGAGGCAGGAGTCGAGATCGTCGCCGTCTGCTCCTACACGCGCGTGGCGCGGCCAGACGGCGACACCGTGGCCGAGGTGCTGCGCCACGTCGAGATCGCCGAGGCGCTCGGCTCGCCGTTCGTGCGCGTCTTCGGCGGGGTCGAGGGACAGGACGATCCGGCCGCCGCCGCGATTCGGAGGCTCGCGGAGGTGGCGGACCTGCTGCCGGACAACGGCGTCGACGTGCTGCTGGAGACGCACGACGTCTTCCTCACCGGCGAGGCGATCGCCGGAGTGCTCGCCGGGGTCGGCTCGCCACGGGTCGGCGCGCTGTGGGACATGGTCAACCCGTGGCGCGCGGGCGAGACGGCCGCCGCCACGGCGGACGCGCTGGCACCGTACCTTCGGCACGTGCAGATCAAGGACGCGGCGGCGCCGACCGAGCTGGCCCCCGTGCTGCCCGGCCGGGGCGCGGTGGGGGTGCCCGGTGTGCTCGCCGAGCTCGACCGTCTCGGCTACACGGGCTATCTCGCGCTCGAATGGGAACGCGTGTGGTACCCCGACGCGCCGCCCGTCGGCGATGCCCTCGCCGCCTTCCGCGAGGTGCTCGGGCGATGATCTCCCCGCTGATCCCGCAGGTCACTTCGTTGATCCCAGGGCCAGGACTGTTCCCGCTCGGCCACGGCACGCAGGTGAGCGGCCCGCACGCCGGGACGGCGCGGGACCTGCTCGGCCTGGAGTCGGAAGGCGGCGGCGCCGGGGAGATCACCCTTCACCTCGTGGACGACCCGTCCCTGGGGGAGGAGGGATACACGCTCACCGTCACCCCTGACGAGGCCAGGATCGCCGCGGCCGGACCCGCCGGGCTGCGCTGGGGCGTCCAGACGCTGCGCCAGCTGAGCGGGCCCGGCGGCGTGCAGTGCTGCACCGTTCGCGACGTGCCCAGGTACACCTGGCGCGGCGTGATGATCGACGTGGCTCGCTGGTGGCGTCCGATCTCCTTTCTGCGGGCGTACGTCGACCTGCTGGCGTTGCACAAGTTCAACGTCCTGCACCTGCACCTCACCGACGACCAGGGGTGGCGGTTCGAGGTGCGCGGCCACCCGCGGCTCACCGAGGTCGGAGCCACCCGTGCCGAGTCCTCGGCCGGTCACGCACGGGAGGGCAGGTTCGACGGGACCCCGCACGGGGGCTTCTACACCCAGCGCGGCCTGGTGGACTACGCGGCCGACCGCGGCGTGACCGTGGTCCCCGAGATCGAGTTCCCCGGGCACTCCCAGGCCGCGATCGCCGCCTGTCCCTGGCTCGGCCACACGCCCGCCGAGGTGCGCACCTCGTGGGGAATCTCCTCGCACGTGCTCAACGTGAGCGATCGCGCCGCCGGGTTCGCCCGTGACGTGCTCGACGAGCTGAGTGAGGTGTTTCCGTCCAGATTCATCCACATCGGCGGTGATGAGGTCCGCAGCGGCGAATGGGCGTCCAGCCCCGACGCCTTGCGGCGGGTGGCGAGCGAGGGGCTCGCCGGCCCCGAGGCGCTGCATGGCTGGTGGGGGCGGCTCCTCGCCGATCACCTGCGCGGGCTCGGCTGCCGTGCGGTGGCCTGGGACGACATGTTCGACCACGACCCGCCCGAGGACATGGTGATCATGGCGTGGCGGGGTGTGAACCGGCGAGTACCTCCCCACCAGGGAACGTTTCGACTACAACGCCTTCCCCCGCCTGTGCGCCGTCGCCGAGGCCGCCTGGTCCTCCGGCAGGGACCTCGGCGACTTCACCCGGCGGCTGACCGCGCACCTGCCGCTCCTAGACCGGCTGGGCGTGCGCTACCGGAGGCCAGACGACGAAGGAGCGCGACATGTTCACCTCTGAACGGGAACTCGAGGACCGGCTGGCCACCCCCTCGGCGGCGCTGGTCGCCGACGTCGGCGAGTTGGACGGCGACCTCGTCGTGCTCGGCGCCGGCGGCAAGATGGGGCCGAGCCTGGTCCGGCTTGCCCGGCGAGCGCTGGACGCCGCGGGACGCGGCTCCGCCCGCGTGTACGCCGTGTCGCGCTGGTCGGACGACGCCGCCGCCAAGGAGCTGGCGGAGCAGGGCGTCGACGTGGTGCGCCACGACCTGATGGGCGACGACGACCTCGCCGGGCTGCCCGACGCGGCGAACGTCGTCTTCATGGTCGGCGCCAAGTTCGGCACATCGGCGGCGCCGTACCAGGCGTGGGCGGTCAACGCCGCGCTGCCCGCCGCCGTCGCGCGGCGCTACCGCGACTCGGCGATCGCGGCGTTCTCCACCGGCAACGTGTACCCCCTGGTGGACGTGGCCTCCGGCGGGAGCGCGGAGGACGACCGGCCCGGACCGGTCGGCGAGTACGCGATGAGCTGCCTCGGCAGGGAGCGCGTCTTCGAGCATGCCGCCGCTTCGTACGGCACCCGGGTCACGATCCTGCGCCTCAACTACGCCGTGGACCTGCGCTACGGCGTCCTGGCGGACATCGCCGCTACCCTGGCGGCGGGCGAGCCGGTCGACCTCACGACCGGCCACGTCAACGTCGTCTGGCAGGGATACGCGAACGAGGTCGCGCTGCGCTCGTTGCGGCACGCGCGGGCACCGGAGGCGTTCACGCTCAACCTGACCGGCCCTGAGACGGCCTCGGTGCGGCGCACGGCCACCCGGCTGGCCGCAGCACTCGATGTCGAGGCGACCTTCACCGGCCAGGAGAGCGGCACGGCGCTGCTGAACGACGCCTCCCGCTGCCACGGCCTGTCAGTTACCCCGACGTGCCGCTCGACACGCTGATCGCGTGGCAGGCCGGCTGGCTGTCACGCGGGCTGCCCCTGTCAGGGAAGCCGACCAGGTTCGCGGTGCGCGACGGGAGGTTCTGAGATGTCGATCGACCTGCTCAAGGAGGGGACCGTCATCCCCGCCCACCCGCTGGCGTTGACAGGACGGCGCACGCTCGACGAGCGTCGCCAGCGGGCGCTCACCCGCTACTACCTCGCCTCCGGAGCGGGCGGGGTGGCCGTCGCGGTGCACACGACGCAGTTCGAGATCCGCGACGCGGGGCTGCTCAGGCCGGTGCTGGAGATCTCCGCCGACGTGGTGGCGAAGGAGGCCGACCGGCCCTTCGTCATGGTCGCGGGGGCGTGCGGCGACACCGCACAGGCCGTCGCCGAGGCCGAGCTCGCCGCCTCGCTGGGCTACCACGCCGTGCTGCTGTCTCCGAAGGTGGCGGGCGCCGGCGAGGCCGAGCTGCTCGACCGGGCTAGGGCCGTCGGGGAGGTGCTGCCCGTCATCGGCTTCTACCTGCAGGAGGCGGTGGGCGGCAGGAGGCTGAGCCCGTCCTACTGGCGCTCGCTGAGCGAGCAGGAGTCGGTGGTGGCGATCAAGATGGCGCCCTTCGACCGCTACCGCACGGTCGACGTGGTCAGGGCCGTCGAGGCGTCGGGGCGCGGCGACGACATCGCGCTCTACACCGGAAACGACGACAACATCCTGACCGACCTGCTCACGCCGGTCGCGGGGCACCGCATCGTCGGCGGACTGCTCGGCCAGTGGGCGGTGTGGACCCGCGCGGCGGTACTCATGTTCGAGGAGGTACGCCAGGTATGGGCCGGGGACGACCAGGTCCTCCGCTCCCTGCTGGCCCGCGCCGCCGACCTCACCGACGCCAACAGCGCCGTCTTCGACGTGGCGGGCAACTTCCGCGGCTGCATCGCCGGAGTCCACGAGGTGCTGCGCGGGCAGGGGCTCCTGGCCGGAACGTGGTGCCTCGACCCGCAAGAGGGACTGTCCCCGGGACAGGCCGACGAGATCGCCAGAGTCGGTGCCGCCTACCCCTGGCTGGTCGACGACGACTTCGTCGCCGCCGGCCTGGACGACTGGCTGCGCTGAGCGCTCCGGTGTTCCGCCGCCCTCCTCGGGGAGCGGCGGAACACAGTCCGTCAGACGCTCCAGTGGGCCGAGGCGAGGGCGCGGACCGCGTCCTCGTCCACCTCGACCCCCAGGCCAGGCCCCGAAGGCACCAGTGCCGTGCCGTCCACGACCTCCACCGTGCTCCCCCCGACGTACGCCGAGTGGACGAACTGCCGCCCGTTGAGATCGACGGGAGTGTCCACGCCGAACGCGGCGAACAGATGCAGCGAGGCGGCGAATCCGAGATCGGTGTCGGTCAGTCCCGAACCCATGATGCGCAGCCCCGCGTCCTCGGCGAACTGGCACAGCCGGCGGGAGAGCGTGAGACCGCCCGAACGCTGAACCTTGGCGATGGCGATGTCGACCGCGTCGAGTTTCACGAAGGTGGCCAGGTCGGAGGGATGGCGCAGGCTCTCGTCCAACGCCACGGGCAGCGGACTGCGGTCCCGCAGCCGGCGCAGCCCGGTGACGTCGTTGGCGGGCAGCGGCTGCTCGAACGCCGACACGTCCAGGTCGGCGAGCCTGCGCGCCATACGCAGCGCGCCGTCCACGGTGTAGGCCTGATTCGCGTCCACCCAGATGGGCGCGCCCGGAGCCGCCTCCCTGACCGCCGCCACGACCGAGACGTCCGTCGCCTCGTCGTGCAGGCCCACCTTGACCTTGTACGCCTGATAGCCCTGCTCCCTGCCCTCCTCGACCGCCTGCCGTACCTCGGCCGGGGTCTGGCCGGCCACGATCCACCCGAGCGTGATGCGGTCGACGCGGCGCTGGCCCCAGAGCACGCCGACGGAGACACCGAGCGCCCGGCCGAGCAGGTCGTGCAGCGCGATGTCGAGTGCGGACTTGGCGATGGGGGAGCCGATCGTCAGCCCTCGGTTGATCACCTTCTCGTACGCCGCGCAGGCACCGTCGAGATCCCACGCCGACCGTCCGACCAGCGCGGGAGCGAGGTAGCGATCGATCGTCGTCGAGATCGACTCCACGGTCTCGTAGGTCCAGGCGGGTGTCGGCGTCGCCTCTCCCCAGCCGGTCAGCCCTCCGGCCGTCACCTTGACAAGAACCCGTTCGGCGGGCTTCCCCGCCGTGGTGACACTTCCCCCGGAAATGCTGAACGACCGGATGGACGGCAATTCCACGACAAATGTGTCCACCTGCTCGACGATTAGCGACTCCATGATTCTCCCAATGGCATGAATTCGTGCTGTTTTCGTTACCGCGATGCCCTGAACCTAGCACGCTGGAAATGATTCACGAATTCATGGAATGAATTCATGGCGTTCGCCGATTCGGCGGCGCCCCCGGCGTCCCTGCAGCTCGACGGCGCAGTTCACGCGTTCTCTGGCTCACGGGCGGCGAGGTGACGGCGGCGACGATCATCGCGGCACGGGGACCGATGGAGGAGACACAGTCGCCCTTCGACGCGAGCACCCGGCGGAACGGGAGAGCCGACGGCGTCGAATCGGCCCGCGCCTCCTCCGCGTCGAAAGTGTTAGTCGAGAGTGTTCGGGAACTGCACGGCGAAAGCGCGACGGAGGCATCGTTGACGAGCACCGTCTGGACGGCTTCGACTTCGCCGAGCAGCACCCTGCAGCGCGGTTGTCGTCGCCGTCGGCAGAGTGGGCCTTGTGATACGACTTTCGTATCTCCCCTGTCAGGGCTCTCCTTTCGCATGGTTACTGCGGACGTTGCGCGATCGTTCGCAAGGTAGGTCCGGACGTCGCAACGTTCGCGTGGACGGGATAGTCATACGGCTCAAGCAACGGGTTCAGGAACAGGCACTTAGCTTGTCGTTTAACCTCTGATCTTCGCATTTGCCCTGGGAGATGACGAAGCGGGTGGTTGCTCGGTGTAGCGAGTGTGGGATCACCTTCTGGGCTTGGTGCCTTTGCGGTGGTGAGCTGGGCGTTGGTAGGCCTCGCCGGTAGCCAGGACGCGCCCGACTTCGTGATGTGGGACGGGACGGTTGGTGGAGCCGGGTGGCCGACCGGGACCAGGCCGGGTGGGTTTAGGCGCACGCGCAAGCGAAGGCGTCTTGGTGCGGATGTGCCGAAACCCTCTACGAACCCGGGCTGGAGTCAGCCGGAGCGGGTCGGCGGGTTTCTCCCAGGGGCGCCGCAGGTCGTCGGCCAGACCTCGGGCCAGACGCAGTTGGGTGTGGACAGCCAGAATGAGCCAGGTCCACCGGTCGGCCGCCTCAGGGCTGCGGATCTTGGGGGCGGTCCAGCCGAGGGTCTGCTTGAACAACCGGAAGGTGCGTTCCAGATCGAACCTGCGCAGGAACGCCTGCCAGAGCCGGTCGACGTCAGCGGCGCTCGCGTCGGTGCCCGACCACCACAACCACACCGGCTTGGGATCGCCGCCGCCGGGCAGATGCTCTACCTGCAGCCGGATCACAGTGCCCTCGATCAGCGGCAACTCGGTCAGGTGCTCGATCCAGGCCGCCCGCCGGGTCAACCGCGGGTGCAGCCGGCCCCAGGCCAGCCAGCGCGGTCGCGGTGCCGTACCGGGTAGTGGCAGTGGTCGTGGTCTGGTCGGGGGTGCCCCAGGTGGAGCTCTGGCCGAAGACAAACTCGCCGACGTGCCTGGGTGGCCTGCCGCCCCCGGGATTGGCCAGGAAGAAGTCCTGGCGCGAGGGCGCCGGGCGGCGCATCACCCGATCCGAGCGCAGTCGGCCAAGCAGTTCGACCGGCAGGTCGGCCAGCAGGAACGACAGGCGGTGCAGGTCATAGCCGGCATCGGCGATCAGGACGGACGGGTCCCGGCCTGCCACTGCCCGGCAGCGACCAGCCGTTCGATCACCTCGCGGAGTTGGGCGGCGGTGACCGTGACGTCGGCGCCGGGCTCCAGGCGCAGCGCGTCCAACAGCGCGGTCCAGGACGTGCGACCGGTTTCCAGGGCCGCGACGATGGAGTACGGCCAGCCCGGGATCATCACGTGGGTGTCCTTGCCGCGTCCGTAGGTATGGCAGAAGGACCGGGGGGCATGCTACGCCGTACGCTGCACGCGGCGAAGTACCTGTCGGACCCAGCCTACCGCCGCAAGATCGCCCGCCAACTGAACAAGGGCGAGAGCCTGCACACGCCGCGTCGCGGCCTGCACTATGCCCAGCAGGGCGCCATCATCAGGCCGGCCTTGGGCGATCAGACGGACCAGACATGGTGTTTGACCGTTTTGACCAGCTCTGTCATAGCGTGGACGACCGAGTACTACTCACTCGCCGTGCTGCAGCTGCGGGCGGCCGGCAGGGACGTTCCCGACGAGCTGCTGGCCCACATCTCCCCGGCGCGCAGCGAGAACGTCAACTTCTTCGGCGTCATCACCGTGGACGTCGAGGCGGAGCTGGCCAAGCCGGACGGCGGCGGCTGGAGACCGCTGCGCCCGGCGACTGCGGATTCGACGGTGATGTGACCCGCCGGGGCAGAAGGGCCAATTCCCGGGCGCGAGAACACGCGCCCGTCGTCGATGCCGATCACGATATTGGGCTGGCGCTAGGACCGCGAGCGGATCCTCGGTCATGAACGCCCCGCGCATACGGACTGTCCCCCACTGCGCCACCCACCCAAGACGGGTCGCAGGACGGCGCTTGTCGGCCACCGCCTCCAGCACGCCACGATCCAGCCGGAAGAGCCCGTTCCGGCTCCGCCGCTGACGGCTCCTCGGGGAAGCGGCCATGCCGGGCGGCTCGTCAGAAAGGTTCGGAAAGGCATGGCCCCAGGAACGTAAGCCCAGCAGCCAGGCCAAAGGTCGCGACATCGAACCGAAGCGAAGATCACGTTCCTAGCGCCAATTTCTGCACTCAGCCTCCACCAGTACCGAAGGCGAAGAAGTCGGCCTCCCACGTCATGCCCGGCGCGACTGGCCTGGACATGCCGTCCTAAAGCCCTGACAGTCTCGGCCTTGTGCGGTCGGTTGAGGCCTGATGTCTACTCCCTTCGGTGTAGTGCGTACGGCGAACGGTGCAAGGTCAAGTGACGATCAACGGACGACGCGCTCCCGCTGCGGCCCGGCCTAGCGTTTCTCCTCGAGATAGCCGGATGAGAGCTGGAGGAATCGCCATGAGCAAGAGAGTGATGGCTGCGATCGCCGGGCTGAGCTTGACGGCCGGTTTGCTGGGATTGGCCGGCGCGCCGGCTGGTGCCCAGGTCGGCACGGCCAGCGAGGCTGTCACCGCTGCGATGGCCGTGCCGAAGCCGCCGAAGGGCGCCAGGGCGGTGGTTCAGGTCAGCCCCAATCCCACCACCAAGCGAGGCCAGGAGGTGACGATCACCGGCCACTGTGGCGGCGGCAAAGGGCTCAAGGCCGTGCTCGCCGGGCTCGACAGGGAGCACCCAGTGCTACAGAACATCCGCATCGTTGAGGACAACCCGAAGGGATTCTTGGCGAAGGCGACCCTCGCCCCCAAGATCGGTAACGGCGTCGGTCCTGTTTTCGTCGACTGTGGCGGCGAGGCAGGCGTGACCCTCCTGGTCACCCACGTCTGATCCGAACCTTCCCACCCGGGCTGGTAACAGATCCAGAGCTTCCGCAGTCCTTGAGTCCGCCGATCCACGCGGCTACGGAAGCCGAACACGCCGTCCGGTACGCCCCGGCCCGGCGTTACACCCGTCACCCCTCGAGAAAGGGCCTCCGCATGGCAGAGCCGCCCCCACGACGCGAACCCGCTCCTGTCTGGCACTTCGCCCGGATCACCGACATTACGCTCGCTGCCTTCACTCTGGTCTTCTTCGTCGCCGTAGCCCTCGCCACCGGGGTGCACAGCCCCTGGCAGGGCACGATCCCCCTCGCTCTGCTTCTCGGAGCGCTCCTGCTAGTCAGACGCCGCTGGCCGATGACCGTGCTGCTGCTGTCGATCGGCGGGATCTTCGCCTATCACCTCACCGGACATTGGTCTCCCGCCGGTTGGATCTGGCCAGCCGCGGTCGCCTACTTCACCGCCGCCACCACGCCACGCGTGCGCTGGGTGGCCGCCATCGGCCTGGCTCAACTGGTCTACTCCGCGGTCGACTTCCGCTCGGTCCTGGACACGAACCCGACCCGCTACCTGATCCACGTCGCGGGGGAAGGACTGCTCCTGGCGATCCTCATCGCCGCGGGCCTCACCTACACCGCCGCGATGCGCTGGCGCGAACGGCTGCGCGAAACCGACAGCCGTGCCCGCGCCGCCGAGGAACGGCTGCGCGTCTCGCACGAGGTTCACGACGTCATCGCCCACACGCTGGCCGTCGTCGGCGTTCAACTCAATGTCGCCGCCGACACTCTTGAGGAGGACCCGGCCGCGGCCGCCGCCGCGCTACGCCTGGCGAAGGACGTCAGGAACCGGGCGATGACCGACCTCCGCTCCCTCATCGCGGTCTTGCGCGACAACCCCGGCGACACCGTGCCCCAGCCCGATCTGGCCTCCTTGGGCACTCTCATCGCCGACGCCCGCGCCGCAGGGCTTGACGTGACCCTCGACGAGCACGGCGACCCGGCGACCGTTCCCGCCATTCCCGCCATCGCCATCTACCGCGTCGTACAGGAGTCCCTCACCAACACGCTCAAGCACGCGGGGGCGAGCAAGGCCGAGGTGACGATCAATTACGCGTCGGGCTCGATCACCGTCGAGATCAGCGACGACGGCCGCAGCGTCCCAGGCGGTGCCGATGTCACCGAAGGCCATGGCCTGGCGGGCATGCGCGAGCGGGTGAGCGCACTCGGGGGCGTGCTCACCGCGGGGCCGGTCCCCGGCGGTTTCGCCGTGCGGGCCGACATCCCTGTGGCAGGCTCGACGGCATGACGATCAAGGTGCTTCTCGCCGACGACCAGGCACTCGTACGGGCCGGCTTCCGCAGCCTGCTGGCCCGCTCCCGGGACATCACGGTAGTCGGCGAAGCCCAGGACGGCGACGAAGCCGTAACGTTGTCCGCGAGCACCCGCCCCGATGTGATCCTCATGGACATCCGCATGCCGGGCACCGATGGGATCACCGCCACGCGCCGCATCGTCACCAACCCGACCACTCTGGGCTGTCGCGTCATCATCCTCACCACGTTCGACACCGACGAACATGTCTTCGCCGCCCTGCGCGCCGGCGCCAGCGGCTTCCTCACCAAAGAGGTCGAACCCGCCGAACTACGCCGGGCGGTCGCCGCCGTCGCCGGCGGAGACGCGCTCCTGTCTCCGGGGGTGACCCGCCGCGTCATCGAGCAGTTCGCCCACCGGCAGGACCTCACGCCCAGCGCGGGGCGGCGACTGGCCGCCCTCACCGCCCGGGAACTGGAGACGGTCAAGCTCGTGGCGCTCGGTCTCTCCAACAACGAGATCGCCGAGCGCCTCGTCATCAGTCCGCTCACTGCCAAGACCCACATCACCAGGGCCATCGCCAAACTGAACGTGCGCGACAGGGTCCAGCTGGTCATCCTGGCCTACGAGAGCGGCCTGATACGGCCCGGCGCGTGACATCGGGATCAAAGGTCAGCCACCAACCCGGAACCAGGCATCCATCCCCCTTGGTTCGCTTAAGCCTCCGAGCGTCGGCATTTGGGGTCATGGGGTGTTCACGGGTGGATCTGGCCTGGGGTGGAGGAGGGGGCAAGAAGATCGTTTCCCGGCATGAAGATGATCGTTTCCCAGCTCCGAATCGATGCCCAGGATCCTGGAGTACAGGACAGCGGCGTAAGGGTTCCTCGATCCGCAGTGTCCTGGCGGTGGGTGCTGCGGCGGCTGGCTCGTCGACGTCGAAGTCCTGGCGCGCACATGGCCCGCTCACCACGACAACGTCCACGCCCACGGCACTCTCTTCGTCGCGCCATCGGCTACGGCGCAAGACGGGCGCGGGCAGTCACCCGGTCCACGCCGAGCTCGGTCAGCACGTCAGACGCGGGATCGGTGCGGTCACCGTCCAGGAGCCCGACCAGCAGGTGGACCGCGGTGACCCGGCGCGCGCGGCTGCGCCTAGCCACGACGAGAGCCCGGGACAGGGCGGCCTTCGCACCGGAGGTGAAGGGCATCCGTTTCGAAGGTGCCGAAATCATGGCCCGCTCGACGCCACGCGCATCTACGCCGATTGCGGCAAGGGCGGCATCATCCAAGACAGCGAGCGCGGACCGCGCCGATTCAACGTCCGCCCCGAGTGCCTGTGCCGCCTCTGCTTCATGGAGCACGCCGAGGAGTAGATGTTCTGTGCCAATGCGCCGGTCGCCGCGCCGCCGCGCCTCCGCCGGTGCGTGCGCCACGACCGCGGCTTGGGCGCCAGCCGTGAACCGTTCGAACATCGCAACTCACTTCCCGTGCTTGGCGTGGGCGGACTGGCGCGAGACTCCGAGCGCGTCGCCGATCTGCTCCCAAGACCAGCCTTCAGCTCGAGCGCGGGCTACTGCGGCGGCCTCGACCTGCTCCGCGAGCCGGTGCAGGGCACCGACGGCGCGCAGCCCCACCGCCGGGTCGTGCGACCGCAGTCGGGCGACCAATTCGGGCTCCTCCATGACTGTCAGTTTGGATTGACAAGCGGCACTTGTCAACCCAAACTGACAGACCTCAAATACTCGAGGAGGGCTCAATGTCCAAGGCCACGTTCATCTGCGGCATCGCCGCCGGTCCGCTGTTCGTACTCAGCTTCCTGATGCAGGGCGCCGTTCGGAACGGCTACGATCCGCTGCGCCATCCGGTCAGTTCCCTCGCCCTCGGCGACCATGGCTGGGTGCAGAGCGCCACATTCCTCGTCGCCGGCGCGTTGACCACCGTCTTCGCCGTCGGGCTCCGACGGAATCTGCACCCAGGGCCCGGCAGGCTATGGGGCCCAATGCTCGTGGGCGTGTGGGCGCTCGGCCTCGTCGGCGCCGGCCTGTTCACCACGGACCCGGTGAGTGGATACCCGGCTGGCAGCCCGGATCTGCTGCCTGCCTACGGCAGCACCCAGGCGGCCCTGCACGACGCCGTGTCGCTGGTCGCCTTCGTCGCGATCCTGGGGGCCTGCATCGTGTTCGCTCGCCGGTTCGCCTCCGAGAACCGGCAGGGCTGGGCGCTGTACTCGACCGCGACCGCCATCGTCGTCCTCGTCGCCCTCGGACTCTCGAACGCGGCCTTCGCCCAATCGCCGAACCTCGTGGCCTTCGGCGGCCTGTTCCAGCGAATCATGATCGTTGCAGCCTGGTCATGGCTGACCCTGCTCGCCCGGGACATCTATGGCAACAGTGAGCGATCAAGGCTGAGCGCCCGGATCCGTTAGCCGATCGCGCATCGGACATCGGGCTGGACGAACCGGAGATGACGCCGACCAGCATCGGGGTTGAGGAACCGGCGCACAGCCGGCCCGTTGTGCGCGCGGTCCGCCCCAGATGCCCCGCCACCGGCACTACCCGCTCTACGCCCACCTTCGGCGACGCGCCAGCGGCGGCATCCGGGAGACGTTGGACCTTGGATTGGCCATCCCTACGACGGGCGCGTGCAGACTGGCTGCCCGCTCTCCCCTCCAGCCCGTGAAGGCGGAGCGCCGTATGCAGGCGTTGATCTTGATTGTGGTAGTGACTGCCAGAACTTCCCCGCTTACAGTGTGGAGTTGTTGGACCACATGGCGTGAAGCGGATCGGGTGGGCGCGTCTGCGCTCTTTCGTGGAGGGCGACGTGACGTCACTGTTGGAACGTTTGGCCCAGGTCGAGGCGGCTGCCACCGAGAAAGCGGCCGAGCTGCGTGAGCAACTGGCCGCTGCGGAGGAACAGCTCCGGCGCCTGTCCATCACCCGCGAGACGCTGCGGGCATTGTCGGCCCAGAGTGAGCAGGTGGCGGGATCGGGCGAGTCAGGCGCCGAGGAACCAGTCGAGGCGGGCAAGAGGCATGAGCCGGACGGCCCAGCCGGGCCTTCAGGCGGGACTGCGGCGTTGCCGGAGTTGCGCGGAGTTCGCCGGCAGACGGTGGCGTTGCTGGCCACGGCACAGCGGCCGATGCGGGTCCGGGATGTGGTGGTGGCGCTGGGCCAGCCGGACGACCGGGGGAAGGTGGAGTCGATGCGGTCGCGGTTGCTGCGGCTGGCCGCCGATGGATGGCTGACCCGCTGCGAGGGCGGCGCCTACGCGATCGCCTCGGGCGTGAACGGCAACGCCCCAGCCTGGGAGGGAAGTGAGCCGATAGCTTCGTGAGTGACTGAAGCGGGGTGCCGCCGAGATTAGGCCCTCGGCGGCACCCGAGGTTGCGTGAGCACCCTCCAGGTTCTAACTGACAGTGGCTCGCGCACTCCCGAGAGTGACCCGGATGGGATGTCTTGGGGAGGGGCGTCGAGCCTGGATTTCGCCTGCCCTGCTGGCGGCAGGGACGGGGCGGGAAGGATCGGCGATGCCCTCACCAGGGCGAAGGCGGGTTCGTCGCGGGTCAGCCTCTCCCGGATCCGCCGGGCGAGGCAGGCCAGAGCCGGATGGCCAAGCCGGCTTCAAGTTGGGCGATGGTCGCGACGTCGGGCCAGCAGCGGCCGGCGATGAGGTCGTTGATGGTCTGCCGATTGACGCCGGACATCACCGCGAGACGGCGGAAACTCAGCCCTTGCTCGGCGATCACCTCGGCCAAGGTGGCGGCGATCGCTTGGACGACGGCGGCGGCCGGGTGGCCGGACAGATCCGCGTGGGGCCAGTTCTCCGGGTCGTCGGCCAAGTTCCGGGGAGACCGGGAACGCGCGCATCCTCCGACCATGACAAAGTGCTCCTTTCGGTTAATGTCGTCGCGCTCAGTAACGGCAGGTTGTTCTGCCGCTATGGGTGGGGTGTGACCCTCGACGCGGAAACCTCGGCCACGATCAACGGCTACCGGCCGTCTCCGCGCAGCCTGCGCGCGTAGGCCTCGACGTCGTCGTGTACCGGGTCGTCGGCGCCGACGGCGAGGACGGCGGGCGCCACCCCCGCCAAGGAAGGAGCTTTGACGCGATCTTTCTGAACCGCCTGTAGGTGCTGTTCGTGATGGAGGTCCATCCGCGGCGCGTGCACATTCTGGGTGTGACCTGCCACCCGACCGGCGCGTGGACCGCTCAGCAGGCCCGCAACCTCCTGATCAACCTTGGCAGCGAGTTAGCTTGGCCAGGGAAATCGCAGATCAGAACGTATGCGCAATTTTTGACGCGTTACAAGGCGTGCGGGCTGCTGGACTGAGCCAAGTCCCGCAGCACATCCACCCACCCCAGCGGCGGCGAAGGAGATCCTCGTCACCGGATGGCGACGAGGATCGTGTCGTCGCCTACCTGCCACACCGTCCCCACTTCGACGAACCCGGCGTCGCGCAGCAGCTGCTCGTGTACGGCGACGGACACGCGATGATCGGCCTCCACGGCCGGCTCGGCATCTATGGCTCTCCACCACGATGACCAGTCCTCGTGATGGAGAGCCGCCGCTGCTCGCCTGACCGTGGCGGCCAAGTCGGCGACCATAGGTTGCTCGTCGTAGAGGTTGTCGGCGTTGACGAAGACGCCGCCGGGGCGCATCCGCCCGGCCAGTTCGCCGTACATCCCGGCGAGGGTCTCAGGCGGCAGATAGTGCAGAGCGGTGCTGGACATCGCCGCGTCCACCTTCCGATCCAGCCCGAGCAGGCCCGGCCAGCCGGGGACGCTCAGATCGGCCTCGATGAAGCGCGCCACCGTCGGGTACCCGGCTCTGCCGAGGGCGAGGAGCAGCGGGTCCACGTCCACGCCGACGATCTCCGCCTCCGGCAGGCGCTCGGCCGCCCGGCCGGACAACGATCCGGGACCGCAGCCGAGGTCCAGGATCAGCGGCTGGGCCACGTCGCGAAGGGCATGCGCCAGCACGTGGACGATCGTCGCGAATCGCTTCTCCCGGTTGGCGACGTAGCGCTCCTGCTGGGCGTCCCACCGGGCCAGCGCCTCCTCGGGCGTCATCCGCGCGTGCGGGAGACGTACGGCAGGAGCGCCATCTCCCGGGCGTTCTTGATGGCGGTGGCGAGCTGGCGCTGCTGCTGGACGGTGACGCCGGTGACGCGACGGCTGCGGATCTTGCCCCGGTCGGAGACGAACCTGCGCAGCAGGTCCGTGTCCTTGTAGTCGATGGAGCTGACCCCCAGGAGCGGGTTGCTCTTCTTGCGCGGGGTGCGGCGCGGCTTCATGCGGTCTCCTTGAGCAGGGGAGCGAACGGGTCGTCGAACTCGGCGGCGGACTCGTGCGGCGCGAGCAGGCAGGAGTCGAGCAGGGCGTGGATGCGCTCGTGGTCGAGGTCAGGGCCCATGAACACCAGGTGCTGGACGCGGTCGCCGACGATCGGGTTCCAGTCGAGGGCGGCGATCGTGCGGCGGGTCGGGGAGACCATCTCCCAGGCGGCTTCGGGCAGCGAGGCCAGCCACGGCCCGGCGTCCTCCACTGAGATGATCCCGGCGACCGCGTCCCAGGCGAGCATGCGGTCCTTCTGGCTGGCCAGCCAGAACCGGCCGCGGGAGCGGACCGACTCGGTGACCAGCTCATCGACGGCTTCGAAGAGGCGGGCGGGGTGCAGCGGGCGCAGCCGCCGCCAGACCACGGTGGTGACCTCGCCGGTCCGGGCGTCGCAGGGGAGCTGGGCAGTGGCGGGGTCGACGCGTTCTGCCAGCGCGGCGGTGCAGACGGCGGGGCCGGTCACCGCGGGGAGGTTCTCGGCGTGGACCGGGGTGTGGGGCGCCAGGTGGGTGAGGATGGCGCGGGTCAGCTCGTGGTCCTCCTCGTCGCCGCCGCGCAGGGCCAGGCCGGTGGCGTATTCGAGCTGGCGGGCCAGCACCTCGGCCAGGTAGCGCTGGTCTCCGGCCGCGGCGGGCTGGCCCGTTTCGATCAGTTTCTCGCCGCGGACGATGTCGATCGGCAGGTGTTCGGCATCCAGGGCGGTCAGCACGCTGGCCAGGCGGAGGATCTCGTGGGCTTCCTCGCTGTCGAGTGCTTCGGCCACGGATCGGGGTTCGACCGAGTCCCAGAGGTCGACGACGAGCAGCGGGGTGGCGTCCGCGTGCCGTACCAACTGCGGGAGCAGGTCTTCGCGGACGGTGCAAGTGACGCAGCCGTGCGCGAGCCGGATCTCCGAGACGTCCAGCATCTCGTCGGCGGTGCGGACCGTGCGCTCGACGCGGCCGGAGGTCACGTTGAGCAGGTCGTGGTGGATGGCGACGGCGCCGGGGTGCTCGCGAAGGAGTTGGTGGACGACTGCGGCGCGGGCCGCGGTGTGCAGACCCGCGACCAGGACGACGGGGGTTGACACAGCACCTCCCATAAAAATGAAAACCGTTGTCGCTATCATGGCATACTGCTGCGACAGGAAAGGACACGCCTTGACCAGAAACGAACTTCGGCCGGTGATCAAACTGCGGTCCACCGCAGGCACCGGCTACACCTACGTGACCCGGAAAAACCGGCGGAACGACCCCGACCGACTCGCGCTCCGCAAGTACGACCCGATCATCCGCCAGCACGTCGCATTCCGGGAGGAGCGATGAAGAAGGGCATCCACCCGGACTACCGCCCGATCGTCTTCCGTGACCCGAGCGCCGGGTTCGCGATCCTCACCAGGTCCACGATGACCAGTACCAAGACGATCGAGTGGGAGAACGGCAACACCTACCCCGTGGTCGACGTTGACGTCTCCTCGGCCAGTCACCCCTTCTACACCGGGCGCAGCCGCGTCCTGGACACCGCCGGGCGGGTCGACCGCTTCAACCAGCGTTACGGGAGGTCGTGATGTCGGCCCGCTGCCAGCTCACCGGGGCGGCGCCGGTCTTCGGCAACAACGTCTCCCACTCTCACCGGCGCACCCGGCGCCGGTGGAACCCCAACATCCAGCGCCGCCGCTACTGGCTGCCCAGCGAGGACCGGTTCGTCCGGCTGACGCTCAACACGCGAGCGATCAAGACCGTGGACAAGATCGGCATCGAGGCGGCCGTGGCCCGGATTCGCGCCCGGGGAGAAAAGGTCTGATGGCCAAGAAGAGCAAGATCGCGGCCAACGAGCGGCGCAAGGTCGTGGTGGCCCGCTATGCCGTACGGCGGGCCGAGCTGAAGAAGCTGATCCGCACCGGTACGCCGGAGGAGCGGGCGGCAGCCGTACAGGAGCTGAACCGCCAGCCCCGTGACGCCAGCGCCACCCGCCTGCGCAACCGCGACTCCGTCGATGGGCGGCCTCGCGGGCACCTGACGAAGTTCGGCCTCTCGCGGATCCGCTTCCGCGACATGGCCCACCGGGGCGAGCTCCCCGGGATCACGAAGGCGAGCTGGTAGCTGTGGCCGTGCCCAAGCGCAGGACCTCGCGCAGCAACACGCGGCATCGCCGCAGTCAGTGGAAGGCGACCGTGCCGGACCTCGTCCCGATCACCGTGAACGGGCGGGACCTGCTGGTCCCTCGACGACTCGTCCGCGCCTATCAGCGGGGGCTCGCCGCTCGATGAGATTACCGCGCACCGGGTCGCCCGCCAGCATTGCCGGGCGCGGAACCGCAGAGGGCGATCCGGTCGCGCCATCGCGTCTCTCTGGCCCGCGTGCGACAAGGTTTCAAGCGTGGAGGCTATAGAGCGATCACGGTGAACACCAGGTTGCCGGCCACCATCCATCTGTCAGTGAACTCGGTCAGTCGCCTACCGTCCATCTCACGGCCCGCGCCCAGGAGTGTGGCCGTGAAGCGCCCGGACGGATCGAGTGAACCATCCCGGTCGGACTGGCTGGATGGGGCGCGGCTTCACCGCCCCCGCACTCACGCGGCTGTGGGACTAGGGATTTGCAGGGCCGGTCGCGGAGCTGATCGCGGCACTCACGCTGTCGGCGGGCGTGATGATCGCCCAGCCGTTCGTGCTCGCGCTGATCCCCGCCTTCGCCCGCGACGGCCTGTCCGGCACCTACTTCGGGGTGTCTACCTGATCTCCGGCGTCGCGGCGGCAGCGGGCACCGCCACTCTCGGCTGGGCCGACCGCGCCGGACCTCTGCTTTGCGCGGCCATCGGCCTCGGCTGCGCGACGTCACAACGAAATGGAAAGGCACCACCCCATGAACGATCACCTGAACCGCCGTGGCTTCCTCGGCTTCACCGCCGGCTTGTCGGCCGCCGCGCTCACCGGGTGCGCAACACAGCCCGCCGCCTCAACCGGGGGCTCGACAGGAGGCAGGTTGCGGGCGGCTTTCGCGGGAGGCGGCGCCACGGAGGTGCTCGACCCGCACCTGGCGAACCTCTTCGTCGAGGCGGCCAGGTCCAAGGCCATGTTCGACAAGCTCGCCGACCTTGGCGCTGACGTGTCGCCGCAACCGAGGCTGGCTGAGAGGTGGGAGCCGTCGGCCGATCTCACCCGGTGGCGGATCACCCTGCGTCAGGCCGCCTTCCATGGCGGCCGCCCCGTGCGCTCCCAGGACGTGCTGGCCAGCTACGCCCGCATTCTCGACCCGAAGCGGACCTTCCGCGCCAAGTCGAGCCTGGCGGTGATCGACCTGGCGAACAGCCGTGCGGTGGACGAGCGGACGGTGGAGTTCGCGCTGAAGCGGCCGTTCGTGGAGTTCCCCAACGTGCTGGCGGCGTTCGGCACCTACATCGTCCCCGAGGGCGCCGAGGACTTCACCAAGCCCGTCGGCTCCGGCGCGTTCTCCTTCGTCTCCTTCCAGCCCGGCCGTTCGGTGCTGCTCAAGCGCAACCCGGACTACTGGGACGGCGCGCCGTACCTGGAGGAGTTGGAGTTCGTCATCGCCAACGAGGAGTCCGCGCGGATCAACGCCCTGCTCGGCGGGCAGGTCGAGTACGCGCACGACCTCACGCCGACCACTGCCCGGCAGTACGGCTCGCGGGTCAAACTGGTCCGCTCGCCCAACAGCGGCATGCAGGCCTTCGCCATGAAGGTGGACCGCCCGCCGTTCGACGACCGGGACCTGCGCGAGGCGATGTTCCTGTTGACCGACCGGCAGCAGTTGGTGGACACGATCATGCCGGGAGCGGGGCAGGTCGGGAACGATCTGTTCGGAAAGGACTACCAGTACTACGCCGCCGACATCCCGCAGCGCGAGCCCGACCTGGACAAGGCGCGGGCGCTGATCCGCAAGGCGGGCGCGGAGGGGTTCACGGTCCAGTTGACGACCTCGGCCGCCGCCGCGGGCTTCGTCGAGTCCGCCAGCGTCTTCGCCGACCAGATCCGCAGGGCCGGGTTGAAGGCCGAGGTGGTGACGGGCAACAAGGACACCTACTGGGCCGACATCCTCACCAAGGGTTCGATGGTCAGCTTCCGCTCCGGCGCCATGCCGATCGAGACGCACATCGCCCAGCGGCTGCTGTCGACCTCCACCACCAATGCCACCAAGTGGGCCCGCCCCGAGTTCGACGCGCTGTACGCCAAGGCCGTCTCCACCGCCGACGAGCAGGCCCGCCGCCTGGCCTACCACCGGATGCAGGAGATGCTGCACGCCGAGGGCGGTCTGCTGGTCTGGGGTTTCGCCGACTGGATCGTCGGAACGGCCGCGAACGTCACCGGCGTGCCCAGCGCGCCCGCCAACACGCTCGACTGGGCCCGCTTCGACAAGGTCCGGCTGGGGTGAACCTGCCGCGCTACGCAGGGCGGCGGCTGCTGCTGGGCCTGGGCCAGGTGATCGGTGTCGCTGCCATGGTGTTCCTGCTCGCCGAGGCCCTGCCAGGGGACGCGGCCGTCGCTCTGGCCGGAGACAACCCCGACCCGCAGCGGATCGCGCAGATCCGCGCCACGCTGGGTCTGGACCGGCCGCCGCTGGACCGGTTCCTCGACTGGCTGGGCGGGCTCGCCCGCGCCGACCTGGGCGTCTCGATCGTCTCCGGCCGGCCGGTGGCGGAGATCCTGCTGGACGGGCTGGAGCCGACACTGGTGCTGGCCGGGCTCACGCTCCTGGTGCTCGTGCCGGCGGCGATCCTGATCGGCGTGGCCGCCGCCGTCCGTGAGGGCCGCGCGCTCGACCAGGCGCTGACCTCGGTGAGCGTCGCGCTGTACGCGATCCCGGAATTCGCCCTGGCCATCGTGCTGATCGCGGTGTTCGGCGTGGGCCTGGGCTGGCTCCCGCCGACCGCGGTCGGCGTGCAGGACCTGCTCGCGCATCCGGCGGTGCTGGTGCTGCCGCTGCTCGTCCTGCTCGCCCGGCCGATCTGCTCCATCAGCCGCCTGGTCCGCGCCGGGATGATCGACGCACTGCATTCCGGGTACGCGCGCCACGCCCTCAGGCTCGGCTTACCCGTCCTTCGGGTACGGCTGGCGCACGCGCTACCCAACGCGCTGGCGCCGGCCGTCCAGCAGATCGCTCGCACGACCGACTGGCTGCTGGGCGGGGTGATCGTGGTCGAGGCGGTCTTCGTCATCCCCGGTCTGGGCACGACCTTGACCGGTGCCGTCGACGGGCGGGACCTGCCGGTCGTCCAGGGGCTGGCGCTGGTCTTCGCCACCACCACCGTGCTGGTGAACCTCGTCGCCGACCTGGCGGCCTTCCGGTTGGCGCCGCGCGCATGAGACGGATAGTGCTCGCAGTACCGCTGCTCATCGCGCTTCTCGGCCCCTGGTTCGCGCCCGACGACCTCGCCAGGAGGGCGGCCTTCACCAGCGAGGGTCGGCTGGGCACCGACTTCATCGGCAGGGACGTGTGGCATCAGGTGCTGCTCGGCGGGCGGAGCCTCGTGCTCGTCGCGCTGCTGGCCACGGGTGGCGCCTACCTACTCGGCGTCCCGTGGGGGGTCGTCGCGGCCATGACCCGGCGGCGGGTGCTCGACGAGCTGCTCATGCGCCCGCTCGACCTGCTGCTCGCGGTGCCCTCGCTGCTTCTGCTCATCCTGCTGGCCACCGTCGCGCCCCGCGGTGTGCTCACCCTGGTGCCCATCGTCATGCTGATCAACCTGCCCGACGTCGCCCGGATCTCCAGGGCCGCCGCGCTGGAGATCGCCGGCCGGCCGGCGCTGGAGGCCATGCGCCTGCAGGGGGAGAGCCCGTGGCGCATCGCGGTCGGCTACGTGGGCCGCTCGATGCTGCGCACCCTTGCCGCCGACCTCGGCACCCGCCTGACCGGGGCGCTCTACCTCGTCGCCGCGGCCAGCTTCCTCGGCATCGGCGTCTCCCCCGACGCCGCCGACTGGGCCGTCATGGTGGACCGCAACCGCGCGGGGATGTTCCTCCAGCCGTGGGCGGTGGTCGTCCCCGCGCTGCTGATCGTGGCGCTGTCCGTCGGCCTCAACCTCACCTTCGACCGCGCCCTGCGCAGGAAGGCCAGCCCGTGACCGACGTCATCGACCCGCGCAGGAAGGCCCGCCCATGATCGACGTCGTCGACCTGCGCGCGGAGCCGATCCTGCACGGGGTGAGCTTCCAGGCGCCCGCCGGGCAGGTGCTGGCCATCGTCGGCGCCTCGGGCAGCGGCAAGACCACCACCGGACTGGCCCTGCTCGGCGAGCACCCACCGGGCGTCGACGTCACCGGCACCCTCACGGTGGCGGGGCAGGAGATCACCGCCACACACCCGCCCGCTCCTGGAACCGTGGGCTTCATCCCGCAGCATCCCTCCTCGGTGCTCAACCCCGTCCGCCGGATCGGCGCCGTGCTCAGGGAGATCGCCGCGCGGCACGGCACCTCCGTCGAGGCGACGCTGCGCCGCGCCCGCCTGCCCTCCGATCGCGCCTTCCTGCGCCGCTACCCCCACCAGCTCTCCGGCGGCCAGCAGCAACGGCTCGTGATTGCCCAGGCCCTGCTCGGCGATCCCGCCGTCATCGTGGCCGACGAGCCCACCACAGGTCAGGACGTCCTCACCCGCGACGAGGTGGTGCGCGAACTGTCGCAGCTGGTACGGCAGGGCATCACGATCGTCCTGCTCAGCCACGACCTCGACGTCGTGCGAGCCCTTGCCGGCCACGTGGTCGTCCTCCGCGACGGCCGGGTGGTCGAGGCGGGACCTGCCGACTCGGTGCTGGCCGAGCCGCGCGAGGAGTACACGCGCGCGCTGGTGGCCGCCCAGCCCAGCGTGGACGACGTCACAACGCGAACCGTCGAGGCGGAACCCCGACTGGAGGTGACCGGCCTGTTCGCGGGGCACGGCCGCGCGACCACCCTTCATGGGGTGTCGGTGCGGGCCGCCGCGGGCGAGTGCCTGGCCGTCGTGGGCCGCTCCGGCAGCGGGAAGACGACTCTCTCCCGGTGCATCGCCGGACTCCACCGGCCGAAGTCGGGGTCCGTCCGGCTTGATGGTCGCGGGCTGGCCCGCCGTACCAGGAAGGACCTGGCGGCGGTGCAGTACGTCTTCCAGGACGCCCGCGCCTCTTTCGACCCGTATCGCACGATCCTCGACCAGGTGGCCCGCACGGCCGTACGGCTGCGCGGGATGAGCACCGAGCAGGCCAGGACCGCCGCACGCGAGACCCTCGCCGAGGTCGGCCTGCCCGCCGCCGCAGTGGGGCGCCGGCCAGGTGACCTGTCCGGCGGCGAGCTGCAACGCGCCGCCCTGGCACGCGCCCTGCTCGCCGGGCCCGACGTCCTGATCTGCGACGAGATCACCTCAGGGCTCGACATGCTCACCCAGGCCGCGGTTCTCGACCTCCTCCAGCGGCTCGCCCGCCGACGCCGCCTCACCCTCATCATGATCAGCCACGACCTGGGCGTGGTGGCAAGGCTCGCCGATCACGTCGCCGTCGTCCACGACGGCCAGGTGGTCGAGCACGGCCCTGCCGCCCTCGTCCTGCCCACCATCGCCGCCAAGCAACGGGAGAACACACCGTGTCCGTGACCCACGACTACGAGCTCCGCGCCGCCGGTCCCGCCGACCTCGACGGCGCGCGCAGCGTCATGCTCGACACCTTCTACCGCGACCTCGGCTACGGCTACTGCCCGGAATGGCACGGCGACGTCATCGACCTGGAGGGCGCCTACCTTCGCGACCCGCGACACGGCCTGTTCGTGGCCGTCCACAGGGGACAGGTGGTGGCCACGACGGCCGTGCGCGCCATCGGGCCCAAGAGCCCGCCACACCCGGCGTGGCTAGCCGAGCGCTATCCCGAGCACCGCACCGCCCAGCTGTTCCGCGTCTACGTCCGCCCCGAACACCGGCGCCGCGGGGTTGGCAGGGGGTTGGTCGAGCTGGCCCGCGCCTTCGTCGCGAACAACCAGGGCTACGAGCATCTCTACCTGCACACCGACACCCGGGTGCCAGGGGCCGAGGCGTTCTGGCGCTCACTGGCGACCGAAGTGCACGATGACCGCGACGGCGACGCACGCAACTTCCAGACAGTCCATTTCGAGATCCCCTGAGGATCCCGAGGTTGGAGGCTCTACCTTGAGCGGCGTAGCACCAGGCGGCGGGCACGATCACCGTAAGGAAGATCACCCAGACGAGATTGACGTCTGGCGTCCTTCAACGGACAGTGGATGGTCGTGCAGTCCACTCCATCCATGACGGCGCGATGGCTTCAAGGACTTCGGGTATCGAAGTGATGCCATCAGAAGCGAGGAAGTGACCGGCTCCGGGGACCACCACCGCGGAGACTCCAAGTAGTCCGGCAAGGCGGTTGGTGTGACCAGGCGGAACGTATGGGTCGGCGTCTGACCGAATGACCGCGAGTCGGCCAATGTGGTTGCTGAGCCCCTCCACGTCACAGCCGTCTCCGATGTAGGAGTTCAGGTCCGGGAGTGCAGGTAGTCGGTCGACGAATCCGGAGACCAGCACGAGCGTGCCGAGGTGCCAGGCGTCCGAAAGTGAGCGCAGATGGCGCAGCACGGTCAGACAGCCCAGGCTGTGCGCGACGATTATCGAGTTCTCGTCAGGGGTTCCCACGTCGGCGCCTGCGGCTTCCGTCCACTGCGCGGGGTCTGGGTCTTGTGGGTTCGGAAGAGCCGGGATCGTGGTCGGAATGCCGTTCGCGTTGAGTTGCTCAGCAAGCCAGCCGAACCAGTGATCTTCGGGGGATGCGCCGTAACCGTGGATGATCGAGGCACGCCGCTGGGTTATTCCAGTTGTCATACCGCAGGACGGTATGGGTTCACGTCAGTGTGAAGGTCAAGCCGATGAGGAGGAATCGACGGTGCTGATCAGCGAACTCGCCGAGCTGACGGGCGCGAGCGCGCGAGCGCTACGCCATTACGAGGACCGAGGACTATTGGTTCCGACACGCAATAGCAGCGGGTACCGGGACTACTCCGAGTCCGATGTCACCCGCGTCGCCCAGATCAGGACGATGTTGTCCGCCGAGCCGGTAACGGACCAGCCGGTTGCCGGTGTCCCTCTCGGCAGGCATGCGGTGACCTGATCAAACTCTTCATGGACGTGACCGATGGACGCTCCGATCAGGGACCGGATCATCCGGCGGCGGTGCGCGCCCTGGCGGTGGCGACCGTGGTAGGGATGAAGGGCTACCGCGCGATCACTGGCCGGGTCGCAGACGTACCCGCCAAGGTGATGGCTGACCTGTATTTGCGGGCCGGGCCCGGCCTGGTCGACTGGTCACGCCTCCATGGTCACCTTCGTGAAGTCACCCGCAGCGACGGGCGGAGCCAGACGTGAACAGAGGGCCGGTACGGGCACCGGCGATCGCGAGGGCGGCCGAGGCGGTCCTGAGCTCAGCGAACTCCGCATTGGTCCAACTCGCGTGCTCACCCTGATGGAACTCTCGCAAGCTGGAGGCATTGGGACCGTGGCCGAACTCGCCGATCGGCTCGACGTCGACGCAGGCCTCGCATCCTGCGAAGGGGGGCACTGGCATGGGGTCACCGAGGGCCGCTGGCGCTGGCCCGCAGGAGTTTGGCGAGGATCGCGCTCAGCTGGCCGCGCTCGTCGGGGGTGAGGGCGTGGAAGGTGTCCTCGAGGCAGGCCGGGATCAAGGCTTGGGCCTGGGCGAGTCGGCGGCGGCCTGAGTCGGTGATGGTGACGGCGTAGGAGCGCCGGTCGCGGGGGTTGCGTTCTCTGCGGACGTGGCCCGCCTGCTCCAGGTCGTCGCAGATGCCGACCATGACGCTGCGGTCGATCCGGAGTTCCTCGCTGAGCGTCTGGGAGCAGGGGCCGACGGCGTCGAGCATCTGGAGCACGAGATGTTGCCCGACTCCGAGCCCTTCCCTGGCGGTGTGAACGTCGGTGGCGCGGGCCACGGCGGCCGAGGCCCGGTACAGCGTAATGTCGAGCCGCTCGGCGGCGAGTTGCGGAAAGTACGCGGTCTCGCGGTCCGTCGTTCTGGTCGTTGTCGCCATCACTCTCCTCTTGCGTTCAGCCGTCAGTCTACCGCGATTCCATCTCCATGCAGATTGTTTGACAGCAGATGATTTAGCGGCATACGGTCCCAATCGTCTGTCCGCCAATTGTTTGCTTGCAGATGGAGAGTGATCGTGACCCGAACCAACCGCCGCCAACAGGCGGCCCTGGTGTTGCTGTGCGCCGCGGTGTTCCTGGACTCGATGGACCTGTCGTTGATGGGCGTGGCCCTGCCCGCCATCGGGCGTGATCTGTCACTGTCGGAGAGCACCCTGCAGTGGATGATGTCCGGCTACGCGGTCGCCTACGGCGGCTTCCTGCTGCTCGGCGGCCGCATCGCCGACCTGTTCGGCCGCCGCCGGGTGTTCCTGCTGTCGCTGGCGGTGTTCGCGGCGGCGAGCCTGGCCGGTGGGCTGCTGTCGGCCGGATGGCCGCTGGTGGCCACCCGGGTGATCAAGGGAGTGGCGGCCGCGCTCACCGCCCCGGCGGCGTTGTCGCTCATCACCATCACCTTCGCCGAGGGACCGCAGCGCAACCGGGCGCTGGGGGTCTACTCACTGGCCGGGGCGACCGGATATACCGCAGGGCTGATCGCCTCCGGCCTGCTCACTGAGATCAGCTGGCGGCTCGTGTTCTTCCTACCGGTCCCGATTGCCCTGCTCGTGCTGGCCGCAGCGCCACTGGTGCTGCCACACGGTGTTCGGCCGCCCGGGGCGCGCGAGCGGTTCGACGCCGCCGGCGCGATCGCGGTCACCGGCGGCGTGCTGATGGCGGTGTTCGCGCTGACGGAGCGGAACTGGACGGCCGGTGTCGTAGCCGTGCTGCTGCTGGGCGCCTTCGTCCTCATCGAGCGCCGACGGTCCGCGCCGCTCGTCCCGCTGGAGATGTTCAGGTCCGGCACCGTGGGCGCCGCCAATCTCGCGGCGCTGGCCTGGGCGTGCGCGACGATCGGCTGGCAGTTCGTCGCCGTCCTGTATCTGCAGCAGGTGCTCGGCTACACCGCGCTGGCCACCGGGCTCGGGATCGTCCCGATGGGCCTGGCCATCGTCATCGCCGCCAACCTGGCCGGCGGGCTGATCAGCCGGTACGGCCTGGGGCGGGTGGCCGCCGCCGGGATGCTAGTCCAGGGCGCGGGCATCCTGCTGTTCCTGCGGGCCGGGGCCGCGGGCGACTACGTCACGGTGCTGCTGCCCGCGCTGGTCGTGCACGGCATCGGCAACGGGCTGTCCTTCCCGAGTCTCAACATCGCCGCCGTCTCTGGTCTGCCCGACGAGCGGCAGGGGTTGGCCTCGGGACTGGTCACCTCCGCCGTCCAGATCGGCGCCGGAATCGGCGTGGCGGTGCTGGCGGCGGTGATGGCGCTGGGCGGCTCCACGCTGGCCGGATACCGGATCGCCTTCCTGATGGCGGGCGGCTTCTCCCTGCTCGGCGCCTTCGTCGTCGCCTTCGGCCTGCGCCTCCGCCGCCCCGCACCCATACCCGCCCCCGTCGCCTGAAGGAGACACATCGTGACGCTGGATTTCACCCCCGACGAGCTGCTGAGCACGACCCGCGCCGTGCGTAAGCGCCTGGACCTCACCCGCCCGGTGCCGCGCGAGCTGATCGAGGAGTGCGTGGACCTGGCTGTGCAGGCACCGACCGGGCGAAACCGGCAGCGCTGGCACTTCATGGTCGTGACCGAGGCCGAGCAGCGGCGGGCCGTGGCCGACATCTTCCTGCGCGCCCTGCCGCTGGCCACCGGGCAGCCGCTGACCGAACGCGACGTGCGGCGGATGAACTACCATTCCGGCTCCACCGAGCGGGTCTTCGACGGCCTGCGCCACCTGGCCGACAACATCCACCGGGTGCCCGTGTTCGTCATCCCGGGCGTGGAGGGACGCACCGACCACGCCCCGGTGGCCGTGCAGGCGGGGGCGTGGGGATCGATCCTTCCGGCCGTGTGGAGTTTCATGCTGGCCGCCCGGGCGCGCGGCCTGGGCACTGTGTGGACCACTGCACAGGGACCGCTCGAACGCGAACTGGCCAAGGTGCTCGGCGTGCCGTACGAGGAGGTCATGCTGGCGGCGTTCATCCCGCTGGCCTTCACCCTCGGTACCGACTTCAAGCCCGCTCCCCGCATCCCGCGCAAGGAGGTCCTGCACTGGGAACGGTGGTGAGCACGGCGGCAACAGGCTGGCCAGAACCGCCTGCGCACGATGGCAGCCGCCCCCGGACGCATCACAACCTCCAACCGCCGGCTGGAGCCCCACCATGCCCACGCTCGAATGCACCCTCGTCAAATCGTCAGGCTGGACCCGCGCGCCGACCTGCCCGACGGCACGACACCGAAATACGGGCCGCTGGAAGCGATCGCCCGCAACAAGATCAACCGGCAGAAGATCCACACCCAGTGGGCGGACATGACCCGGGTCGCAGGATCGCTGGTGACCAACCAGGTGCGCGCCTACGACCTGCTGCGCATGTTCGCCCGAGGCGGGCGCCCGACCCCGCTCGGGCAAGCGTTCGCCGAGTACGGCCGCATCGACAAGACCCTGCACCTGCTGCACATGCCGCTTGACCTGGATGGATAGAGATTTCGGCAGGCACACTGCCGCCGATCCGGCTGCATGATCTCCGGCATGGTGCGGCGTCGTTGATGCTGGCTGCTGGTGTGGAGATCAAGGTGGTGCAGGAGACGCTGGGACACACCTCGAGCGCATTCACCGCTGACACGTACACGTCGGTTTTCCCGCAGGTGGCGATGGCGGCGGCGGAGAAGACCGCGGCGCTGTTGCTCGGTGACAACGAAGGCCGAGGCGTTCTGCGGCAGCTTCGCGTGTAGCGAGAGGGAGAGGCTGGGCCGGGGGAGATGACGGCTTCGTTCCGCTGGAATCGCGGCGGAACGGGGCCGTTCGTCATGTGGCAGGGGTGGTGAGTGCGGTGATGAACGGCATGGTGATCATGGTGTGTACAGGATTGGTACGGGGGAGCACGGTAGGAGCACGGATAGCCCAGAACTATGTTCCGTACGACTGTCATGGTACATGTTTCCGCAGGTCAGCACCATGATCAAAGCGCGCCCTGCAGGATTCGAACCTGCGACCGTCGGATTAGAAGTCCGGTGCTCTATCCAGCTGAGCTAAGGGCGCTCCCGCCTAATTGTGCATGATCCTGGGAGTGCGCACGTACTCGATTCTCCACGCCGTGCGCATCCCGCCTCCTACCTGCAGTCCCGGTAGTCGCTCCGTGCGCTGTTGTACGAGCACGAGTCGATCAGTCTGCCGGACGGGTCGCGCAGGTAGGCGATGTCCTTGTCGTTGTTCCAGACGTAGGCGCGCCGCCCCCAGTACGACGTGGACGCGGTGTCGCGGCCCTGTCCGGTGCGGAGGGTGAGTTGCTGGCCCGGGTTCAGGGCGGCGTCGGGTGCGAACGTGTACCGGTAGCCGGTCTTGTCGTGGATGGTCCAGTCTGCCAGTTCGATGGGCTTGCGGGTGGTGTTGCGGATCGTGACGTACTCGCCGTTGATCGAGGCGTTGCCGCGTCGGTCGACGCCGGGGGAGTCGTAGTAGACCTTGGTGATCTGCACCGTGGGGGCCGCCGATGCGGGACCGAGGGTGGTGGCCGCGGCGAGGAGGACGGTCAGGGGGAGTGACATGCGGGCTCCTTTCCCGAGTTGCTGAGGGGACGGCTGAGCCGTGGGGGAGGTTCACGGCGTGTGGTCGTTGACTCACGTGGTGAAGGATGAGTCGAGGGTCACGACACGGTTAATGTCCGAAAACCCCAGGCGGGGGGCGTACATAAAGGGCTAAGGTGTCGTGGCATGGTCGCGACGGTCCTGCATGAGATTCCGCTGCAGGGCGGGGACGTGACGGACGGAGTGGTGCGAATCGGCGAGACGGTCCGCAGGCCCACCTGCCGGTCCAGCCCCGCCGTGCACGCTCTGCTGCGCCACCTGGAGGCGGTCGGGTTCGCGGGCGCGCCCCGGTTGAAGGGGGTCGACGCCGCCGGCCGCGAGATCATCACCTTCGTTCCCGGTACGGCGGGCCTGACCGCCGAGAACGCCGGCGACCGGGCGCTGGAGCGGCTGGCGCGGCTGCTGCGCGACTTCCATGACGCGACGGCGGGCTTCCCGCTGGCCGGGCACCGCTGGGAGGGCGGGTCGAACGACGACGCCGCTCCCGAGGTGATCGGGCACTGCGACCTGACCCCCGCCAACGTGATCTTCAGGGGTGACCGGCCCGTAGCGTTCATCGACTTCGATCTCGCGCGGCCGACGACGAGGCTGTTCGACGTGGTCACGACGGTGCGCCACTGGGCGCCGATCGCCGACCCGGTCGACCGGCATCCGTTGCTGCGCCAGGCCGACGTGGGGGCACGGCTGCGGCGCTTCTGCGACGCGTACGGCCTGCCGCCCCGCGAGCGCCGGCGCCTGATCCCGCTGGCGCGGCTGCGGTTCGGACGCTCGTACGAGGTGATGCGGACACGTGCGGCCGAGGGCGGCGGCTGGGCGCGGATGTGGGCGGACGGCGCCGGCGAGCGCATCCGGCGGGCGGCGGCATGGCTCGACACCCACGAAGATGAGGTGCATGCACATCTCGTCTAGGTCCGCGGGGATCGCGCTCGGGGTTCTCGTGGACGCCGCCGTGGGTGACCCGCGGCGTGGTCATCCTGTCGCCCTGTTCGGCCGGGCCGCCGCGGCGCTGGAGAAGCGGCTGTACGGCGACGCCAGACCCAACGGGGTGGCGCATGTCGCGATCTGTGTGGGGAGCACGGCGGGGCTGGGCCTGCTGACGCGATGGGCGGGCGCCGCGCTCAGCCGGTCGCGACCGTCCAGAGGCCGGGGGACGCGCGCGGGCGGGAGGCGCCCGTCCGGAAGCCGGGGGACGGACGTGGGCGGGACGCACCCGTCCGCGCGGTGGGCCGCGGTGGACGGCCCGGCGGGGGGCGCGGGCCGGTGGCTGGTGGAGACGGGGCTGACGGCGGCCGCCACCTGGGCGGTTCTCGGCGGCACCACGCTCGCCCGCGAGGGCGTCCACATGGCCGAAGCGCTCGAAGCCGACGACCTCGCCGCCGCCAGGGCCCGCCTGCCGCACCTGTGCGGCCGGGACCCGCGCGGCCTGGAGGCCCCGGAACTGGCCAGGGCCACCGTCGAGTCGCTGGCCGAGAACACCTCCGACGCCGTCGTCGCGCCGCTGTTCTGGGGCGCCGTCGCGGGTGTGCCGGGCCTGCTCGCCTACCGCGCCGTCAACACGCTCGACGCCATGGTCGGTCACCGCTCGCCGCGGTACGAGCGGTTCGGCTGGGCCGCCGCCAGGCTCGACGACGTGGCCAACTACGTCCCGGCCAGGATCACCGGGCTGCTGGCCGTACTCGCCGCTCCTGACCGGCGGCGGGCCCTGCGGGTGCTGCTGAGGGACGGCCACCGGCACCCCAGCCCGAACGCGGGCAGGTGCGAGGCCGCGTTCGCCGGGGCGCTGGAGGTGACGCTGGGCGGCACCAACGTGTACGGCTCCCGCGTCGAGCACCGCCCGGAGATGGGCGACGGACCGAAGCCGGAGGTGCGGGACATCCGCAGGGCGGTGCGGCTGACCAGGACCGTGAGCCTCACCGCGGCCGCGGTCGCCGTGCTTGTTCCAGCGCTCTGGCCGCGTCGCGCTCGGAGAACCCCCGCGCCATGAGCGTGATCGCGCCCGACCACCCTGGGCGGGATGGGCGCGTACACGCCGGTGACCAGGGAGCCCGCAGTGGCGGATGTCACATCATGTGCCAAGGGGGGCGGCACGGGCGTTCGCGCGGGGCCGCTACGGTGGCCTGGTGAAGGGTGCGCTGCTGGTCGCGGGGACCACGTCGGATGCGGGCAAGAGCGTGGTGACGGCGGGCATCTGCCGCTGGCTGGCCAGGCAGGGCGTGCGGGTCGCGCCGTTCAAGGCGCAGAACATGTCGCTGAACTCCTTCGTCACCGCCGACGGCGCGGAGATCGGCCGGGCGCAGGCCATGCAGGCCCAGGCGGCCGGTCTGGAGCCCGTCGCGGACATGAACCCGATCCTGCTGAAGCCCGGCAGCGACCGCCGCAGCCAGGTCGTGCTCATGGGCAGGCCGCTGACCGACGTCGACGCGATGGAGTACGGCGCGCTCAAGGACTTCCTCCGGCAGCGGGCGCTGGAGTCCTTCGAGCGGCTGCGCGCGGCCTACGACGTGGTGGTCTGCGAGGGCGCCGGCAGCCCCGCCGAGATCAACCTCAGGCGCGGCGACATCGCCAACATGGGCCTGGCCAGGGCCGCGAACCTGCCCGTCGTCGTGGTGGGCGACATCGACAGGGGCGGGGTGTTCGCCGCCTTCTACGGCACCGTGGCGCTGCTGTCGCCCGAGGACCAGGCGCTCGTGTCCGGCTTCGTGGTCAACAAGTTCAGGGGCGCGGTCGAGCTGCTCCAGCCGGGGCTCGAGACGTTGCGCGCGCTGACCGGCCGCCAGGTGTACGGCGTGCTGCCCTGGCTCGACGGGTTGTGGCTGGACGTCGAGGACTCCCTCGCGCTCGACAGCCGTCCGGCGGCGAGCGGGCGGCCACACGGCAGGCAGACGCTGCGCGTGGCCGTGGTGAGGCTGCCGCGCATCTCCAACTTCACCGACCTCGACGCGCTGGCGAGCGAGCCCGGCGTGCTGGTCAGGTTCGTCACCACGCCCGCCGAGCTCGACGACGCCGACCTGGTCGTCCTGCCCGGATCGAAGGCGACGGTCTCCGACCTGGCGTGGCTGCGTTCGACGGGGCTGGCCGACGCGCTGGTGGCCAGGAGCCTGCCGATCCTGGGCATCTGCGGCGGTTACCAGATGCTCGCGCGGGAGATCGTGGACGAGGTGGAGTCGAGAGCGGGACGGGTAAGAGGGCTCGGGTTGCTGCCTGTCCGGGTGACGTTCGGCGAGGACAAGCGCCTGGCCAGGCCCACGGGGCAGGCGTACGGCCATGCGGTGTCGGCCTACGAGATCCACCACGGCGTCGCCACGGTGGAGGGCGGCGAGCCGTTCCTCGACGGGTGCACGGTGGGGGCGGTGTGGGGGACGACCTGGCACGGCGCGCTGGAGAACGACGGCTTCAGGCGGGCGTTCCTGGCGGAGGTGGCGGAGCGGGCGGGCCGTGACTTCGTCCCGGCGCCGGACGTGTCGTTCGCGCGGCTGCGGGAGGAGCGGCTCGACGCGCTGGGCGACCTGGTCGAGCGACACCTCGACACGGACGCCCTGGTCCGGCTGATCGACAAGGGGGCGCCGGAGGTCCCGTTCCTGCCCCCTGGCGCCTGACCGGCGTCTCGTTCCTGCCCTCTGGCGCCTGGCCGGGGTCCCGTTCCTGCCCTCTGGCGCCTGGCCGGGGTCCCGTTCCTGCCTGGTGTCCGACCCGGGGTCCGTTCCCGCTCCCTGGTGGCCGGCCGTCCGGGTCAGTGGCCGGCGATGAGCGTCTTGAGCAGGACGAGGATCAGTCCGAGCAGGAGGTTGGCCACTCCCGACCAGAGGATCACCGCCTTGCTGGAGTGGATGGTGACCGCCGCCGCGACGGCCCAGATGACCTGGCTCGCCACCGCCACTCCCAGCGCCATCCACGCCGCGACCGTGTCGGACATGCCGAACGTGGAGGCGAAGGCGGCGGCCGTGGCCGGCGGGAAGGAGGCCTGCGCGAGCGGCCATTCCTCCCTGGCGACCCTGCGCAGGTTGGCCCAGGTGAGGGTCTTGACGTGGGCCACGACCTCGGCGTAGACGTGCGCGAGCCAGAACACGATGCCCGTGCAGATCAGCAGGACGATCAGGTCCTCCGCCGGGGCCGGCTGGTGGTCGGTGGCGGAGCCGACGACCACGGAGGCCGCCAGGAGCGAGCCGTACACGGCGCCGGCGAGCTCCGCCCGCCCCGGCGCCGCAGCCATCTCGTGCGCGTTCATGACAGCAGTCTCCTTCACGCCCGCCCGGTCGCCCCCGCCAGGCGCGCCGTCGCGGCGCACGTCACGGGCAGGCCCGCCAGGCGCGCGGCGCAGGTCACGCGGGCAGGCCGGGCGCGCGGCGCAGGTCACGCGGGCAGGCCAGGCGTGCGGCGCAGGTCATGCGGGCAGGCCGGGCGCTTGGCGCGGGTCACGCGGCAGGCCCGCCGCCGGCCGGCCGAGCACCTCGGCGACCGCGCCCGACGGCGCCGGCGCGGGCACCGGCCGGCGTCGCCGGGCCCTCAGGCCTCCTGCAGCCGGAGGGCGTGGGGCGTGTCGGCGAAGAAGCGGACGCTCGTGACGGTCTCGCGGGCGCCGAGCGGCCTCGTGACGGTGATCGGCGCGGCCAGTTCGACGACGACGTTGGTCTGGGAACCGACGGCGACGCTGAGCCGTCCGCTCGCGACGTGGATCATGCCGGTCTCGTTGTAGTTGCGCGACACCCGTACCGAGGTGATCAGCTCGCGCGGGATCCGCAGGTCGAAGTAGGCGCCGAAGCGGACGCGCAGCTCCTCGTCGGTCACGACGTGCGGCCTGGTGACGCACGCCGCGGCGAAGGCCAGCGCGAACAGGATGCCGTACAGGTCGAGCACCAGCACGGTCACGCGTACCGCCGTGGGCACGTCCAGCGCGGCCAGCAGCAGGTCGATGCCGACCGTCTCGACGACCATCACGAAAAGCATGATCATCAGAGTCGTCGACTGCTCCTTCGAGTACGGCACGGCCCTGGCTCCCGGGGGCACGCCGTGGCGCCGCCTGGCGACCCACAGGAACAGGCTGGCCATGCCGTTCAGCTCGAACTCCAGCAGTTTGCGTACCTTGACGGGCACCAGCGCGTCGACGGTGTCCCGCAGCGCCGCCCGCCGGTCGGCCCCCGCGCCGCGCGCCGTCCGGTAGAGCCGGTAGGCGGTCACGGCCTCCAGCGTGAGCACGCCTGCCACGACCGCCTCCGTGGCCACCAGCACCGGCGTGGGCAGCGGGACACCCGAGACGAGCAGGACCGCGAGCAGTAACTCGGCGGGGATGGCGGTGTAGAGCGCCGCGCGGGCCAGCCGGAGCATCACACCCGTCCCTTCACCGTCTCGATGAGCAGCCTGAACACCTCGACCTGCGCGGGCGTCATCCCGTCCCGCACCATGTCCAGCCATGTCGTACCGTCGGGCTCCGCGTGCTCGAGCATCGGCCGCACCAGGCCCTCGGGCAGGTGGTCGGCCAGGTCGCGGGCCAGCGCCGCCAGGCGTCCGTCGTCGAGGGGGACGTCGGCCAGCTCGTCGAGGCGCCGGTAGAGCTCGTGGCTGCGTCGCAGCGCGGCGGGTTCGGTGAGCGGCCGGATCAGGTCGACGAACTCGGCGCTGACCGCGGGGTCGGCCACGTTGCTCATCAGGGTGAGCAGCTCGCGGTCGAGCCTGGCGAAGGCCGACTCCTCGGGGATGAGGTCGCGCAGCACCGCCGTCATGTCGGGCGGAGCGACGGAGTCGGGGTGCAGCTCGGTGTCGGCGAGCAGGACGGCCAGCCGTTCGCGTCTGGCCGTGATCGCCGCCTGCTGCCGCGCGAGGTCGGCGTCGAGCTCCTGGAGGACCTCGCGCAGGTCCTTGCCCTGGTCGTCGGCCAGCACGTCGCGCAGCTCGTCCAGCGACATGCCGAGCGCGGCCAGCTGCCTGACGCGCGAGAGGAGCACGGCGTCCCTCAGCCGGTACTCCCGGTAGCCGTTGGTCAGGCGTTCGGGTTCGGGCAGCAGCCCCAGATGGTGGTAGTGGCGCACGGTCCTGGTCGACACCCCCACGAGGGAGGCGAGCTCTCCGATCCGCATGCGGTCATTACACACGTTGCCGTTACGTCAAGGTCAAGCTTTGGGTCTTGCCGGTGGTCGGAGGCGGGCTTACGATCCGATCAAACTCTTAGGAAACTTTCTTAAAAGAAAGATCCCTCGCATGCGCAGATCGCCGATCGTGCTGCTCGTCGTCCTCATCGCCGTCGCGCTCGGCGCCGTTCCGGCAGGCGCCGCGGCGCGCCTGACCGCCACCTTCGGGCTGTCGGGCACCACCGGGAAGTTCGTCGTCGCCAACCCCGGCACCACCGCCGTCACCGGCTGGTCGATCGTCTTCGACCTGCCGCCGGGCGTGACCGCGAGCAACCCGCAGCACGCCACCCTCACGCAGAACGGCACCAGGGTGACGCTGACCCCGGCCTTCTACATCAACACCGTCCAGGCGGGCAGGAACACCGAACCCTACAGCCCGGCCTTCACGCTGAGCTCGGCCGTCCAGCCGGCCTCGTGCACGATCAACGGCGCCAACTGCGACGGCAGCGGCCCCGAACCGCCCGCCCCGCCGCCCGTCGGCGCCACCTACACGGTGACCGGCACCTCGGCGAAGGTCGTGGTGGCCAACAACTCCACCACGGCGCTGAACGGCTGGACGATCGTCTTCGACCTGCCCGCGGGGGTGACCGCGAGCAACGCCCAGCACGCCTCGCTCGCCCAGGACGGCCGCACGGTCACGCTGACGCCCGCCCACTACAACACCACCGTGGCCGCGGGCGCGACGACCGAGCCCTACAGCCCGACGTTCACCGTCAGTACGGCAGGCGCCGAGCCCACCTCCTGCCGGATCAACGACGTGAACTGCGACGGCACCCCCGACGCGCCGCCGGGAGCCCCCGGCAACCTGCGCGTGACGGTCAAGACCACCAAGACCGTCTCGCTGGCCTGGGACGCCGCCCGGCAGGGCAGCCTGCCCATCGTCGGCTACGTGCTGTCCAACGGCACCGAGGTCACCGGCACCACGGCGACCGTGACCGGTCTGACGCCCAACACCGCCTACACCTTCACCGTCAAGGCCAAGGACCGCAAGGGCACGCTGTCGGCGGCCGGCACTCCGGTGACCGTGACGACCAACGACCCGGCCGACGACACGCAGCCGCCGACCGCCCCCGGCAGCCCGCGCAGCACCGGCAAGACCTCCTCCAGCGTCACCCTCACCTGGACCGCCTCCACCGACGACAAGGGCGTGGCAGGCTACGACGTCTACACCGGCACCACGCCGGCCACCAGCGTCACCGGCACGACCGCCACCGTCGGCGGCCTGTCGCCCTCGACGGAGTACACCTTCACCGTCAGGGCGCGCGACCTGTACGACAACCTCTCGCCCGCCAGCGTCCCGGTCACCGTGACCACCGCCGACATCGTGGAGAGCGGCTACGCCCGGGTCGGCTACTTCGTCCAGTGGGGCATCTACGGCAGGCAGTACTTCGTCCGCAACCTCGACACCAGCGGCGCGGCGGCCAAGCTCACCCACATCAACTACGCCTTCGGCAACGTCGACCCGGTCAACCTGACCTGCCTGCAGGGTGTCACCAAGGGCACCACGCAGAACCCGCAGGACCCGAACCAGGGTGACGGGGCGGGTGACGCCGACGCCGACTACGGCAGGCCGTTCAGCGCGGCGCAGTCGGTCGACGGCGTGGCCGACACCGGGTGGGAGAAGCTGCGCGGCAACTTCAACCAGCTCAAGAAGCTCAAGGCCAAGCATCCGCACCTCAAGGTGCTGATCTCGCTCGGCGGCTGGACCTACTCCAAGTACTTCTCCGACGTGGCCGCCACCGACGCCGCGCGCAGGAAGTTCGTCAGCTCGTGCGTCGACATCTACATCAAGGGCAATCTGCCCGTCGCCGGCGGCGCGGGCGGGCCAGGCACGGCGGCGGGCGTCTTCGACGGCATCGACCTGGACTGGGAGTGGCCCGGCGCCGAAGGACACCCCGGCAACCACGTCAGCCCGAACGACAAGGCCAACAACACGCTGCTGATCGCCGAGTTCCGCCGCCAGCTCGACGAGCTGACCAGGCAGACCGGCCGGCGCTACCAGCTGACCGCCTTCACCCCGGCCGACCCCGCCAAGATCGCGGCGGGCTGGGACCTGCCGCAGGTCGCCAAGCACCTGGACATCTTCAACGTCCAGGGCTACGACTTCCACGGCGCGGGCAGCGACAACTCCTGGGAGCCCAACCGCACCGGCCACCAGGGCAACCTCCACCTCGACACCGACAGCCCCTACAACCCCGACTTCAGCGTCGAGAAGGCGATCGACGTCTACCTGGCGGCGGGGGTGCACCCGCGCAAGCTCACCATCGGCCTGGCCTACTACGGGCGCGGCTGGCAGGGCGTCGCCGACGGCGGCAAGGCGGGGGAGTGGCAGTCGGCGACCGGTGCCGCGCCCGGCCAGTTCGCCGAGGAGGCGGGCACGCGCGGCTACGCCAACCTGGTGGCGAGCGTGCCGAACTGCGCGGTGCGGCATGACGAGCAGGCCGTGGCCACGTCGTGCTTCACCGGCGACGGCGGCCAGTGGTGGTCTTTCGACGACGTCTGGTCGATCGGCAGGAAGACCGCCTGGCTGCGCAGCAGGAACCTGCTCGGCGCGATGGTCTGGGAGATGTCCGGGGACACCGGCGTCCTCACCGGCGCCCTGGACGCCGGGCTGAGGTAACCGGGCGGCGATACGGCTTGCGTCTCAAGCGGGGGCGCAAGCCGTATCAGCATGTGGACATGGTCCTTACCTACAATTTCGGTAGGTTATGGTGGTTTTCACTGAACCCCCGCAATGAAGGGCGATCTCCCCATGGCTACACGCGTCACAGCGGCAGTGCTCCTCGCCGTCACGGGACTTCTCGCGGGCTGTGGCGGGACCGCGGAGCCGACGGCCAAGGCAGCGGCCGCGCCGGGCCGGCCGGTCCACGGCGGCACGCTGACCTATCTCGAGCACCAGCCGCCGAGCTGCCTCTACCTGCCGGCGGCCGGGTTCTATCCGAACGGCGGGCTGCTCAACCAGCTCACCGACAAGCTGACCTGGCAGAACCCCAGGACCCTCGAGATCGAGCCGTGGATCGCCACCAAGTGGGAGATCAACGACGACGCGACCGAGTACACCTTCCACCTGCGTGACGGCGTGACCTTCAGCGACGGCAGCCCGCTCGACGCGAGCGCCGTGGCCGCCAACTTCGACGTGTACGGCAAGGGCGACGCCAAGCTCAAGCTGCCGCCCGCCGAGTTCGTCAACAACTACGCGCGCAGCGAGGTCCTCGACGCCAGGACGGTGAGGTTCCACTTCGACAAGCCCTCGCCCGGCTTCCTGCAGGGCACCTCGGTCATCGGGGCGGGGCTGGTGTCGAAGAAGACCATCGGCCTGCCGTACGAGCAGCAGTGCCAGCTGAAGAACGTCATCGGCTCCGGCCCCTTCACCGTCGCCCATCAGGTCGTGGACAGGCAGATCGACCTCAAGGCCCGCAAGGACTACAACTGGGCGCCCGCGTCGTCCGAGCACCAGGGCCGCGCCTACCTCGACGAGATCAAGATCATCGTCACGCCCGAGGACAACGTCAGGGTCGGCGCGCTCACCAGCGGCCAGGCCGACTTCGTCCGCTACGTCCAGGCCTACGACGAGCAGACGGTCAAGAGCGCGGGCTTCACCCTCTACGCCGAGCCGACCAGAGGCGTCAACAACGGCCTGTACCTGCGGCCCGCCAACAGCATCCTGAGCGACCTCAAGGTCCGCAAGGCGCTGCAGAAGGGCACCGACGTCAAGGAGGTCGTGGACACCCTGTTCACGCCCAGCTACCCGGCGGCGACCTCGGTGCTCAGTCACCTCGCGCAGGGCTACGTGGACCTGTCGAAGGAGCTCGCCTTCGACCCCGACGGCGCCAACGCGCTGCTCGACTCGGCCGGATGGAAGCGCGGCGCCGACGGCGTCCGCGAGAAGGACGGCGTGAAGCTCCAGCTCGGCGTCTTCGTCTCCCTGCCGCAGCCGCTGTCGAAGCAGACGCTCGAACTCGTCGCCCAGCAGTGGGCCAAGCTCGGGGTGAAGCTCGAGGTGCGCCCCGGCGACGCCGGCACCCTCGCCGTCGACATCAAGAACGCCGAGAAGACGGCCGTCAGCCACAGCATGGTGGGCCGCGCCGACCAGGACGTCATCAAGAGCCAGTTCCACAGCGAGAACCGCGACGTGATCCTGTCCCAGGACAAGCAGCTCGACCGGCTCCTGGAGGAGGAGTCGGCGCTGGCCGTCCCGGGCGAGCGCGACAAGAAGGTCGCCGAGATCCAGCGCTACCTCGTCGAGCAGGCCTACGCGATCCCGCTGTTCGAGGAGCCCCAGGTGTACGGCGGCGCGCCCAACGTGCACGGCGTCGCCTTCGAGGCGGTCGGCCGGCCGAGCTTCTACTCGGTGTGGAAGTCATGAGGGTGGTCGTCATGAGGGTGGTCGTCATGAGGGTGATCGTCATGAGGGTGATCGTCATGAGGTGGACGTCATGAGGGCGGACGTCATGAGGAAGGCAGGGCAGGCGGCCCTCGTCCTGTGGGCCGCCTTCACCGCCTCCTACGTGCTGCTCCAGCTCCTGCCGGGCGACGCGATCCTGATCAAGTTCCAGAACCCCGAGCTCGGCCTGTCGCCCGAGCAGATCGCCCGGATCAGGGAGTACTACGGCAGCGACGGCCCGGCCGCCTACCTGCACACGCTGCTCGGCTTCCTGCGCGGCGACTTCGGCTACTCCATCGACACCGGCATGCCCGTGGTCGAACGGCTGGCCGAGGCGCTGCCCGCGACGGCCGAGCTGGCCGGGCTCGGGTTCGCGCTCGCGCTGGTGCTGGCCGTGGCGATCGCGTTCGCCTCCAGCCACCGCCTGCTGGCCTGGCTGCGAGAGGTGCCCTCGCTGTTCGTCGCCGTCCCCGTGTTCTGGGTGGGCATCCTGCTGATCCAGGTGTTCTCCTTCCGGCTGAAGCTCGTGCCGGTCATCGGCGGCAGCGAGGTCCAGCAGCTCGTCCTGCCCGTCCTCACGCTGGCCGTGCCGATCTGCGCGCCGATCGCCCAGGTGCTCGCGCGCGGCATCGACCACGCCGCCACCCAGCCGTTCGTCCAGGTGGTGGCTGCCAAGGGGGCCTCACGCCGGTGGATCCTGTGGCGGCACGTCGCACGCCACGCGATGCTGCCGACGCTCACGATGGCCGGCCTGACCTTCGGCGAGCTGATCGCGGGATCGGTCATCACCGAGACCGTGTTCGGCAGGAACGGCGTCGGCAGGCTCACCGAGCAGGCCGTCAGCGCCCAGGACACTCCTGTGCTGCTTGCCGTCGTGGTGCTGGCCGCGACCGTGTTCGTGCTGGTCAACCTGATCGTCGACCTGCTCTTCCCGATCCTTGATCCGAGGCTGAGATGATCAGATGGCTGGTCGTCGCCGTCGTCCTGCTGTGGGCGGCGGTGCCGGGACTGTTCACGGGGCACGACCCGATCGCCGGCGTGCCCGCCGAGAAGCTGCTGCCGCCGAGCGCCGAGCACTGGTTCGGCACCGACGCCGTCGGCCGGGACCTGTTCGCCCGCGTCGTCCACGGCGCGGTGCACTCGCTGTCGGGCGCGTTCGTCGCGGTGGCCGTCGGGCTCGTGCTCGGCACGCTGCTCGGCCTGCTCGCCGGCTCGATCGGCGGCCTCGCCGACACGGTCGTCATGCGCGTCGTCGACGTGCTGCTGTCGGTGCCGGGCCTGCTGCTCGCGCTGACCGTGATCATCCTGCTCGGTCCCGGCACGGTGAACGTCGCCCTCGCGGTCGGCATCGGCTCGGTCGCGACCTTCGCCCGGCTGGCCCGCGCGGAGGTCGTCAGGACCAGGAGGGCCGACTACGTGGAGGCCGCCTTCGGCAGCGGCGGGCGCCTCCCGCAGGTGCTGTGGCGGCACGTGCTGCCCAACTCGCTCGGGCCCGTCATCGCCCTGGCGGCGCTGCAGTTCGGCGTGGCCATCCTCGCCATCTCCACGCTCGGCTTCCTCGGGTACGGCGCCGAGCCGCCCACCCCCGAGTGGGGCCTGCTCATCGCCGAGGGCCGCAACTACCTGGCGACCGCCTGGTGGCTGACCACCCTGCCCGGAGCAGTCGTCGTGGCCGTGGTGCTCGCCGCGGGCCGGATCAGCAGGAGGCTCGATGAGCTTGCTCGACGTGCGTGACCTGGTCGTCTCGTACGGCAGGCGCCGTACGGTCCACGGCGTCTCCTTCACCGTCGAGCCCGGCGAGGTCGTCGCGGTGGTCGGCGACTCGGGGTCGGGCAAGACCACCACGGCGCACACCATCCTGGGCCTGCACCCCGCCGACAGCGGGCAGATCCTGCTGAACGGCACCGACATCGCCCGCTGGTCGGCCAAGCGCATGCGAACGGTACGTGGCGCCCAGATCGGCCTCGTGCCCCAGGACCCCGGCAACTCGCTCAACCCGGTCAAGACGGTCGGCGCGCAGATCGGCGAGACGCTGCGCGTCCACCGGCGCGGCGACCGGAGAGCCATCAGCAACCGCGTCGCCGAGCTGCTGGTCAGGGTCGGCCTCACCGAGGCGCACGCTTCGCGCTACCCGCACGAGCTGTCCGGCGGGATGCGCCAGCGCGTCCTCATCGCCGCGGCGATCGCGCTGCGCCCGCAGCTCGTCATCGCCGACGAGCCCACCAGCGCTCTCGACGCCACCGTGCAGCGGCGCGTCCTGGACCTCATCGACGACCTGCGCGCCGAGTTCGGCACGGCGGTGCTGCTGGTCACCCACGACCTCGCCATGGCGGCCGGCCGTTCCGACCGGGTCGTGGTGATGCGGGACGGCCGCGTCGAGGAGCAGGGCCCGGCCGCCACGCTCGCCTACACCCGGCGCGTGCTCACGGCGGCGGAGCGGCCGTTCAAGGCCGCCGACCCGGCGGCGCCCGTCGCCGTGGCGGCCACCGGGCTGGTGAAGACCTACGGCGACGTCCGGGCGGTCGACGACGTCTCCTTCGAGGTACGGCAGAGCACCACCCACGCGCTGGTGGGGGAGTCGGGCTCGGGCAAGACCACCACCGCCCGCATGATCGCCAGGTTCGTCACACCCACCTCGGGCGCCGCCAGGGTCGCCGGAGCGCCCGAGCGGGGGCGCGACTTCCGCAGGCACGTCCAGCTCGTCTACCAGAACCCCTACGCCTCGCTCGACCCCCGCCAGACCGTCCGGCGCGTCATCGAGGAGCCGCTGCGCAACTTCGCGCTCGACGGCTCGGCCGCCGACCTGCTCGAGCGCGTGGGACTGCCCGCCGACCTGCTCACCCGCAGGCCGCGCGAGCTGTCGGGCGGCCAGCGGCAGCGGGTGGCCATCGCCAGGGCGCTGGCGGTCTCGCCCCGGCTGCTGGTGCTCGACGAGGCCGTCTCCGCGCTGGACGTCAGCGCCCAGGAGCAGATTCTCGACCTGCTGGAAAGTCTCCAGCGCGAGCTGGGCATCACCTACCTGTTCATCTCCCACGACCTGAAGGTCGTGCGGCAGATCTCGCACACCGTCTCCGTCATGAACAAGGGAAAGATCGTGGAATCCGGAACGACCGAGGAGGTCTTCACCAGACCTCGGCACGCCTACACCCGCGAGCTGCTCGCGGCGATCCCGGAGCCGGTCCGATGAGCCGCAGACGGCTGGGCTTCTTCACGCGTCTGCTCGACCAGGCCGGCCCGGCCGAGCGGTACGAGCTGGCCGCGGCGCAGATCGCCCACGCCGAGGCCAACGGGTTCGACTCGGCGTGGGTGGCCCAGCACCACTTCAGCGAGAGCGAGGGCGGCCTGCCCGCGCCCCTGGTCCTGCTCGCCTCCGTCGCGGCCAGGACCAGCAGGATCAGGCTCGGCACCGGCATCATCACGCTGCCGCTCGAACACCCGGTACGGGTGGCCGAGGACACCGCCGTCCTCGACCTGCTGTCCGGCGGGCGCCTGGAGGTCGGCGTCGGCAGCGGAGGCACCGCCTCGTCCTTCGCGGCCTTCGACCACGACAGCGCCGACCGCTCGGCCATCTACGCCGAACACCTGGCGGTTCTCGTGAACGCCTGGTCGGGCGGCGACCTGGGCGGCGGCAACCACCTCTACCCCGCCGCGCCCCGGCTGCTCGGCGCCATCTGGGAGGCCACCTTCTCCGCCGGCGGCGGGGAGCGGGCCGGCCGCGCGGGCAACGGCCTGATGCTGTCGCGCACCCAGCCGCGCGCCGAGGGCGTCACCCTGGCGCAGGTGCAGAAGCCGATCGTGGACGCCTACTACGACAACCTGCCACCCGGTACGGCTCCGCGTATCGCCGCCTCGCGCACCGCGTTCGTCGCCGACTCCAGGGACGAGGCCCTGCGCCACGCCGAGGAGGGTATCGCCAGGGCCGCCCGGCAGTCGCCTGAGCTGGCCGCCTTCCTGTGGGCCGACACGCACGTGGGCACCCCGGACGAGGTGATCGCGAGCCTGCGCGCCGACACCACCCTCGACCGGGTGACCGACCTGGTCTTCCAGGTGCACTCGGCGGATCCGCCGCACCCTCTCATCCTCCGCTCGATCGAGCTGCTGGCCACCAAGGTCGCGCCCGCGCTCGGCTGGACCCCTTCGGAGCAGGCATGACCGACATCATCGACCAGCTGGTGGGCGTCGACCCGGGATCCCGGCTCGACGTGCTGCGCAGGCGCCGCCCGGACGCCCGCGCGTACGCCCAGCGCACCTACGAGGCGCTGTTCGTGCCGTCGTTCGAGCTGCGGGCGCAGGCCGCGCCCGGCGCCGCGCCGGCCTCGCCCTCCGCCGTCCCGGTGTCGCCCTCCGCTGTCCCGGCCTCGTCCTCCGCCGTCCAGTCGCCCTCCGCGACGGCGGAGGCGGCCGGGGGCGCCCCGCTCGGGCGGGGCGTGAGCGAGGTCGGACTGGAGGAGGTGACACCGGCCGAACGGCACGCCGTCGCCGCCTTCGTCGCGGGCCTGCACCGGCACGAGGCCGTCACCGCCCACTACGCCGCCGCGCTTGAGCCCGACCTGGCCAAGCGGATCGCCGCGCAGGCAGAGGCGGGCAGGGCGAGCGGCCCCTACGGGCACTACCGCGAACCCGAGCTGGCCCACGAGAACGTCGAGGGGCTCCGCTTCCGGGCCGAGGAGGTCGACGGCAGGCTCGCCGCCGCCCTGGAGCACGCCCACCTGCTGGTGTTCCGCCCGAGGGAGGCCGGCCCTGAGGCGCTGGAGCGGCTGCGCGAGGCCGGCTGGTCCACCACCGGGATCGTCACGCTCTCGCAGCTGGTCGGCTTCCTCACCTTCCAGATCCGTGTCGTCACCGCGTTGGGAGCGCTCGCGTGAAGTTCACCCAGGACCACCTCGGCTGGAAGCCGTGGATCGAGCCGCTGGCCGAGGACGAGCTGACCGAGGAGCACAGGCAGGCGCTGGTCGACCGGGCCAGGGCCGCCTCGCCGTACTTCCGGCTGCTCGCCCGTGACCCGCGCGTCCTGCACGCGCGCACGAGGACCGACAACGACATCTTCGCCAACGGCGACGGCGGTCTGCCGCGCGCCGAGCGGGAGCTGGCCGCGACGGTCACCTCCCGCCACAACGGATGCGTCTTCTGCGCCTCCGTCCACGCCCGCTTCGCCGCCCATTACTCCAAGCGGGAGGGCGACGTCCAGCGCGTGCTCGACGAGGGTGTGGAAGCCGAGCTCGACGGCCGGTGGCGGGCGATCGCCGACGCCGCCGTCGCGCTGACCGCGACCCCGCCGCGGGCGGACGTCGCGGCCCTGCGCGAGCAGGGGCTCGACGACCTGGCCATCAGCGACGCCCTGCACGCGACCGCCTTCTTCAACTGGGCCAACCGGCTCATGCTTTCCCTGGGAGAACCCGATGAGTCTTGATCACCTGGTGTACGCCGTTCCCGACCTGGCGAAGGGGGTGGCCGAGTTCACCGAGCGGACCGGCATCGCCCCGGTGAAGGGCGGCTCGCATCCCGGCGGCACCGCCAACTACCTGGTAGGGCTCGGGCCCACCGCCTATCTGGAGATCATCGGGCCCGATCCCGAGGTGCCGGGCGCCCGGCCGAGGGCGTTCGGGCTGGAGACGCTGACCGAGGCGCGGCTGGCCGCGTGGGCGATCCGCGCCGACGACATCGACCGCACGGTGGCGCTGGCCCGCGAGCGCGGGTACGACCCGGGCGAGGTGCAGCCGCTGTCGCGCCGCACACCCGACGGGACGTTGCTGGAGTGGCGGCTGACCCGCTTCGACTCTCCCACGGCCGTCCGGCCGGTGCCGTTCCTCATCGACTGGGGGACGACGCGGCACCCCGCGGCCTCCGGGCTGCCCCAGCTCACGCTGGTGTCGTTCACGGCCGTCACGCCCGACGTCGCGGCCCTGCGAGCCGAGCTCGAGGCGGTGGACGCGGCCGTCGACGTGGAGGAAGGACCGGCGGCCGGGCTGCGGGCCGTCCTGGACACCCCCGAGGGAAAGGTGACGCTGGCGTGAGCGGCCTGCGCGAGTACCTGTCACAGAAGCGGGCCGCGCTGGCGGCCAGGCGGGCGGCGCAGCCGGGCGGACCGGTGCCGCTGCGGGCGAGCATCACCGCCGAGGGCCGCAGCGGGGTGCGCAGGATCAGGATCAGGGACTTCCAGATCCTCAGCGACAGCGGGCCCGACTTCGCGGGATACGACCTCGGGCCCGGCTCTCCCGAACTGCAGGCCGGGGTGCTCGGCAGCTGCGTGACCCACATCTTCCTGATCAAGGCGGCCGAGCTGGAGGTGCCGCTCGACGCGCTGGCGGTGGAGGTGGAGGCGGAATACGATCCGCGCGCCCAGGCGCCCGGCACCACCGACGTCCCGGTGTACCCGCAGAACTTCCGCTACGAGGTGCGGATCGACTCGCCCGCATCCGACGACGACCTCGCGCGGCTGCACGCCGAGGTGGAGCGGGTGTGCCCGATCCTCAACCTGATCCGCCACCCGCAGGAGATCAAGGGACAGGTGGTGCGGGCGGGCTAACTCCCGCCGGGACGGTTGTCGGCGACCCAGTCGTCGATGATCTCCCACTGGTCGTAGAGCCACCTGATGCGGTCCTGGCGTGACGCGGGGATCTCGGCGGCCGGGACGCGCCACCAGCGCGCCCTGATGCGGGCGCTCACCGGCAGCCTGTGCCACACGTCGCCGATCGTGACGAGGTCGTCCAGCCCGGTGTGCGCGACGAACACCACGTCGGCCGCCGGGCACGCCTCGATCGCGGCGATCGCCCCGCCCGGCCGGGGCGGCAGCAGGTGGTCGAGGGCGGCGGCCCGCTTCGCCTCCTCCGTCAGGCCCTTCTCCTCCAGCCGCCTGATCGCCAGACGGCGGCGGCGCGGGGTGAAGTTGCCGCCCTCGGGGAAGATCACCAGAGCGTCGTCGGCGTCCATGGTGGCCGCCAGGCGCCGGATCTCGTCGATGATCCCGAGCGAGCCCCTCCTGCCGGGGACGAAGGCGTTGGGCAGGCGGTTGACGACCACGTCGAGCGACGGGTCGAACTGCAGGGCCGCCTTCATGACGATCCTCGGCCGCCGCCGGTAGCGGTCGAGCAGGTGGTGGACCAGGAGGAAGGAGTCGCCGGGGCCAGCGTGCCGCGACAGCACGATCACCGGGCCGGTCGGCCGTAGGTCGCCGGGGGGCTCGTCGATCTCCACGCGCAGCCGGAAGACGCGCACCGCCACGCCGTACAGGCGGGACAGGAACCAGTGGATGAGCTGGTAGTGGCGCTCCTGGTGGCGGTCACGGTGCAGGCGCCCGCCGAAGCCGGCCGCCACCCACAACCCCAGGCACGCCACCAGCACCCCGCACTCCAGCACCAGCCACGAGACCCCGAACCACAGGAAGCGGACCCCGCGCCGCTGCGGCGGCGGCAGCCGCAGAGAGGCGGCGGTGACCACCGCCAGCCACAGGGGCAGCGTGACGACGGCCGCCACGGCCAGCACGATCAGCAGGGGCACCAGCACGAGCCTGCGGACGAAACGAGGAGGCACACCTCATCCGACCACGCCCGCCAGGTAGCGGGAAGAGGCGGTGTAGGCCCGCTCGATGGAGCGGGAGATCTGCGACAGATCCCGGTAACGCAAGGGGGAGACGGGGGCGTCGAGGCCCGTGGGCAGCACGTGCACCTCCACCGAGCTGGGCAGCGCGGCCATCTCCTCGGCGAAGCGGTGCCTGCGCGCGATCTCGAAGGCCACCATCCCCACCTCCCACGGCCGCCTGGGCGCCGCCAGCGGCCGCTCGATCCTGCCGACCTGCAACACGAACACCCTGCCCGCGCCCAGCCGGACGGCCCTGCCGACGGGAATGCTGTGCACCAGCCCGCCGTCGACGTAGTGCTCGTCGCCGATCCGCACGGGCGGCAGCAGCCCGGGGACGGCGCAGCTGGCCAGCACGGCCTCCACCAGCGGCCCTTCGGCGAACCAGTGGGCGCTGGCCCGCTCGATCGAGGCCGCCACGCACTGGAAGGGGACGGGCAGCTCCTCGATGAGCGCCACGCCGACCAGATCGGTCAGCAGCCGCCGGAGCGGCGCGATCGGGTGCACGTGCGTGCCGGTCCTGGCGAGCGTGGACAGCTGCCGCATCCACGAGCCCGAGAACGCGGTGCGCGCGACGTCGGAGCGCCACAGCCGGGTCAGCCGCTCGACGGCGTCGGACGGCGAGGCGGACAGCAGCACGCCGTTGAGCGCGCCCACCGACGTGCCGACGACCAGGTCGGGCCGGATCCCGGCCTCGTCGAGCGCCCGGAGCATGCCCACCTCGTGCGCCCCGAGCACTCCACCGCCGCCGAGCACGAACGCTGTCCTCACAACCCCGTATCATCGCCTAGCCTGGCTGCCTCTGGCCGCACCGGGCCGGGGTCCGTAAAGTTCTCGGGAGGAGGGTGGCGTCCGCATGCTGAAGCTGTTTGTCGTACTACTGCTGATCATCCTGGTGGTGCTCGTGCTCATGATGATCAGACGGCGTCCCGCGCCGCCCGCGCGGCCACCCAAGGACAGCCCTCGCGAGATACTCAAGCGCCGCTACGCCGCGGGCGAGATCGACGAGGACGAGTACCTCCGCCGGATGTCGGGCCTCAACCAGGACTGGTGACTCACGCCGGCGCAGGACCGCCCGGCCGGCGGCCCTGCCAGGCGATCACGCGATCAGGGGATCAGGGGATCAGCAGCAGCTTGCCCGTCGTACGGCGGGCCTGCAGGTCCTCGTGCGCCCGCGCCGCCTCGGCCAGCGGGTAGCGCTCGGAGACGTTGATCCTCAGCTCGCCCGCCGCCAGCCAGCCGAACAGGTCGGCCGCCCGCCACAGCAGCTCGTCCCGCTCGGCGATGAAGTGGACGAGCGACGGCCTGGTCAGGTACAGCGAGCCGTTCCTGTTGAGCGCCTGCGGGTCCATCGGCGGCACCGGGCCGCTGGCCCCGCCGTACAGCACCATGAGGCCGCGCGGGCGCAGCGCGGCCAGGCCGCTGTCGAAGGTGGTGGCGCCCACCCCGTCGTAGACGACGTCCACGCCGCGCGGCACGGCCGCGCGCACGGCGTCGGCGAAGCCGTCGTAGCGGAACACCTCGTCGGCGCCGGCCTCCCTGGCCAGCTTCTCCTTGGCGTCGGAGGAGACGGTGGCGAGCACCGTGGCGCCCTTCAGCTTGCCGAGCTGGGTCAGCAGCTGCCCCATGCCGCCGGCCGCCGCGTGCACGAGGATGACGTCACCCGGCTTCACCTCGTGCACCGAGTGCGTCAGAAAGTGCGCGGTCAGGCCCTGCAGCAGCGAGGCCGCCGCCAGCTCGGCCGGCACGCCGTCGGGCACGGGCACCACCCTGGAGGCCGGCACCACGGCCTTCTCGGCGTAGCTGCCCAGCACGTTCACCCACGCGACGGTGTCGCCGACGGCGACGTCGTCCACCCCTTCGCCGACGGCGGCGACGGTGCCCGCCCCCTCCGAGCCGATCGGCGACGGCAGGTCAAGGGGGTAGGTGCCGGTGCGGTGGTAGACGTCGATGAAGTTGACGCCGCTCGCGGCGACGTCGATCAGCACCTCGCCGGGGCCGGGTGAGGGGTCGGGGTGTTCGGCGTACTGGAGGACCTCGGGGCCGCCCTGGGCGTTGATCACAATGGCATGCATGGCTCCAGTCTCCACCTGGCGCCGCTGTAACCTTCGTGCAGGGTCCTGTCGCGGAGACCGCCACCAGCGCGCCCCGGCAGGCCTCCAGCGCCTGTTCCAGGAGGTCGGGGCGCTAGGGCTGCTGCTTGAGGCCGCGCATCTCGAAGTCGTCGTAGACCATCTTGAGCGGGTTGTCGCTGCCCTTCGGCACGCGGGCGAACAGCCCGATGTCGCCGGTCGGCAGGCCGGCCGGGTCGTCGACCTGGTGGACCCGCTCACCGTTGACCCACATGGACAGCCGCATGGCGCCGCCTTCGTCCTCGCAGGCCACCTGGATGTGGTTCTTGTCCCTCGGGTTGAACCCGTCGAGCTTGACCGGGGCGGCCATGTTGCCGCCCGCCGAGTCGACGATGCGCCGGATCCTGGCGTTGCCCGAGGTGTCGAGGGTGAACTCGTAGTAGGTGCCGTCACCGTCGCCCTGGCCCCTGCACCACAGGCCGAACTCGCCGGCGCCGGACCTGGCCTTGGCCGTCACCCCGACGACCAGCGTGGAGGGCATCATCGGCGTGGGCGAGGCCGAGGGCTCGGGGGAGGCGGGCTTCTCGGTGGCGAACGGCACCGGAGCCGTCGCCCAGCGCTCCTCGCTGTACTCGCCGGCGTCGAGACCGTAGGTGAAGTCGGAGGTGATGTAGCCCTGGCTGTTGTCGGCCTCGCTGTCGTAGGTGCCGTTCCAGCCGCTCGAGGTCGAGGTGAAGTCGTCGGAGAAGAGCATGGGCAGCTCCGGCGGGCCGCCGGGCAGCATCGTCCACACGCCCACCCCCGCCGCCGCCACCAGCGCCACCGCCGCGACGGCGACCCCCGCCAGGACCCTGGCCTTCTTCGCGCCGGTCCGAGGAGGGAGGTGGACGGCGGTGCCGCCCTCCTGCCAGGCCACCCGCACGGTCTGCACGACCTGCTCGGGGGCCGCCTGGCGGCCGATCAGATGGTCGAGGATCTGCTGCGCCGTCGGGCGGGCCGCCGGATCCTTCGCCAGGGCGGCCACCACCAGCTCACGCAGGCCGGGCTCGAGCCCGTCGAGGGCGGGCTCGGTGTTGAGCACCTGGTAGATGATCGCGGGCAGCGTCTCGCCGGGGAACGGCGCGCGTCCCGTGGCCGCGAACGCCATCAGGCAGCCCCACGAGAACACGTCGCACGCCGGCGAGACGGGTTCGCCGCGCAGCACCTCGGGCGCCATGTAGCGGGGCGTGCCGATCAGCTCGCCGGTGCCGGTCACGCCGCCGATCTCGTCGAGCGCCCTGGCGATGCCGAAGTCGATCACGCGCGGGCCGACGGGCGACAGCAGCACGTTGGACGGCTTGAGGTCGCGGTGCACGACGCCCGCCGCGTGGATGGCGATGAGCGCGGTCGCCACGCTCACCGCCAGCGCGTCGAGGCTCGAACCGCGCAGCGGGCCCGACTGCCTGACCGCCTCCTCCAGGTTCGGCCCGGGGACGTACTCGGTCACCACGTAGAGCTGGTCGCCGTCGAGCGCCGCCTCCAGCACCGCGGCCGTGCAGAACCTGCGCACCCTGAGCGCCGCGTCGGCCTCCCGGCGGAAGCGCATCCTGAACTGCTCGTGCTGGCTGAGCTCCGGATTGATCACCTTGATCGCGACGCGCTGCCCCGAAGAATCCTCGGCCAGGTGGACCGTGCCCATGCCGCCCCTGCCGAGCACGTTCAACAGCCTGTAGCGTCCGATCTGGTTCACGACCGGTCAGCTTAGCGACATCACGCGCAGATCGGGCAGTCCCGCGGAAGGCGAGACGACCAGCACCCGGCAACCCGCGGCGGTGGCGGCGGCGATCCCCGTCGGGCTGTCCTCCACGGCGACGCAGCGGCGCGGGTCGGCCGCCAGGAGCCGGGCCGCCTCCAGGTACGGGTCGGGGTGCGGCTTGCCGCGCGCGGTCTCCCCGGCGGCGACCACGACCGCGAACCTGTGGCCGAGCGACGGCAGCACCAGCTCCACGATCGACCGCGGGGAGGCGCTGACCAGCGCCGTGGGGACGGCCTCGGTGGCGAGTGCCCGCAGCAGCTCGGCGGCGCCGGGGATGACCCGCACCCCCCGCCTGATGCGGTCGGCGAACGACTCGGTCAGCCGCTCGGCGACCGCGTCGACCGTTTCCTGGTCGGCCGCCGGCGCCAGGTGCGCGGCCGTGTCCTCGACCGTGCGGCCGTGGACGTACGGCGTGTCCGCGGGGCCCAGGACGCGCCCCAGCGAGGCGGCGACGTCGACCGTGGCCTCCCACCACAGGCCCTCGGTGTCGACGAGCGTGCCGTCCATGTCGAACAGGACGGCCTCGAAGGGAAGGGGCGCGCGCGGCGTGGAGTCAGACGGCACCCGCGGGATCCTTCGCAGAAGTCGGAGTCGGCGTGGCGGTGCTGCGCGGCGCCAGAAGGACGGGCCGCTCGACCAGGCGGACGGTCACACGCGTGCCCGGCGCCAGCCGTGCCGCCTCGTGCCCGGGGACGTCGGCGAGGACCTCGCCGCCCTCCACGGACAGCCGCAGCCTGACGGACGCGCCGCGGAAGGAGGCGGCGACCACCTCGGCCCGCCCCTCCTCGGAGGGGGTGACGAGCACCGCCTCGGGCCTGATGAGGACGTCCACGTCGGTGCCCTCCGCGCCTGCCGCGATCGGCAGGAGCTGGCCGAACACCGTCACCCTGTCGCCCGAGACGCGTCCCGGCAGGTGGTTCATGGTGCCGACGAACTCGGCCACGAACGGCGTGGCCGGCCGGTCGTAGACCTCCGCGGGCGTGCCGCACTGCTCCAGGCGCCCGCTCCTGAGCACGGCGACGCGATCGGTGATCGACAGCGCCTCCTCCTGGTCGTGCGTCACGAAGATCGTGGTGATGCCCAGGTCGAGCTGCAGGCGGCGGATCTCCTCCCTGAGGGCGACGCGGACCTTGGCGTCCAGCGCCGACAGCGGCTCGTCGAGCAGCAGCAGGCGCGGCGACAGCGCCAGCGCGCGGGCGAGGGCGACCCGCTGCTGCTGGCCGCCGGACAGCTGGTGCGGGTAGCGGTCGGCGTGCGAGGGCAGGCCGACCAGCTCCAGCAGCTCCAGCGCGCGCTGCCGGCGTGCCGCCTGCGGCGTCTTGCGGACCCGCAGGCCGAAGGCGACGTTCTCGGCCACGTTCAGGTTGGGGAACAGCGAGTAGGACTGGAACACCATGCCCGCGTCGCGCTTGTTGGCCGGCACGCCGGTGATGTCCTTGCCGTCCACCAGCACCGCGCCCGCGTCAGGATGCTCGAACCCGGCCACGCAACGCAGCGCGGTCGTCTTGCCGCAGCCCGACGGGCCGAGCAGGGCGACCAGCTCGCCCGGCTCGATGGTGAGGTCGAGACCGTCGAGGGCGACCGTCTTGCCGAAGACCCGGCGCAGGCCCTGGAACTCAAGCCGAGCGGTCACGGCTTCCTCCCGAGATAGTGAGCAGCAGCAGCCAGGTGAGCAGGAGGCTGAGCACCGAGGCGGCGACGGACAGCTGGCCCTTGGAGCCCGAGATCGTGACGATCCAGACGGCGAACGGCTGGTAGCCGAGGATGCTGGCCACCGTGTACTCGCCGAGGACCAGGGCGAGCGTGAGGAACGAGGCACTGGCCAGCGCCGAGCGCAGGTTGGGGACGATCACCCGGAACATCACGTGCGGCCACGACGCCCCCAGGTTGCGGGCCGCCTCGACCAGCGTCCGCACGTCCATCGTGCGCAGCCCCGCGTCGAGGGAGCGGTAGACGAACGGCAGGACGAGGACGACGTAGACGAACACCAGCACCAGCGGGAAGTCCTGGTTCTGGATCGCGATCAGCGTCCCCCAGAACGGCGTGGGCGCCAGCACGTCGCCGCCGACCTGGAGGGACCTGCTGACCCCTGCCACGAGCGTGATCGGCGGCACGACCAGCGGCAGCGTGCAGATCACCTCCATGACCGGGCGCAGCCGGGGGGCGGCCAGCCGTACCGTGATCATGGCGGGGAGCGTGAGCAGCAGCACGAGCACGATGGTGGCCAGGGCGAGCCCGAGGGACAGCAGCAGGCTCGTCAGGAAGCCCTCGGCCGTCCACAGCTCCGCGTAGGGGGCCAACGAGAGGCCGGTGCTCTGGTTGTGGACCGTGTACCAGAACGACGCGGCGAGCGGGACGAGGAAGTACAGGGCGGCCAGCGCGAGGACGACCCCCCGCCACAGACCGGGACGGTCCCGGCGGCGGGAGACGGCGGGCGCGCTCTCGGGGACCGGCGCGACGGGCGCGAGCGCGGTCACGGCGTCCACCTCACTGGAGCCATCGGGTGCTCCTTCTCTGCAGCGGCAGGTAGACCGCCATGACCAGCGCCGCGACCAGGACCATGTCGAGGCTGAGCGCCAGGCCGACGTTCTCGAAGCCGGTCTGCACGTCACCGGAGAGAGCCGCGGCGATCTTCAGGGTGACCAGCGGCAGCACGGTGCCCGCGCCCATCGCCGAGGCGGTGGCGTAGGCGGCGAACGCCGACCCGAACAGCAGCACCACGCCGCCGAGCAGGCCGGGGGTCAGCACCGGCAGGGCCACGTACCGCCAGTACTGCCAGGACGTGGCGCCGTTGTTGGCGGCGGCCTCGCGCCACTGCGGGCGCAGGCCGTCCAGCGCGGGCGCGATGACCAGCACCATGAGCGGCACGGAGAAGTACAGGTAGACCAGCACCAGGCCCCAGAAGGTGAACAGCGTGCCGGACGGCAGGCCGAACAGGCCGCTGACCACGCCCGCGTTGCCGAGCGTGGCCACCCAGAAGAAGGCCAGCGGCACGCCGCCGAAGTTGGCCAGCACACCGGAGGCGGTCAGCACGGCCTCGCGCAGCGCCCGTGACCGGGCGGTGACCACGGCCTGGGCGAGAAAGGTGCCGAGCACCGCGCCCAGCACCGCCACCACCGCCGACAGCTTCACGCTGTTGCCGAGCGCGAGCAGGTAGCCGCCCTGCGTGGTGAGCGCCAGGTTGCCGAGCCCCGGCGCGCCCTCGACGGTGAAGGCCCCCGCCACCATCGCGATGGCGGGGATCCCGAAGGCGAGCGCGACGAACGCCAGCAACGGCAGCGCGCCGAGAACGCGCGCCATCAGCCGGCCACAGCCGCGTCCCAGGTCTTGGCCAGGTCCTCCTTGGCCTTGTTGACCTGGGCCTCGGTCGGGAACTTCGGCTCCCCCTGGACCGGCGGCAGCTTCTCGGCCAGTGCCTTGTCGATGGTGCCGTCGGCGGTCATCACGGGCATCAGCACGGGACGGGCGCCGCCCTTGAGCCACAGGTTCTGGCCCTCGGGGCTGTAGAGGAACTCCATCCACAGCCGCGCCGCGGCCGGGTGCGGGGCGTCCTTGTTGACGGCCTGCACGTAGTACTGCGCGTAGATGCCGTCGGACGGCACCGCCACCTGGAAGTCGAGACCCTTCGGCAGGAACTGCTCCCGGTATCCGGCGTTCAGGTAGTCCCAGTCGATGCTGATGGGCGTCTCGCCCTTCTCGACGGTGGCGGGCGTGGACTCGACCGGGTTGTAGTTGCCGACGTCCTTCAGCTTCTTGAAGAACTGCACGCCGGGGCCGATGTCGTCGAGCGAGCCGCCGTTGGCCAGCGAGGCCGCCCAGACGCCGGCGAAGGCCGAGCCCGACTTGTTCGGGTTGCCGTTCAGCGCGACCTTGCCCTTGTACTCGGGCTTGAGGAGATCGGCGTACGTCTTGGGGCACGTGGTGATCTTCTTGGCGTCACAGCCGATCGAGACGAAGCCGCCGTAGTCGTTGACCCACAGGCCGTTCGGCTCCTTCTGGCCTTCGGGGATCTTGTCCCAGCTCTGCACCTTGTAGGGCGCGAACAGGCCCTCCTTGGCGCCGCTGAAGCCGAAGGACTGGCCGAGGTCCAGCACGTCGGGCGCGCGGTCCTGACCCTTGCGGGTCTTCACCGCGTTGATCTCGTCGGCGCTGGAGGCGTCGGGGTTCTCGCTCTCGATCTTGATGCCGTACTTTTCCTGAAATTTCCTGATGATCTCGCCGTAGTTGGCCCAATCGGGCGGCAGGGCGATGACGTGCAGGTTGCCCTCCTTCTTGGCCGCCTCGACAAGCTTGTCGAGACCGCCGAAGTCGGCGGCAGAGGTCGCCGTCGCGGCGTTCACCCCACCCGTCGTCGTCTGCGGCTGGGTGGTCGGAGCGGCGCCGCACGCCGCTGTCACTACCGTTAGAGCTGCGATCAAGCCTGCGATGCGAGGTGCGGACACGTCGCCTCCACTCTCTGGGGTGTGGCTAAAAGGTAGGGGAACTTGTACAAACAAGGCCAGACCCAGTTAGTCGCATAAACGTTGCTATTTCATGAACAGGAGGGGTCGTGAATGGCCGCGCGCTATGAAAAGATCGCCGCTGAGCTGCGTGACGAGATCCTGGCCGGTGTTCACCTGGTAGGGTCCCAGCTGCCCTCGGAGGCCGAGCTCGCTGCGCGCTATTCGGCCGCCAGGGGCACCGTACGGCAGGCCGTGGCGATCCTCGCCGCTGAGGGTCTGATCGGCTCGCGGCAGGGGGCGCGACGCATCGTGCTCGGCGGCGAGCGCAGCCAGAGCTTCGCCGAGTTGCACAGCTTCGCCCAGTGGGCCAGGTCCAAGGGGCACGCGGTGGGCGGCCAGGTGCTCGCCCAGCGCCGGCGCAGGGCGGCGCCGGCCGAGTCGGTCAGGCTCGGCAGCGCCGAGGTGCTCGAGGTGCTCAGGCTGCGCACCCTGGAGGGCGAGCCCGTCCTGCTGGAGCGGACCGTCTACGCCTCGTGGATCGCCTCCGCCGTCGAGGGGCTGCCGAGCGACTGCGAGTCGGTCACGCAGGCGCTGTACGACAGGGTCGGCCTGGTCTTCGCCTACGGCGAGCACCTCATCGACGCGATCGCCGCAGGCACCGAGGACGCCCGCCTGCTCGGCGTGCGGCGCGGCAGCCCGCTGCTGCGCCAGCGCCGGATCACCACCACACAGGAGGGCCGCCCGGTGGAACTGTCGGACGACCGCTACCGGGCCGGCAGTGTCGCCTTCAGCATCCGGAACTCGATCGGCGCCAACCCGCTCACGCGGCTTGCACTCCCATGACATCGAACATATGCTCGATATAGCGCCCGACTTCCCCCGGGTGGCTCAGCAGCAGACCCAGAGCCACGGGGAGAAGAAGCGTCTTGAGCAGACTCTACGGCGATCCGATAGAGGTGTGGACCAGGGAGGGCCAGCCGACCCAGTTCGTCTGGCGCGATCGGCTCTACCTCGTCCGTCGCGTCCTCGACCAGTGGGTGGTGGCCCGTGAATGGTGGAAGACCGGCGAGGCCGACCCCGGCGAGCGCCAGTTCTGGCGGGTCGAGGCCAGCCCCGGGCGTGAGCGCGGCTCCTACGAGCTGCGTTTCGACACCGCCAGCGGAGGCTGGCTGCTGCTGAGGGCGTGGGACTGATGCTCTCCTTCCCGCACCTGCACGTGAGCTCCGCCTACTCGATGCGGTACGGCACCGCCTTCCCCCAGGCCCTGGTGCGACGGGCGGCCGAGCACGGGATGGACATCCTCGCGCTGACCGACCGTGACGGGCTCTACGGGGCGCTCAAGCACGCCCAGGCCTGCATGGACGCCAGGATCTCGCCGGTGTTCGGCGTCGACTTCTCCCTCGACGTCTCGCCCGGCGCGGCCGGAGGGCAGGCGTTCGACCCCGTCCCGCCGCGCGACCGCGCCGCCTACGGGCCGCTGCCCGGCGCCTACCAGCCCGCCTCGCGTTCAGGGAGCCGCGGGCCGGGCGACGGTCGTTCCGCCTCCGGTCCGCGGGAGGCGCGCCCGCGGACCGGGCCCGACGCCGAGGACAGGGTCACCGTCCTGGCCCGCTCCGGCGGGTGGTCCCGGCTGTGCCGCCTGGTCACCGCCGCCCACCACGCAGGCGAGCGGGGCGAGCCGAGGGTGACCCGCGACCTGGTCGCCGCCTGGGCCGCGGGCGCCGGCACCACCCCTGGCACCGGCACCATCCCTGGCACCGGCACCATCCCTGGCACCGGCACCATCCCTGGCACCGGCACCATCCCTGGTGCCGGGCAGCCGGCCGCCGGGCTGTCGCCCGCGCCGGCGAGGCGTCAGGGCGGCAGGGAGCGAGGCGGGGCGTTCGGTCCCGACGACGGGCTCGTCGTGCTGCTCGGCCCGAGATCCGACGTGGGCCGCGCGGTGGCCGCCAGACGCGACGAGCAGGCCAGGGCGCTGCTGGGCCTCTGGCGCTCCCAGGTGCGCGGCGTGGTGATCGAGCTGGTCGACCAGTACGGCTACCGCGACGCCACCACCGCCGTCCGCATGCTCTCCCTCGCCGAGGAGTTCGGCGTGCCGGCCGTCCTCACGAACGCGGTCAGGTATCTCGACCCCGCCGACCACCAGGTGGGCGACGTGCTCGACGCGGCGCGCCAGCTCGTCCCCCTCCACCCCCGGCACCTGGAGCGGAGCACCTCCCACGCCTACCTCAAGAGCGGCGACGAGATGCGCAGGGTCGCCCACAAGATCTGCGGCGGCGACCAGTCGCGCGCCAACCGGCTCCTGCACACCACGCGCGCGCTCGCCGAGGCGTGCGTGATCGACCCCAGGCGGCTGCTCGCCCTCCGCAGCGACCCGCCCGACCTGCACCTGCCCGAGATCGGCAGGGACCCGGTCCCCCTGCTGCGCCATCGCTGCGAGGACGGGCTCGACGACCGGGGCCTGCGCGGCTCGAGGCAGGCCCGCGACCGCCTCGAGGCCGAGCTGGCCGTCATCGAGAAGAAGCGGCTGTCCGGATACTTCATGGCGGTCGTCGGCATCACCGACCGGATCAGGCACATGGGCATCCGCTGCGCCATCCGCGGCTCCGGCGCGGGCAGCCTGGTCAACTACCTCATCGGCATCGGCGAGGTGAACCCGCTCCACCACGGCCTGCTCATGGAGCGCTTCCTGTCGGAGGGTCGCGTCGGCCTGCCCGACATCGACGTCGACGTGGAGTCCGCCCGCCGCCTCGACTGCTACAAGGCGATCTACGACATGTACGGCGAGGCGCGCGTGGCCTGCGTGTCCATGATGGAGACCTACCGGGCCCGCAGCGCCCTGCGCGACGTGGGCGGCGCGATGGGACTGCCGCCGCACGAGGTCGACGCCATCGCCAAGGCGTTCCCGCACATCCGCGCCCGCCAGATCACCGCCTCGCTGAAGGACCTGCCGGAGCTGCGCGAGAGCCGGCTCGACGAGGCCGGGCTCGGCAGGGTGTTCGAGCTGGCGGAGAAGCTCGACGGGCTGCCCAGGCACATCGCGCTGCACCCGTGCGGGGTGCTGGTCGGCAACGCCGGCCTGCGCGACCGCACCCCCGTGGAGCGCAGCGCGCTCGACTTCCCGATGTCACAGTTCGACAAGGACGACGTGGAGGAGGCGGGGCTGCTCAAGCTCGACGTGCTCGGCGTGCGGATGCAGTCGGCGATGGCCTACACGCTGACCGAGATCAAGCGGGTCGACGACGTGGACATCGAGCTCGACGCCGTGCCGCAGGACGACGAGCCGACCTACGACATGATCTGCGCGAGCCGTACGCTCGGCTGCTTCCAGATCGAGTCGCCCGGGCAGCGCGAGCTGGTCGCCAAGCTGGAGCCGCGCACGATGAACGACCTGATCGTCGACATCTCGCTGTTCCGGCCCGGCCCCGTCAACTCCGACATGGTCACGCCCTACCTGGAGTCCCGGCACGGCTGGCGGGCCGCCACCTACCCGCATCCCCGCCTGCGCGAGGCTCTCGCCGAGACCAACGGGGTCGTCGTCTTCCACGAACAGGTCCTGAAGATCATCGACGTGATGACCGGCGCGGGCCTGTCCGAGGCGGAGAAGGTACGGCGCAGCCTCGGCGACCCCGTCCTGCGCGAGGCGGCACGGCGGTGGTTCCTCGCCAACGTGCTGCCCGGCTACGACCGGGCGACGGTGGAACGGGCCTGGCAGGTGCTCGACGCCTTCGGCGCCTTCGGCTTCTGCAAGGCGCACGCGGCCGCGTTCGCGCTGCCCACCTACCAGTCGGCCTGGCTCAAACGGCACCACGCGGCGGCCTTCTTCGCGGGGGTGCTCACCCACGAGCCCGGCATGTACCCGCAGCGGGTGATCATCGACGAGGCCAGGCAGTGCGGGGTGACGATCCTTCCCCTCGACGTCAACAAGTCGGCCAAGCACTGGACCGTCGAACGCGTCGGCCCCCCGCCGCTGCGCGTCAGCGTCCGGCCCGCCGCTCTGGAGGGCGCGCGGGACGAGGCGCGGGACGGCGTTTCAGGCGGCGTTTCAGGCGGCGTTTCGGGCGGCGTTTCGGGCGGTTTTCTGGATGGCGCGCTGGATGGCGCGCTTGGTGGCGAGCTTGGTGGCGAGATCGGTGGTGCGGCCGGCTACCGGCGGCGGGTGCGCGACTTCCGGCCCGACCAGCTCGGTCGCGGGTACGGCCTGCGCGTGCCGTTCTCGGCGGTCAGAGGGGTGAGCGAGGCGGAGGTCGACCGGATGGTGGCCGGGCAGCCCTACACCTCGCTCGCCGACTTCTGGGACAGGGCCAGGCCCTCGCGTCCCGTCGTCGAACGGATCGTCCAGGTGGGCGGGTTCGACGCCCTCCACTCGCTACGGCCGGGCGGCCCGCGCTGGCGGCCGGGGGAGCTGACGAGACGTGACCTGATCGCCCAGGTGGGGGTGCTGGAGCGGGCCTCGGTCTCGGGCGTCAAGGCGAGTCCCCGGCCGCCCAAGGGCTACACACCTTCCCCAGGCTCGGGCTTCTCGGGTTCCGGCCGCTCGGCAGGCTCGGGCTCAGGCTTCCCGGGCTCCTCGGGCTCGGGCTTCTCGGGCTCGGGCTTCTCGGACTCGGGCTTCTCGGGCACGGGCTTCTCGGGCTCGGGTTTCTCGGGGCGGGCAGGAACCGACGGAAGCCGGGCGACGACCGATGGAAGCCGGGCGACGACCGATGGAAGCCGGGCGACGTCGTCCTCGGCGGCGCGGCAGGGAAGACCGTCACGCCACAGGGGAAGGCCCTCGCCAAGGGCCGGTACGACCAGACCCACCCCGGCCGAGGACTCCCCGAAGAACGGCCCCCTGCTGGACGGGGCGGTGGCCGAGGGGCAGCCCCGGGCGGGAGAGCCGCTGGCCGTACAGCTGCCCCTGGGGTTCGCCGAGCACATCCAGCCCGGCGAGCTCCCGGAGATGACCGAGACCGAGATGGTCGAGGCGGAGCTGGAGATCCTCGGCATCGACATCAGCCGCCACGTGATGAGCTTCCACGACGAACTGCTCGACGCCATCGGAGTGGTGCGCTCCAAGGACCTGCTCGCCCAGCGCAACGGCGCCGAGGTTTTGGTGGCCGGGGTCAAGGTGGCCACGCAGACCCCTGCGGTGCGCTCGGGGCAGCGGGTCATCTTCACCACCCTCGACGACTCCACGGGCCCCGTCGACCTGACCTTCTTCGAGTCGGTGCAGGGCAGGTGCGCTTCGACGGTGTTCGGGTCGTGGCTGATGGTCGCCAGAGGAGTGATCCGCCGCACGGGTACCCGCGCGATCTCCATGCGGGCCGTCGACTGCTGGAACCTCGTGGACCTGGACGCCGCATGGCGCACCGGCGGCCTGGAGGCGGTCCGAGCGCTCCTCGACAGGCAGCGCCCCGGCACGGAGCACGTCGGCGGGCGCACCATCGAGTACGCCAACGGCTACCGCATCTCGCCGTACTCCGACATCGGCCCCACCCCCGGCGTCGTCACCCCGCCCCGCCAGCTCTGGCACGCCAGTCAGGGCAGCTCAGGCCCCACCCAGGCCGCCTGACCCGCGCCGCCGGCTCCAGGAAACCCTCGAGCCGACGGCGCCCGATCCAGCCGCAGAGAAGCGGTCAGCATGCCACTCCTCCGGCAGCCGAAGGCCGGTTACTCGAACACGTCCTCGGCGGAGGTCGACACGGCGGCGCGTCGTGTCCAGACGTCGAACTGCAGGAGGTCGGTACAGGAGGCGATCCGTGCCCGGATCTCGTCGGAAACGACGATGCCCCGCGCCTCAAGCAGCGTCAGCAGGAGCGTGGCTTCACCCTCGGTCTTGCCCTTCGCGAGCCCTTCCGCGAGGCCTTCCTCTTTTCCCTTGCCGAAATGCTTACGGGCGAAAGGGCTGGAAACCGGCCAGGGGTTGTCGGTCGCGTCATGCTGGGGGCCAGGCATGTCACGTTAAGTTAATGGCCGTCGCGCTATGTGTCAGTGGAACGGTGAATCTTCGTGCATGCCGCCGGGCTGGTCAGGGGATCACGGGAGCCGGGGTGAGGTGGGGCACCGGGGAGGCGGCGGTCTGGAGCCGGGTGATCTCGCGGACCGTGCAGGCGCACAGCAGCGCCGCCACCGCCGTCACGCCGAGTTCCAGCCCGCTCAGCCCCGTCAGCTCCTCCGACGATCCGCGCAGCGGCAGCCGTATCGTCACCAGGGCCAGCGCGGCCAGCCAGCTCGTCCACCAGGCGGCCACCAGGGCGAGCCAGCGCGTTCTGCGGTCGTGCGGCGGGTCGGCGCCCCGCCACACCTGGTCGACCAGTACGGCGGGAGCCATCAGGTTGATCCCGGGCAGCAGCCACGCCGCGATCACCGAACCGGAGGAGGTCGCGACCTTGTTGACGCGGCACGCCCTGACCAGCCAGGTGAGGTAGGCGGAGGCCGAGGCGACCAGTGTGCCCACCGTCAGCAGCATCAGCACGGCGAACAGGGTCACCGCGCCGACCACCGCTTCCGCTCCCGGCGACCGTATATCACCACCCAGAGTGATGATCTCGGCGGCGAGCCGTCCGCCGCGCACCTCGTCGAAGATCACAAGAGCGGTCATGGCGGCGAGCTGGGCGGCAAGGGTCACATAGACCGCCGAAGCCGATCGCTTCGCCGCGGAAGGAGCATGGCGCACGAATCTCTCCCCCCGGGGCACACATGTTGAGGTTCTGCTTCAGATGTATCCAGCCAGACCTCTCGTTAATCAGCTGACCACGCCTGACTCCCATGCCCAGGCCGCGATCTCCACCCTGTTCCTGGCGCCGAGCTTGACCTGGATGCTGCCGAGATGCGTCTTGACCGTCGACAGCGAGACGAACAGCTCGGCGGCCACCTCCTGGTTGGTCCTGCCCCTGGCGACCAGCCGTACGACGTCGAGCTCGCGCTCCGTGAGCGGCTCGTTGAGCGGCTTGGTGGCGCCCATGGCGGGCTGGGCGAGGTGCTGGAGCAGGCGTACGGTCACCGAGGGTGACACCAGCGCGTCGCCGGCGGCCGCGGCCCTGATGGCCTCGATGAGCAGGGTGGGTCCGCTGTCCTTGAGCAGGAACCCGGTCGCGCCCGAGCGGAGCGCGCCGTAGACGTACTCATCGAGGTCGAAGGTGGTGACGATGACCACCCGCATGGGATTCTCGACGCCCGGTCCGGCCAGGATCCTGGTCACCTCGATACCGTCGAGCTTGGGCATCCGGATGTCGAGCAGGCACACGTCGGGGCGCAGCCGCCGGGCCGCCTCGACCGCGTCGGCGCCGTTGGCCACCGCGCCGACGACCTCGATGTCCGGTTGGGCATCGAGGATCATCTGGAAGCCGGTGCGGACAAGTTCCTGGTCGTCGGCGATGAGCACACGAATCGTCACACGGGCAAGCCTAACTTTCCGATCATTGTGCGATCTGTCCTGTCCGGTGACGTCCAGGAGACAGGCACCGGCCGCGGTGGGGCGGCAGAGGGGAGATCGGCCGATCGGCCGATGGCGATCGGACGCACGGCCGATCCGCCGTCCCCTCTCCCCGCGACAAGGTCTTCTCCATGAACGACGTACTTGCAGGCCGCGCGCTCGCCAAGCGCTTCGGCCAGACGGTGGCGCTGAACGGCGTGGACATCACCATCCAGGCGGGCGAAGCCGTGGCGATCATGGGTCCGAGCGGTTCGGGCAAGTCCACCCTGCTTCACTGCCTGGCCGGGATCATGAAGCCGGACGCGGGTGAGGTGCACCTGCTCGGCCAGCGCATCGACACCATGAAGGAGCGCGAGCGCAGCGCCCTGCGCAGGACCAGGTTCGGGTTCGTGTTCCAGTTCGGCCAGCTGCTGCCCGAGCTTCCCGCCGAGGAGAACGTGGCGCTGCCGCTCATGCTCGGCAACGTGTCGAGGGCCGACGCCGTACGGCAGGCGAGGCAGTGGTTCCCGCCGCTCGGCCTGGGCGGCATGGAGGGCCGCAGGCCGGGCGAACTGTCCGGCGGCCAGGCGCAGCGGGTGGCGATCGCGAGGGCGCTGGTGAGCAGGCCGGCGGTGGTGTTCGCCGACGAGCCGACCGGCGCGCTCGACCAGAGCACGGGACAGGAGACGATGCGCCTGCTGGTGGAGGCCACCAAGCACAACGGCGCCTCGCTCATCGTGGTGACCCACGATCCGGGTGTGGCCGGGTGGTGCGACCGCACGGTGGAGGTCCGCGACGGCAACCTGCTGCAGAGCGCGGTGAGCCGGTGAACAACCTCATGAGCCTCACCTGGCGCCTGCTGAGGGGTGGCGGGCGCCGCGGCATGCTGGGCACCTGGCTGACGCTGGGCGCGGTCGTCATCTCCACGGGCCTGCTGCTGTTCGCCGTGTCGGCCAACGTGGCCTTCGAGGGCCGCGCGGAGCGGGGGGCGTGGCGCAACCCCGTCCAGGCGACGGGCAGGGCGACGGCCGTCGAGGCGACCAGGAACGACTACGTCCAGGACAAGAAGATCACCGTCGTGGATCTGGCCGCGCTGGACCCGAAGGCGGACGTCCCGCCCGGGCTGCCGCGGTTCCCCGCCCCCGGCGAGGTGTGGCTGTCGCCCGCGCTGGCGGAGCTGAGCAGGCAGTTGCCCGCCGACCGGCTCGCCGACCGCTACCCGAACGTGAAGGGCGTGCTCGGCGACGAGGCTCTCGTCCACCCGGGCGAGCTGGTCGCGGTGGTCGGCCACCGGCCGGGCGACCCCGCCATGACCGCTCCCCGCGGCGAGGCGTGGCAGGACGAGGTGCCGCCGACCAAGGTTGAGACGCTGGCCGGCACGCCGACGGAGGACGCGGTGGGCTACCGGATCCTCGCCCTCATCGCCAGCGTGCTCATGGTGGTGCCGCTGCTGGTGTTCGGCGGCGCCGCGGCGCGGCTGACCGTGGCCCGCCGTGACCAGCGTCTCGCCGCGCTCAGGCTGGTGGGCGCCACCCCCGGCCAGGTCGTGGCGATGACCGTGGCCGAGGCGGTGATCGTCGCGTTCGCCGGAGCCGTGCTCGGCACCGTCCTGTACGGCGCGGCGGTCCCGCTGCTCACCGCCATCAGGATCGGCGGGGGACCGTGGTTCGCCGGCGACCTGCTGCCGGTCCCTCTCGTGGTGGTCGCGGTGCTGCTGGCCGTACCGCTGCTGGTGGGGGTGTCGGCGATCGTCGGCCTGCGCAGGGTCGTGGTCAGCCCGCTCGGGGTGGCCAAGAGGGAGACGCCGCCCGCGATGCGGTTCGTCAGGGTGATCGCCCTGCTCGCGGTGCTGGCCGCGGTACCGCTGCTGAGCACGAACGCGGGTGTGGGCGTGGTCGCGGCGGTGCTCGGCCTGGCGTTCCTGTGCATCAACCTGGTCGGCCCCTGGGTCGTCGCGCTGATCGGCAAGGTCACCGCGAAGCGGGCGAGACGCCCGGCGAAGCTGCTGGCGGGGCGCAGGCTGGTCGACGATCCGCGGGCGGCGTGGCGGACGGTCAGCGGTGTCGCGCTGACGGGCTTCGTGGCCGGTTTCCTCGGTCTGCTCAGCCCGGGTGACGCGCTCGCCGGGCGGGTGAGCGACGAGCGGCTCAGGCTCTCCGTGCCACGGACCGAGGTGACCCTGGTCGCCGACCAGGCGCGGCGGCGGCTGGAGAAGGCGGGCGTGCGGGCGACGGTGACGAAGGAGAAGACGCTCGTCCTCGCCGCCGTGGGCAGAGCGGACGTGGACAAGGCGCGCACCGCGCTCGCCGGGCTCGTGCCCGGCCACTCGGCCACCAGCGAGGCCGACGACCAGCACTTCAGCGCGCAACTCCTCGACGACATCGCCACCGGCACCATCGTGGTGCTGTCGGTGTCGTTCCTCGTGGCGATCGCCAGCGCGGGCATCACGGCCGCCTCCTCGGTCCTGGACCGCCGCCAGACCTACGCGCTGCTCAGGCTGGCGGGCACGCCCCTGGAGGTGCTGGACAGGGCGCGCAGGTCGGAGACGCTGGTCCCGCTCGTGGTGATGGGCGGCGGCTCGATCCTGGTGGGCGCGTTCTGCGCCTCGCCGTTCATGCTGGTCTCGCCGAACATCTCGGGCGCGGTCACGCTGGCGGTGTGCGTCGGCGCCGGGTTCGCGGGCGTGGTCGGCGCGGGCGCGCTGAGCAGGCCGCTCCTGCGCTCGGTGACCGAGGACCCCGCTCCGCGTCCCGACTGAGCGGGACTTAACCCAGCACCAGGTCGCGGACGATCGTCAGGGACCGTTCGTCACGCGGGCCCATCACCAGCAGGTTCGTCACCGGCGAGGCCCGCCACAGCTCCAGCCGCTCCTTGATCCTGCCGGGCGGGCCGACCAGCGAGATGCCGTCGGCCAGCTCGTCGGGGATGGCGGCGAAGGCCTCCTGCCTTCGCCCGGCCAGGTAGAGGGCCTGGATGCGCTCGGCGGCCTCGGCGTAGCCCATCCTGCCGATGATGTCGGCGTGGAAGTTGCGCGTCTTGGCGCCCATGCCGCCGATGTAGAGGGTGAGCATCGTCTTCACCCCGTCGAGCGCGGCCCTGACGTCGTCGGTGACCATCACCATGACCATCGCCGCGACCTCGAAGCCGGCGGGGAACCTCCCGTAGAGATCGGAGATCTTCGAGGGGAAGGTGAACAGCGGCAGCCAACCGTCGGCGATCTCGGTGGCGAGCGCGACGTTCTTGGGCCCTTCGGCGCCGATGTAGACGGGAATGTCCTGGCGCAGCGGGTGCGTGATGAGCTTCAGCGGCTTGCCCAGGCCGCCGGGCAGCGGCAGGGGGTAGTGCGGGCCCTCGTTGGTGACCGGCTCCTCGCGCCGCCACACCTTGCGCATGATCCCGACGTACTCGCGGGTCCTGGCCAGGGGGCGGGGGAACGGCTGGCCGTACCAGCCCTCCACCACCTGGGGCCCGGAGGCGCCGACGCCGAGCAGGAGCCGCCCGCCGGTGAGGTGGTCGAGCGTCATCGCGGTCATCGCGGTGGCCACCGGGGTGCGGGCCGACAGCTGCGCGACCGAGGTGCCGAGCTTGATCCTCGTGGTGCGCGCGCCGTACCAGGCGAGCGGGGTGAAAGCGTCGCTGCCGTAGGCCTCGGCGGTCCAGACCGAGTCGTAGCCGAGCCGCTCGGCCGCCTGGACGACCTCGGTGGCGTCGTCGGCGTGTCGCTGCCAGTAGCCCAGGTTCAGGCCTAACTTCATGCGATACCTCCCGAAATGAGAACAGGTTCTAATATTGTTGAGAGGGGTGTCAATGAGGGATGTTGGGGGAAGTTGAGACCGTGTGCTGATGAAGCGGCTGGGGGGTCTGGCAGTGCTGCTGCTGTTGCTGCCACTCGTCGCCATGCCGGCGAGCGCGGCCGGCCAGTCGCGGCCCAACATCGTGCTGATCCTCGCCGACGACCTCGAGTACGGCACGCTGCAGAACTTCCCCGCCATCACCAGCCACCTGGTCCGGCAGGGAGCCTCCTTCGACCGCGCCATCGTCACCAACTCCTGGTGCTGTCCCTCGAGGGCGTCGCTCCTGCGCTCGCAGTACGTGCACAGCCACACCGTGTGGACCAACACCGCCCCTGAAGGCGGCTTCGACCGCTTCCACCTGGCCGGGCTGGAGAACTCCACGGTCGGCGCCTGGATGCGCGGCGCCGGCTACCGCACCGGCCTCATGGGCAAGTACCTCAACCACTATCCGGGCACCAGCGTGCCCGCCACCTACGTGCCGCCGGGCTGGGACCAGTGGGCGGTGCCGGTCAAGCGGCTCTACGAGGAGTACGACTACACGCTCAACGAGAACGGCAGGCTCGTCGAGTACGGCTGGGACGAGGAGGACTACCTGGAGGACGTGCTCGCCCGCAAGGCGAAGGAGTTCGTCAGCGCGCCCGGCACCCAGCCGTTCTTCCTCTACCTGGCCCCCGTCGCCCCGCACAACCCGGCCAACCCCGCGCGCCGCCACGCCGACGCCTTCCCCGACGCGCAGGCGCCCCGGACACCCAACTACAACCAGGCCGACGTCCACAAGGAGCCGCAGTGGCTGCGCGACCTGCCCGAGATCGGCTGGGCGGGCGAGGAACGCATCGACGAGCGCCACCGGGCGAGGCTGCGCGCCATGCTCGGCGTGGACGACCTGGTCAACACCGTCGTCACCGCCCTGCAGGCGGCGGGCAAGCTCGACAACACCTACATCTTCTTCGCCTCCGACAACGGCTTCCACCTGGGCACCCACCGGCTGCGCCTGGGCAAGACCACGCCGTTCGAGGAGGCCGTCAAGGTGCCGCTGGTGGTGCGCGGCCCCGGCGTCGCGCCCGGCTCCACCATCACCGCCCTGACCCAGCCGGTCGACTACGCGCCCACCTTCGCCGAACTGGCCGGCATCCCGGCGCCCGCCTTCGCCGAGGGGCGCTCGCTGGTGCCCCTGCTGCGCGGGCTCAACCCGCCGAGCTGGCGGCGCAACGCGCTGATCGAGTTCGCCAGGCCGACCAACCAGGCCGCCAACCGGCAGACGCTGACACCCGCCTACGCGGCGCTGCGCACCGCCACGCACACCTATGTGAAGTACGTGACGGGGGAGACCCAGCTCTACGACCTGACCACCGACCCCTACCAGCTGAACAACCTGGCCGCGACCGCGCCCCCCGAACTGCTGAGCAACCTCCAGGCCCGCCTGGACGCGATGCGGACGTGCTCGGGCGCCACCTGCCGTACGGCCGACGCCTGGGAGCGCTAGGCGGAGCAGGCCACGGCGGCGGGCAGGTCGCCGGCGACGAACGCGCCGGGGGAGACGCCCATCACGGAACGGAACTCGGCCGTCAGGTGCGACTGGTCGTAGTAGCCCGCGTCGGCGGCCAGCGCGGCCCAGCCGCCGGCGGCGGCGCGGGCCAGCACGCCGCGCACCCGGTCGAGGCGGGCGAACCGCTTGGGCGGCATCCCCACCCCGCTGGTGAACAGGTCGCGCAGGTGGCGCTCGCTGACGCCGAGGTCCCTGGCCACCTCGGGGACCCTCGCGTACGGCAGGCGGTCGGCGGCGGCCTGCAACAGCGCGGCCCGCGACAGCTCGGCGGTCGAGCAGGCGGAGAGCCGGTCGAGGAGGGCCGCCTCGACCATGGCCGCCTCGTGGCCAGGAGCGGCCGCCAGTTCCTCGGCCAGCCGGTCGGCCGCGGCGCCCCACAGCTCGCGCAGCGGCACGATCCTGTCGACCAGCTCGCTGACCGGCACGCCGAGCACCGCCCGCGCCCTGCCGGGGCGCAGCCGCACGGTGACGCAGCGGGACAGCTCCTTCGGCGCGAGGTAGGAGGCGCGGGTGCGCGGGCCGAGCACCATGAGCTCGCCGCGCCCGTCGATGGTGGTGCGGAAGGCCAGCACGGCGGCCGGGTCGGGCTCGCGCACGTGCACCTCGCCCAGGCCACCGGCCGCCGTCTCGCCGATCCGCTCGGCCCGAACGCTCACGCCACCACCCTAGGTGCCGATTTTTCCTATCGGCGGGCGGCTCCCTGACGGGAGCGTAGGAGGCATGATCCTGGTCACGGGTGCCACGGGCACCATCGGAAGTGAAGTCCTCAGGCGGCTGGCCGCGAGAGGCGAGCAGGCGCTCGCGATGACGCGCGACCCCGCCAAGCTGAGCGCGCGGGCGGTGAAGGCCGACTTCGCCGACCCCGCCTCGCTGGACAGGGCACTCGAAGGGGTGGACACGGTGCTGTCGCTGACGGCCTTCGGGCGTGAGCTGCCCGAACACGACCTCGCCCTGGTCGCGGCGGCCGGGCGGGCCGGCACGAAGAAGATCGTGAAGATCTCGGCGATCGGCACCGGGGAGACCGACGACGAGAAGGACATCCGCTCCTGGCACCACCACGGCGAGCGGGCCGTCAAGGACAGCGGGATGGCATGGACGATCCTGCGCCCGGCCGGGTTCGCCGGCAACGCGCTGATGTGGGCCGAGGCGGTCAGGGCGGGCGAGCCGATCCCGAACACGACGGGCTCGGGCGGCCAGGGCGTGGTCGACCCGCGTGACGTGGCCGAGGTGGCGGTCGAGGCGCTGACGGGCGGGGCGCACGACGGCATGACCTACGAGCTGACCGGGCCCGAGGTGATCAGCGTGCCCGAGCAGGCACGCGTGCTCGGGCAGGTGCTCGGCCGGGAGGTGACGACGGTCGAGATCCCGCTGGAGGCGGCCAGGCAGGGGATGCTGGCCTCGGGCGCCGAGCCGCTCCTGGTGGAGGTGGCCATGACGGGGGCCGCGTTCGTCGCGGCGGGCGGTGCCGAGCGGCTCAGCGGCGACGTGGCGGCCGTGCTGGGGCGGGCGCCGCGGCGTTTCGCCGACTGGGTCCGCGACCACCGCGCCGCCTTCGAGTGACCCCGCCGCCGGGCCCCACCCCCGGACCGCGCCCCCGGACCGCGCCGTCGGACCCCGCCGCCCGACCCCGCCGCCCGACCCCAACGCCGGACCGCACCGCTGGACCCCGGAGGGCCAGGCGCCGGGTGGTGAGTCAAGCCGGTGGTGGGTCAGGCCGGTGGTGGGTCAGGCCGGTGGTGGGTCAGGCCGGGTGGTGGTCAGGGGGCGGGGGCGGTGGTGTGGTGAGGGCCGGGTAGGCGTGCGCCAGGTGGTCGGCGACGGCCTGGGCGGCGCCCCGCCCGTCGCCGGCCGCGGCAAGCTCGTAGATGCGCCAGTGGTCGGCCATGAGCACGTCGGTCCGCCCGGCCGCCTCCACCGCGGCCACCGAGTAGGCGTGGATGGTCTGCCGCAGCGCCCGCATGGTCGCCGCCAGCAGCCGGTTGCCCGACAGCAGCGCCACCCCGAGGTGGAAGGTCACGTCGTGGTCGACGAAGGAGCGGGCGTCACCGGCCCGCTCCATCTGCTCCAGCGCCGCGCGCATGACCTCGAGGCCCTCGGGCGCGTCGACGTGCTGCACCGCCCACTGCTCGATCATCAGGCGGGTGGCGATCACCTCGCCGAGCGACAGCGAAGCCGTACCGAGGTGGAGCCGGAGCAGGTCGGCCAGCGCGCTCTCCGGCCTGGAGGTGAGCACCGCGCCCGCGTCGGGCCCGCGGCCCGCCTGCGAGGAGACCACACCGAGCGTCTCGAGCACGCGCAGCGCCTCGCGCACCGACGAGCGGCCGACCTGGAGCTCCTCGGCCAGCTGGCGCTCGCCCGGCAGCCGGTCGCCGACGGTGAGCCCGTCGTCGGCGATGCGCCGCTCGATCCTGGCGATGACGTCCTCGAAGGTCCGGGGCTTCCTCATATGGTCAGACCATACTATGGTCAGACCATACTTTGAAGGGAGTGCCGTGCGAGTCGCCCTGTTCATCACGTGTGTCAACGACACGCTCTTTCCCGGCACGGGCAAGGCCGTGGTGTCCCTGCTGCGCCGCCTCGGGTGCGAGGTCGACTTCCCGCAGGCGCAGACCTGCTGCGGCCAGATGCACCTCAACACCGGCTACCGGGCCGAGGGCGAACGGCTGGCCCGGCGCTTCGCGGAGGTGTTCGACGGCTACGACGCGGTCGTCACGCCCTCGGGCTCGTGCGCGGCGATGGTGCGCGAGCAGTACCCACGGCTGGGGGTGGCGCCGCCGCCGGTGCACGACCTGTCGGAGTTCCTGATCGACGTGCTGGAGGTGGAGGACGTCGGCGCCGCCTTCCCGCACCGGGTGACCTACCACCCGACGTGCCACTCGCTCAGGGGGCTGCACCTCGGCGACAAGCCGACGCGGCTGCTGCGGCGGGTGCGGGGGCTGGAGCTGGTCCCGCTCCCCGGCGCCGAGGAGTGCTGCGGCTTCGGCGGCACGTTCGCGGTGAAGAACCCGGCGATCTCGGCCGCGATGTGCGCCGACAAGGTCCGCAACGTGATGGACACCGGCGCGGAGGTGCTCTGCGCCGCAGACAACTCCTGCCTCATGCACATCGGCGGCACCATGCGCCGCCAGAAGACGGGGGTGCGGGTCATGCACCTGGCCGAGATCCTGGACGCGCGATGAGCGTCTTCATCGGCATGCCGGGCGACTTCCCGACGAACGCCGCGAAAGCCGTACAGAACTCACAGCTGCGCTACAACCTTCGCAAGGCCACCCACACGATCCGCGGCAAGCGGGCCACCGTGGTCGGCGAGCTGCCCGACTGGCCGGAGCTCCGCGCCGCCGGCAAGGCGATCAAGGACCACACGCTGCGCCACCTCGACCGCTACCTCGTCCAGCTGGAGGAGGCGGTCCAGCGGGCCGGCGGCCACGTCCACTGGGCCCGCGACGCCGCCGAGGCCAACCGCATCGTCACCGACCTGGTCAGGCGGACGGGCGAGAACGAGGTCGTCAAGGTCAAGTCGATGGCCACCCAGGAGATCGGCCTCAACGAGCACCTGGCGGCCGAGGGCATCACCGCGTTCGAGACCGACCTGGCCGAGCTGATCGTCCAGCTCGGCGACGACTACCCCAGCCACATCCTGGTGCCCGCCATCCACCGCAACCGCGCCGAGATCCGTGAGATCTTCCTGCGCAGGATGGGCGACGCGCCCCGCGACCTCACCGACGAACCCGCCGCGCTGGCCGAGGCCGCCCGGCTCCACCTGCGCGAACGCTTCCTGCGCAGCAAGGTCGCCATCTCCGGGGCCAACTTCGTGATCGCCGAGACCGGCACCTGCGTGGTCCTGGAGTCGGAGGGCAACGGCCGGATGTGCCTGACCCTGCCCGAGACCCTGATCAGCGTGGTCGGCATCGAGAAGGTGCTGCCCACCTGGCGTGACCTGGAGGTCTTCCTCCAGCTCCTGCCGCGCAGCTCCACCGGCGAGCGCATGAACCCCTACACCTCCACCTGGACGGGATCCACCGAGGGCCAGACCTTCCACCTGGTGCTACTCGACAACGGCCGCACCACCGTCCTGGCCGACGAGGTGGGCCGCCAGGCGCTGCGCTGCATCCGCTGCTCGGCCTGCCTCAACGTCTGCCCCGTCTACGAGCGCGCGGGCGGCCACGCCTACGGTTCGGTCTATCCCGGGCCCATCGGCGCCATCCTCACCCCGCAACTGCGCGGCCTCGGCTCCGACCTCGACGCCTCCCTGCCCTACGCCTCGTCGCTGTGCGGGGCCTGCCTCGAGGTCTGCCCGGTGGCCATCGACATCCCCGAGGTGCTGGTCGACCTGCGGGCCAAGGTGGCCCACCCGCGCGCCGAGCGGGCCGGCATGCGGGCCGCCGGCTGGGTGCTGGCCAAGGAGGTACGGCTGGCCAAGGCGCAACGCCTGGCCACGCGCTTCCGCAGGCTGGCCCCCAGTCGGCTGCCGGGCCCCCTGTCGGCCTGGACCGACACCCGCGACCTGCCGGAGATCCCCGAGGAGTCGTTCAGGGACTGGTGGGCCCGCCAGGAGCGGAGCGGAGAAGGGAAGGCGAGCTCATGAGCGCCCGCAAGGAGATCCTCGACCGGGTGCGCAGGGCCGTGGAGGGCGCCCCCGAGGTGGCCGTCCCCCGCGGCTACCGCACCTCGATACCGGTGGACGACCTGGTCGCCCGCTTCGCCGAGCGCGTCGGCGACTACCGGGCGATCGTCCACGTCGTCGCCTCGGCGGAGGTGCCCGCGCTGGTGGCCGAGCTGACGGCGGGCAGGCGCGTGATCGTCCCGCCGGCCGTACGAGGGCAGGGCCCGCTGGCCGTGGCGCAGGCGGTGGGGGAGGAGGAGCTGCTGACGGCCGACGGCGTGGCCACCGGATGCGCGGTCGCCATCGCCGAGACCGGCACCATCGTCCTCGACGCGGGGCCCGACCAGGGCCGCAGGGCGCTGACCCTGGTGCCCGACTACCACCTGTGCCTGGTGCGGGCCGACCAGATCGTCTCCAGCGTCCCCGAGGCGGTCGCCAGGCTCGACCCCGCACGGCCGCTGACCTGGATCAGCGGGCCGTCGGCGACCAGCGACATCGAGCTCAACCGGGTGGAGGGCGTGCACGGCCCGCGTACCCTCGAGGTGATCGTCAGTACCTGATCACCGCCGAGATCTCCTTGACCTCCGGCGCGAACCACAGCTCGGCGTCGGTCATCGCGGCGGCCCTGGCCAGCGCGGAGTCGGCGCGCTCGCGGACCGGCCCCTCCACGCCCCACCGGCGCAGCTCGTCGGCGCCGGTGGCCAGCTGGGTGCCGCCCGGGCCGATCCACATCAGGTCGGGCAGTTCGCCGGGGGACAGGACGGCGTGCACCCGCCCCTCCCGCAGCGCCCGCGCCACCTGGCCGAAACCCACCGGGCCCGCGTTGTCCCTGTGCCGGTCGAGCAGGTCGGCCCTGCGCCGCTCCAGCCACGTGTCCAGCGCGTTCTCCGCGTCCTGCGTGAACCGGCCGTGGTCGGCGCGGCTGCCGTGCTCCACCATCATCACCCTGTCGGCCGCCTTGGTGCCCAGGTGGTCGCACAGCTGCGAGCGCGACGTCGGCTCGCCCGCCACCACGACCAGCTCGGCGCCGATCCTGCGCACCTGCTCGTCCACTTCGTGCGCCACGACCTGCGCGTCGCGCTCCCAGGTCTCCTCGGCCGCCCGCTCGTACACCTTCTGCGACCAGCCGCCCTGCGCCGTCTTCTGCAGGGGCCACTTCTGCGCCTCGACGGTCGCCACCCGCGGCGAGCCGCCGCCGAACACCGTCAGCTCGGCGCCCGCCTGATCGACCACGACCCGTAGATGCGGGACGTTCTCGCCCCGCGACATCAGCAGCGGCGTCACGTGCGGCAGCGGCGACCAGCGGACCTGCTCCAGCGGCGGCGGCTCGGCCAGCGACTCGGCCAGCACGAGCTCGCCGCCCGCGGCGAACAGCGCCCGCCCGGGGGCCGGCGCGCCCCAGGCATCCTCCAGCGCGTCGAGAGTGTCCCGATCGGCCTCCTCCATGCTGTCCCTGAACGAGCGCCACCGCCGCCGCCTGTCCTCCACGTCCGACCCCGCGAGGTAGACCGAGACGTAGGGGCCATGACGCTCGTACAGCGGACGGATGAAGTCGAGCCTCAACTCACCTCACCACCTCTTCCGCTCGATGCCGACCCCCAGCGCCTCGGCCACCTGCGCGATGGTGGCGAACCGGCAATCGTCCAGTCCGGGCCCGTGCTTGTCGCTTTCACGTCCCAACGCGTTCTCACCCTTTCAAGCTGCCCGAATCCCGCCCCTACCCGCGCGGCCCTCCCCAAACATGACCTTCCGCGGGCGAAGGCCCGGCCGCCGGCCGCCCGGCCATGCGGACCTCCCGGGGGTGCGAACGGCGCGCGAAACCGGGACTTGTAGGGTTTCGGCACGCCGTTGAGCACTTAGGGGAAAAGTGAGCGTGTTCGACCCTCGCCTTCGCATCACCACCGACCGGCTGACCCTGCGCGCCTTCCATCCCGAGGACGCCGACAGGATCACGACCATCGTCGAAGCCGGTCACCGTTTCCTCCCGCCGGGCGCCCCCGGCCAGGCCGCCGGCGTCGCCGCCTGGCTGGCCACCGGCGTCCACGAGCTCCAGCGCTCGGGCCAGGGCGTCCACCTGGCCATGGTCGACGGCGACGGCCGTATCGTCGGGGCGATCAGCCTGTTCAGGACCCAGTGGAGCGCGGGCATCACCGAGGTCGGCTACGGCGTGCACCCCCTGTACCGCAGCAGGGGCTTCGCCACCGAGGCGGTCCGCGGCCTGGCCGCCTGGGTGTTCGAGACCACCGAGCTGCGCAGGATCGAACTGCGTGCCAACCTCGACAACGGCCCGTCCGTGCGGGTGGCCGAGAAGGCCGGCTTCTCCTACGAGGGCGTGCTGCGCGCCGCCGAGCTCGAGGACGACGGCGCCCACGACCTGGTCGTGTTCGGCCTGCTGCGCGGATCCACCGGATCGCCCAACGTCTTCCCCGAGGACGAGCTGGTCACCCCGCGCCTGCTGCTGCGCAGGCTCACCGCCGCCGACGTGCCCGACCTGACCGCTACCGCCGCCGACGAGATCACCCAGCGGCGCACCAGCGTGCCCCGCGGCTACACCGAGGAGCACGGCAGGTTCTACGCGCTCATGGCGAGCCCGCAGCACCGCATCAGCGGCGCAGGGATCGTCTGGGCGGTCGTCGAGAGGGAGAGCGGCAGGTTCGTCGCCAGCGTCGACCTGAAGAGCACCGAGTGGGGCCACCGCTCCACCGAGGTCGGCTACATGACCGCCCCCTGGGCGCGCGGCAGGGGCTACGCGGGCGAGGCGGTGCTGGCGGTCGCCAGATGGCTGTTCGACAAGCAGGGCTTCCAGCGGCTCCAGCTCCGGGCCGCCGTCTCCAACCTCGCCTCCCAGCGGGTGGCCGAGAAGGCCGGCTTCACGCGGGAGGGCGTGGCGCGCAACGGCGCCGGCAAGGAGGACCTCGTGGTGTACGGGCTGATCCCCGGCGACCTTCCGTGACCTTCCCCGGCCACGCGCGCCCGGGGAGCGTGTCCCTGGACTGACGCCCGCCCCGGACGGAGGATGGCGCGTGACCCGGCTTGCCGTACACACTGGGTCAGGAGGACGGTGAGTCGGATGATCACGGTTATCGGCTGGGACGGATCGCCGCTGTCGGCCAGGGCGACCGACTGCCTGCAACAGGCCACGCTGGTGACCGGTCCCGAACGGGTCCTGCGGCACTTCAAGCTCCCCGTCCCCGGCGGCGAGCTGCTGGCCCTCCTCGACGAGCATCTCGAACAGGGCGAGGGCCCCGCGGTCGTCCTCGCCGACGGCGACCCCGGCTTCTTCGGCGTCGTGCGCGCGCTGCGCGGCCACGGCCTGAAACCGGCCGTCATCCCCGCCAGCTCGCTCATCACGCGCGCCTTCGCCAGGGCGGGCATGAGCTGGGAGGACGCGCTCATCGTCGCGCCCGAGGGGCCGGGGCAGCTCAACAGGGTCGTCAACGCCTGCCGCGCCCACCACAAGGTCGGGCTCATCGTCACCCCCGGCGTCGGCCCCGCCGAGATCGCCAGGGAGCTGGCCCCCACCACACCGCGCACGCTCATCGTCTGCGAGGACCTCGGCGGGCCCGGCGAGCGCGTCACCCACAGCCGCATGGGCGAGGCCACCACCAGGCCGTGGAAGGATCCCGACGTCGTCCTCGTCGTCGACCCGCTCTACCGCGCCGGCGAGCCCGCCTGGGTGGCGGGGGCGGCCCCCGGACCCGACGAGTGGGCCGTCGGCGGCGACCTGCCGTCCGAGGTGAGCGCGTACGTGCTGGCCAAGCTCGGCCCCAGGCTCGGCGACCTCGTCTGGGACGTCGGCGCGGGCTCCGGCGGCATCGCCGTCGAGTGCGCCAGGCTCGGCGCCGCCGTCATGGCCGTCGAGCGCGACGACGAGGCCTGCGCCCGGCTGCGTACCAACGTCATCCGCCAGGGTGTCAAGGTCGCGCTGACCCGCGGCCAGGCCCCGCCCGCGCTCGAGCCGCTCCCCGATCCCGACGCGGTCTACGTCGGCGGCGGCGGCGCCGACGTGATCGTCGCCTGTGCCGCCCGCGTCCCCTCCAGGCTCGTCTGCACGCTCAAGGTCGTCGAGCAGGTGCCCGCCGTCCTCCAGCGGCTGAAAGAGCACGGCTACCGCGCCGAGTGCACCCAGATCCAGGCATCGCGGCTGGTCGTCCAGGCCGACGGCGCCCACGCGCTGGCCGCCGAGGACCCCGTCTTCGTCGTGCACGCACGCAGAGTGATCTGTGCATGACCAGCGCGCATCGGATATCCTCGCGTGTCTTGTCTACATAAACCCCAGGTCACAGGCGTGGAGATCCCCTTCATGAAGCCGCCGCTGCTGCTCATCGGGCAGGGCTCGCACGACGACACAGGTGCCGCCGAGTTCGGAAGGTTCGTCCACAGGCTGCGTTGCCGCCTGGAGGACAGCTCCGCCGAGGTCTCGGGCGGCTACCTTGCCAAGGCCAAGCCCATGCTGAGCGAATCCGTCGCCTCCCTCGTGGCCAGGGGCCACCACCGGCTGGTCACGCTGCCGCTCAGCCTCAGCCGCATGGAGGACTTCCCCGCGGCCATGGCGCTGGAGCAGGAACGGCATCCCACGCTGATGTACGACCACGGGCGTCCCCTCGGGCCCGACCCGCGCGTGCTGTCCCTGCTGGCCGAACGGCTGGCCGAGGCCGCCGCCGACATGCCCAGGCTGCGCTCCCTCGACGACGTCAAGCCCCGCCTGCGCGTGGTGCCCTCCATCCCCGTCGAGGAGCCGGCCGAGCACATCGAGCCGGCCGAGACCGCGGTCGTGCTGGTCGGCGAGGGCTCGACCGACCCCGCCGCCAACGCCGAGATCCACCGCGTCTCGCGGCTGTTCTGGGAGACCCACGCCTACGACTTCATGACGGTGGAGACCGCCTTCGTCTCCATCACCCCGCCCGGCGTGCCCGGCGGTCTCGAACGCTGCCGCCGCCTGGGCGCCCGCCGCGTCATCGTCGTGCCGTACCTGCTGTTCGCCGGCGGCATGCTGGAGCGCGTCTGGGCGCAGGCACTCGCCTACGGAGCCGGTCACCCCGACCTCGACATCCGCTGCGCCGAGGTGATCGGCGACTGCGAGGTGCTCGCCGACGTGGTCATCGACCGGTACGAGGAAGCACTCGAACTCGCCGAGGGGGTCTCCGCATGACGTTGCAGGACGTGCTCGCCCAGATCACGCCCGCCTCCGCCGCCGCGCTCGCCGACGCCCGCGCCCACCAGAGCCGCCTCACCAAGCCGCCGGGCTCCCTCGGCGCCCTCGAGGAGGTCGCGGTACGGCTGGCCGGCGCGGCCGGCACCTGCCCGCCGCCCATGCCCGAGCCCGCCGCGCTGGCCATCTTCGCCGGCGACCACGGCGTCCACGCGCGCGGCGTCTCCCCCTGGCCGCAGGAGGTGACGCTGCAGATGGTCGGCAACTTCCTGGCCGGCGGCGCGGTCGCCAACGCCTTCGCCGCCCAGGTCGGCGCCTCGGTCACGGTCGTCGACGTGGGCGTCGCCGCGGACCTGCCCGCCGCCGAGGGCCTGCTCTCCCGCAAGGTCGGCTACGGCACCGCCGACCTGTCGGCCGGCCCGGCGATGACCGTCTCGCAGGCCGTCCAGGCGATCGAGGTGGGCATCTCGGTGGCCCGTTCCCTCGTGGCCGACGGCGCCCGCTGCCTGATCACGGGCGACATGGGCATCGCCAACACCACCGCGTCGGCGGCGCTCGTCTGCGCGTTCACCGGCAAGGACGCGGCCGAGGTCACCGGGCGCGGCACCGGCATCGACGACGCCACCCACGCCCACAAGGTGGCGGTCGTCCGCGAGGGCCTGCGCGTCAACGGCCTCACCCCCGCGCCGGAGGTGCCGGAGACCGAAGGAAGCGGCGCCGTCCTGCCGCACGACGCCCTGGAGATCCTGGCCGCCCTCGGCGGGTTCGAGCACGCCGCCATCGCGGGCTTCATCCTCGGCGGCGCCGCGGCGCGGGTGCCCGTCATCCTCGACGGCGTCATCGCCGGGTCCGCCGCCCTGGCCGCCGCCGCCCTCGCGCCGGCCGTCGTCGACCACTGCGTGGCCGGCCACCGCTCCGCCGAGCCAGGTCACGCCGCCGCCCTCGACCACCTCGGCCTGCGCCCCCTCGTCGACCTCGAGCTGCGGCTCGGCGAAGGCACCGGAGGACTGCTCGCCCACCCGCTGGTCTGCGCCGCCGTCCGGGTGATGCACGAGGTGGCGACCTTCGACTCCGCGGGTGTCACGGAGAAGCAGCCCTAGTAATCCGGACCCGGTAGGTTTGCCTCCTGACATACCAATCCTCGCGAACGGGAGATCCGCCGACATGAGCCCCTACCTTCTCGGCCTGCGCCTCTCGGGTCGCCGGGTGCTCGTCGTGGGCGGCGGGCGGGTCGCCCAGCGACGCGTTCCCGCACTGCTCGAGGCGGGCGCCGACATCACCATCGTGTCGACCAGCGTCACCCCCGCCCTCGACGATCTCATCGCCGCGGGGCGCGTCACCTGGGAGGCCAGGCCGTACCAGGTGGGCGACTGCGACGGTGCCTGGCTCGTCCAGGCCTGCACCAGCGACAGGGCGGTCAACACGGCCATCGCCGCCGAAGCCGAGGCCAAGCGGATCTGGTGCGTGCGCGCCGACGACAAGGACGCCTCCGCCGCGTGGACACCCGCCAGCGGCAAGGTCGACGAGATCTCCATCGCGATCACCGCGGGCGGCGACCCTCGCAGGGCCGCGGGCATCAGGGACGCCGTCGTCAGCGCCCTGCGTGACGGCACCGTCGACGCGCGCCGCAACCGCACCAAACCGGTCGGCGTCGCGCTGGTCGGCGGCGGGCCCGGCGACCCCGGGCTGATCACCGTACGCGGGCGCCAGCTGCTCGCCCAGGCCGACGTGGTCGTGGCCGACCGGCTCGCGCCGCGGGCCCTGCTCGACGAGCTGGCTCCCGACGTCGAGCTGGTCGACGCGGCCAAGGTGCCCTACGGCAGGTCGCTCTCCCAGGAGAAGATCAACGAGCTGCTGATCTCGCACGCCCGCGAGGGCAGGTTCGTCGTCCGGCTCAAGGGCGGCGACCCCTACGTCTTCGGCAGGGGCGGCGAGGAGATGCTCGCCTGCGCCCGCGCCGGCATCCCGGTGACCGTGGTGCCCGGCATCACCAGCGCCGTCGCGGTGCCCGCCGCGGCCGGCGTGCCCGTCACGCATCGAGGGGTGAGCCAGGAGTTCCACGTGATCTCGGTGCACGTGGCGCCCGACCATCCGCAGTCCACCGTCGACTGGCCCGGACTGGCCCGCTCGTCAGGCACTCTGGTGCTCATGATGGCCGTCGAACGTATCGCTTCGATCGCGGAAACGCTGATCCGCGACGGACGTTCGCCGGAAACTCCCGTAATGGTGGTACAGGACGGTACTCTTCCGACCCAGCGGGCCGTCACGGCCACGCTTTCCACCGTGGCCGACCGGGTGGCAGCGGCCAAGATCCGGCCACCGGCGATCGTCATCGTGGGCGACGTCGTGCGGATCGGCCAGGAGGTCGAGATGGTTCGAGCGGAGCGCGTGCCGTGAGATCGGCTGGTGACGCCCCCGAGTCCCTGGGGGAGCAGACCCTCAACTTCCGCGCGATCAGGGACGACGACGGTCCCGACCGCGCGGCCGACGACCAGGCGGACATACGGCAGGCGAACGGGGCATCGCCGCCGCCCTCCCCGCCGGACGCCCATGACGCGTCGGCCGCCGACGACCACGAGAACGCGGCGGGGGAGACCTTCTTCGCCTTCGCCCGTCCCGCCCGGCACGACCTGCCCCGGGCGGACGACCACGCCACCCTGGACGCCGAGCCCGCCTTCGACAAGCTGGCACCGATCTCCGACGGCTTCGACGCCTTCAGCCCGTCCCGCCCGGCCCCACCCTCGGCGCCTCACCCGGGATCACCCCCGGCTGCGCATTCGGGATCACACCCGGGATCGCCCCCGGCTGCACGTCCGGCGTCACACCCGGGATCACCTCCGGCTGCGCATCCGGAATCGCTTACGGCTTCGGACCCGGGATCACAGCCGGGACCGCACCCGGCTGCGCCCCCGGCATCGCGGGCGGCTTCGCGCCTGGATGAGTCGGCGCACCCCATGGAGTTCGACGCGTTCCGGGCCCGGCCGCGGGCGTTCGGTCCAGGGGGCGAGCCCGATCCCGCCGCGTCCGAGCTCCAGGAGGAATCCGGCTCCGCGGAGGATCGTCGTGCCGCCCGCGTCGTGAGGCCTGGCGCCGCAGACCCGACCACCACCGAGTACCCCGCCGAGTCCCTGTCGGCTGACCCGGGCATCGCCGAGTGGCGGCCTGCCGAGGTCTCCATCGGGGCACCAGCTGTCGGCGAGCCTGCCATTGAGGAAGTCCCCGGCCAGGAGTCCACGGCCACCGACTCGGCCGCCGCCGAAGGGCCGCCCGCTGGGGCCGCCTCGGCTACCGGCCTGGTTCCGGCCGAGGCCCCCCTCGCCGCTCCCGATGCGGTGGACATCGGGGAGGCCACCGCCGAGGCAATCGCCACCGGCGAGGGCACCAGCCTCGAGACGCCCGCCAGCGGCGAGGCCATGGCTGACGACGTTCCTGCCATCGGCGCGGCCGCCACGAGCGCGATACCCGCCGGCGAGATCCCTGCCGCTGCGACCCCCGCCGACGACACACCCGTCGGCGAGGTGCTCGCTGGTGAGGGCTCCTTTGGTGAGGCGTTCGCCGGTGACAGTCCCTTCGGTGAGACGATCGCCGGGGAGACGCCCGCTGGCGATACTCCCCTCGGCGAGGTGGTCGCCGACGGTGCTTTCTGGGACGAGAACTCCGCCGAAGAGGTGGCTGCCGACGACCAAGCCGTCAGCGAGAGGCCTGCCGCTGACGAGACGCTCGACGAGCGCGGGACCGCCGCCTCCCAGGCCATCACGACCGACGAGATCGCGGATGAGCCAACGACCGAGGCTGAGCCGGCGTTCGACGCCGAGCCCCTGACCGAAACCGATTCGGTGACGGAGGCCGACTTCGAGGTCGTCACCGATCCCGAGGCTGTGACCGAGCTCGAGGCGACCGACTGCAAGGAAACCGAGTCCGAGGCCGTAGCCGATCCCGAGGGCGAGACCGGTTACGAGGGCGGGACCGGTTACGACGGCGGGACCGGCTACGAGGCTCTGACCGGTTTGGAGGCTGTCGCCGAGTTCGAGGGTGCAACCGATCCCGAGGACGGGACCAATCCCGAAGCTGTGGCCGAGTCCGAGGCCGTAACCGACCCTGAAGCCGGGGCCGGTCCCGAGGCCGTGGCCGACACCGACGCTGCGGCCGAGCCCGAGCTCATGGCCGAGGTCGCGTCCGTGGCCGACGACGAGCTCGTGGTCGAAAGCGACTCCGAGGCCGGGTCCGTGGCCGACGACGAGTTGGCCATCGGCGACGGCTCTGCCGTACTCGATGACGAGCCTGCTCTCGGTGACGGCACCGCAGTGGAAGAGGACGAGGCTGCCGGGAGGGTCGTCGAGGAGGACCTGCCCGACGCCGCCGCGCAGGCGCTCACCGCCGCCCTGGACGCGCTCAGGGACGCCGTCGCCGGCCTCAGGTTCGGGCTCGACCTGCCGGGCGCCGAGGAGGCGCGCAAGGCGCAGACCGAGATCCTCACGCAGCTGCACGACTACGTGCTGCCGAGGGTGCGGATGAGCACCGCGCCCGCCCTGATCGTCGTCGCCGGCTCCACCGGGGCGGGCAAGTCCACGCTGGTCAACACCCTCGCCGAGAAGAACGTCAGCCGGACCGGCGTGCGCCGTCCCACCACCGGCATCCCCGTGCTCGCCTGCCACCCCGACGACGAGGGCTGGTTCGCCGACGGCGAGCTGCTCGCGGGCCTGCAGCGCATCGAGCGGCAGAGCAGGGAGGCCGCGCCCGACAGCCTCGTGCTGGTCACCACCGAACGGCTGCCGCAGGGCGTCGCGCTGCTCGACACCCCCGACATCGACTCCGTCGTCGAGGAGCACCACGAGATCGCGCGCCGCATGCTCGACGCCGCCGACCTGTGGGTCTTCGTCACCACCGCCGCCCGCTACGCCGACGCCCCCGCGTGGAACCTGCTGCGCCTGGCCAAGGAGCGCGCCGCCAGGATCGCGATCGTGCTCTCGCGCGTGCAGCCCAAGACCAAGGACGTGGTCCTCAAGCACTTCGTCCGGATGCTGACCGAGTACGGCCTGGGCGACGTCGAGCGGTTCGTCATCGAGGAGTCGGCCGTCACCGACGGCAGGCTGCCCCACGGCGACATGACCGAGTTGCGGCTGTGGCTGGCCGAGCTGTCGGTCGACGAGGAACGGCGGGCGCAGGCCGTCCAGGAGACGCTGAACGGCGTCCTCAACAGCTTCCGCACCCGCGTCCCGGCGCTGGCCAGGCACCTGGAGAGCCAGGTGGCCTTCCGCGGCGAGCTGCGCACCGACGTCGACGTCGCCTACTCGGACGCGCTCGCGCACATCGACAACGCCGTGCGAGACGGCAGCCTCATGCGCGGCGAGGCACGCGCCAGGTGGCAGGACTTCGCCGGCTCCGGTGACCTGACCCGCAGCTTCCGCAAGAAGGGCAAACCGGTTCCGACTGAGCGGATCACCGCCTTCCGCGCCGCGCTCCGCACCGCGATCGAGTCGCTCATCACCTCCGCCGCGCATGCGGCGGCTGACGAGGTGGGCGCGCGGTGGCGGCGCCGTACGGAGCTGGGCGCGGGCCTCGACCGGCCCTCGGACGAGCTGGCCCGCCGTACCGGCCGGGCGGTCGCCGCCTGGCAGGACCACGTCACCGAGCTCCTGCGCACCGACGGCGTGACCAAACGGTCGGCCAAGGTCGTCTCGCTCGGCGCCGAGTCGTTCGCGCTGATCTTCATGGTGGGCCTGTTCAGCGCCGACGAGCTGCCCCAGAAGCTGCTCAGGAGCCTGCTGGGCGCCGAGGCGCTGCGCAGCATCAGCACCAAGGCGCTCAGCGACCTGCGCGCCAGGATCGTCATGCTGTTCGACGAGGAGGCCATGCGGTACGTGCGGGCGCTCGACGCCGCCGGCATCCCGGACGAGGCCGCCGCGACCCGCCTCTACCAGGCCACGTACAACCTCGAGGTCGCACGATGAGCATCTACTCCACCACCAAGCCCGGCCTGGGAGCCAGGCTGGCCGCGCTGTCCAAGGTCGTGGAGCTGGGGCAGGGGCGTCTCGACGCCACGCTGCTGGCCGACGCCGTCCACCTGCTCACCAGGGCGGGCGAACGGCTCAAGCTGTCGTCCGACCACACCGTGGTCGCCCTGGCCGGTGGCACGGGCAGCGGCAAGTCCTCGCTGTTCAACGCGGTCTCGGGGCTCGAACTGTCGCCCACGGGCGTGCGCCGCCCGACTACCGCCCGCACCCATGCCTGCGTCTGGGGGCAGGAAGGCGCGGCGCCGCTGCTCGACTGGCTGCAGATCCAGTGGCGGCACCGCTTCGCCAGGGCGAGCGCGCTCGACAGGGGCGAGAGCCAGCTGCACGGCCTGGTCCTGCTGGACCTGCCCGACCACGACTCCATCAGAGCCCTCACCGATCCTGAGGCCGACCGGTTGATCGGGCTCGCCGACATGGTGGTGTGGGTGCTCGACCCGCAGAAGTACGCTGACGCCTCCACCCACCGCCGCTACGTCACCGAACTGGCCGGGCACGAGGCGGTCACCGTGTTCGCGCTCAACCAGTCGGACCGGCTGTCCACCGAGGAGGTGGCCGAGCTGGTCATCGACCTCAACGACCTGCTGCGCCGCGAAGGCGTCAACCATCCGTCGGTGGTCCCCACCTCGGCCGTCACGGGCCGCGGCATCGACAGCCTCAAGGGCGTCATCGCCGACGCCGTCTCCAAGCGCAGGGCCGCCATCCAGCGCATCGACGCGGACGTCGACCGCGTCGAACGCCGCCTCAGCCAGGCCATGCCGGTCGGCGCCGCCCTGTCGGCGCCCTCCACCGTGGACGCCGCCCGCCGTGTCGGGCTGACCGACGCGCTCTGCGACGCGGTGGGCGTTCCGGCGGTCGGCGAGGCCATGGAGAGCGTCTACGCCACCCGCTCGGCCTCCTGGATCTCGTGGCCGTTCGCCCGGATCGGCGCGGCCTTCGGCGGAGACCCGCTCAAGACGCTCAAGCTCGGCGACCTGCGCGAGGAGGTCCGCTCGCTGGCCGGAGGGTCGGTCAGCGCCCAGGCGGCCGAGGTCGACAACGCCGTCCAGGCGCTGAGCGACGGCCTCACCGTCGGGATGAACGAGGTGTGGCGTTCGGCCGTGCACCACGCGGCCAGGTCGCGCGCGGCGCAGCTGCCCGAGGCGTTGTCCGACGAGCTGTCGGAGGTCGCGCCGCAGCTGGACAAGGTGCCGGTGTGGTGGCGGCTGCTGCGGCTGTGGCAGTACCTGCTCGTCGTCGCCTTCGTCGCGGGGCTGGCGTGGATGGGAGTGGCGCTGGCGTACGGCGTGTTCTCCGCCGGTCGGCTGCCCGAGCCGTTCGCGCTGTTCGGTGACGCGGCGACGCTGCCGTGGGTGGGGTTGATGACCGCTTCGGTCCTGGGACTGGGGGCGCTGTCCGCGATGGCGTCCAGGAACTTCGTGGCGCTCGGGGCGGCGAACGAGCGAGACCGGCTGGAGCGGGAGATGCGCAGGCGGGTCGCGGGCATCGCGGAGACCATGGTGGTGGAGCCCGTGGAGCGGGAGCTGGCCCGCCACCACGAGTTCTACACGGCGATGAAGGCACTGTCGGGCTGAGGTTCCCGGCTGCCCCCTCCTCCGGATGCTCGAACGCCCCGGCCGTTTTTGATCAGTATTCACTGACGCCCACGATCCGTTCCCTTAACATCTGATGTGCCCGTGCTCAGCCGGATATCGACAGGGGGCGACGGATGGTCGCGAAGTCCATGACGGCGGGAAGGGCACGGTGACGCTGGTCGCGGGCCGCTATCGGCTGTTGTCGCAGCTCGGCCAGGGTGGCATGGGCACGGTATGGCGGGCGATGGACGAGCTGCTCCGGCAGGAGGTGGCCGCGCACGCGGCGGGCATCCTGCACCGAGACGTCAAACCCGCCAACGTCCTGCTCACCGACGACGGACGGGTGCTGCTGACCGACTTCGGGATCGCCACCATCGCCGGGGACACCGGGATCACGCAGACTGGGATGCTGACCGGCTCGCCTGGTTACATCGCCCCCGAGCGCCTGCGCGGCGAGGTCGACGGCCCGCTCGCCGACCTGTGGTCGCTCGGCGCCACGCTCTTCACGGCGGTGGAGGGCGTGGCGCCGTTCGCCGGCCCGAACCAGGCCGCGGTGCTGGCCGCCGTGCTGATGCAGGAGCCCACCCCCTTCCGGCTGGCCGGCCCGCTCGCCCCCGTGCTGGCCGCGATCCTGGAGAAGGACCCCGCAGGCCGCTGCTCCGCCGACGAGGCGGCCGGCTGGCTGGAAGCCCTCTCGCGGGACGACACCACGACCAGCCCGGCACTGCGCCGCAGGCGGACCGCGCCGGGACGCCCGTCTCGACGCCTGCGCAGCAGGGTCCTCATCGGTGCCGCGCTCGCGCTGGTGATGACCGTGGTGGTGGGCGTGGTGATCGTGCCCTACCTGTTCCCGAACGTGATCCGGATCCTCGGCTACGCGCTCGCGCCACCTGTCACCTACTCCGCCGTGCCGAAGTTCCTCCCGACGGCGGCGGCCACCCCGCTGATCGCCCGCGACTTCGAGGCGTGCGACCTGCTGAACAGCAACCAGACGCGCTCATTGTTCGGCGGTGCGATGAAGCGCCAGTTCTGGAGCGACTCCTCCTGCAGCTGGAGCAAGGCCGACGGCGCCAACCTGCACGTCACGGCGTTCCGCCTGCCGAGCGCCTCGGCGGCCGGCCTCTACCACAAGCAGATGGTCGAGCAGATGAAGGACGAGCCGAAACGGAACCCGGGGACCAAGCTCCGCAAGGGGCCGGACGTCGGCGACGAGGCGTTGAGCTATACCCGGCGGAGCCCCTACGGGCTCCCGGTATACCAGAGCTACATCTCCTTCCGTCTGTCGAACGTCGTGGTGGTCATCAACGTCTCGGCCCGGCGGCCCGGCTACGCCACCGCCGATCGGGCGGCCAAGCTCGTCGCCGCGGCCGTCAACAGGCATCGTTAGCGACCGGGTTCGTGGTGGTGTTTCGAGGGTCCCGCCGCTCCGTTGTCCACAGCGGCGTCGCGCCCCGGCGCCTTCGTCCCCAGAACCACGCTCGGCCCGCCGGCCACCCACTCCCGCGCGACACCGTGTCCCCAAGCAGCGGGCACCCGGCCCGCTCCACGGGAGGCACGATGAACGACATCTACATCACGCTCACCGGCAATGTCGCAGCCCCGCCCCGCCAGCACGCCTTCGCCGACGGGGCGCGGGTGACCTCGCTCAGGGTGGCGACGAGGCATCGCTTCTTCGACAGGAAGACCCAGGAGTGGTCCGACGGCGACACCGTGTTCTTCGCGGTCCGCTGCTGGCGCACTCTCGGCGACAACGTGGCCCAGTCCTTCCAGGTAGGGCATCCCGTCGTGGTGTGCGGCAAGCTGCGCATCAGGGAGTTCGGGCCCGAGGGCGACCGCAGGTTCATGCCCGAGATCGAGGCCAGCTCGATCGGCCACGACCTGCGCTGGGGCGTCGGCGCCTTCTCCAAGCCCGAACGCTCGGGCGGCATCGGCACCCTGAGCAGGGAGACGAGGGAGAGCCTCGACGAGTCCACGCAGGACTGGGCGATGTCGGGATCGGCGACCGCCCGCGCGCTCCACGGGCGGCCCGCTGCCTCGCGGGACGCGGAGGAGACTTCCGCGCGGCACGTGGAGGAGGCTTCCGAGCGGCAGACGGAGCAGACTTCCGAACGGCAGGCGGAGCAGACGGCGCGGGACGACGTGGCGGGCTGGCCTTTCGCCCCTGCCGCTGGTCCTGGTCCTGGTGCTGCCTCTGGCCTTGGCCTGGGTCCTGCCTTCGCCGAGACCGGCGCCGGCATCGCCGCAGAGCCGGTCTCCGGGCCTGACGCTGTCTCGGGGCCGGATTCCGTCTCCAGCGCTGAGTCTGTCGATTCCCGGTTCGGGTTCGGCTCTGGGCCGGGCTCGCAGTCCGCATTCGAGGCCGGCTTCCGATCGGGCTCCGCACCAGACGCCCTGCCCGAGTCAGGGTCCGAGGCGGGCTCCAGGACCGGCGCTGATTCCCTCTCCGGGGCCGGATCCGCACGGGGGACCGGGCGCAGGCCCGGTTCGGCTGTCGCCTCGACCGATGGGGACACGACGACGCTCACGCCGGGGGAGAGCGACGACTCGCCCTCGGAGGAGCCCGGGACGGATCCGGGCGAGGGCCACCCCGCCGGGGCGGGGAAGGTGCGCGTCCTGAACCCTCATGACGCCCCCCAAGCGCCGACGGGCCGCGCCCGCCGCGCCAAGGCCGCCTGACACCCATCCGGCCTCATGTGTCAGGCCCGAGTGCGCCTCGGGCCTGACACCCTTCACCGCACCGCAGCCCGGCCGAATCCACGGCCCGGCCGAATCCGCAGTCCGACCGAATCCGCAGCCCGACTGGGGCCGCAGCCCGACTGGGGCCGAAGCCGTTGAGGCCCTCGAGTGACGGCCCCGTCGGATGAGGGTGGAGATGGCTAGCGGTGCGTTGCGTTGCGCGGATGGATTCGATTCCCGGCGTCCTGCGGTGGATGAGCTGCCGGGCGTTCTGCGTGGGGATAGGAGCGCACGGGGTTCTGCGGTTGATGCGAATTCCTGGCGGTTCTGCGGGCCCGGGGTTTACGGGTGGTGCGAACTTCTGGGGTTCTGCGGATGGATACGAACGCCGGGACTCGGCGCGATTTTCGCCGATGGGCCGTTCATGGCCTCTACGGTTCGGGACCACAGGCGAGGGGAGCAGGTCGACCGGCGCTGCCGCGGGCAGGCCGTCACTCCCGTTGAGTCGCCGTCATGAGTGCTGACGTCGCCGTGGGGGCTTGGACGGGGTCTCCTGATGTCGGCCGCAATACGCAGTCGCCGTATGCCGACGAGGGAGGAAGGTGATCGAGGACTTACGGGCCGAAGCCGAGCAATCCGCGAGAGCTGCAGCGCGGGCGGACTCCGGGAAGGACGCGGCCATACTCGCGGATTTCGGGACGTGCGCTGCGAAACCGAGGTCGCGGTGGGCGTAGCCGTACGCAGAGAGGATGTCGGGAGGTGGAGGGGGGCACCGGCCGTTCAGTGGCGTCGCGAGTCGCAGTGCGAGCCGCTGAGAGGGGTTGGCCGATGGTGTTCCGTGTCAGATGGCTAGAGCATCTGTCAGGTCCAGGTCACGCCCCGCACCATGGCTGCTCCTTTCCAGCACGGCCCGCCCGCGGAGTGAGCGGTTCCATTCCCGGGCCACCAGACGCAGATGGCCACCTTGCCCAAGGTAGCGGTTCCCGTCGCGCGACGCACACTCCGCAACTATTGTGTTACACATCGTTAGTCGGAGAGGGGGCGAGATGGCAGCGACCAGTCACACCTCGATCAAGCCTCGTGACAGTGTGTCCACACTCGCAGGCCGGTGGCCGTTGCTGGCGCAGCGTCGGCCCCTCGTTGCCTACCTCTGCGGGATCGTCGCGCTCGATCTCGTGGCCATCGCGTTCTTCGCGGTTTCCGGCCCCTATCGCTGGTCGGACGTCCTGATGTTCGCCGCGCTGATGGGATGCGGCGCGGTGTGCATCGAGGCGACGCGACGCCTCGGCATGCCCGCGGGCGTCTCCCGCGACCTGCTGTCGGCGTGGTGGCTGCCCGTCGCGCTGCTGCTTCCCCCGATCTACGCGCTGCTGGCGCCGATCCTGCTGCAGATGCTCATGCAGCTTCGGGTCAGGGCGACGGTGCTCTATCGGAGGGTCTTCAGCTCGGCGGCCATCGGCCTGGCAGGTGGCGCCGCTTCGGTGGTCTTCCACACCCTGGTGCCCGACATGGCGGTGCTGTCCAAGGGCGCGGGTGCGCCGATCATGCTGGCGGTGGGATGCGCGGTGCTGTTCGCCGTGCTCAACACCACGCTCATCGCGATCGCCGCCCACACCGCCGACCCCGACACCCGCTGGCGCGACGTGCTGTGGGACAGGGAGAGCGCCATCCTCGACATCGTCGAGCTGTGCCTCGGTGTGATCGTGGCGATCGCGTGCGCGCTCAACCTGGCGCTGCTGGCGCTCGCGCTGCCGCCTGTCGTCCTGCTGCAACGCAGCCTCCTCCACGCCCAGCTCCAGGCCGCGGCCCGTACCGACCCCAAGACGGGGCTGCTCAACGCGGCGGCGTGGCAGCGGGAGGCCGACACCGAGATCGTGAGGGCCCGCCGTACCGGAGAGACGCTGGCCCTCCTCATCATCGACATCGACCACTTCAAGCGCGTCAACGACAAGCACGGCCATCTGGTCGGCGACCAGGTGCTGATCGGGGTGGCGGCGACGCTCCGGAGTCAGCTGCGTGACTACGACGTGGTGGGCAGATTCGGCGGCGAGGAGTTCGTGGTCCTGCTGCCGCGCGCCGACATCACCGAGGCCCGCAGAGTGGCCGAGCGGCTGCGCAGCAGGATCGGCCGCATGGCCGTACCCGTCGACGACGCCTTGATCACCGTGACGATCTCGGCGGGTGTCGCCATCATGAGCATCCACGGCGACGACCTGATCGAACTGCTCGCCGCCGCCGACCTGGCGCTGTACCGGGCCAAGGAACTGGGCCGCGACCGCATCTGCATCCCTGCCGTGCAGCCGGCGCCGCCGTCCGCTCCAGTGGACTCGCCGCCCACTCTCATCGACCCCCCGCCGACCACCCTCATGGACCCACCTCCCGCAGCCTGATCCGTTGAGTGCCATCGGCTGGTCCAAGGTCCAAGGTCCGGGACCAGCGGCCGGATCCAATGCCCGGGGTCTGTCGGTCGACTCCGCGGCCTACCGTTCCTGGGGTCGGCAGGCTGATTCGACGCCACGGGTCACGGGCGGGCGGCGCAAGGGATTTCGCGGACTGGCCTCAGACCCCGGAGTTTTGCGGAGTCGCAGGCTAACCCGCTGGTGACGATTCCCGGTCCGCAGGGACTTTCGTGTGCAGGTGACGGGCGGAGGCCGGTTCCGGCACACCCGAACAAGTGAGCACTCCACGTAATCACATGAACTCTCTCGGTTATGTCGGCATCTAACAGATGTCACGCCGACCACGACAGGGGAGGGACATGTACTACGACGACCACCTGGAAGAGGCCGCGTATCGATCGCGTCGGCAGGAGCAGGAGTGGTCGTGGCAGCGGCAGTCGGAGGCGTCCCGGGGGCGGTTGACGGACGAATGGCCCACACTGCCCAGGACTTCCGGATCCTTCTCGGGGCTTTTCCTGCTCGTGATGGTCGTCTGCGCAGGTCTGGCGGTCGCGGCCGGTCTGGGGTACTCGCCGGCGGAGGTCTGGGCCTGGGTCAGCGTTCGCGTCGAGCGCCTCGTCGGCGCGTGGCTGAACGGTTAGCTGGTCAGGCGACGCGCCCGCCGTACGGCTGCATGGAGATCGCCCAGCCAGTACGGCGGAAGCCGGTTCGCGCACGCCCTAAGCTAGAAGGCATGCCGGAGTACATCTACACGATGCAGCGCGTGCGCAAGGCGCACGGCGACAAGGTTGTCCTCGACGACGTCACCCTGTCGTTCCTGCCCGGAGCCAAGATCGGCGTGCTGGGCCCGAACGGCACCGGTAAGTCGACGCTGCTCCGGATGATGGCCGGCCTGGAGCAGCCTTCCAACGGCGACGCCAAGCTCATGCCGGGGTTCACCGTCGGCATGCTTCAGCAGGAGCCGCCGCTCAACGAGTCCAAGACCGTCCTCGGCAACGTGCAGGAGGGCGTCGCCGAGACGATGGCGATGCTCCACCGCTACAACGAGATCGCCGAGCAGATGGCCACCGACTACAGCGACGAGCTGCTGGAGGAGATGGGCAAGCTCCAGGACCAGCTCGAGCACCGCAACGCATGGGATCTCGACTCCCAGCTCGAGCAGGCGATGGACGCCCTGCGCTGCCCGCCGCCGGACGCCGACGTGACCAAGCTGTCCGGTGGTGAGCGTCGCCGGGTGGCGCTGTGCAAACTGCTGCTCGAGGCGCCCGACCTGCTGCTGCTCGACGAGCCCACCAACCACCTCGACGCCGAGAGCGTGCAGTGGCTGGAGCAGCACCTGGAGAAGTACGCGGGCACCGTGCTGGCCGTCACCCACGACCGCTACTTCCTCGACAACGTCGCCACCTGGATCCTCGAGCTCGACCGTGGCCGCACCTACCCCTACGAGGGCAACTACTCCACCTACCTCGAGGCCAAGGCCCAGCGGCTGAAGGTCGAGGGGCAGAAGGACGCCAAGCGCAAGAAGCGCCTGGAGGACGAGCTGGAGTGGGTCCGCTCCAACCCCAAGGCCCGCCAGACCAAGAGCAAGGCCCGTCTCCAGCGCTACGAGGAGATGGCCGCCGAGGCGGACAAGTACCGCAAGCTCGACTTCGAGGAGATCCAGATCCCGCCGGGCCCGCGTCTGGGCACCACGGTGATCAAGGCCGACGAGCTCACCAAGGGCTTCGGCGACCGCCTGCTGATGGAGGGCCTGACCTTCGACCTGCCGCGTAACGGCATCGTCGGCATCATCGGCCCCAACGGTGTCGGCAAGACCACGCTGTTCCGGATGATCACCAGCAGCGAGACGCCCGACACCGGCTCCATCACCGTCGGCGACACGGTCAAGATCTCCTACGCCGACCAGAGCCGTGGCGGCATCGACGCGAACAAGAACGTGTGGGAGGTCGTCTCCGACGGTCTCGACCACATCAAGGTCGGAAACGTCGAAATGCCGTCGCGCGCCTACATCGCCGCGTTCGGCTTCAAGGGGCCGGACCAGCAGAAGAAGGCCGGCGTCCTGTCGGGCGGCGAGCGCAACAGGCTCAACCTCGCGCTCACCCTCAAGCAGGGCGGCAACGTGCTGCTGCTCGACGAGCCGACCAACGACCTCGACACCGAGACCCTGTCCAGCCTGGAGAACGCGCTGCTCGACTTCCCGGGCTGCGCGGTGATCACCTCCCACGACCGGTGGTTCCTCGACCGCATCGCCACGCACATCCTGGCGTGGGAAGAGGGTTCCAACTGGTTCTGGTTCGAGGGCAACTTCGCCGACTACGAGAAGAACAAGATCGAGCGCCTCGGTGCCGATGCGGCCCGCCCGCACCGCGTCACCTACCGCAAGCTCCACCGCGACTGATCCAGCGGCCAGACGGCAGCCCCCTCCGCGACACATCGGTGCTCCCGGAGGGGGCTTCGTTCGTCCCCGGCCGCCCCTGACGTCTGGGGTTTCCGCACGGGCTCGGCGGGGTGCGGTGCTGCTCGCCCTCCGGCCCGTACGGCACGCCCTCCCACACCCACCCGCCGCCGCCAGCCGCCGCCTGTCCAGGGAGACGGTCATCGGGCGCGCGGGCCTCCTGCCGTTACGCGGCACCGTGGCCATCCCTGGCCTCGTCCCACCGTGACCACCTCTAGGCTTTCCGCCGTGACCACCTCGGCTGTCCGCCGTGACCGCCTCTGGTCTCTTCCGGCCGGAGGCGGGTCAGCAGCGTCATGGTGGGAAGCGCAGGGACGGTCGGCCGGACCGGACCTCGACCCCGCCACTCCTCGCGCCCCCGGGCATTCCCACGTCGTGCGGCGCCTGAAGACCGATCCTTCCTAGCATGGTGCTCATGGCACGCAAGTCCTCCAGCGCGTGGGAGTGGAGCCGCACCGCGCAGACGCGCAAGGTCATGCTGCAGGCGGCCCGAGAGGTGTTCGGCGAGCACGGGTTCGCCGAAGCGAACGTCGCCGACGTGGTCACCAGGGCTGGCTCGAGCGTGGGCAGCCTCTATCACCACTTCGGCGGTAAGGCCGAGCTGTTCACGGCGCTGTGGGAGGACCACCAGGTCGCCCAGGAGCAGGCGTCGGCCTCCAGGGTCGCCAAGGCGAAGCAGTCCGGCGTGGACGACCCCGTCGACCTGCTCGTCACCGGCTCGCGCGCCTATCTGGAAGGGGCGTGGGATCGGCGCGACCTGGTCAGGCTGTTCATGGACGGCGACGGGCCGCCGGGTTTCGAGCTGCTGCGCCGTACCAGGGGAAGGCAGTGGCTGCGGCAGAACGCGGTGCTGCTCGGCGCGGGCGCCGAGCCGATCGACAGGCTCACGGTCGCGGTGCTGACCTCGGTGATCGGGGAGGCGGCGAGGGAGGTGGCGATCTGTGACACCGAGGAGGAGGCGCGGCAGGTGATCGAGGCGGCGGTGGTGCTGATCAGGCGGCTCGATCCGGTGGCCGGGGTACGGCCGCCCGATGTCGGGGCATGAGCGGCGGACCTATACGGTGTGGGCGTGGTTGAACGATCCCTCGCTCACGCAAGCAAGCACGTCTTCCCCCGGACAGTCCGTTTCGCGGACATCGATTCGCAGGGGCATGTGAACAACGTCCGTTTCCTCGACTATCTGGAGGACGCGCGGTTCGGGATGCTGGCCATCGACGTGCACAAGGAGGGCGGGGAGACGTTCAGCGGCCTGGTAGTGGCCAGGCACGAGATCGACTATCTGCGTCCGCTGTCGTTTCGGGCCGACCCGGTGCTGGTGGAGACGTGGGTGACGGAGATCAGGCCGGTACGGTTCACGCTCGACTACGAGATTCGGGACGAGGACGAGGTGTATGTGCGGGCCCGGTCGGTGATCGTCGCCTACGACGTGGAGAACGCGGCGCCGCGCCGGTTGCGGCAGGACGAGCTGGCCTATCTCCGGCGTTTCACCACGCCCTGAGGGGCGGCACTCGCCACGTGGAGGTGTGTCGTTCTCCGAGCGGAAGGGCGTCACACCTCACCTGAAGGACGCCGCTCCACCTGGAAGGCGTCGCACTGCACCTTGCTCAGGGGCGCTATGCCTGGTCTGGGGATGCCACCTCTTCCTGAGGGGCGCCGCGTCTCGCTGGGGGACGCTACGCCAGTTGGGAGGCGTCGCACTGCAGCTTGCTCAGGGCGCTATGCCTGGTCTGGGGATGCCACCTCTTCCTGAGGGGCGCCGCGTCTCGCTGGGGGACGCTACGCCAGTTGGGAGGCGTCGCATTGCAGCTTGCTCACGGGTGCCGCGCCTGGTCTGGGGGATGCCGCCTCTTCTGAGGGGCGCCGCGCCCCGCTGGGGGACGCTACGCCACCTGGGAGGCATCGCACCGCACCTTACTCAGGAGCGCCACGCCCGGCCTGGGGGCGCCACCTCATCCGAGGAGCGCCGCGCCCCCGCTCAGGGACGCCACCTCACCTGAGGGCGCCGCGCCCCCTGGAGGACCTGGAGGGGCGTCGGGATCTCGGTTCTGGCGGCATCAGGCGGGTTGGCGGCGAGCCTCCAGCGATCGGCCGGTGGCCGGCCTGAGGGGGCCGGCCGTTCTTCGGTCAGGTGGTGTGCAGCCAGGCCGCGGTGTCGGGTGGCAGCATGTCGCCGGTGAGGGTGGCGCTCGACAGGATGACGCGATCGTGTGGCGGTAGCCGTACCGGGTCGGTGCCGCAGTTGATCACGCAGGTGAGCTGTCCGCGGGTGAAGAACAGCGCCCCTTCGGGGGCGTCGAGCCATTCGAGCTCGTAGGGGATCGTCCGCGCCAGGTCGCGGCGGCAGGCCAGGGCCCTGCGGTAGAACTCCAGCGTCGAGTCGCTGTCGCCGGTCTGCGCCTGGACGCTCAGTTCGCCGAACGTCTGCGGCTGGGGCAGCCAGGCGGCCACCCCGTCCGGCGAGAACCCGTACGGCGAGGCGGTGCCCGACCACGGGATCGGCACCCGGCACCCGTCGCGGCCCGGAAGCTTTCCTTCCGACTGGAAGAAGATCGGGTCCTGCCGCGCGTCGGGTGGAATTTCTTTCACCTCGGGGAGGCCGAGTTCTTCCCCCTGGTAGAGATATGCCGACCCGGGCAGCGCGAGCATGACGAGCAATGCGGCCTTTGCCCTGGAGAGTCCGGTTCCGGGGTCGGCGGTGTCGTAACGGGTGCGGTGCCGTACGACATCGTGGTTGGACAGCACCCACGTCGCGAACGGGACGGTCGCGAGGGTGTCGTCGATGACCTTCCTGAACGCCGTCGGCGACCACGGCGCCTGCAGCCAGGCGAAGTTGAAGCTCTGGTGCAGTTCGTCGGGCCGCACGTAGAGCGCCAGGTCGGCGGCGCTGTCGGTCCACACCTCGCCGACGGCCATCCGCTCGCCGGGGTAGGAGTCGAGCAGCTTGCGCCACTCGCGGTAGACGTCGTGCACCTCGGGCCTGCCCCAGACCGGCGAGGTCGACGTGAACGACTGGTCGCCCACGTCGGGCAGCCCCTCCGCCTTGTACAGGCCCATCGCCACGTCGATGCGGAACCCGTCGACGCCCCGGTCCAGCCAGAAGCGCAGCACGTCGAGGAACTCCTCGTGCACCTCGCGGTTGCGCCAGTTGAAGTCGGGCTGCTGGGGCGCGAACAGGTGCAGGTACCACTGGCCGTCGGCCGCCTGCGTCCAGGCGGGACCGCCGAAGGTGGACTGCCAGTTGTTCGGCCGGTCGCGGAAGATGTAGCGGTCGCGTCCCTCGCCCGCCAGCGCGGCCTGGAACCACGGATGCAGCGAGGAGCTGTGGTTGGGGACGACGTCGATCAGCACCCTGATGCCCATGGTGTGCGCGTCGGCCACCAGGGCCTCGAAGTCGGCCAGCGTGCCGAACAGCGGGTCCACGCCGCGGTAGTCCGCCACGTCGTACCCGCCGTCGGCCATCGGGGAGGGATAGAAGGGGGTCAGCCAGATCGCGTCGACGCCCAGCTCCGAGAGGTACGGCAGGCGTTCCCTGACCCCGACCAGATCGCCGACGCCGTCTCCCGAGGCGTCGGCGAAGCTGCGTACGTAGATTTCGTAGACGACGGCATCACGCCACCAGGGGATGTCCATGGGGCGTGTCATGCCCGTTATGCGGGTGAGTTCACCAGGCTCTGCGCTGCCATCACCAGATAGTCCCAGAGGCGGTTCTCCAGCTCCTCCGGCAGCGACAGCTCCTGCACGGCGTCGTGCATGTGCTTGAGCCACGCGTCGCGCTCGGCCTCGCCGATGACGAACGGCACGTGCCGCATGCGCAGGCGGGGGTGGCCGCGCTGCTCGCTGTAGGTCCTCGGACCGCCCCAGTACTGGACGAGGAACCCGCGCAGCCGGTCCTCGGCCGCGGTGAGGTCTTCCTCGGGGTAGAGCGGGCGCAGCAGAGCGTCCTCGGCGACACCCTCGTAGAAGCGGTGGACCAGCCGGCGGAAGGTCTCCTCGCCGCCCACGGCCTCATAAAACGAACCCTCGGTCACGATCTCAGGCTATCCATTCTCTACGGCATGCACGATCACGGCCACCGCGGTCACCGCTGACCGCCCGTCCTCCCACGCTTCTCCAGCGGGACTTCGCCTCCCGCCGTCACGTCAGGGACGTTGACCGCTCCCTTCGACACTCACGAGAAACGTGGCCGATGGACTGCCGATACGGCGCCCAGCTGCGGAACAGACGCGCGGCAGTCTGCCGGCCACGTTTCTCCTAGGTAAGCGCTCACGCGGCCAGCGCGATTCCCGCCCCGTCGAGCGCGGCCTTGACGCGCATCCGGAGCTCGCGCGCCACCTCGGCCTGCCTGGACGGAAGCGTCTTGGCCGAGACGCGGAAGATGACCGAGGTGTCGGAGATCTGCTCGATGCCGTAGACGGCCGGCTCCTCCACGATCACGCTCTCGCGGTACTCGGGCTCGTCCCACAGCTCGTCGGCCACCCGCTTGAGCAGGTCGCGGACGGCGGGGACGTCGGCGTCGTAGGCCACCGGGACATCGACGTAGGCGCGCGACCAGCCCTGCGACTCGTTGCCGACGCGGGTGATGGTGCCGTTGCGGATGTACCAGACGCGGCCGTCGGCGTCGCGCAGCCTGGTGACGCGCAGCGTGACCGCCTCGACGGTGCCGATGGCGGCGCCCGCGTCGATGACGTCGCCGACGCCGTACTGGTCCTCCATCAGCATGAACATGCCGGCGATGAAGTCCTTGACGAGCTCCTGGGCGCCGAAACCGATGGCGATGCCCAGGATGCCGACGCTGGTCAGCAGCGGCGCGATGGGGATCGTCAGCCGGTCGAGCACGGTCAGGATCGCGGTGCCCATGATGACGATCGAGGCGACGTGGCGCAGGACCGAGCCCATGGTCTCGGCGCGCTGCTTGCGCCGCTCGTTGAGCAGGGCGTCGATGCCGTCGGTCGCCTGCCCCCTGCGCAGGCGACCGGTGATGGCGGCGCTGGCGGTCGCCCGGTTCACGACGCGGGTGATGAGCCGGTGGGTGAGATTCCTCACCACCACGGCGAGCACGAGGATGAGGACGATCGTGATGACGCTGGCGAGGATGGGAGCCCACGCCCCACCAGGCAGGAAGTCACGAAGGCCCTGGCAGAAGATCGTGTCGCTCTCGCATGCCTTGCTGATGTCGTTGACCACTGAAGCAGGGTCGAACGACGCCGTCGGCGTCTGCGTCGGCGACGGTGTCGGCGTGGCAAGCAGGAACACGAGGTGAATCCCCCTCCGGAAGCGGCTCGGCCGGCAATCTACGGACCAACTACGCCCCAAAAGATTACTGCCGGTCGAGCCGGTCGCCGTCACATCACGCCGGGGAAGACGGGTGCGCCGGGCCCCGGGGCCGCGGGGGGCGGGGCCTGGCGAACCGGTGGCGGACGACTCGGAGGGGACACGCACCCGGAAGCATGTCCCGACCGTTTCCGGGAGGGATCCCCCGACCGTCCCGCGGGCGGACCCGAAGGACGCTTCTCCGCGTACGGCACGCCTCGGGGGAGCCGCTGTGCCGTACGAGATCGTGGTGCGGGCGCACGCCCGCGCGCAGGTGGAGGTGCACGGGTACCGGCGGGGTGCCCAGAGTCGCCGCGAACGGCGGACTCTCCGCACCGGACACCCCGCCGGCCCCGTGGGGCCGCGGTCGGGACGGTGAGCCGTGGTGGCTGCGCCCCACCCGGATCACCGCCATGGTCACTCCCCTACCGCGGCGAGCACGCGCGCGACCTTGGTCGCCGCGCCCGCGGGATCGTCGGCCTGGTGCATGGGTTCGCCCCAGGACCAGCAGTAGTACCAGTCGGGCACGCCAGTGGAGGGCTGGCAGGTGACGTTCTCGGCCAGACTTGTCGCGTTCGGGTTGATCACCCTGACGAAGAGGCGTCCGGAGTGCGTCCGAACCATCCTCGCGAGCAATCCGCGAGCATCGAGCTCGGAAACCAAACGCTCCAGGTGCCCGAAGTCGTCGCCCACCCTCTCCGCCTCCCTCTGGCCGAATCGTTGCTGGTGAGAGAAAGATGACTCATGACCATGGGAAGGGTCAACGAGCCCGGACCCCCCTCCGGGAGTGCCCTTGACCCTCGTGGGTTGGAAGAAACAGTCCTCTGGAGGACGATCCTTATCCGTAACCTTCAAGGGACCATTTTCTTCCTGTCACTAATGGTTCATAGTTTTCTTGAGGCAGAGTGCATCCCTCCCGCTACTCTGCGTCAGTACAGGTGCCTTGCGGCTCAGAGAGAGGGGCCGGGATGTCCGGCAGGCAGCACAGGGAAACGGAGATCGCCAGGCGGATCCGGGCGAAGGGTCTGGCCACCGGCCGCTCGTGCGCTCAGATCGCCGAGGAGATCCATGAGACCTGTGGTCCCCAGTTCGGCACGACGAGGATCAAGGGGCACCGCCTGGCCCATGGCATCGCGCTGGCCGACGTCATCGAACAGGTGCGCGCGCTGTTCGAGCGTGACCAGAAGCCGGCGCCGGGCATCGGCGAGACGCTGCTGTCGGCCTACGAGAGCGGTCTGAAACGGCCCGGACCCGAGTATCTGCACTACCTGTGCACCGTCTACCGCGTCGAGCCGATCTCTCTCGGCTACGACGGCCCGTGCATCTGCGGTCACGGTCACCGCATGCCGGGCCTGCGCAGCACCGGCAGCGCCGACGACGACAGAGCCGAGCTTCCCTCCAGGCCGCGCGACCTGTGGCTCAGCCGGGACGGCGGCGGCACGGCGGGCGGCGGCTCCGCGGAGGAAGACGAGAACGTCCTGCGCAGGACGTTGTTAAACCTTCTGGACAAGGCGAGCACCGGCCCCATCGGCGAGCTGCCGGCCGAGATCCTCGGCGCCGTGGAGGGCATCCGGCGGCGCATGGACGAGACGCTGGTGATGGCCACGGTCTCGCCGGCGATGCTCGACCAGTGGGAGGAGGCCACGCTCAGCTTCGGCCGGCAGTACACCAGCACACCGCCGCTGCGGCTGCTGTGCGACGTGCTGCTGGAGCTGAGCGCGGTGCGCGCCGCCATGTCGCGCCGCCAGCCGACGGACCTGGCCGAGCGATTGTGCAGGATGGCCGCCCAGCTGTCCGGGCTGAGCGGCATGATCATGATCAACATCGGCGACCACAGGCTGGCCAGGGCCTTCTTCCGTACCGGGCGCACCGCCGCCGACGAGACGGGCGACCGCGCGCTGCGCGCGTGGATCACCGCCCGGGAGTCGCTGGTGCCGCTCTACTACGGCGACGCCCGCGAGGCGCTCAACCTCGCCAAGAAGAGCCGCGACCTGGCCGGGGCCACCCCCTGCGTCGCACAGGCCATGGCTCCGGTCGTCGAGGCCCGCGCGCTCGCGCTGCTGGCCGGCAACAACGGCAAGAAGGAAGTGGTCGACCAGGCCAAGCGCGCCCTGCAGAAGGCGCGCAACGCCTTCACCCACATGAAGGCCCACGAGCAGGAGGACATCGCCTTCGGCTACACCGAGCGCCAGCTCTACTTCTACCAGGGCGACGTGCTCACCAAGCTGGGGCAGACGATCGAGGCCGACATGGTGCTGGAACAGGCGCTGGAGAAATACTCCGACCACATCCTCGACCAGACGCTGATCAGGCTCGACAGGGCGCAGTGCCGACTCATCGAAGGCGACATCGACGAGGCGCTGGAGGTCGCCATCGACGCGGCACGCCGGCTCAAGCCCGAGTACCGCACCGACTTCATCCTCCGGCCCGCCGTCGAGTTCGCCAGGTCCGTGGAGGCCAACGGAGGCACGGACCTCCCGGCCCTCCAGGAGTTCTACGAGCTCATGGGAATCGGGGGAAACAGGGCATGACTCTGGTCATCCGGCGATACCGCTGGTCCGACCTCGACGCGATCTACTCCCTGCACCAGGTGTGCTTGGCCCAGGTCGGCATCGTCCCGGGCGACGGGGTCTACTACGACGACGACTTCCCCCGCATCCACCAGGTCTACCTGGGGTGCGGAGGGGAGTTCCTCGTCGGCGAGGTCGACGGCCGCGTCGTCGCGATGGGCGGCCTGCGCCCGCTCGGCGAGGACACCGTGGAGGTGTGCAGGCTGCGCGTGCACCCCGACCACCAGCGGCGCGGGTTCGGGGCGAGGATGCTGGCGGAGCTGGAGGAGCGGGCGCTGATGCTCGGCTTCTCCAGGCTGCGGGGTGACACGACCATGAGCCAGGGAGCGGCTCTCGCCCTCTACGAACGGCAGGGCTGGACGGAACTGTCCAGGCGGCAGGTGGGCGAGCACATCGTGATCTACGGCGAGAAGAGCCTCGCGCCCGTCCTGGCCCCGTGAACGGCGGCGCCCGGCCCGTCGCCTGACGTCATGGGGGCCGGGTGGCGTGGGCGGCTCGCCGTACCCCTCCACGCCGCCGGCCGAGGTGGCCGGCGGCGCTTGAGACCCCGGCGGAAACCGGATCAGGGCCGTATGGCCACAAGCCTGAGCCCGGCCCTGTCCGACGCTCCCGAGTAGCCGGAAACCCGGCCCGATCCGGCGGCCACAAGCCGCAACCCGGCCCTGCCCGATGACCGGGAGCCCGAAGGCGGCCCGATCCGACGCTCCCGAGAGAGCCGGAACCCTGACACGGACAGCGGGAGCGAGCCGGGCCGGGCTACGAGAGCCGGATCCCGGACATGGGCAGCCCGAGCGGGCCGGGTGGCGCCTGGCGGGCCGGAATCAGGACGCCAGGGCCGGGCGAGCCGGACCGGCCACGAGCGGGCCGGCACCCGGGCCGAGCCGGCGGCCGGCGTTTCGAGCGAGCCGGTGACCGGGGACGTGTGGCCATCGAAACCGCCGTGCTCGGGTGGAGTGGCGCAGCGCTCCAACGGCCGGTCCACCCTCACCGACCCCGGCCGGCCGAGCTCGCCCAAGCCCCCGCGCTTTGTCGCCGGCTCCATGGCCCGGAAAGACGCGTGGGCAGCGGAGAGACGACCGGCCATGGATACGCGGCCTGCAGAGCCCACAGGCAGGGAGGCGCCCAGCCGGCGACGACGGCCGGTGGGGGAGAGGGCGGCCGGCTGGGGTGAGGCGGCCAGGGGAGCGGACCAGGACGGCGGATGACGGGACGGCGTGACCGGTCGACGAAGCTGTCCGGCCGATCGAGACGGGCGGCCGGAAGGTCGACCGGCTGGGGGAGAGATGGCGGGTGGGAGGCGACGAGGGAGGCGGGCCCCGTCTGAGTGCTCGCCGACCCTCCTGCGGGCGGTCATGAACGTTCGGGACCGACCTCGAAACGAGGCGGGTGATGCGGAAGGGTCTGAGGTGAATGCGAATTTTGCCGTGTTCGCTCGGGGGAGTATTGCGGAGCCCGCGAGGTATGGTCTTCCGCCTGCGTGTAAGTGCAGCCCCTCTGGCCTCCGCCGACGGGTCTGCGCGCGCGAACCGTGATGAGATGCTGCACTGCATGGCAGTGGTGCCCGCTCCCCGACCCCTCCTGGGAGCCGTGCTTCTGTTGTTCGTCAGCGCCGCTTGGGGGTCGGCCTTCCCGCTGATGAAGAGCCTCATCGACGAGCCCTTGCACATGTCGGTGACAGACCTTCTCGCGGAGCGCTACACGATCGCCGCCGTCGTGCTGTGGCTCATCAGGCCCAGGTGCCTGGCCCGCCTGGCGAAGGGCACCTGGTCGCGGGGGATCGTGCTGGGGGTCATGTTCGGGGTCGGCCAGACCATGCAGGCCTTCGCGCTGAACGACCTCTCCTCGGCGGTGTCGGGATTCGCCGTCGGCTGCAACGTCGTGATGACGCCGGTGCTCGCGCTGGTCCTCTTCCGCGTCAGGGTGCCGCGGCGCATCTGGTACGGCGTGGCGCTCGCCCTCGTCGGCGTGACGATCTTCGCGGTGATGAAGGGCGACGGGGTGCGGTTCGCCCCGGTGGCGCTGGGTCTCACGCTGTGCGCGGCCGCGCTGTACGCCTGTCACACTCTCGTGCTCGCCAACTTCTCCAGGTCCAACTACAACGCCTACGCCATCACGGTCATCCAGCTGCTCACGATCGGGCTGCTCAACGGGGTGGCGGCCGTCCCCGACGGGCTGGAGGCGCCGCCCGGGCCGTACGGCTGGCTCAAGCTCGCCCACCTGGCGATCGTGTCGTGCGCGCTCGGCTTCCTGGCACGTTCCTTCGGCCAGCGCCATCTGCACGCGGTGCCGAGCGCCATCCTGCTGTCGTCGCAGCCGCTGTGGGTGGCGGTCATCGCGCTGCTGTGCGACGAGCCGGTCGGGCTGAGCGTGGTGGTGGGCGGCCCGTTCATGGCGGCGGCGATGCTGCTGGCCATACCGTCGAAGGGGGAGCCCGTCGTGGTGGGCGATCCGCCCGCGCCGGGGCCGCAGGCGCCGGAGGCCGACGAGAGCCTGCTCAGGGCGGCCAAGCAGGCGGCGGAGGCGCTGGCGTCGCTGCGCGCCCCGGAGCCGGAGCCCGCCCGGCCGGCGGCCCCCGTCAACCTCGATCAGGTCAGGGAGTGCTGGATCAGGGCGGCCGAGCGCGATCCGGACGCGGAGCCCTGGTGCTCGCTGGCGCGCAAGGGCGGCGGCGAGCCCGGCATCGAGCGGTTGATCGAGCACGCGACCGGGATCGTCAGGGCCCGGCAGGAGTTGTCGGCGGAAGCGGGATGCCTGACATTTCCGCTCAGCGGACGGTGTTTGTGCGCATTGCGGCCCGCCCCCGCCAGGGAAGCTGAGGTCGAAGAGGCGCCAGATATCGGTGTTGTGCGGTAAATCAGACTGCTTTCTTATAGGTCTTGAAGTTTGTCGACATCTCAACTACATGTGTCTTTACCGAACAGGGGAGGACGCATGAAGAGGATCGTCGTCCGGAAACCGGGTACCGCCCGGCTCACCGGCACAGCCTCCGTCATCCACAAGGGGTGACCCGACGTGATGCGCCTCCGTCCAGCGGGGAGTCGACGCCGCCGCTGATGCCGCCGATCGACGCGCACCGGCGACCCCACGGCCCCTACACCGTGGCCGCGGCACTGCTCACCCGGCTGGTACCGGGCGCATTGGAACGTTCCCCTGATCTCGTGTCCGCCCACGACATCGAGATCAGGGCGGCGGTCCCGGCGCTGCGCCCGCTGGTGCCCGCCAGGCGGGTCACCATCGACGCGGACCTGCCCGACGACGAGCGCATCCTGGTGCCCGCGCCCCGCCGTACGTTACGCCTGGCCAACGGGCTGGCCGAGTTCGTCGCGGCCGCGGTGCCCGCCGGGAGCGCGCTGGTGGTCCACAACGTCGCGGAGGCCGACCCGACCGACGTCGAGCTGCTGGAGGTGATGGCCCGCCGCATCCCGGCAGCGCGCCTGCGCCTGGAGCTCCACGACGAGGGGCCCGCGCCCGCCGAGGACGGCAGGAGCACCGCCGAGCTCTGGGAGCTGGTCGACCACTGCGTCCGCGAAGGCTTCCTGCACGCGGTCGTCGAGCTGGGCCGGCGGGGGATGGCCATGACCGAGCCGGGCGGCCCTCCCTGGTGGCGCTTCGCGCAGCGGACGGCCACCGCGCTCGGCGGTCTCGGCCGCCAGGAGGAGGCCAGGGACATCTGGGAGCGGGTGCGCAGGAGCAGCCAGGATCCCGCCATGCACGCCGCCGCGGCGTACGGCACCGCGATGCTCGACGCCCGCCACCCCGACCCGGCGCGGCGCGACCTCGGCAGGGCCAGGGGCTGGATCAACCAGGCCATCGCGATCTCCGCCCTGGTGCCCGACCGGGCCTTCAAGCTGGGCTTCGACCGTAACGGGCTGGCGCTGATCGAGCTGCGCGAAGGGCGCCCCGAGAGTGCGCTCGAGCTGGTGGAGTCGGCCATCGAGCTGGCGGCGCGCGAGCTGCCGCCGGATCGTCACCCCGTGCACCGGATGGTGCTGCTGGCCAACAGAGCGCAGCTCATGGCGGTGCTCGGCCACACCAAGGAGGCGCTGGAGGACTACGCCGCCGCTATCGCCATCGACCCGGCCTTTCCCGACTACTACCTCGATCGCGGCAACCTGTGGTTCTCGCTCGGCCGCCACGCCGAGGCGCTGGCCGACTACGACAGCGCGATCGCGCTGAGCCCGCCGTTGCCCGAGGCGTACTACAACAGGGCCGAGGTGCGGGTCGCGCTCGGCGAGGAGGAGGCGGCGCTGGCCGACCTGGCGCATGTCATGGAGCTGGATCCCCGCTACGTCGACGCCGCCATCAACCGCGCGGGCCTGCTGGCGGGTCTCGGACGGGACATCGAGGCGATGGCCGACGTCCGGGCGGGGCTGGCGGTCGCGCCGGGGAACCCGCACCTGCTGACGGTGCTGGGCCAGCTGGAGACCACGGCGGGGCGCCACGAGGAGGCGGCGCGGGCGCTGGAGGCCGCTCTGGCCGCCGCGCCGGGCCTGGCGGCGGCGTGGGCGGGCAGGGGCGCGCTGCGCTACGAGCGCGGCGACCTGGAGGGCGCGGTCGCCGACCTGGACCGGGCGATCGAGCTGGACCCGCACCCCGACCTCTACGCCAACCGGGCCATGGCGCTGCGGGCCATGGGGCGGGAGTGACCGATTCACCTGCGGGGGCGTTCGACCGCACCGCTGATCGCACACAATAGGAGCATGGGGAGGCTCTTGGGGCGGGTCGCGGCGATCTACGGGAGTCTCGGGGCGCTGTGGTGGGTGGGCATCAGCGCCACCAGGACCGCCACCCGCTGCGGTGACTGGCCGTGCCTGTATCCGACGCTCGGCGCCTACCTGGTGGTGACGATCGTGGCGCTGGCCGCGGCGGTGCCCCTGCTTACCCGCGCCGCCGTGGCCCCTGCCCGCCGCGTGGCCCTGACGGCGGCGGCGGTGCTGCTGGCCATCAGGGGCTTCGGCGAGGCGGTGCCGTCCTCGCCGTCCCCGGTGGTGGAGGCGCTGCGCGCCGGTCTCGCCTTCACGGCCGCCGGTACGGTGGCCGCCGTGCTCGCCTCGCCGGGTCTGGCCAGGCGTTGGCGGGTGGCGGGCTGGCTCGCCGTCGCGGCGCTGCCCCTGTCGGGTCTCGCGGTGGTGTGGACGCGCTACGGGTTCTGAGCGGTCTGGGGGAATACCTGCACGTGGTCGGGGTCGACCCTGAAACGCACCTCGTCCCCTGGCGAGATGGCCGCGGCGGCCCGCGAGGGCAGGTCGGCGAAGACCGTCACCGGCTGCCCGTGGACCTCGGCCCGTAGGTAGAGCCGCGTGGTGGCGCCGAGGAAGACGCTGACGTCGACCGTCGCCGGCGTCCCCTCGGCCGCCAGCGACACGTCCTCGGGGCGGAACATGCACAGCACGCGGGAGGAGGGGGCGGGGACGTCGAAGACCCTGCCGTTCACCGCGTCCAGCTCGAGCGTGTTCCTGTTGCCGACGAAGCCCGCGGCGAACCTTGTCGAGGGTGAGCTGTAGATCTCGGCGGGCGGCGCGCACTGCTCGATCTCGCCGTGGTTCATCACCGCGACCCGGTCGGAGATGGCCAGCGCCTCGGCCTGGTCGTGGGTGACGAAGACGGTGGTGATCCCGACCTGGTGCTGGATGCGTCGCACCTCGTCGCGCAGCCGGTGGCGTACCTGGGCGTCCAGCGCCGACAGCGGCTCGTCGAGCAGCAGCACCTGAGGGCGTGGCGACAGGGCGCGGGCCAGCGCGACGCGCTGCTGCTGGCCGCCCGACAGCTGGTTGGGCAACCGGTCGCCCTGCTCGGTGAGGCCGACCAGCTCCAGCATCTCCTCCACCCGCTGCTGGACGTTCCGCTCCTTCCGCACGGTCAGCGGGAAGGCGATGTTGCCCCGCACGGTGAGGTTGGGGAACAGCGCGTAGGACTGGAAGACCATCCCGATGGGCCGCTTGCGGGCGGGCACGCCGGTCATGTCAGTGCCGCCGATCCGCAGCCGACCGCCGTCGAAGGTGGTCAGCCCGGCCACACAGCGCAGCAGCGTCGTCTTGCCGCACCCGGACGGCCCGAGCAGCGCCAGCAGCTCGCCCTGCTCGACGCTGACGCTCACGCCGTTCAGCGCGGTGTGTCCCGCATAGCGCTTGGTGATGCCCTCGAGCACGACGTGACTCAACGCAGGGTCCTTCCGATGGTGGTGACGCGGCCCCTGCCCAGCCGGACGACCAGAGCCGACAGGGCGAACAGGAAGCCGAAGGTGAAGACGGTGACGACGGCCAGGACGTTGGGGTCGCTGAGCGTGCGCGAGACGAACTGGCGCGCCGACCACAGCGGCAGCGTCTCGTAGCTCACCCCGACCAGGATCTTGGCCAGCGCGAACTCGTTCATGGCGGTGGCCACGACCAGCAGCGACCCGGAGACCACCCCGCCCTTGACGGCGGGCAGGACGACTCTGGCGAGCGTCTGCGCAGGGCTCGCCCCGCAGGTGGCCGCCGCCTCGCTCAGCTCGACGGCCCCGGCCGCCAGCAGCGCGCTCTCCACCGCCCAGTACATGAAGGGGAAGGAGATCGCCGCCGTCGCGGCGGCCAGCAGCCAGAAGGTGTGGAACAGCTGGGGCGCGACGGAGGCGGTGACGAGCTGGATGCCCGCGCCGACCACCACCCAGGGGATCGCGAAGGGGATCACCGCGATCGTCTGGATGACCGAGCCGATGCGCGGGTTGCGCACCACCGACCAGTACGCCGCCGGCACCACCAGCAGGATGTCGACGGCCACGACGACCGCCGAAAGCAACAACGACCGGCCGAGCGCCCCGGCGACCTCGGCCCTGGTGAAGAGCTTGGCCCAGTGGGCGAGCGTGTAGCCGTCGGGCAGAGGGGTGTCGGTCCAGCGGGTGGCCAGGGAGTAGAGCAGCGCGGCCAGCAGCGGCAGCGCGAAGTAGGCGCCGAGCAGCGTCAGGAAGATCCGGCGGGTCACAGCCACCTCGCAGCGCGTCGCAGCGACAGCCGGTATATGGCGGTGGCGCCGATGGCCAGCACCATGAGCAGCACCGACAGCACCGCGGCCCGCTCGAAGCCGAACACCGACGACTCCAGCGTGGTGCCGATCTGCAGGGTGATCAGCTTCTGCGATCCGGGCGAGGCGGCCAGCGCGTAGGCCACGGCGTAGACGCCGATCGTCCAGGTGAAGATCAGCAGCCACCCCGCGGTCACGAACGGCGCGAGCACGGGGAGGCCGACGTGGCGCCAGAACTGCCATCGGGTGGCGTGGCAGACCTCGGCGGCCTCCTGCCAGTCGTCCTTCAGCACGCTCAGCGCGGGCAGGGTGAGCAGCACGAACATCGGGATGTTGAAGTACAGGTAGACGATGTTCATCCCGCTGAAGGAGCCGACCGAGGGGAAGGAGATCCCGAGCAGCAGCGTGAGCATCCCGGTGGCGCCGATCAGCGCCACGAAGCCGAACGCCAGCCCGATCCCGGCGAAGTTCGAGGCCACGTTCATGAGCGAGAGCCAGAACGCCTTGCCGCCCAGCCGCATCCTGGTGATCAGCCACGCGGCCGGGGCGCCGAGCGCGGTGGCCAGCGTCGCCTGGACGAACCCGAGCGCCAGCGAGCCGCCGATGGCCCGCAGGTCCAGGGGGCTCTCGATCACCTTGACGATGTTGTCGAGTCCGTAGCCGCCGCCGCGCAGCGCGAAGGTGTCATGCACCAGGCGCAGCGCGGGCAGCACGAGCAGCGCGAACGTGAACGCCAGCAGTGGCAGCGCGGGACCCCATTGCGGGAGAAATCCGCGGGTGGAGAATCTTCCCCCGAGACGCGTGGGGGAAGATTCCTCACCCAGGGTGGGCAATGTTGTCACCGCGGCGGATGTTTCCTGCCCCGCAGTCGCGTCTTGCCCCGCGGTCACATGTGGGCCCGCAGTCACGTCTTGCCCCGCGGTCACAGTCACGTCCTGCCCTGCGGTCACATGTGGGCCCGCAGTCACGTCTTGTCCCACAGTCACGCGAGAACCTTCGACTCCCAGTCGGCGACGATGCTTTCGGGATTCACCTGGGTGATCTCGATCTCCTTGACGGGGGCGTAGGCCGACTCGGGCAGCCAGTTGGCCTTCGCGTCGGCGGGCAGTTGGAGATCACCGTTGAGCGCCCTGACGGGCCGCGCGCCGAACTTGGCGAACATGGTCTGCGCCTCGTCGGACAGCACGTAGTCGAGGAAGGCCTTGAGGAAGTCGCCCTTGCCGGTGTTGTACTTGTTGATCATGAGTCCGGACGGCGACCAGACCGAGCCGTCGCTCGGGATGATCACCTCGACGTCGACGTTCTTCGCCTTCAGCGCCGCCTGCTGGGCCAGGCCGTTGAAGTCGTAGTTGATCTGGATCGGCGCCTCGCCCTTCTCCAGGGTCTCCTCGCTCATCTTGACCGCGCTGATGTTGCCGGCGTCGGTGAGCTTCCTGAAGTAGTCGTAGGCGGGTGCCAGGTTGTCCACCGAGCCGCCGTTGGCGATCGCGGCGGCCACGACCATGGCCTGCCCGGTGCCCGACGAGGTCGGGTTCTTGATGGCCACCTGGCCCTTGTACTCGGGCTTGAGCAGGTCGGCCCAGCTCCGCGGCGGGTTGGTCACCTTGTCGGTGTTGACGACGAACGCGGGCGCGCCCACGAACGTCGCCACCCAGCCGCCCCTGCCCTTCTGCCAGTCCTTGAGCTTGCCCGCCGAGGGCGGCAGGTACTCGGGCACGACGCCCTTGGCCTCGGCGATCGGGCCCCACATCAGGCCGATGTCGCTGGCCGTGCCCACCGGGTTGTCCTTCTCCGCGTCGAACTTGACGATCTCCTCCGACGAGGACATGTCGGTGTCCTTGTGCGCGCAGCTGCCGTTGTGCTTGGCGCAGAAGGTCTTGACCACCTCGCCGTAGTTGGCCCAGTCGGGGGCCAGGCCGTAGGTCGGCAGGTCCTTGCCCTGCTCGGCGATCTTGCTGGTGTCCGGTGCGGCCTGCCAGTCGTAGTCGCCCGAGCCGGACCCGCACGCGGTCAGCGCCAGCGCGGACGCGACCGCCACCACTCCCGAACGGAGATTAGTCATGATTTCCACCCTTCTCAGCCCTTTTCGCACCGAATGATGGCCTTCGTCGGGTATCTCGGCGTCGGCCCCCGGGTGAATTCGGGGTGAACTCCTACAAGGCCGGGCTTTCTCGAATGTCTAGTGCAGTGATTCGGGATGGCCAATGTGCATTTGTCTATCGGCGCTATAGGGAGAGCCGTATAACGCCTCTCTATGAGGGGCATCGGTTTTATCCCACTTGTCCGAATCGTGGTGGGACGTGAGGCTTTGCCGTACGAGAAGAAGACTGAGAGAGATGAAAGGAACTCGATGGGGAGTCGATACCTGCTCAACCACATCGGAGGCGAATGGCGTGCCCCCGAGAGCGGGCAGACCCGGCCGAACCTCAACCCCGGCGACCTCTCCGACCAACTCGGCGACTTCGCCGAGTCTGGCGGGGCGGACGTGGAGCTGGCGGTCGAGGCCGCCACCGCGGCGATGCCCGCGTGGAAGGCGCTCGGCCCGATCAGGCGCGCCGAACACCTGCGGGCCGCCGAGCGCCTGCTGGAGGACAGGGCCGAGGACTTCGCCCAGGCGATCACCCGCGAGCAGGGCAAGCTGCTGAAGGAGGCGCGCGGCGAGGTCAGGCGCGCGCTGGCCATCCTCGACTTCACCGCCGGGGAGGGGCGCAGGCTCAAGGGCGAGACGCTGCCCGCCGAGGAGCCGCGCACGTTCTCCTACACCTTCCGCGCGCCGATCGGCGTCGTCGGGCTCATCACGCCGTGGAACTTCCCGCTGGCCATCCCGATGTGGAAGATCGCGCCCGCGCTCCTCGCCGGATGCGCCGCGGTCTTCAAGCCCTCGCCGTTCACGCCGCTCACCGCGGCCCTGCTCACCGAGGTCTTCGCCGACGCCGGGGTGCCCGCGGGCGTGCTGAACCTGGTCCAGGGGGACATCGCCGCGGGCGAGGCGCTGGTCGCGCACGAGGGCGTGGCCGGCATCAGCTTCACCGGATCGCTGCCCGTGGGCCTGGCCATCCACCAGGCCGGCGCGCGCCGCCTGCTGCGCACCCAGCTGGAGCTCGGCGGCAAGAACGCGGTCCTCGTGCTGAAGGACGCCGACCTGGACAAGGCGGTCAAGGCCACGGTGTTCGGAGCGTTCGGCCAGTCGGGGCAGCGCTGCAGCGCCACCTCCAGGGTCGTCGTGGACGTCGCGGTGAAGGAGGAGTTCCTCGCGCGGCTGGTCGAGCAGGTCGGCGCGCTGCGCGTCGGAGCCGGCGCCGACGAGACGGCCGCCGTCGGACCCGTCGTCAACGAGGCGCGCATGCACGCGTGCCTGGAGGCGATCAAGACCGCCCAGGAGGCGGGCGCCAAGGTGGCCACCGGCGGCGGGCGCGCCCCAGGCAACGGCTGGTTCGTCCAGCCCATCGTGCTGCGCGACGTGCCATGGGACAGCGAGATCGCCCAGGAGGAGATCTTCGGCCCGGTGCTCTCGGTGATCGACTGCGACGGCTTCGACGACGCCATGCGCATCTCCAACTCGGTGAAGTACGGCATGAGCGGCACGATCTTCACCCAGGACCCGGCCACCATCTTCGAGGCCCTCGAGCGCTTCGAGGCCGGCATGCTCCACGTCAACAGGCCCGGTGTGGGCGCCTACGCGCACCTGCCGCACATGGGCGCCAAACTGTCGCAGTTCGGCCCGCCCGAGTGCTCGCCGCAGGTCTGGGACTTCTACACCGAGTGGCGGTCGGCGTGCATAAGCTACTGACCGCCGCCGAGGCGGTCGGGCGGTTCGTGACCTCCGGCGCCACCGTCGGGATGGGCGGCCAGAACATCAACCGCTGCCCCATGGCCCTGGTCCACGAGGTCATCAGGCAGCGCGTCGGCGGCCTGACCGTCGTGGGGTGCAACCTGTCGCTCCCGCTGGACATGCTGGTGGCCGCCCGGCTCGTGGTGCGCACCGAGCAGGGCACCGGCAACCTGGAGCGATACGGCACGCTGTTCGCCTGGCGGCGGGCGGTCGAGCGCGGCGAGGTGACGGTGGGCGACCACTCCCACCTGGCCATGGCCAGCAGGTTCGCCGCGGCGGCGCTCGGCCTGCCGTACCTGCCGACCAGAAGCCTGCTCGGCACCGACCTGCTGGCCGACATGGTCGCCGCGGGCGTCGCCGTCGAGTCGGTGGACCCGTTCGGCGGCCGGCCGCTGGTGCTGGTCAGGGCGCTGGCCCCCGACGTGGCGCTCATCCACGCCAACCGGGCCGACACGGCGGGGAACGTCGTGATCGAAGGGGTGACCTCGCACGAGGTCGACATGGTGCGCGCGGCCCGGGTCACGATCGTCTCCGCCGAGCAGGTGCTGCCCGCGGGGTCCTTCTCCGACCGCCCCGAGCAGGTGACGATCCCCGAGGCGTACGTGACGGCGGTCGTCGAGCAGCCCTTCGGAGCCTTCCCCACCTCCGTCTACCGCGCCTACGACTTCGCCGAAGCGGAGATCAAGGAGTACCAGGGCCTCGGCCGTGCCGGTGACGAGGCGCTGCGCGAGTGGATCGCGGACAACCTCGGCGCCTCCTTCGAGGAGTACCTCGCCACCAGGGACGCCGACGGAAGGCTCCGCGGGGCACTGGCCGACCGGATGAGGAGCCTGGTGTGACCGCCCTTCCCAGAGAACTGCTCGTCGCCGAGGGAGCGCGGCAGATCCGCGACGGCGACCTCGTGATCGTCGGCACCGGGCTCCCACTGCTGGCCGCCACGCTCGCGCAGCGGACCCACGCCCCCGGCGCCAAGCTGGTGATCGAATCGGGTGTGGTGTTCCCCAAGGTCGTGCCCACCCCCGTCTCGGTCGTCGACCCCAGGCTCATGCACGGCGCCGCCCGCCACGGCTCGCTGTTCGAGGCGCTCGGCGGGCTCGTGCAGCGCGGGCTCGTGCGCACCGGGTTCCTCGGCGGCGCCGAGATCGACCAGTACGCCAACATCAACTCCACCACCGTCGCGGGCAAACGCCTGCCTGGCAGCGGCGGCGCCAACGACATCGCCAGCCACTGCTCGCAGGTGGTCGTCCTCACCGACCACGAGCGGCGCCGATTCCCCGCCCGCTGCGGCTACGTCACCAGCCCCGGCTTCCTCGGCGGGCCCGGCGAACGGGCCAAGGCGGGCCTCGGGCCGCTGCGCGTGAAGGTCGTCACCGACCTGTGCGTCATGGAGGCCGAGGACTGCGCCCTCACCGTCACCGCGCTCATGCCGGGCGCCACCCGGCAGGCCGTCCTGGACAGCACGGGTTTCGCGCCCGCGTTCGCCGACGTGCTGGAGACCGTCCTGCCGCCGGACCCCGAGGAGCTTCGCCTGCTGCGCGAGGAGATCGACCCGGCGTGCGTGTACTTTCCCGAAAGGATCGCCCGATGAAGAAGCCGTTCGCCTGGGAGACGGCCATCGCATGGAAGAACAAGGACCGCATCGTCATCCGCGGCTACGACGTCAACGAGCTGACCGGCGCCATCTCCTTCGGTGAGCACTTCCACCTGGTGCTGAAGGGCGAGCTGCCCACGCCCGAGGTCGGCAGGATGACCGAGGCGATCATGGTCAACATGGCCGAGCACGCCATGTCGCCCTCCTCCGCCACCGTCCGGTTCGCCACCGCGGGCGGCGCCGAGCTCAACGCCGCCGTCGCCGCGGGCGTCGCCGGCATCGGCCGCCTGCACGGCACCGCTGACCGTCCTGCCGAGATGTTCCTCGGCGTGGCGGCCAGAGCCGAGCAGGACGGGCTGAGCGACCGCGAGGCCGCCGCCAAGATCGTCGCCGAGATGCGGGAACGGCGCGAGCGGATGCCCGGCTTCCACCACGCCCAGCACATCCGCGACCCGCGCACCGTCAGGCTCATGGAGCTGTCGGACTCCCTGGGCGTCACCGGCAGGTACGTCGCGATCGCCCGCGCGATGGAGGACGCCACCGAGGACGTCTTCGGCCGGCGGATCTGGATCAACGGACCCGGCGCGATGGGATGCATCGGCCTGGACATGGGCTACGAGCCGCTCCAGCTGAAGGCGCTGTTCATCGTGTGCAGGTCGCTGTCGCTCTGCGCGCACTCCATCGAGGAGGCGACGCGCGAGAAGGGCTGGCGCGCCTCGGCCAACTCGCCCATGGTGCAGCCGCTGGACCTGTCGATGCAGGGCCCCGACCACTACGACGGCCCCGCGGACCGGTCCCTGTCCGGCTGACCCCCTCGGCCTCGGGGCCACTCCGGGGCGCTTGCCGGCATCCGCGCGGGCGCCTGGATCCAGGTGGCCCCGGAGGCGGCCGTGTCACGGGGACGGCCGTTGTAACATCGGCCGATGAGCACGAGCTTCGCCGCGGCCCTGCGTGACCTGCGCCCGGGCGCGAGCGCACAGGCCGCCGCGATCACCAGGGGAGTGAGCGGGCCCGCCGCCACGGTGCCCTCGCGCACCATCACGCTCACCCACGGTCTCGAACGGCTCCGCTGCGCCTCGCTGCTCAAACCCCTGTACTGCTGGGCCGCCGCGGCACACGTCACCGACCAGGGGTTCTGGCGCGCCCACGCCGAGCCCGCCGTCGTCACCTCCTCCAACAGCGACACCAGGGCGCTCTGGCTGGCCGTCGGGCCCGCGGTGATCCTGTCCGAGATCCACCGGCGCACGGGAGCGACCTGGACCCAGGGCAACGGCGACCCGTCCCGCTTCGGCTCGGTCGAGGTCGCCGCCGCCGAGGTCGCCACCGCCTACACCGCCCTCGCCCAGGCCGCCCTCGCCGGCGACCCCGTGGCCGCCGAGGTGCTGTCATGGATGCGGGAGGTGCCCGGGCGGCAGGCGTTCGGCGTGCGGGAGGCGCTGGCCGTACCCGACGCGGCCGTCAAGTGCGGCTGGTACGGCGGCGCCGACGAGAGCTGGCTGCGCACCCACGCCGTCGCCGTCATCCCGCGCGGCGGCACCGGAGTGACCGTGGTCGTCGGCCTGACCGCGCAGCTCTACACCGACGAGCTCGAACGCGAGCTCTACCATGCCAGGGTGGCCCAAGGGCTGCCGGTGGAGGCGGAGCACGAGCGGGCCTGCGGTCCGCTGCTGCGCGCCCTGATGTCGACCGCGCACAACGAGGTGATCGCGTGAGCCTGATGCCTGAGCGGCCGGCCCTGCCGGCTCGCACCCTGCCTGCCCGCTCGCTGCCCGCGAGGTCGCTGCCGGCGCGGCAGCTGCCGCCCCGGGACACGCCGCTGCCCGCCACGGCTCCCCGCGCGCTACCCGCCAGGTCGCTGCCGGCGCGCGGCAGCAGGGCATGAGGTCGGCCGCTCCGGGCGGGTGCGACGCGTAACGGCCGCGTGCCTGTGCCCGCTCGGCGGGCCGGTGTGCCGGGGGCTCCGCTCGGCGGGCCGGTGTGCCTGTGCCCGCTCGGTGGGCCCGCGTGCCTCGGGGCTCCGCTCCGTGGGTCGGCGGGCGTCATGGCGGCGGAGGCGGGCGTCGGCCACCCGGCGCGCTCGCGCGGCCGTGGCCCGACACGCCCGCCGAGCCTGCGCTCGAGGCGGCGAGCAAGGGGTTCTCAGGTCGGATCACCCTGGGATCGGCCAGAAGTGCTCTGAGCCGGGCACGCGGCACGCCTCCGCGAGCCCGGGTGTGCGGTAGGGACCAGGCGCCGGATCAGGCCAGGTCGTCGAATTCGCCGTCCTTCATGCCGAGCCGGAAAGCCTCCCACTCGGCCTCGGTGAAGAACAGTCTCGGTCCGTCGGGGTCCTTGGAGTCACGCAGGACGAAGAGCCTGTCCTGGTCGGGCTTGTGAGCGGCGCCGTCCCCGGGCGTGTCGAGGACGGCTACTTCGACGCAGTCCCCGCCATTGCCACCGCTACGGCGGGCCTTACGCCATGTGAGGTCATTCATATGCTCTCCTCCACTTTCGACAGCAAATTTAGACTTGCGTGAACCGGTAAGGCGAGTGACCTGATCACGTCATATCTGCGGGCGATGGACTCGACGTCCACAGGACGATCGGTGACATACCCCTCGCCCGCCGATTCCAGATAGACGAGATCCGGCTCGCCGGGAACCTTCGCGATGACGAAGGCACCGGTCAACCCCGGCACCGCCTGGGCGTCGACAGGGACGACCTGCACGGTGACGTTGGGCAACTCGGCCGACTCCAGCAGCGCGCGCACCTGCCCGCGCATCGTCGCCCCCGAGCCGACCGGCCTGCGGACCACCCACTCGTCCAGCACCACCCAGTACATCGGCGGATCGGGCCGGTGCAGGACCGCCTGCCTGGTCATGCGCGCCGACACCGCCTCCTCCGCCTGCTCCGCCGTGGCGGCGGGCTCCCTGCGGAAGATCTCCCGCGCGTAGTCCTCCGTCTGCAGCAGGCCGGGGATCAGCAACGGCTGCCACGTCTGCAACGTGCGCGCCGTCTGCTCGATCTCCAGCCACGGACGGAACCAGGCAGGGTAGGCCGCCTGCCGTACCAGAGGCCACAGTCTCAGCAGCGACCCGCCGGTCTCGAGCACCGCGTCGGCGCGCTCGGCGAAGTCACGGGACGGCGTGCGCCTGGCCAGCTCGATCGCGCAGACCAGGGACAGCGAATAGCTCAACCGCTCGGCCAACTGCTCCTGGGAGAGGCCCGCACGCGTGCGGAACTCCCTCAGCTCCGAGCCGAAGAACGCCAGCGGGCTGGAGCTCGGATCGAGCTCGCGTGCAGCAGGCATCGGGGGCTCCGGTTCTACAGAGGTTCTACAAAAGCGGGCCGGCGTTCACACACCCCAGGTGTGCGACCGGAATCCATACCTAGAGTAGTCACTTGAATGCAGGCTGGGGTCACGGACCGCGGAATCTCCCCGATCTAAGGATGTGTGGTGCTTATGGGTGCCATCTACACCCAACGGGTGGAAGAAGAACAGATCCAGCAGCTCGGATGGGTGCAGGACCGGCTCGCGGAGGCCGGCAGGCGCGCTCTCCTGGTCAGACACCTCCGGCTGACGCTCCTGCAGAACAGGTACGACCCGCCTGAACGCGGCGGGCCCGTGCTCATCGCGGGCCCGCTGAAGATCAGTGTGGACGGCGGGTTCCACGTCGAACACGACGACGGGCGCACCGCCGACTTCCACGACGCCGACCAGGTCGCCGCCTACGTCACCAGCTCAGTCTCCTGATCACCTCGGGCAGCTCCGGCGGATCGAGCCGGCCCGGCAGTGAGCGCAGCTCCTCGGCGCTGAACCAGCCGTGGCCGAGGAAGGCCTCGCTCTCCTCCTCCGTGAGCTCACCCGGCCGCACCCCGGGACGCGCCTCGTCGAAACGGGCGACGAAGAAGGGCTCGACCTTCACGTACCGAACGCCCAGCCACGTGAAGTCCCGATCCACCGCGACCCACCTGTCCTGAACCGCGCCACCCGGCAGGCCCGTCTCCTCGGCCAGCTCGCGTCTGGCCGCCTCCAGCGGCGTCTCGCCAGGGTCGAGCCCCCCTCCAGGAGGCTCCCAGATCGCCTCGCCGCTGACCCGGTCGTACCAGTTCATCAGCAGCACCCTGCCGTCGCGATCGAGACACACCACCCGCGCCGCCGGCCGATCACTGCTCACCGCGCCCCCGCGTTCGTCGTCCTCTTGCCCGTGGTCGTCGTCCTCTTGCACGGCCCGCCCGCTCTTGTACGGCCCGCCCGCTCTTATGGCACGCTCGCTCTTGTACGGCATGCCCGCGACAGGCCGCCGTGGTCACCGGTGACCATCCGTCGATCACGCTACTCCAGCAGGACTTCGCGTCTCCCGGCGACGTGGCATCGAGAGCTCGCTCCTTCATCGGCCTTGTCTCCGCCGGTCTCGTTGTCTGCTGGCCTTGTCTCCGTGGGTCTCGCCTTCGCCGGCCCCGTCTTCGCCAGCCGGCTTTCGTCGGCCGCGTCTTCATCGGTCTCATCTGCGCCTGCCGGTCTGCGCCTGCCGGTCTGCGCTCGAACGGGTGGGGGTCGGGGAGGTGGTCAGCGTTCGGGCGGGACCGGATCGGGCGGGCCGGGGAGGTGGTCAGCGTTCGGGCGGGACCGGATCGGGCGGGCCGGGGAGGTGGTGGGCGTTCGGGTGGGGCCGGGTCGGGCGGGTCGGGAAGGTGGTCAGCGTTCGGGCAGGTGGGCCGGGGAGGGGGTCAGCGTTCGGGCAGGCGGGCCGGGGTCGGGTGGGCCGGGGAGGGGAGTCAGGAAAGCGGTCAGTGCTCGGACAGGACCAGGGCGAGCAGGCCGGGGAAGCGGGCGTCGAACTCCTCGCGGCGCAGCCGGTTGAGCCGCCTGGCCCCCTCGTCGCGCTGTTCGAGCAGGCCGACGTTGCGCAGCACCGTGAAGTGGTGGCTCAGGGTCGACTTGGCGACCGGCAGCTCCTTGAACGTGCCGCAGGCCAGCGACCAGTCGGGCACCTCCGCCAGCTCGCGCACGATGGACCGCCTGATCGGGTCGGACAGTGCGTCGAGCGCCGCCTGCAACGAGGCCTCCATGGGGGAGCCGTGGGTCAGCTGGCGTCCTCTGTTCGACTGCTGTCGAACACTCGTGTAATGTTCCATCTCGATCGAACAGCCTACCCGAGAGGTCGCGACAGTGATGGACAACGGTCGGATCGGCGTGTGGTATCCCCTGTTCGGCAGGGCGCCTGCGCCGGTCGTCCGCGAGGCGGCCGCCGAGCTGGAGGAACTCGGCTACTCCACACTCTGGGTCAACGAGAACTCCACGAGCAGGGAGCCGTTCGCGAGCGCCGCCCTGCTGCTCGCCGCGACCACGCGGATCGCGGTCGGCACCGGCATCGCCAACATCTGGGCCCGCGACGCCACCGCGATGGCGGCCGGGCGTGCCACGCTCGGTGAGGCCTACCCGGGCAGGTTCGTGCTCGGCATCGGCGTCAGCCACGGCGGCCTCGTCACCGGGCGGGGCCACGCCTACGACAAGCCCCTCACGGCGATGCGCGCCTACCTCGACGGCATGGACGCGGCGGCCACGGGCATGGTGTCGGGCGGTGACGCCCCCCGGCTGCTGGCGGCGCTGCGGCCCAGGATGCTGGAGCTGTCACGGGACAGGGCGGACGGCGCGCACACCTACTTCGGCCCGCCCGAGCACACCGCCCGTGCCCGCGCGATCCTCGGCAAGGAACGGTTGCTGGTGCCGGAGCTCGCCGTCATCCTGGAGCCCGACCCGGCGAAGGCCCGCCAGGCGGCGCGCGAGCACATGGCCTACTACCTCGCCCTGCCCAACTACGTGAACAACCTGCGCGATCTCGGCTACACCGACGCCGACTTCGCCGACGGCGGCAGCGACCGCCTGGCGGACGCGATCGTGGCCTGGGGCGACGAGCAGGCGGTCGCCAAGCGCGTCCGGGCCCACCTGGACGCCGGCGCCGACCACATCGCCCTGCAACCGCTGACGGCAGGCGGCTTCGACATGGCCGACGGCATGCGGCAACTCACCCGGCTCGCCGACACCCTGGACCTCTGAACCGGCCGCCGGCGCCGCGGTGGACCTTCGAACCGGCCGCTGGTTCCCCGGCGAACGTTGAATCGGTTGCCTGTGTCGCGGTGGACCTTCGGATCGGCCGCTGGTTCCCCGGCGAACGTTTGAATTGGCTGTCTGTGTCGCGGTGGACCTTTGGATCGGCTGTTGGTGTCGCGGTGGACGGGTGAATCGGCCGTCGGCGCCACGGCGAATCTCTGAACCGACCGTCGGCGCCGCGGCCCGCCCGCCGACGAGAGCGGCACGGCTGGCGATGCCGGTCACCGTGTCCGCTCGAGGCGGGGCGCCATCGTCCCCGGACCTGCACAGCCCGCTCCGGCCACTCAACGGCTCGGGCGTCCCAGGTTGTCCCGGCTGGGCCTGTTGTCCCGGCTGGGCCTGGCACCCGCTAGAACGAGCTGGTGCGGTGGCGGGCGCGGAACTCCGCCAGAAGCTCGTCGGTCACCTCCGCGCCGGCCGCCACGGCCTCGTGCACCTCGCGGAAGTAGCCCTCATACCCGGCCGGCGTGTAGAGGCACAGGGCCTGGACCGGCTCCGTCCCAGCGTTGCGGAAGCCGTGCGGGGTGCCGCGTGCGGCGGCGAGCAGGTGGCCGGGGCCGACTGTCACCTCACCGTCGCCGTGGTGCAGGGTCAGGTCGCCGCGCAGGACGTAGAAGTACTCGTCGTGACCGTGATGCACGTGCGGGCGGGCCCCGACCACGCCCCCCGCCAGGGTGAACTCCTCGAACGCGAAGCGGCCGCCGGTGTGCTCGCCCGTCAGCCGGAAGAAGTGGGCCACTCCCGCCACGTCGATCAGCTCGCCGTCCTCGGGGTGACGCAGTAACGGGCGCGGCATCTCGTTGTCGATCATCCCTGCATTATCGGGTGACGGCGTCCGAGACGTCCCAGCAGGTCCAGACCGCGGCGCTACCAGCCGCCCTGGGAGGAGCCGCGGGAGGCCTTAGGAACGTGCGTGCCTGGGAGGATGCGCGGCGCTCATTCCCTGGGGTTCGCTCGGCCACCATAGGGACCAGCCAGGCCCGCTCGGCATTCGGCGCCAGCCAGGCCCGTTCGTCATTCGGCGCCAGCCACGCCTGCTCGGCATTCGGACCGCCAGTGCCCTGGCCTGCGAGCGGGTGAGCGCTTTTCGGTCCGGTCCCCACCGGGTCGACGAGGGCGCGGTGTGGCACCGGAGGGTTTCCCGCTGGACGATCTCCTCCGGTTCGTGGTCGTCTGTACGGCTCGCACGAGCCGGCTCTCAACGGCGTAGGTCTTACGAAGACCGTCGTCTGGCGGCTCCTTCGCCCGGGGTGGGCCCGCGCGGCGGGGATAAGGGCGCCTTCGCCCAGGGGTGGGCCCGCGCGGGGGGATAGCGCGCCTTCGCCCGGAGGTGGGCCCACGCGGTGGGGACGGCGCGCCTTCGCCCAGAGGTAGGCCGCGCGGGGGGATAAGGGCGCCTTCGCCCAGGGGTGGGCCCGCGCGGTGGGGATGGCGCGCCTTCGCTCAGGGGTGGGCCCGCGCGGTGGGGATGGCGCAGCTTCGCCCGGGTGTGGGCCTACGTCGTGGCCGGATGCGGGCTCCTTCGGCCAGGGAAGGCGCCTGCGTGAGGTCAGCGCTTCATGGCGCCGTCGGCGATGGCGTCGGCCGCGTCGCCGATGGCCATGCCGACGATCTCCAGGCGCCGGACGAGTTCCCGCTCCTTCATCGCGTCGGCGGTCACCTCCCCCGAGAAGATCCGGGCGATCTCGTACTGGTACATCCGCCGGACGGCGCCTCCCGCCTTCTTGGCCTCCAACGCGTCGTGCACCACCGCCGAAGGCCGGGACGCGAGGTCCTGCACCGCGCTCTCCAGCGCCTCGATACCCACGATCACCTGGTCCAGCAGCGGAGCGAACCTGATCTGATCCGGTACCCGGTACAGGTGCGACTCCCGCACGAAGTCACGCAACGAGTCCAGCACGTCGTCGATGGAGCGGGACAGCCGGAACAGGTCCTCCCTGTCGATGGGTGTGACCAGCGCGTTCTTGAGCTCTTCGACCAGGCGGGCGCGTTCGGTGTCGCCGAAGTGTTCGATGGACCGCATCTGCTCGTGCGCGCCGGTCCTGCCCACCTCGCCGCTGATCATCGCCATGGCCAGCCAGGCGCCCTCCTTGGTCGCCTCCAGCTGTCCGGCGAGCGCGTCGGTGAGGGCACCGTCCATCCGCCCGGCCAGCAGGTCGCGAATCCGGCTCAGCCGTTTCGCCGGGCGCCTGCCGTCCTGCGCCCGCGCCCTGGCATCACCGGCACTCATCCGTACGCCTCCGGGCCGCCACACACCGTTGGCGGCGATGCCTCGTCCCGAAGGCCCGCTGTGCCTTCGAGCCTCTTCGTCGTCCTGGCTCTGTCGTCCCGCGTCGGTCTCTCCCTGCGTCCGTGGCGCCGACTCCATGTCCCACCCTTCCAGACTCCGCCTCCCTGTCCCGGGACTCCGGCTTCCGTCCCGCCACCGGCTCCGTTTCGGAACGAACTCCCATACTCGGTCTTCCCGGTCCGGGGCGTCGTTCTCGGGAGTCCGCCGGGTTTCGGTACCGCCGGGCCCGTTGCTCGCTCACGGCACGGCCTCGGACCTGCCGGTGGGCGGGGCGGCACGTTCTCTTCGGGGGATCGCCGGCTGCCCGCTTCTTGACGGCATGCCCAGGGCGCGCCCCGGCCCCGGTTCCACGACACAGCCGCCCATCCTTCGGCTTCGTGCCTTCGGCTTCGTGCCTTCGGCTTCGTGCCTTCGGCTTCGTGCCTTCGGCTTCGTGCCTTCGGCTTCGTGCCTTCGGCTTCGTGCCTTCGGCTTCC
>NZ_JBSFNE010000004.1:471003-539083 GCF_053586935.1 Nonomuraea sp. NPDC003727
TCGTGCCTTCTGTGCGGTTGCGCGGGCCCGTTCCTGGCCGGCCTCCTCTTCGCGCCTCATCCGAGCTCCCGCAGGGCGAGGGCCGTCAGAGCCGCCAGCAGTCCAGCCGCCGGCAAGGTGAGGATCCAGGCGAGCACGATCTTGACGGCCGCGTACCACCGCACCCTGCCGCTGCCCTGGGCGACGCCCGCGCCGATGAGTCCGCCCGCGATGGCCTGGGTCATGCTCACCGGCATCCCGGCCGCCGCGCACCCGATCACCGTCGCGCCGGACGCCAGTTCGGCCGTCACCCCGTGCAACGGCCGGGACACGATGATCTCCCGGCTGAGCGTACGGCCCGCCTTGGGCATGCCGTACACGGTCCCGAGGCCGAACAGCAGCGCGGCGGTGAACGAGACGGACGGCCCCGAGGTGCCCAGGGCGATCAGGAAGACGGCCAGCATCTTCTGCCCGTCGTTGGCCGCGTAGGCGACGCACTGCAGGAGGAAGCCCGCCCAGTGCCACCGGCGCAGGCCCCGGGCGTCGGTCAGGAGGACGAGCAGCCGGATCACGACCCAGCCGGCCAGCGCTCCGGCGAAGGGCGCCAGCATCCCGACGGCGAGCACGAGCGCCACGGAAGCCGCCGACACCTGGAGCCCGGCACCGAGGCCGGCGCCGGTGAGGCCGCCGACGATGGCGAGGGTCAGGCTGGTGGGCTGCCCGTAGTGGCTGAGCGCCAGGACGACCGCGATGGCCGACAGCACGGCGACGATCATGGCGCGGGAGGCGTCCGGGCCTTCGAAGGAGGCGAGCCGGGTGGCGAAGGTCTGCGCCACGTGCTGGGACACCAGCGGCACCGCGCCGGTCAGCAGGACCAGGGTGAGGACGCCGACGACGGGCCGGACGGCGGGGAGCTTGAGCCCGGTGGCCAGCAGCGCGCCGCCGTCGTTCATCCCCGACACGACGGCGAACAGGCCGGCGACCACGACCTCCAGGGGCATGCGCTTCACCCAATCCGACGGGCGAAGGGATCACAAGCCCGTCATTCATGATGTCCGATATAGACGCTGTCACGGGTCATGGTCGTGTCGCCGGCGAGTCGAAGGCTCCCCAGATCACCGACGCGCGGAACACCTGGGCGCGGGGTGGCGAGGGGGCCGCCCGGCGTCGTCCGCCTATGAGGGTCATAGCGAAATCCTGCCTGGTCGCAGGCTGGGCACCCGGCTAGCGTCCATTACGCCCGATATCTCCAGAAGATCGAGTGGATGATGGACGAAGAGCTCATTCTGCTGAATCCCGGACCAGCCTGTACGTCCCAGCGGGTCAAGGACGCCCTGCTGCGCGGAGACCTGTGCCACCGCGAGCCGGAGTTCACCGAGCTGCTGTTCAGGATCCGCGAGGCGCTGCCCCGCTGCCTGAACCTCGGCGGCACCCACGAGGCCGTCCTGGTCACCGGTTCGGGGACGGCCGCCATGGAGATGGCGGTGATCAGCTCCGTGCGGGAGGACCGCGCGGTGCTCGTCGTCAACAACGGCGTGTACGGCGACCGCATGATCAAGATCGCCCGCGCGCACGGCATCGCCGTCCACGAGGTCAGGAGCGACTGGACGGTCCCGGCCGACCCGGAGGCGGTGCGGCGCGCGCTCGCCGCGCACGACGACATCGACGCGGTGGTCTGCGTCCACCACGAGACCACGACCGGCCTCATCAACCCGATCAGGGAGATCGGCGAGGTCGTCGCGGGTTCGGGAGCGCTGTTCGTGATCGACGCGATCTCCGGCACCGCGATCGAGGACCAGGACCTCGCGGACGTGCGCGTCGACGTGGTCTGCGGCACCGCCAACAAGGGTCTGCACGGCCTGCCGGGCATGGCGTTCATCCTGTGCAGCCCGGCCTCGGTCGCCAGGATCCACGAGGTTCCCGAGCGCAGCCTCTACCTCGACGCGGCCGGCTATCTGAAGAACGACGTGCCGTTCACGCCTGCCGTCCAGGTCTGCTACGCCCTGGACGAGGCGATCGAGGAGTACGAGGCGCAGGGCGGGTTCGCGGCGCGGACCAAGCTGTACCGCGAGCGGGCGGCGCTGGTGCGCGGGCAGTTCGAACGGCTGGGCCTGAAGATCCTCGTCGATGAACGTTTCAGGTCCAACACCGTGACGATGCTTCACCTGCCGGACGGTGTGACGTACCAGGCGCTTCACGACGAGCTCAAGAAGCGCGGCTACGTTGTCTACGCAGGTCAGGGGCGACTGTCGGACGATTTCTTCCGCATCTGCACGATGGGGGAGATCCCCTGGCACCGGCTCGAGCAGCTCGAAACGGCGCTCGGCGAGTCGATCGAGGCAGCAAGGGGTTAACAAGGCATGCAGCTCAACCTGCACCGGCTGTGGATCTTCATGACGGTGGTGGAGTGCGGTGGTTTCTCGGCCGCGGCGCAGAAGCTCTACCTGAGCCAGCCGTCGGTGTCGCACCAGGTCAGGCAGCTTGAGCAGGCGTTGCGCGTCACGCTGATCGACCGCAGCGGCGCGCGGATCAGGCTCACGCCCGAGGGCGAGGTCATGCTGGAGTACGCCAGGCGCGTCTTCCTGCTCGCCGACGAGGCGGTGGCCGCCATCCGGCAGGTGTCGGGGCTGCAGGCCGGCAAGCTGGTCGCCGGCGGCACCACCACGGTCGGCACCTACCTGCTGCCGCCGCTGCTGGCCGCCTTCCGCGACCGCCATCCGGGCATCGAGATCGGCATCCGGGTCGGCAACGGCCAGCAGGTCGAGCGCGGGCTGGTGGACGGCGAGATCGGCGTCGCCGTCCTGGCCGGCCAGCCTTCGGCGCCGCAGCTGGTCAGCGAGCCGATCCTGGAGGACAGGCTCGTCGTGATCACCGAACCGGGCCACCACCTGTCCAGGAGCGGTACGGCGGAGCCGGCCGCGTTGGCCGAGGAGCTCTTCCTCATCCGCGAGCCCGGCTCGTCCACGCGTGAGCTGCAGGAACAGGCGATGGAAACGTGGGGCCTCGACAAGCGGACAGAGATCTGGGGCCCCGAGACGATCAAGCAGGCGGTCGCCGCGGGGCTCGGCGTCTCGCTGGTGTCGGAGCACTGCGTGGAGCAGGAGCTCGCCGACGGGCGGCTGGCCGCGGTGGAGGTCACTCCCGCGCCCAGGCCCCGCCCGATCGTGCTGGCCCACCGCCGCGACCGGCTGCTGGGCCCCGCCGAACAGGCTTTCATCGCCATGCTGCGCTCGGTGCGCACATGGCCCAGGTTGAGGAGCGTTTCTTGAGGAGCCGGGCGCAGGTCGTCATCGTCGGCGGTGGCATCGTCGGCTGCAGCGTGGCCTACCATCTGGCCGAGCTCGGCTGGAGCGACGTCGTCGTGCTGGAGCAGGGTCAGCTGTCGTGCGGCACCACCTGGCACGCGGCCGGCCTGGTCGGGCAGCTGCGCAGTACCGAGAGCATGACCAGGCTGATCAGGTACAGCACCGACCTGTACGCCCGCCTGGAGAGGGAGACGGGGTTCGGCACCGGCTGGAAGCGCTGCGGCAGCGTCAGCGTCGCCCGCACCCCCGAGCGGATGACCCAGCTCAGAAGGACGGCGGCGCAGGCCCGCGCCTACGGCATCGCCGCCGAGGTCGTCACCGCCAGGGAGGCGGGCGAGCTGTGGCCGGTCATGCGCACCGACGACCTGGTCGGCGGCGTGTGGCTGCCGGGCGACGGCAAGGCGAACCCCTCCGACCTCACCCAGGCCCTGGCCCGCGGAGCCCAGCGGCGCGGCGTGGAGGTCGTCGAACGCGCCAGGGTCACCGGCACCGCCGTCAGGGACGGGCGGGTGCGCGGCGTGGAGACCGCCACACCACCTGCTGGCCGCGTCGGGCGCCTGCTTCGGCGCCAAGATGGGCTGGGAGCGGGTCAACTACTTCGGGCCGGCCGCGCCGTACACCTTCGGCAGGCCGGGATGGCAGGAGACGGTCGACGCGGAGGTCGGCGCCTGCAGGAGCGAGGCGGCGCTGTTCGACCAGACGTCGTTCGCCAAGTTCACGCTGAAGGGTCCAGAGGCCACCGCGGCGCTGCAGTGGCTGTGCACGGCGGACGTCGACGTGGAGGTCGGCCGGGTCGTCTACACGGGCATGCTCAACGACAGGGGCGGCTACGAGAGCGACCTGACGGTGACCAGGGTGTCGGCCGACGAGTACCTCATCGTCACGGGGTCGGCGCAGGCCACGCGCGACTTCGACCACATCTCCAGGGGCATCGGCGAGCGCCGGGCGGTCCTGGTGGACGTCACCAGCGCCTACGCCGTCTTCGGCCTCATGGGGCCCGAGTCCAGGAACATCCTGCGCACGGTGTCGAAGGCGGAACTGGGGGAGTTCGGCACCTCGCGGCTGATCGACCTCGGCCACGCCACCGTCCGGGCCAGCCGCGTCACCTACGTCGGCGAGCTGGGCTGGGAGCTCTACGTGCCGGCCGAGTTCGCGGTCACCGTCTACGAGAGGCTGCTCGCGACGGGCGTCAGGCAGGCAGGCCACTACGCGATCGAGGCCATGCGCCTGGAGAAGGGCTACCGGGCGTGGGGCCGCGAGCTCGGCCCCGACGTCACCCCGGCCGCGGCGGGCCTGCTGTTCACCTGCAAGAAGAGCGCCCCCTTCGGGGCATGGACCGGATCCACGACGCGCGCGGGACGATCGTGTCGATCACCACGGAGGCGCACCTGTGGGGAGGTGAATCCCTGCTCGTGGACGGCGAGCCGGTCGGCTACGTCACCTCCGCCGCCCACGGTCCCACCATCGGCAGGACCGTGGCGCTCGGCTTCGTGACCGGCACACCGGCCATGGCCGAGGTGGACTGCGCGGGAGAGAGGTACCCTGCCCAGATCAGCCGCAAGGCGCCCTACGATCCCACCTCCGCGAGAGTCAAGGTATGAACGCCGAGTACGTCCTGACGTTGTCCTGCCCCGACCGCCCCGGGGTGGTCGCCGCCGTGTCTGGTCTGCTGGCCAGAAGCGGCTGCAACATCACCGAGAGCCAGCAGTTCGGCGACCAGGCCGCCGCGCGGTTCTTCATGCGGGTGCAGTTCAGGGCGGGCCTGCCGCACGACGAGCTGAGCGCCGCCTTCGCCACGCTGGCGCCCGAGTGGGGCATGGAGTTCAAGCTGCGCGACCTCTCGGTGAAGCCGCGGGTGCTCATCCTGGTCAGCAGGTTCGGCCACTGCCTGAACGACCTGCTCTACCGGGTCCGCTCGGGGCTGCTCGACATCGAGATCGTCGCCGTCGCCTCCAACCATCCCGACCTGCGGCCGCTCACCCAGTCGTACGGGATCGACTACCACCACCTGCCGGTCACCCCGGAGACCAAGCCGAAGCAGGAGGCGGAGATCCTCGCGCTGGTCGAGCACTACCAGGTGGAGCTGGTGGTGCTCGCCCGCTACATGCAGGTGCTGTCGGCCGACCTGTGCGAGAAGCTGGCCGGCCGGGCGATCAACATCCACCACTCGTTCCTGCCGTCGTTCAAGGGCGCCAAGCCGTACCACCAGGCGCACGACCGCGGGGTGAAGCTGATCGGCGCGACCGCCCACTACGTCACGTCCGACCTGGACGAGGGGCCGATCATCGAGCAGGAGGTGGCGCGCGTCAACCACAGCCACACGCCGGACGACCTGGTCGCCATGGGCCGGGACGTCGAGTGCGTCGCGCTGGCGCGCGCCGTCCGGTGGCACGCCGAGCAGCGGGTGCTGCTCGACGGCCACAAGACCATCGTCTTCCCCCGCTGATCCCTCCCGTACGGCAGGCCGGGCCACGGCCACCGTCCCTCACCGGTGGCCGCCCGTCCGTCACGCGTGCTCCAGCGGGACTCCGGCGGGCCGTGCGGACGAGGCGAGGTCAGGGCCGATAGGTGCCGAAGAACCAGAGGTTGCCCTCGGGGTCCTTGCACGCGTACTCCCTGGACCCGTAGGGCTGGTCCGTCAGCTCCATGGTGACGACGGCGCCCGCGGCCACCGCCTTGTCGTGGTGCGCGTCGGGGTCGTCGACGGCGACGTAGACGCCCGGACCGCCGGGCGTGCCCCGCCCGAGCATGATGATGTCGTCGCCGACCAGGATCTCGGCGTGGTCCTTCATCACCTCGTGCGGCTCGAACCCGAAGGCCGCGGTCAGGAAGCCGACGGCGGCCTGGACGTCCTGGTAGCGGGCGAGCGCGAAAACGGTTCTCGTCATGAGAACGAGTCTGTGCCCGCGCCCGCCGGGTGTCTTGGACGAATCTGACCGGGCGTGGCGCCGGCCATCGCGCGGAACTCCCGGTTCATGTGGGGCTGGTCGTAGAAGCCGCACGCCGCCGCCACGCGGGCGAGGTCGGCTCCCGAGCGGAGCAGGCTCATCGCCCGCTCGAAGCGGATCACCCTGGCCGCCGCCTTCGGGGTCAGGCCCACGTGGTCGCGGAAGCGGGCCACGAGGTGGCGGTGGCTCCAGCCGAGCGATCCCGCCAGCCCTGTGACGCCGGCCGTTCCCGACGACTCGACCAGGCGATCCCACGCCCACACCACGCGGGGGTCGGGCGGCGGGGCGGCCAGGATGCGGGCCCGCAGCAGCGCCTCGGCGGCCGCGAGACGGCCGGGCCACGAGGCGAGCTCGCCGAGCCTTTCGACCGCCGCGGGACCCCACGCGGGCAGCAGGTCGTCGATCGGCACCACGAGGTTCGCCAGCCCGCTCATCGGCACGCCGAACAGGCGGCGCGCCCCGAACGGGGTGAGCAGGACCTCCACGCCCTCCGTCGGCGCGGTCATCCTGGTCACGGTGTAGCGGTCGCCGAGGCCGCCCACGAACGAGGTGAGGCGCGCGCCGTCGACCTCCATGGCGGCGCCGAAGGCGAGGATCAGCACCACGCCGGGCGTCGCCACCTCGGTGCGGGTCACCGGATGGTCGTAGCGTTCGCTGTAGGCCCACATCCGCGTGACGTAGGGGCGCAGGGCGGGGCCGGGTGTGCGCTCGATCGCGGTGAGACCCGGCACCGCCGGGGCGCGGCCGGCCGCCGTCCCGTCCATGCCCCGACCATACCCGGCCGTCCCGGCGTTCGCCCTTCCCCCGGAGGCGCGGGGCCCCCGGGGGAAGAGACCGTCAGAGGCCGGTGTGGCGGGCCAGGAAGGTCAGCTGGTCGGCGGCCAGGTCGACGGTCCTGCTCACCGACCGGGCGCCGTGCCCCACCTCGGTCTCGTTGCGCAGCAGGATCGGCGCGTCACCCGCCTGGGCCTGCTGCAGCGCCGCGCACATCTTCCACGCGTGCAGCGGGTGCACCCTGGTGTCGGACTGGAAGACGGTGAACAGCGTCGCCGGGTAGGTGACGCCCTCGCGCACGTGGTGGTAGGGCGAGTAGGCCCACAGCCAGGGGAACTCCGCCGGATCCTCGGCCGAGCCGTACTCGACGTTCCACGTCGCGCCGAGCCCGAACAGCTCGTAGCGGATCATGTCGAGCAGCGGCGCCGAGCACGCCACGGCCGCGTAGAGGTCGGGCCGCTGGGTGAGGGCGGCGCCGACCAGCAGGCCGCCGTTGGACCCGCCCGAGATGGCCAGCTGCGCGGAGGTGGTGACGCCCGTGGCGATCAGGTGCTCGGCGGCGGCGTGGAAGTCGTCGAAGACGTTCTGCTTGTTGGCGAGCATGCCGGCGCGGTGCCAGTCCTCGCCCTCCTCACCGCCGCCGCGCAGACCCGCGATCGCGTAGACGCCGCCCGCCTCGACCCAGGTCAGGATGGAGGCGGAGTAGCCGGGCGTCATCGAGATGCCGAAGCCGCCGTAGCCGTTCAGGATCGTCGGGCGCGGCCCCTCGCGGTCGACCGGCTCGATCACCAGCATGTGGACCTCGGTGCCGTCCTTGGACCGGTAGACCACCTGCGAGGTCTTGACCGGCGGCACCTCGACCGCGCCGGGGGAGGCGGCCCACAACGTGGTCTCGCCGGTGCGGGCGTCGTAGCGCTGGATGGTCGGCGGCGTGGTGTTGTCGGTGTAGCCGAACCACGCCTCGTGGCCGCCCTCGGGCCGCTCGGAGATCCCGCCGATCGTGCCGAGGCCGGGGGTGGGCACCTCGCCGATCCGCTCGCCGCTCGCCAGGTCGTGCACGGTGATCTCGCTGATCGCGTGACGGGTCCAGCCGACCAGCATGACCGGCCGCTCGAGGTCGTCGAGGATGGCGAAGTCGGTCAGCACCGCCTCGGGGTCCTCGGGGATGAGGTCGGTCCAGACCGACGGGGCGGCCGGGTCGGCGACGCAGACCCGCGCGCGCGGCGCGTCGCGGTCGGTGTGGACGTACAGGCGCCCGTCGCGGCCGAAGACCAGCCCGGTCTGGGCGTCGACGCCCTCCTGGACCACGGTCAGCTGGGGCCGCTCGGCGGGGGAGGCGGTCAGGTCGGCCACCCACAGGTCGTTGCGCGGCGCCGTGCCCTCGGCGGCGGAGATCTGCAGCCAGCGGCCGTCGCGGGAGACCGACACGCCGTAGTAGTTGGTCATCTTCATGCCGTCGCCGAAGATCATCACGTCGTCCTCCGTGGAGGTGCCGACGCGGTGCAGGTAGACGCGGCGGTGGAACTGCGACTCGCCCTCGGGCACCTCGGTGCTCGGCAGGCGGCGCACGTAGTAGAACGCCTCGCCGCCGGGCAGCCAGGCGACGGGGGAGTAGCGGCACCGGTCGATCGGGCCCTCGACCCGCCGGCCCGTCGCCACGTCGACGATGTAGAGCGAGGACTCCTCGTCGCCGCCGACCGAGATCTGGTACGCCAGCAGGCGCCCCTCCTTGTCGGGCTGCACCGCGTCGAGCGTGGTCAGCCCCGAGGAGTCGATGGCCATCGGGTCGATGAGCGCGCGCTCGGTGCCGTCGGCGTCGACGGCGTAGTAGACGGCGTGCTCCTGGTCAGGTGTGCGCCGGGAGAAGAAGTGGCGCTCGCCCCGCCACACGGGCACGCCCACCGAGCCGGACCGGAGCAGCTCGGCGATGCGCTCCTTGAACCGCTGCGGCTGGACCTGCGACCGGAACAGTTCCTCCTGCGCCAGCAGCCAGCCCTTCACCTCCGGATCGTCGGAGTCCTCGAGCCATCGGTAGGGGTCGGGCACGGGCGTGCCGTGCAGGTTCTCGACGACGTCGTCTCGGCGAGCTGCTGGGTACATGTCTGAACCCTACCTGTGACGCGTAAAGCCCGAGTAGACCGGGCATATATGACATCGCGCGTCCCTTTGGTCATCAGTAATGGGTGGCGGGGGCATGCCGTAAACGCCAGACTTGGTGAAGGACGGTGCCGTGGTGACCATCCGTTGGACCGTCCGGCGGAGGTCCACGTGACGGAAGCGACCGGGTCCCAGGAGGGACCGCCAACAGGGGTCATGGCCCCTCTGATACCCCTGCGTCGGGGGGTGGCCCCCTGATGCGCCAAGTACTCCTGCTCAACGCCACCTACGAGCCACTGACCACGCTGTCGCTGCACCGAGCAGTCGTGCTGGTGCTGAGGGAGAAGGCCGACGTCGTCCACCGTGACGGCAGGGGAGCGGTGCTGCGCTCCGCCACCTGTACGGTGGACGTCCCGTCGGTGATCAGGCTCCGAAGATATGTCCGTATTCCCTACCGGTCTCGCATCCCCCTGACGCGGGCGGCGCTCATGCGTCGTGACGACTTCCGCTGCGCCTACTGCGGGCAGCGGGCCGAGACCATCGACCACGTCATCCCCCGTTCGCGGGGCGGCACCCACACGTGGGAGAACTGCGTCGCCTCGTGCATGCCGTGCAACCACAGGAAGGCCGACAAGTTCCTGGAGGAGCTGGGGTGGACGCTGCGCGTCGCCCCCGCGGTGCCAAGGGGCGCCCACTGGCGGCTCATCGGCGCCCAGCTCGTCGGCGATCCCCAATGGGCGCCCTACCTGTCCGAGACGGCGGCCTAGCGGCGGCGCGCCGCCGGCTCAGCGTCGCGTGGCCTGCTCGGCCAGGGTGTTGATCCCGTAGAGCAGGCCACCGGCGAGGTCGCCGGCGCTGAAGGCGGTGGCCATCGACATGGCGGCCAGCCTGCACGCCCCGTCGGACAGCCGCCGCCTGGCGTTCTCGCCCGTGACGATCTCCAGGCCGCGGCCCTCGGGGTCGACGAGGATTAGCACAGCGTCAGGCGACTCCTCACCCATCGCGGCGTGCAGGCGCTCGGCGAAGTGGCGCCTGCCGTCCGCGGAGGCGCCGAGGAAGGCGCTGAAGCGCAGCCCGCTGCGCCGTTCGGCGTGCTGCAAAGCCGTGCGGACGTCGTCGGCCTGGGCGGGGGTGAGCGTGCGCATCGCCGTCACCACCCCGCCGAGGCGCCGCCGACGCCTCTGGCCGGCTCGGCGGTCTCGGCCTCGCCCACCCAGTCGACCTCGGGCGCGGGGGCCCAGTGGGCCCTGCGGTCGGCGAGCACCAGCCCCGAGGTGCTGACCCCGTGCTCGCTGTGCCCGGGGCCGCCCAGCCACACGACGCCGGGGGACTCCTCCTTGGCCGTCCTGGACGGCAGCATGACCACCAGGCTGATCAGCAGAAACAGCCCGAGCGAGGTTCCGACGAGGAAACCGAAGATCTCCAGCGCGCTGTCCACACCTCGACGGTAAACCCGCCGCGACGCGCGGACCAGCCCCGTCACCAGACGGGCGGTCTCCGCCTGCCCCAGAAGCCGCCCCGGGCCGCCTCGACCTGCGCCGACAGCGAGATCAGCGTGCCCTCGCCGCCCACCCGTCCCGCCAGCATGACGCCGATCGGCAGGCCGTCGGCGTTCCAGTGCAGCGGGAGGTTGACGGCGGGCTGCCCGCTCACGTTGTAGACCGGCGGGAAGGGGGCGAAGCGCTTCATCCGCTCGAAGGTCTCCTCCGGGTCGCCGCCGTCCTCGAACCAGCCGACGGGGACGGGCGGCTGCGTGACCGTGGGCGTGAGCACCGCGTCGTAGGGGTCGGTCGCCATCAGCGCCATGCGCGTGGCCAGCTGCAGCGACGACTGCGCCTGCAGGAACGCGGGCGCCGGTACGGCGAAGCCGCGCTCGCGCAGCCACGCCGTCAGCGGGCGCAGCAGGTCCTGCCGGTCGAGCGCGACCGGGTGCATGCAGGCGAAGGTGAACCACATCGTGACGAACTGCGGTACCAGGTCGGGCCCGAACGGCGAGGCGATGTCGACGATCTCGTGCCCGAGACCCTCCAGGGTCTTGCTCGCCGCCTCGTAGGCGGCCAGCACGTCGGGGTGCACCTCGGCCCCCTCCACGACGGGAGTCGCGTAGCGCGCGATCCGCAGGCGGCCGGGCTCCATGGCCGCGCACTCGAGGAAGGTGCCCTCGTGCGGCGGGGCGAGGTAGAGGTCACCTGGGTTGTTGTGCGCCATCACGTCCAGCAGCGCCGCGGCGTCGGCCACGGTCCTGGCGATCGGCCCGTTGGTCGACAGCCCCGCCAGGTCCGGGATGATCGGGGCGAAGCTGATGCGGCCCCGCGTCGGCTTGATGCCGAACAGGCCGCAGACCGACGAGGGGATCCTGATCGACCCCGCGCCGTCGCTGCCGTGCGCGGCGGGCGCCAGCCCCGCCGCCACCGCGGCCGCCGCGCCGCCGCTCGACCCGCCCGCCGAGCGTGACAGGTCCCACGGGGTACGGCTGGGCGGCGACACGGCGGTCTCGGTGTAGCACGGCAGGCCGAACTCGGGCGTCGCGGTCTTGCCCAGCATGACGGTGCCGGCGTCGCGCAGCCGCTCCACGACCGTGTCGTCGACGGGCGCGACGAAGTCCTCGTAGGTCGCCGAACCGAACCTGATCGGCACGTCCTTGACCAGGTTGAGATCCTTGATCGGGATCGGCACGCCGTACAGGGGGCCGTGCGGCTCGGTGAGCGCGCGCGCCTGGGCGAGCGCGCGCTCGGCCGTCACCGTGACATAGGCGCCGACCTGCGGGTCGATCCGCTCGATGCGCTCGAGGTAGTGTTCAACGATCTCAACTGGTGAGATTTCCCGGCGCCTGACGGCTTCCGCCTGCTCACGAGCGGTGAGATCATGTATGTGCGCCACGAACCGCAGAGTAGGCTGAGTTGTCTAGAGAAGAAAAGAGGTAGATACCCCGAATTCCGGTGGTAAACGCGGTGACGTGGGCCATAAAACTATGGACGCGCCAGCAGTAGGCACCGGCCGGGCCCTCGGCTACCGTTTGTAGCGTGGACTCCGCTAAGCAGCGCGAAGACGGTAACACTACGTCACCGATCTGGGTGAGTGACAGGCCTGCCGACGACGAGGGCACCGCCGCCGACCACTCCACACCCACCTCAACGTACGCGCCGGTCGAGCGCGCTTCCCTGCTCAGCCTGCTCCAGCAGCCCCGATTCCGGCATCTGGGCGTCCGCGTCCTGATCGCCGTGGCCGCCGGCGTGGTGGTGGGCTTCCTCGCCGCCGACGTGCGCGTGGGCATCACCGCGGCCGTCCTCGCCGCGATCGCCGACACGGTCTACCGCGCCAGGTCGCACTCCACGGTGCCCGCGTGGCGGCGCTCCTCGGTCGCCGAGCGCAGGACCGAGGCGCAGCTGAAGCGGCTGGAGCGCAGCGGCTACCGCACCCTCCACGCCAGGGCGATCCCCGGCAGCGAGGCGCAGATCGACCATCTGGTCATCGGCCCGACGGGCGTCTACGCGGTCGACTCGGAGAAGTGGGACAAGCGCCTGCCGGTGCGCGTGCAGATGGGCAAGAAGCTCTTCCACGGGCCCTTCGACATGAAGCCGCGCCTCACCGAGGCCAAGTGGGAGGCGACGCAGGCCAGCGAGCTGATCAGCAAGTCCTACGGCCGTGAGGTCACGGTCGTGGCGTCGCTGGCGATCTACGGCCCGCCCGTCCCCTGGAAGATCATGACGATCCGCGACGTGGACGTCTACGAGGGCGGCCGGGCGCGCAAGTGGATCACCAAGCGGGAGCGCGCCCTCACCGACGAGGAGATCGAGCGGCTGTACCAGATCGCCGCCCAGGTGCTGCCGCCCCGCTACGGCGAGGGCTAGCGGGGCCGGCTGGAGCAAAGCCGCCGCACGCCGTGCGGCGGCTTTCGCATGGGCGGGTGGCTGTCCGGCCCGTGGACGCGCGTCTCAGTCACCGAGCGAGGGTCGTACCATGTGAAGACTCGCTAGTCGATGGGAGAAGCGCACATGCCCGCCCTCAGGTCTCGTACGGTCACGCACGGCAGGAACATGGTCGGCGCCCGGGCCCTGCTCCGGGCGACCGGTGTAGCCGGCAGCGACTTCGGCAAGCCCATCATCGCGGTGGCCAACAGCTTCACCCAGTTCGTGCCGGGTCACGTGCACCTGCGCGAGGTCGGCGAGGTCGTCGCCGGCGCGATCAGGGAGGCGGGGGCGATCCCGCGCGAGTTCAACACGATCGCCGTCGACGACGGCATCGCCATGGGCCACGGCGGCATGCTCTACTCCCTGCCCAGCCGGGAGCTGATCGCCGACGCCGTGGAGTACATGGTGAACGCGCACTGCGCCGACGCCCTGATCTGCGTCTCCAACTGCGACAAGATCACGCCCGGCATGCTGCTGGCCGCCTTCAGGCTGAACATTCCGACGATCTTCGTCTCCGGCGGGCCGATGGAGGCGGGCAAGACGCCCGGCCGCAAGCTCGACCTGGTCGACCCGATGATCGCCGCGGCCGACGCGTCCGTCTCCGACGAGGAGCTCCTGGAGATGGAGGAGAACGCCTGCCCGACCTGCGGCTCCTGCTCGGGCATGTTCACCGCCAACTCCATGAACTGCCTGGCCGAGGCGATGGGCCTGGCGCTCCCCGGCAACGGCACCATCCTGGCCACGCACAAGGCGCGCAAGAGGCTCTTCGAGGACGCCGGTCGCCGCGTGGTCGAACTCGCCAAGCGCTACTACGACGGCGACGACGAGACGGTGCTGCCGCGCGCGATCGCCACCAAGGACTCCTTCGAGAACGCCATGGCTCTCGACGTGGCCATGGGCGGCTCCACCAACACGATCCTGCACATCCTGGCGGCCGCCCGCGAGGCCCAGGTCGACTTCGGGCTCAAGGAGATCAACGAGATCTCCCTGCGGGTGCCGTGCCTGTGCAAGGTCGCCCCGGCCACGAACAAGTACCACATCGAGGACGTCCACCGGGCCGGCGGCATCCCCGGCATCCTGGGGCAGCTCGACCGGGCGGGCCTGCTCCACCGCGACGTGCACACCGTCAACGGCGGCACGCTCGGCGAGGTCATCGCCGCCTGGGACCCCGCCTCGGAGACCGTGCTGCCCGAGGCCGTCGAGCTGTGGCACGCCGCGCCGGGCAACGTCCGCACCGTCAAGCCCTACTCCCAGGACAACCGCTGGGACTCCCTCGACCTCGACCGCGCCGAGGGCTGCATCCGCGACCGGGAGCACGCCTACAGCAAGGACGGCGGCCTGGCCGTCCTCTACGGCAACATCTCCCGCGACGGCGCCGTGGTGAAGACCGCGGGCGTCGACGAGTCGATCTGGAGGTTCACCGGACCGGCCGTGGTGTTCGAGTCGCAGGAGGATGCCGTCGAAGGCATCCTCGGCGGCAGGGTCAAGGAGGGCGACGTGGTCGTCATCCGCTACGAGGGCCCGAAGGGCGGCCCCGGCATGCAGGAGATGCTGTACCCGACCTCCTTCCTCAAGGGCAAGGGGCTCGGCAAGGCGTGCGCGCTGGTCACCGACGGGCGTTTCTCCGGCGGCACCTCGGGCCTGTCCATCGGCCACGCCTCCCCGGAGGCGGCGGAGGGCGGCGCGATCGCGCTGGTGGAAGACGGCGACCTCATCGAGATCGACATCCCCAACCGGCTCCTGGAGCTGCGGGTGCCGGAGGCCGAGCTGGCCCAGCGGCGCGAGCGGCTGCTGGCCGACCTGGGCGGCTACCGTCCGCGCGAGCGTCAGCGGCCGGTGAGCGTGGCGCTGCAGGCCTACGCCGCGATGACGACGTCCGCCTCGACGGGCGCCTCCCGGGACCTGTCCCAGCTGTCGCGCTGACACGCCTCCCGAGCGGCCCGCGCCTTCTCGTGGTCGTCGTGACACCTCCGGATGAGGGGAACGCGGTGGGCCACCGCCGCCCGCCGAACTCCCAGTCGTGGACCGCGATGTCGGCGTAGCGGTCCACGGCCAGGACGGCGCGTGCCGCATCCGGGTCCGGCGCCCGGACCAGCAGCGCCGTACCCAGCCAGGTGGTGCCGTCGTCGGACAGCGGCGGCCCGTACGCGATCAGCTCGTCCCGGTCGGGCGGCGGGACGAGGTCGGCAGCGTGCCCGGAGCCGAGGCCCAGCACCAGGTACCGGTTGCCGCCGTCCCGGCCGCCGGGGAAGTCCCACATGGTGCGCCCCAGCACGTTGCGTCAGCGGCGCAACACCACGTCCCGGTACACACCGGCCTGGTAGTCGGGCTCGTCGAAGACGAACGCGCGCGCCGTGGCGGCATCCGGCAGGTCGACGATGTGCACGCTTCATCCGGATGCCGATAGCCGTACACTCTTTCGAAAATTGTCGGTGCCGTCCCGTACTCTCGGGGTATGACGACAGTCGTGAAGTCCTCCACGCGACCCCTGACGACCGCCGAGATCGCCGCCCTCGCCCTCTCCCTGGCGCACCTGGGATCGGGCCCGCAGGCCGTCACCGCGCGCCGCGGCCTGCGTCACGCGTTCGAGCACCTGGAGCTCGACGACGACGTCATCGCCACCACCCTCGCGACGCTCACCGATCCGCTGCCCGTGGAGGTGGCCTCCCGAGCCAGGGTGATCGCCGAGGCGATCACCAGCAGGCTCGTCATCCGCATCCACTACCGCGACGCCGGGGGCCACGTCACGATCCGTGACGTCGACCCGGTGACCTGCCTGGTCCACCGCGAATACTGGTACCTGGTCGGCGTGTGCCGGCTGCGTCGCGGGATCAGGGCGTTCCGGTTCGACCGCATCATCGCGGTGGAGCCGACGCTGACCCCCGCCCGGCCGCACCTGGCCGAACGATTCCTGCCGTTCCAGCGGCGCAAGGCCGCCTGACCCTGTCCCCCGCCCCACGGCGGCGGGGGACGCCGTCCCACCGCGGTCTCCCGTCCCACGGCGGCGGGGGACGCCATCCCGCCGCGGTCTCCCGTCCCACGGCGGCGGGGGACGCCATCCCGCCGCGGTCTCCCGGCCCCTCCCGGGGCGGGAGGCCGCGGCGCCCGGTTTCCCCGTGTCGAAGGGGGGCGGGGGCCGCCGCGCGCTTCGTGTCCTCGCCGCGAACCGCGATACCGTTCCCCGTGTGATGCGGAGCGACGGGGCCGAGACGTTCCTGACCGATGAGCGGCTGGGTTCCTGCCGCGTGACCTTGTGTCCGATCACCGGCGACGACCAACGCGAGTTCCTCGACCTGGTCCACGCCAGCGCCGACCTGCACCGGCCGTGGATGGCACTGCCCACCACGCCGCAGGAGTTCCAGACCTATCTGCGGCGGTTCGACGACCCGTCGGCCGCCGAGGGACTGCTGGTCCGCGTGCGGGACACCGGCGCCGTCGCGGGAACCGTCAACATCAACAGCATCATCCGCGGACGCTTCCAGTGCGGCTCCCTCGGCTACGCGGCCTTCGCTCCCTCCGCCGGCCAGGGATACATGTCCGACGGGCTCGGCCTGGTGCTGCGGTACGCGTTCGAGCACCTGCGACTCCACCGGCTGGAGGCCAACATCCAGCCGGACAACCAGGCTTCCCTGAAGCTCGTCCGGCGGCTCGGCTTCCGCATGGAGGGCTACTCGCCCGACCTGCTGTTCATCGACGGAGCCTGGCGCGACCACGAGCGGTGGGCCATCACCAGCACCATGACGGGCCATGCCCCCACCGGCCCGCACCCGACCCTGCCCCTCCGCTGACAACCCCCCGGCCTGAGGGCGGGACCCGCTCCGGTCCCACGCCGTCGCCGTCCGGGACCTTGGGCGGCCGTTGACCTTCGGCAGCCACTGGCCTTGCCGGACGGCTGGCAGGCTCCCTGCATGCGTTTACGGGGCATCGTGCTCGTCGCCGTGCCGGCGATCCTCGCCGGCGGGTGCGCGCACGCCGACGCCGCGCCGTCGGCTCCTGCGCATCGGGCGGCGGAGACCGCGCCCTCCGCCGCCGAGCGCGACGCCGCCGAGCGCGACGCCGCCGAGCGCGACGCCGCCGAGCGCGACGCGGCCGGGTCGGCGCTGCCCGAGCAGACGCGGCGCAGGCTGGACCGCTCGCTCACCGCCTACCTCGCCGGCCGCCCCGGCCGGTGCGCGGTGGCCGTCCATGACCGGACCACCGGCATCCGGTACGCCTTCCACGAGGACGAGCCGTTCCCGCTGGCCAGCGTCGTGAAGGTGGACATCCTGCTCGCTCTCCTGCTGCGCGCCCAGAGCCAGGCGCGCGAGCTGACGGCCCGGGAACGGCGGCACGCCGACCGGATGATCAGGCAGAGCGACAACGCCAGCGCCGAACGCCTGTACACCGCCATCGGCGGGCCGCGCGGCCTGGCCAGAGTCCTGTACGGGCTCGGCATCTCCCACACGATGCCCGGCTACAGCTGGGGCATGACCCTGAGCAGGCCGTCCGACCAGGTGAAGGTGCTCGACCGGCTGACCGGCCCGGCAGGACCGCTGGCGACCGGCCACCGCCGCTACGCCCTCGAGCTGATGTCGTCGGTCGTTCCCGCGCAGGCGTGGGGTGTCGGCGCGGCGGCGGGGCGGGGCCGGGTGGCGCTGAAGAACGGCTGGCTGCCCGTCGGCCTGCACGACGGCGGGTGGACCGTCAACAGCGTCGGCCGGCTCGCGCTGCCCGGCCACGACCTGCTCGTCGCGGTGCTGTCGGAGCGCAGCCCCGCCATGGACACGGGGGTCGAGACCGTCGAGCGGGTGGCCACGCTGGCCGTCCGCGCGTTCACGGGTGTCGAGTCGCCCGCATAGCACGCCCCGGCGGGCGGCCGAGAGCGGTCAGGAGCAGCAGCCGCCGCCGCAGCACCCGCCGCCGCCACCCGAGGGTGCGGTGGCGCCGCCGGTCACGGCGACCGTGGACAGCAGCTTGACCGTGTCGGTGTGGCCCTCGGGGCAGGCCGCGGGGTCGCCGGAGGCCGACATCGGGCGGGTGAGCTCGAACGTGGAACCGCAGGCGCGGCAGCGGAAGTCGTAACGCGGCATGGCTCTAGCGTACGGGGTCGAGCACGACGAAGGCGTAGTCGGACACCGGCTCGTAGCCGATGCTCTGGTAGATGGCGTTGCTGGTGGGGTTGCTCAGGTCGGTGAACAGCACGGTCATCGTGCACCGCTCGGCGAGCGCCACCTGGCTGGCGTAGGCGGTGACGGCGGAGCCGTACCCGCGGCGGCGGCTCGACGGTGGCGTGTAGACGGGCCCGATCCTGCACATTCCCGCCGCCTCCGGCGAGATGCCCGCGAACGAGACGGGCACGTCGCCGTCGATCCAGAGCAGCATGTCGCCCTGCTCGATGCGACGGTGGGTGCGCTCGGCCAGGTCGTCGCCGACGCGCAGGCCCGCCTCGACGGCGAAGGCCTCGTACCAGTTCACCACCAGGGGGAAGTCGCCCAGGGTGGCGCGGCGCCCGTGACCGGTCACCTCCGGGACGGCCAGCGTGCCGAGCCGGTAGAGCCTCTCGTTGCGGCGGGGGGCGCGCTCGGTGGCTCCGGAGGCGTCGAGGAAGGCGTCGACCAGGTCGGCGGGCCCGGACACCTCCGGCGTCTCGACGCCGCGTGCGCGCAGCTCCCGGGCCAGCGGCGGCACCGCGGCCAGCGGCATGCGCGCCAGGTAGAGGGGGTGCGGAGCGGTACGGAACATCGCCCCGCTGACCTCGCCGTCCTCGCTCCACCAGCCGAACAGGTGCCGATCGCCCCACATGCCCATGCGCGTCCCCGCCAGGACGGTGAGCGGAACGGTGTTGGCCGCCGGGTCCGCCTTCAGGAAGGCCTCGGCGTGCGCGGCGTACTCGGCGGCGTCAGACGAGAAGTTCCACATGATCGTGGATCATGCCAGATCGTCGCAGGCCCTGAGCAGGCCGGCCACGTGCGCGCTCACGTCGCGCAGGAGCGTGGACGGCTCCAGCGGTGTTCCCGCGATGGCGGAGACGAGCGACGGCAGCCCGGGGATCGGGAAGCCGTCGTCGACCAGCGCGCGGGCGCCCACCTCGTTCTTGTCCAGGGCCAGGCGGCTGCGCTCCCACGCGTCGAGCACCTCCTCCGGGGAGGGGACGCCGAAGCCGTGGCCGACGGGAGCGGCGTGGCGCAGCCGTACCAGCGGGGTCTCGGCGAACGCCAGCGCGGTGCGGGCCCGCACGTGCAGGTCCTCCTTCGCCTTCGGATCGATCCAGTCCATCGCCGAGCACGGGTTGCGGCAGGTGGCCACGCACACGGCCAGCGCGCCGGCCACCTGGCTGTGCTGCCGGTCGAAGTAGGCGCGCCAGCCCTCCGGCGGTTCGCCCGCCACCCGCAGCGTGCGGTTGGTGGCCGACTGCTCCGACTTGGTGTGGTCGCACTCCCTGTCGCCGATCACCCCGAACCTGCTGCCGGGCACGGTCAGCCCCTCCGGCCAGCGCGCGGGGTCGCCCGCGTGACCCAGCTGCGACTCGAAGGCCAGCAGCGGCAGGTACTCGCTGCTGATGTGCACGGCGGCGATCATCGGGCTCAGCTCGCGGCGGAACCACCTGATGGCGATGACCTCCAGCAGCAGGCCGTACGCGGGGCGCAGCGAGTCGAGCGCGCCCCTCGGCTGCTCGCGCGGGGTCTGCGGCATGTGGCAGTCGCGCGCCCTGCGGCGCAGATCGCTCGGTACGGCGGGCGCGCCCACCGCGAAGTCCTCGGCATCCAGCGAGAGCAGGCGCTGGCCGAACTCGCAGACCTCGGCGATCTCCTCGGTCGGGGCCAGCGCGCCGAGGTCGGCGAACGCGTAACGATTGGCCAGCGCGACGAGCAGATCACGAGTCGTTTCCACGTGATCACTCTCTCATGGGGTCGGCGGATGACAGGATCCCGAGGGTCGGGGACCCACGCCATCCACCCAACACCACCGCCGTGGCCGTCATCAAACCGGGCCCGGCCGCCGGTGTGCGGCGACGCCGTCAGGGGCAGGGCGCCTTGATGCACTGGATGTCGCCGCCCGGCCCGGTCTGCGGGTCCGGTGTGGGCGGGTCGACGGTCGGCTCGGTGGTGGGCTCCTGCGGCTCGGCGGGCTTCGTCGGCTCCTGCGTCGGCGCGGCGGTCGGCTCGCGGGTCGGCTCGGCGGGCGGCGTGACCGGCGGTGTGACGGGGACGCTCGGCACGGACGAGGGCGGTGGCGCGGTGGCCGCCTGGTCGGGGCTGGGCGTGGGCCTGACCTTGCCGCCGACCGGGGGCACCCGGCCGGGCTCCTGCTTGATCGGCACCCGGGCCTGGATCGTGCGTCCCCCGACCGGCTCGGCCACGGGCAGTTCCTGCCGCACCCCGCCCGCGGGGACCGGCTGCCGGAACCATGTCCACCCGACGGCCGCCACCGCGGCGGCGAGGGCGGCCAGGGTGGCGCCCGTTATCACCAGCGCCCGCCGGCGACCACGGCGCGGCCGGCCGGCGGGGAGCGTGCGGAGGTCGGCGCCGGGCTCGGCACCGGGCTCGGCATCGGGGACGGCGGCTCCCGGCGCCCCCGCGCCCGCGGGTGGCGCCGCGGGCTCGGCGTCCTGGCCCCGGCCGCTGACCGGGCTGAGGTCGTCCATCGGGTGGGCGGCGGCGTGCCTGGCGGCGGAGGCCATGTCGGTGGCGCAGGCCCAGCGCATGGCCGGGTCCTTCTCCAGCGCCCACATGACCAGCGCGCGCGACGCGGGAGGCACGTCGTCGGGCAGCGGCGGCACGGCGGCCCTGAGGTGCTTGAAGATGATCTGGACGGGGGTCTCGCCGTCGAAGGGCAGCCTGCCGGTCAGGCACTGGTAGGCCACCACGCCGAGGGCGTAGACGTCGACGGCGGGGGTGATGTCGCCCGCCGAGGCCTGCTCGGGAGCGCAGTAGCCGGCCGAGCACATCACGGTGCCGGTCGCGGTCAGCTGGCCGCCGGAGGCGGAGTGGGCGATGCCGAAGTCGGTGAGGGTGACGCTGCCGTCCGCCTTGATCATCAGGTTGGCGGGCTTGACGTCGCGGTGCACGATGCCGCGCTCGTGGGCCGCGGCCAGGGCGTCGGCCACCTCGGCGACCAGCCGCATGGTCTCGTCGGCCGTGAGCGCCGAGCGGCGCAGCAGCCGGTCGAGCGACTCGCCGTCGACGTACTCCATCACCAGGAAGCTCACCCGGCGCCCGTCGCCGAGCTCGCAGGTGCCGTAGTCGTAGACGTCGACCACGCCGGGGTGGGTGAGCGTGGCCATCGCCCTGGCCTCGTTCTGGAAGCGCTGGGCGAAGCGCGGGTCCTCCATGAGCGCCGGCAGGAGGACCTTCACCGCGACGGTACGGCCGAGCACGTCGTCGTCGGCACGCCAGACCTCGCCCATGCCGCCACCACCCAGCCTGGACAGCAGACGGTAGCGGCCGCTGAGTCTGGTCCCGGGTTCGAGCACCAGTCGAGGCTAACACCGCAGGTCCCGCGGCATCTGGGAAACGAGCGAGGGGGTGGGACGTCGCACCGGGAACGGACGCCGCATACCCCACCAGATGCCGTCGAACCAGAGCGGCGCCCTCCAAGGGGAAGGGCGCCGCTGCGGAGAGGCGGTGGTCAGAAGGAGTCGCCGGTGGGGGCGACGTGAGTGGTCAGCCGGTGGCGCGGCCCGTGTCGCCGAGGGAGACGAGCAGGCGGCGCAGCAGCACAGTCAGGTGGTCGCGGTCGGCCGCGGTCAGGCCGGACAGCAGGCGGTTCTCGTTGGCGATGTGGTGCTCGACGACCTCGTTGACCACGGCGAAACCCTGATCGGTCAGCGAGATCAGCACGCGGCGCCGGTGCGCGGGGTCGACCTCGCGGTGGACCAGGCCCTTGGCCACGAGGTGGTCGACCCGGTTGGTGAGGGCCGCGGAGCTCACCATCGCCGCCGCGCTCAGGTCGCCCGCGCAGAGCAGGTACGGCGGGCCGGAGCGCAGCAGCGTGGCCAGCACGTCGAACTCCCAGGGCTGCAGGCCGTGCTCCTCGAAGAGGTCCTTGACGCCGCGTTCGAGCAGCCGCGAGGCTCGTGACAGCCGCCCCACGACGCCTATGGGGGAGGCGTCGAGGTCGGGCCTGGCCTGCCGCCACTCCTGGATGATCACGTCCACCTCGTCCTCTGGGGCGCTCTCGCTCATGGCTCACATCCTTGTCGGGGTTTCCGCAGCCTAACATTTCCACATCGAAGCGTTTGACAGTGGCGAGGGTCGAGCCTTAAGTTTTCGACATCGAAATTTTTGATGGAGGTCTGACATGCGTGTTCTGATCATCGGTGCGAGCGGCTACCTGGGCACGGCCGTCTCCGAGCGGCTGGCGGAGCGGGGCCACGAGATCGTCGAGCTCACCCGCCCCACCTCCGTGGGGTCCGGGCGGGGGAACGAGCGCCGCGTCGGCGACATGACGGATCCCGCCTCGCTCACCGCGGCCGTGACGCCCGACATCGACGCTGTGATCAACCTGGCCGGACCCACCGGTGACGCCGCCGTCGACGCCGCCGCGATCACCGCCCTGACCGAGCCGCTGCGCGGTACCGGGCGGGCCTTCGTCTACACCAGCGGCGTGTGGGTGCTCGGCGCGACCGGGGCCGAGACCGCCGACGAGCGGACGCCGGTCAACCCGCTGCCGATCGTGGGCTACCGCCCGGACATCGAGCGCCAGGTGCTCGCGGCCGCGGCCGACGGCGTACGCGCCAGCGTGATCCGCCCCGGCATCGTGCACGGCCGCGGCGGCGGCATCCCCGCCCTGCTGGTGAGCCTCGCCGCCAAGCACGGCGCGCCCAGGTTCGTCGGCGACGAGTCGGTGCGCTGGCCGATGGTGCACGTCGACGACCTCGCCGACCTGTTCGCGCTGGTGGTCGAGAAGGCGGACCCCGGGACGCTCTGGCATGGCGTGACCGAGAACGCGGTGCCCGTCACGGATCTGGCCGCCGCCGCGGGACGCGCGGCCGGGCTCGCCGCCGCGCCCGAGAGCTGGCCGCTGGAGCAGGCCGGTGCGGAGCTCGGCCGGCTGTTCGCCGACGCCCTGGCGCTCGACCAGTCCGTCGCCGGTCAGGCCGCCCGTGACACGCTGGGCTGGACGCCCGAGCGCCCCGGCGCGGTCGCCGACATCCAGGACGGCTCCTACCGCTGACCCCGCCCGTGAAACGCGACCGGGCGCCCCTCGAGAGCCGAGGGGCGCCCGTCACATCGGCGGGTGCCTCATGTCAGCCGCCCCGCAGGGGCGGCCGCGCGGCCGGTCAGCCGCGCGCGGAGGCGTCCTTGGCGCGGGCCCGCAGGGCGCGGCTCACGCCGTCGGCACCCTCCATGACCATCCTGCGCAGCGCCTGGGGAGCGCCGGACGAGGCGAGGTAGTCGTCGGCCGCCTGGACCGTCCCCTGCTCGATCAGCAGCGAGGGGAAGCACCCCACGGAGAAGCTCTGCGCCATGTCGAACGTCCACTCGTCGTAGATCCGCCCGACCTCGGCGAAGTACTTCTCCTTGTACGGCGCGAGCAACTCCACGTGGTGCGGGTCCTGGAACCCGGCGATCGTCGTCCTGAAGATCGCGTTGGCCAGCTTGCCGCCGGTGATCGCCGCCCACGCCTCCGCCTTGGCCTCGGCGGTCGGGATGGCCGCCTTGCACAGGGCGGCCGAGCGCTCGCCCGAGGCGGTGGCGTCGCGCTGCAGCTCCGCCTCGATGTCGGCCGCGCCGAGCACGCCGCCGCTGACCAGCGCGTGCGTCAGCGTCCAGCGCAGGTCGGCGTCGACGGCCAGGCCCTCGGGCACCGACGTGCCGTCCAGGATGCCCTTGACGAAGACCAGGTCCTCGCTCGAGGTGGCCACCGCGCAGAAGGCGTTGACGTAGGCGAGCTGGTGGTCGGAACCGGCCTCGGCCGAGGCGATCCACGACTTCAGCGCCGCGGCGAGCTGGGCCAGGCCCTCGGCCTGCCAGGCCGGGTCGGCGTACTGCTGCACGGCCTGGCGGGCCTGGCGCAGCACGGTCTGCACGACCGTGATGTCCTTGACGGTCGAGATGCCGGAGATGACCAGCTTGACGTAGTCGCGGGTGGCCATCTCGGCGTCACGCGTCATGTCCCAGGCCGCCGACCAGCACAGCGCGCGCGGCAGCGACTCGGTGAAGCGCGTGATGCCACCGTCGACCAGCGTGGCCAGGGAGCGCTCGTCGAGCCGCACCTTGGCGTAGGTGAGGTCGTCGTCGTTGACGAGCACCAGGTCGGGCTGGACCTCGCCGACCAGCTCGGCGACGGCCGTGCGCGCGCCGACCACGTCGAGCTCGACCCGCCTGGTCCTGGTCAGCTCGCCGTCGACCAGGGAGTACAGGCCGATCGCGACGCGGTGCGACCGCAGCGTCGGGTACTCGGCCGGCGCCTCCTGCAGCACCTCGAAGCGGGTGAAGCGGCCCTCGGCGTCCACCTCGAACGAGGGGCGCAGCGTGTTGACCCAGGAGGTCTCCAGCCACTCCTTCGACCACGACGACAGGTCGCGGCCGCTGGTCCGCTCCAGCGCGGTGAGCAGGTCCTTGAGCTCGGTGTTGCCCCAGGCGTGCTCGGAGAAGTAGTCGCGGACGCCGGCCAGGAAGTTGTCGAGGCCGACGTAGGCCACCAGCTGCTTGAGCACCGAGGCGCCCTTGGCGTAGGTGATGCCGTCGAAGTTGACCTCGACCGCCTGCATGTCGGGGATGTCGGCGGCGATCGGGTGGGTGGAGGGCAGCTGGTCCTGGCGGTAGGCCCAGGCCTTCTCCACGTTCGCGAACGTGGTCCACGCGCCGTTGCCCCAGCGGGTGGCCTCCGACTGGCACAGCACGGAGGCGTAGGTGGCGAACGACTCGTTCAGCCACAGGTCGTCCCACCAGCGCATGGTGACCAGGTCGCCGAACCACATGTGCGCCATCTCGTGCAGGATCGTCTCCGCGCGGCGCTCGATGATGGCGTCGGTGACGCGGGAGCGGAAGACGTAGTCCTCCAGGAAGGTCACGCAGCCGGCGTTCTCCATCGCGCCCGCGTTGAACTCCGGGACGAACAGCTGGTCGTACTTGCCGAACGGGTAGCGGACGCCGAAGACCTTGTGGAAGAAGTCGAAGCCCTGACGGGTGACCTCGAAGATGTTGTCCGGGTCGAGGTGCTCGGCCAGCGAGGCGCGGCAGTAGATGCCCAGCGGGATGCCGTCGTGCTCGGAGGTCACCTTGTGGTAGCCGCCGGCCACCAGTGCGGTGATGTAGGTGGAGATGCGCGCGGTGGGCGCGAAGTGATGGCGCCTGGCCGCCCGCATCGTGCCGTGGCGGCCCTTGTGCTCCTCCAGCTCCTCGACGGAGTCGGCGGCGCTGTTGGAGACGACCTCCCAGTCGGCCGGGGCCAGCACGGTCAGCTCGAAGGCCGCCTTCAGGTCGGGCTGGTCGAAGCAGGCGTACATGCGGTGCGCGTCGGCCGTCTCGAACTGCGTGTGCAGGTAGACCTTCTGGTCCACGGGGTCGACGAACCGGTGCAGACCCTCGCCCGTACGCATGTAGGCGCAGTCGGCGTCGATCGTCAGCTCGTTGTCGGCGGCCAAGCCGGACAGCGGGAAGCGTCCCTTGTCGGCGTCGTAGGCGGACACGTCGAGCGCCACGCCGTTGAGCTCGACCGAGCGCAGGTGGGCGCCGTGCAGGTCGATGAACGTCGTCGCGCCGGGTTCCGCGGCGGAGAAGCGAACGGTCGTGACGCTCTCGAACCGCTCCTCACCCTCCGTCAGGTCGAGTTTGACGTCGTACGACTCGACCTTCAACAGCCGGGCCCGCTCGCGAGCTTCGTCACGGGTCAGGTTGCCTGCCAAGATCCGCTCCTCTTCACCACATCTTTGGGGTTATGTCTGAATCCTGTCACGTCAGGAATAGTCCTGACTCTCACTCAGGTTATGGCCGACGGCAAGGTCATCACGACTGAGGGAACCCCCACCATGGCTGAACGAACCCCTGTAGATCTCTGGTTCGACCCGTTCTGTCCCTTCGCCTGGATCACTTCTCGCTGGTTGCTGGAAGTCGAGAAGGTCCGGCCGATCGAACCCCGCTGGCACATCATGAGCCTGAACGTCCTCAACGAGGACAAGGACATCCCCGACGAGTACCGCCAGATGATCGCCGCGGCGATCGGCCCCGTCCGGGTCGTGGCGGCCGCCGCGGAGAAGTACGGCCAGCACGTGGTGGGTCCGCTGTACACCGAGCTCGGCACCCGCTTCCACAACGAGGGCCGGCCCAAGGAGGGCCCCACCATCAGGGACACGCTCGTCGACGCCCTGGAGGCCGCGGGCCTCGACAGGGAGGTGGCCGACGCGATGGACTCCGGTGACTACGACGAGGCCATCAGGGAGTCGCACTTCCGCGGCATGGACCTGGTGGGCCAGGAGGTCGGCACCCCCGTCATCCAGGTCGAGGGCGTGGCCTTCTTCGGGCCCGTCCTGACGAAGATCCTGCGGGGCGAGGACGCGGGCAGGCTCTGGGACGGCGTCCGCGCCGTCGCCGGCTTCGAGGACTTCTTCGAGCTCAAGCGGACCCGCACCAAGCGGCCCGTCTTCGACTAGTCACGAGATCTCCGACATGTCCCCCTAACCCTGCGCGCTAAGCCGTACTCTCAGGGGAGTCAAGGTTCTCGCTTTGTGACCTTCGGCACGCAAGGATGGGGGACATGCGTCATCTCTATATCAACGGGGCCTGGACGGCCTCGGTCTCGGGAGAAGGAATCGACGTCGTCAACCCCGCGACAGAGGAGACGATCGATACCGTTCCGGCCGGCGCACCGGATGACGCAGAGGCCGCGGTCCTGTTCGCCCGCGCCGCCTTCCCCGACTGGTCGGCCACCGCGCCCGCCGAGCGAGGCAAGCTGCTGGCCGCGGCCGCCGACCTGCTGCAGGAGCGCGCCGAGAGCGTCGCCAGGACGATCGCCACCGACATGGGCGCGCCGTACGGCTTCGCGCTGAAGGTGCAGACGCTGATGCCCGCGGGCGTGCTGGCCTCCTACGCGCAGCTGGCCGAGAGCCACCCCCGCGAGAGCAGGATCGGCAACTCGCTCGTGGTCAAGGAGCCCGCCGGCGTGGTGGCCGCGATCACGCCGTGGAACTACCCGCTCCACCAGATCATCTGCAAGGTCGCGCCCGCGCTGGCGGCCGGCTGCACGGTCGTGCTCAAGCCGAGCGAGGTGGCCCCGCTGGCCGCCTACGCGCTGGCCGAGATCTTCGACGAGATCGGCCTGCCGCGCGGCGTGTTCAACCTGCTCAGCGGCAGGGGCCCGGTGGTCGGCGAGGCGCTGGTCACCCACCCCGAGGTCGACATGGTCTCCTTCACCGGGTCCACGAAGGCGGGCCGCCGCGTGGCCGCGCTGGCGGCCGAGAGCGTCAAGCGGGTCGCGCTGGAGCTCGGCGGCAAGTCGGCCAACCTGATCCTGCCCGACGCCGACCTGGCCGTCGCCGTCAAGGCGGGCGTCGCCAACGCCTTCGTCAACGCCGGGCAGACCTGCTCGGCGTGGTCGCGGATGATCGTCCACCGCGACCAGTACGACCAGGCGGTGGGCCTGGCCGTCGAGGCCGCCCGCAAGTACACCGTCGGCGACCCCTTCGACGGTGCCACCAGGATCGGCCCGCTGGTCTCGGCCGCCCAGCGCGACCGCGTGGTCCGCTACATCAACACGGGGCAGGAGGAGGGCGCCCGCCTCATCATCGGCGGCACCGAGCGCCCCCTGGAGCGCGGCTACTACGTCGAGCCGACCATCTTCGCCGGCGTGGAGCCGGGAATGACGATCGAGCAGGAGGAGATCTTCGGTCCGGTCCTGTCGATCATCCCCTACACCACCGAGGAGCAGGCCGTGCAGATCGCCGACGGCACCCGCTACGGCCTGGCCGGCGCCGTGTGGGCGGGCACGCAGGAACGGGCCGTCGCGGTGGCCAGGCGGCTGCGCACCGGCCAGGTGTCGATCAACGGCGGCCAGTTCAACCCGCAGGCGCCCTTCGGCGGCTACAAGCACTCCGGCATCGGCAGGGAGCTGGGCGAGCACGGGCTCGAGGAGTACTTCGAGATCAAGTCGCTCCAGCTCTGAGCCGGCGTCACAGCAGCAGGCCGCCCGTCGCGCGCAGGTTCTGGCCGGTCAGCCACCTGCCGTCCGGCCCGGCGAGGAAGGCCACCACGTCGGCGATGTCGGCCGGCCGGCCGATCCGCCCGAGCGCGGTGAGCTCGGGCATGCGCTCCAGCGCCTCCGGCGGGTTGGTGGAACGCAGCAGCTCGGTGTCGACCGCGCCGGGAGAGACGCTGTTGACGGTGATCCCGCGCCCGCCGAGCTCGCGAGCGGCCACCATGGCGAACCGCTCGACCGCCGCCTTGCTCGCGGCGTACACGGCGACGCCGGGCACCGCCAGCGCCGTGTTGAGGGTGGAGATGTTGATGATCCTGCCGCCGTCGCGCATCGTCCTGGCCGCCCAGCGCATCGCGATGAACACCGCCCTGGCGTTGACCGCCATGACGTGCTCGTAGTCGTCGTCGCTGGTGTCGGCGATGGACCGGGGACCGCCGGTCGCTGCGTTGTTGACCAGGATGTCCAGCCCCGGCAGGACCGCCTCGGCCGCGGCGAACAGCCGCTCCAGATCCGCCTTGCCCGCCAGGTCCGCCTGTACGGCATGCGCCCCCGTGGCGGCGGCGACCCGCTCGGCCGCCTCCACCTGGCTGCGGTAGCTGAAGACCACCTGAGCGCCGTCCCTGGCCAGACGCTCGACGATTGCCCTGCCGATGCCCCTGGACCCTCCGGTGACGACCGCCCCCTTGCCGCTGAGTACTCCCATGCGGCCAACCTAGGCGATCGGTCCGGCGTCAGGGTGTGCGCTGGAGGATCTTGCGGGCCTCGCTCTTCGGCAGCCGGTCGACGTAGAGCGTGCCGTCCAGGTGGTCGGTCTCGTGCTGGAAGCAGCGTGCCAGCAGGCCGCGCGCCTTGAGCCGCACGGTGCGGCCGAGCCTGTCGACGCCCTCGATGCTCACGCCCGCCGCCCGCGGAGTGGCGGCGTACAGCGGCCTGCCGGTGTCGCGCCCGGGAACCGACAGGCAGCCCTCCTCGTCGAGCACCGGCTCGGCGTCGTCGATCGTCAGCGTGGGGTTGATCAGGTGCCCCTTGCGCCCGCTGCAGTCGTAGACGAACAGCCGGCGCGACACGCCGATCTGGGGTCCGGCCAGGCCCACGCCTTCGGCCGCGTACATCGCCTCGAACATCTCGTCGATCAGCTTCCTCAGCTCCCTGTCGAAGTCGACGACGGGTTCGGCCGGGGTGCGCAGGACGGGATCGCCGATGTACCGGATCTCACGCATGGGCGCTGTACTCCTGTAAGGGCTGAGTGGGGCAAGAGCCTCTTACTCTAGCGTGGGACCGGCGTGGAGCGCGCCTTGCGAACCTGCCAAACTGGTCCCGTGCGTGTCTACATCGGTGCCGACCATGCCGGCTATGAGCTGAAGAACCACCTGGTGACCTGGTTGAAGGACCAAGGGCACGAGGTGACCGACTGCGGTCCTTTCGTCTACGACGCCGAGGACGACTACCCCGCGTTCGTGCTGCGCGCCGCCGAGGGGGTCGCGGGCGACCCCGGCAGCCTGGGCATCGTGATCGGCGGCTCCGGCAACGGTGAGCAGATCGCGGCCAACAAGGTGCGCGGCATCCGTGCCGCGCTGGCCTGGAGCGAGGAGACGGCGCGGCTCGCCCGCGAGCACAACAACGCCAACGTCATCAGCGTCGGCGCCCGCATGCACTCCGAGGAGGAGGCGACCGGGTTCGTCGAGGTGTTCCTCGACACGCCGTTCTCCGGCGCCGAGCGCCACAGCCGCCGCATCGCCCAGCTGGCCTCCTACGAGACCATCGGCCAGTTGCCGCCGCTGCCGTAGCGGCCCGCCAGGCTCCGGGGGCCGACCGCCCGCGCCTCCACGGCGAGCGGACACCCGCTCGCCGTGGCCTCGTCGCGCGGGTCGGGCATCCGCTCGCCAGATCCCGCGCCATAGGTTCTCTACCGAAATGCGCAGGCACGTTCGCTCCCGGAGCGCAGGCACGTGGGCTCCCGAAGAGCGCAGGCATATTCGCTCCCGAAGAGCGCAGGCACGCCGGGGCGCGCCCGCTCGCGCGGTCTCGCGGCATCCGCCAGAAGAAGGGCTTGCGGGCGAAAGGGGCGGCCGTGCGCCGGGGGTTACTGCTTGCGGCGCGGTTCGCGCCGGGGGGTCTCGTCGCGCAAGGGTCGCCGGTCGGCGGCCTCCTGCTGCTCCTGCGAGGGCCTGGAGACGTCCCTGGCCCGCATCGCGGTGATCGCCGTGATCTGCAAACTCTGCAGCGCCATACCTGTGACTGTAACCCGCCCCCGGCCCGTCCGTGGCGGCGGCCGGCCCCGCGCGCTCGAGGAGCGTGCCCCTGGAGGGAGGCCCGCCCCGTGCCCGCGGTGGCGGCCGGCCGTGCCTGCCGTACCCCATCAAGCCGACCCGACCCGCGGCGTGCGGCGCCGCACGGATCGGACCGACCGGCACCGCGCTGGAACGGACGGATCAGACCGACCCGTACCGCGCCGGGACGGACCGATCAGACCGACCCGCGCCGGGCCGGGCCGATCGGACCATCGACCCGTGCCGGGCGGGTCGGATCGTCGACCCGCTCGGCGCCGGGGCAGGCGCGCCGCGCCCGCCGATCTGCCCCCGGCCGCCCGCCCGCTCTCCGGGCGTTCCTGAGCCGGTCAGAACACCAGACCCGCCCACGGGGCGGGCGACCACGACAGCGCGGTGGCCAGCGCCCGGACCGCGCCCGCCGAGTGCTCGGTCAGCAGGCCTGCCGCGTGCTGGGCCGCGAGCGAGCCGGCCCCCAGGTAGGCCCCGCCCAGCGCGGCCACCGGCAGCGACAGGTCGGGCGCCTCGTCGGTGGGCTTGCAGGAGGCCGAGCCGGTGTCCGCGGTGAGGTGCCAGCGGCCGGCGTTCCACGGGCAGACGTCGTCGGCCACCTCGATCACCACGTCCACCGGCGCGGCGTACGCGCGGGCGGCCAGCGCGGCGTCCACCGAGACCAGCCTGACCCAGAGCTCGTCGCCCCAGCGCGCGTTGAGCTGGCGGACGTCGGCCAGCAGCTGGGTGATCGGGTCGTCGACCGGGACGTCGGCCGTGACCTTGGTGACCAGGTCGCGGTCGAGCACCGAGCGCCACAGCAGCGCGTGCGCCGCGGGGTCGGTGGCGTGCAGCTCGCGCAGCTGCAGCTCGCCGTCGGGTCCGCCGTTGTCGGCCCAGCCCCCCTTGACGCGGAACAGCGCGTAGCCGCGTGCCTTGTCGGCGTCCTCCACCAGAATCGCGCGCAGCCTGCCGGCGCCGTTCTGGTCGAACTCCTCGTCGGCCAGCATGTGGTTCCAGAAGTGCTCGTTGCGCGCGTAGCGGCCGGGCCGTTCCGCCACGACGGAGGCGAACAGCTCCTCCAGGACCGGCCTGACGTCGGCGGGCGTGACGACGCGGATCCTGAGCGAGGGATCGGACGGGGCGGTCGCGACGAAGGCCGAGCGGTGCGTGGGGATGCCGATCGCCAGGTTGTCGGACGCTCTGCCGTAGCCGAACCGGCCGTAGATGACCGCCTCGGAGGCGTAGAGCGCGGCCACGGCCTCGCCCCGCTCACGTACGTCGGCGAGCTGCCGGCGCATGAGCTGCGAGAGGATGCCGCGGCGGCGGTGGGAGGGCAGGACGCTGACCGCGGTCACCCCCGCCACCGGCAGCGTGCCGCCCGGCACGGCCATCGAGAGACTGTGGACGCCGGTGACGCCCGCGATGAGGTCGCCGTCGAAGGCGGCCAGTGTCCGGTCGAACTCGGTGTTGGCCTTCCAGCGTTCGGCCTGGGCGGGAGGGGGCGTCCAGTTGAAGGCCTCGACGAGCACGCCGCTGAACTGGGGCCACTCGTCTTCCGAGATGGGGCGGATCGGATAGGTCATCCGTCCACGGTAGGAGCGGGCAAAGCCGGACGGCCACCCAATATCCATGGTAAATGATCAAGGTCTTGGTCAAGTGGGCTGCCCAAATGAGGGAGAGAACGCTACAGTCAGGCGCATCATGAATTCACGTCCGGTGCCGCAGATCCCGCCTCGGCTGCGTGCGGTGCTGGTCAAGGTGCCCGGTCTGGTGCCCCTCGTCAGATTCCTCCGGAGAGGGCCGCTGGCCCGCGACCGCAACCTGCTCATCACGCTGTCGGTGCTGACCCTGACCGTCGGCGGGCTGGCCGCCCGTGTCTCGATGGAGTGGTTCTCGCCGTCCCTGTTCATCCTCATCACGCTCATCGGCGGCCTGCAGCTACGGCTGCGCAGCCTGGCGATCCTGCTGGTCTCCGTCCTGGCCTCGCTCGCCTACATTGGAGCGGTCCTGGGCGTCAACAGCATCGGGCTCGGGCTCATGGTGACCATCGGCTTCACCACGGTCCTGGCCGTGCTCATGGCGCGCACCAGGGGCAAACTGGGCGTGCAGGGGCTGCGCGGCGACGCCATGCTGCTGGAGCTGCGCGACCGGCTCAAGAGCCAGAGCGAGCTGCCCGCGCTGCCCAAGGAGTGGGGCGCCAAGGTGGTGCTCAAACAGGCGGGCGGCTCCTCCTTCGGCGGCGACTTCCTGGTCTCCACGCGCGACGGCGACAAGGTCGACATCGCCCTGGTCGACGTGTCCGGCAAGGGCGTCGACGCCGGCACCAGAGCGCTGCTGCTGTCGGGCACGTTCGGCGGGCTGCTCGGCTCGGTCGACGACTTCCTGCCCGCCTGCAACGGCTACCTCCACCGCCAGCGCGGCGACGAGGGCTTCGTCACCGCCGTCCACCTGCGCCTCGACCTGGCCACCGGCGAGTACACGATCACCTCGGCCGGTCACCCTCCCGTGGTCAAGCTCGACTCCGGCACCGGCACCTGGGAGATCGCCGCGGCCAAGGGCGTGGTCCTCGGAGTCGTGCCCGACCTGCACTGCGAGCCCGACAGCGGGGTGCTGCGCAAGGGCGACGCCCTCATGCTCTACACCGACGGCCTCATCGAGCAGCCGGGCCGCGACATCGACGCGGGCCTCGACAGGCTGCTGGGCGAGGCCGAGCGGCTGCTGCCCTCGGGTTTCGGTGACGGCGCCAGGGCGCTGGTCAGCTCGATGGCCTCCGGCCACAACGACGACTGCGCGCTGGTGCTCATCTGGCGGCCGTGACGAATGACACGGTCAGATCGTGAGCTGAGTCACTGTCTGGCAAGGGAGCGGGCCTGAGACCCTCAAGGGGCGGTCACGGCCGGCAGGGGCGCCACCGAGCGCCCCTGAGCCCCGAGCCCCGGCAGGAGCGGCGCGGTTCCGCCGGGGCTCGGCCGCGGTTCGCAGGGTTCGGTGGCGGTGCGTAGGGCTCGGTGGCGGTAGGCGGTTCACAGGGCTGGGCCGGCTGAAGCGGGCCCGCCGACGGCATGGCCGGAGCGTGGGACGGCGTGGGGGCGGTCCGCGTTACAGCCAGCCGGAGTCGCTGGCGATGCGCACCGCGTCGAGCCTGTTGCGGGCACCCGTCTTGCACATGATGCGCGACAGGTGGTTGCGGACCGTGCCCACCGACAGGAACAGCTGGTCGGCGATCTCCGTGGAGCGCGCCCCGCCCGCCGCGACGCGCAGCACCTCGCGCTCGCGCGGGGTCAGCGGGTTGGCGGCCGATTCCAGCGCCGCCAGTGCCAGCTCGGTGTCGACGGCCCTGCGCCCCTCGGCCATCGCCCGCAGGCCCGCGGCCAGCACCTCGGGCGCCACGTCGAGGCCCATGAAGCCGGTCGCGCGCGCCTCGAAGGCCCGCCGTACCTGGCCAGGGTTGGGCTGGGCGGACAGGATCAGCACCCGGCAGCCGGGCGCGTGCTCGCGCAGCAGCGCGGTGGCGCCGAGCCCGTCGAGGCCGGGCAGGCCGAGGTCGACGACGGCGGCCTGAGGCTGGTGCCGCAGCGCCGCGGGGACGATCTCCGTACTGCTGCCGACCTGGGCCACGACCTGCAGGTCGGGCTCCGCCTCGAGCGAGGCGACCAGGCCCCTGCGCACCAGCGGACGGTGCTCGGCGACCAGGATCCGAAGCGACACATCCCCTAGAGTGATCGGACGGCTGCGCAGTGTCAACGTGGCGTCATGCTTTCGCAAAGGACGCGCAAGCCGTTCAGCATTGGATTGTTCGACTACTCTGGGCTTGTCGGACCTTCTTCTCAGCCACGGAGCGCGCGTAGATGATCTGGCTCTACATCGCGGGGATCGTCATCTTCGTGCTGGGGCTGATGGCCTCCATCGCCCTGCACGAGATCGGCCACCTCGTTCCCGCCAAGCTGTTCGGCGTCAGGGTGACGCAGTACATGGTGGGCTTCGGCGGCACGTTGTGGTCGAAGAGAAAGGGCGAGACGGAGTACGGGATCAAGTGGATCCCGTTCGGCGGCTACATCCGCATGATCGGCATGCTGCCGCCCCGCCCCGGCGACGACCCCACCAAGCTGCGCAGATCCTCGACCGGGCCGTTCCAGGGCCTCATCGACACCGCGCGGGACGTGGCGCAGGAGGAGGTGGGCCCCGGCGACGACGACCGCGTCTTCTACCGCAAGAAGTGGTGGCAGAAGGTCATCATCATGTTCGGCGGCCCGCTGATGAACTTCGTGCTGGCCTTCGTGCTGTTCACGATCCTGCTCGTCGGCATCGGCCTGCCCGGTCTGTCGCCCGTGGTCTCGCCCGACACCAACGCCTGCGTCATCCCGCACGGCCAGACCCGCACGGTCTGCGCGGCGGGCGACCAGCCGACGCCCGCCGCCAAGGCGGGCATGAAGGCCGGCGACAGGATCGTCGCCTTCAACGGCGTCAAGGTCAGCACCTGGGAAGAGGCCACCCAGAAGATCAGGAAGCACGGCGCCGGTCCGGTCACGATCGGCATCGTCCGCGACGGCAAGCCGATGACCCTCGACGTCACGCTCATCACCAGGGCGGCCGTCGACGACCCCACGGCCAGGACCAAGGGCGAGGGTTTCCTCGGCGTCATGGCCACCAAGGTCTACGAGCAGCAGAGCGTCGGCACCGTGATCGGCTACATGGCCACGCTGACCGGCCACGTGGCCGAGTCGCTGGTCAACCTGCCCCAGCGGATGGTCGGCGTGTGGCAGGCGGCCTTCTCTGGCGAGGAGCGCGACCCCAACGGGCCCATCGGCGTCGTCGGCGCCGGACGCATCGGCGGTGAGATCGCCGCCTCGGAGCTGCCGGTCAAGGACAAGCTCTTCCAGCTGGTCAACCTGCTGGCCGGGTTCAACCTGGCGATCGGCATGTTCAACCTGATCCCGCTGCTGCCGCTCGACGGCGGCCACATCGCCGGCGGCCTGTGGGAGGGCGTCAAGCGCGGCTACGCCCGCGTGATGCGGCGGCCGGAGCCCGGCTACGTCGACATCGCCAAGGTGCTGCCGCTGACCTACGCGCTCGCCATGGTCATGATCGTCATGGCGGGGCTGCTCGTCTACGCCGACCTGGTCAACCCGATCAGGCTCTCCGGCTGAGGTCAGTCGCCCGTCGCCCCGTCGATCCGCTCGCGCAGCAGGTCGGCGTGGCCGTTGTGGCGGGCGTACTCCTCGATCATGTGCACCATGATCCACCGGAGTGACACCTCCTGGCCGTGCCGCAGGCCCTTGCCGATCGTGTCGAGCGGGAGTCCGGCCGACACCTCGCGGGCATGGGCGACCTCGGCGCGCCAGGCGGCCAGCGCCTGCTCGCCGGTCATCGTGGCGATGTCGTCGAAGACGTCGTCAGGGCGGCCGTCGGTGGAGTGCAGGCGCGGGGCGTCCTCGCCCATGAGGTGCCGGCGGAACCAGCCGCGCTCCACGTCGGCCAGGTGGCGTACCAGGCCCAGCAGTGACAGCGTGGACGGCGCCGCGGACCGCTCGCGCAGCTGGTCGTCGGTCAGGCCGGCGCACTTGATCGCCAGCGTCTCGCGGTGCCAGTCGAGCCAGGAGTCGAGCATCTCGCGCTCGCCGGCGATGAACGGGGGATCGATCCGGGGGTTGGTCATAACGTGTGATTATGGACCCGCCCAGGAGCCATGGCGCCGCCAGGGGGCGCGGGAGGAGCCGGGGGCGTGACGGCCCCGCGGCCGGTGCGGGGAGGGCTCGGGACCGGCCTGGGGCGCGCGGGCGAGCCGGGCGAGTCGGCCGGTCAGCCGTCCAGGAGCACGGGAAGGGCCGCCAGGCGCCATGAGCCGGGCATGAGCTGCCGCTCCAGCTTCTCGGGCGGGACGGCCAGGCGTAGCCCGGGGAAGCGCGACAGCAGCCCGCCGAAGGCCACCTCGCCCTCCTGCCGGGCCAGCGCCGCCCCCAGGCAGTAGTGCAGCCCGTGGCCGAAGCCCACGTGGACCTCGCGCCTGCTGTCGGACTCGCGGGCGATGTCGAGCCGGTCGGCGTCGTCGAACCTGCGGGGATCGAAGTTCGCGCTCACGAGCACCGCCATCACCGGCTCGCCCCGCCTGAGCACGGCGCCGTCGAGCTCGACGTCCTCGACGGGGTAGCGCAGGCGGGTGCCGTGGACGGGCCCGCACCAGCGCATGAGCTCGTGGACGGCGCGCGGCATCAGTTCGGGCTCGGCGCGCAGCCTGGCGAGCTGGTCGGGGTGGGTCAGCAGGGCGGCGGTGCCGTTGCCGATCAGGTGGGCGGTGGTCTCGTGACCCGCCAGGACGAGCGTGAGCACCATGGTGACCAACTCGGCGTCGCTCAGGCGGTCGCCGTCCTCGTCGTGGGCCCTGATGAGCCCGGTGAGCAGGTCGTCGGCGGGGGTGGCGCGCCGGCGGGGGATGAGGTCGCGGACGTACTCGATGATGCCGACGAGCGGCTCGGCGAGCGCGCCGGGTTCCATGCTGACCATGCGGGCGCCCCAGGCCCTCCACTGCGGGCGGTCGGCCTCGGGGATGCCGACCAGCTCGCAGATGACGGTGATCGGCAGCGGGTAGGCGTACTCCTCGACCAGGTCGACGACCCGGTCGGACGGCAGCGCGTCGAGCAGCCGCGCGCTGATCTCCTCCACGCGGGGCCGCAGCTCCATCACGCGCCTGGCCGTGAAGGCGCGCGAGACCAGCCTGCGCAGCCTGAGGTGGTCGTCGCCGTCGAGGTCGAGCATGCCGTTGGCCAGGAAGTCGGCGTACTCGGGCGGGACGCCCCTCGCCTGCGCGATCTTCGTGCGCGCGTTGTCGACCGCCCCGCCTGGCACGTTGCGCGGGTCGTTGACGAACCGGTGGTCGCTCAGCACGGTCCTGACGTCGTCGTACCGGGTGACCAGCCAGATGGGGGTGTCGTCATCCAGCCACGGGAAGGAGGCGCGGAGCACGGGCGCCTCCTCCCTGAGCTCGGCGAAGCCGCCGAAGGGGTCGGCCAGCAGGTTGGGATCCATCATGTTGACGGTCTTCATGAGCGCCTCTCGTGACCGAACGGATGATTTTGGTCATCGAGTCAAACGTACGCCTGCCGCCGACCCCGGGCAAGGAGCGTCCGAAGCCACGAGACGGACGGCAGGGCACGGCCGCGTGTCCGCTCTGCGAAGGGGGCGGCTATGTTGACGATATGGCGTCTGACTTCGAGGCGCAGTCGCGAGTGGTTTCAGCCGGTTCGGTGCGGCACATCGAACCCGCCGGTACGACCGCCCGCCACGAGTCACGCGTGCGGGACAACCATCGCCATGTCGTGCGCCGCTCCTGCGGTGCGATCGCGGACGTCGACTGCGCCCCCGGCCGCGCCCCCTGCCTCACCGCCTCGGATGACCAGGGCTTCGTGGCCGGCCATGCGGAGGTCGTCTCCTGGGGCTCCTGTCCCGGCTGTGCGACCAGACGCATTGCCCACTGATCCGGCAGTTCGGAGGAAGCAGATGAGCGACACCCAGGACAACGCCCCCTCCAGCGCGCAGGGCGTGGACCAGAAGGCGGCGGCCGGCTACTCGGTCGCCCAAGACTCCGCGACCGCGCGTGGCAGCGAGAGCGAGAATCCGGCGATCCCCTCGCCGACCCCGAGGACCGGCGGTCGTCCGCGCACGAACCGGGACTGGTGGCCCAACCAGCTCGACCTCTCGGTGTTGCGCGCGCACTCGTCCAAGAGCAGCCCACTGGCAGAGGGCTTCAGCTACGCCAAGGAGTTCGGCAAGCTCGACGTCGAGGCCCTCAAGCGGGACATCATCGAGGTGCTCACCACCTCGCAGGACTGGTGGCCGGCCGACTTCGGCCACTACGGCGGTCTCATGATCCGGATGAGCTGGCACGCCGCGGGCACCTACCGCATCCACGACGGTCGCGGCGGGGCCGGCGACGGCGCCCAGCGTTTCGCGCCGCTCAACAGCTGGCCCGACAACGCCAACCTCGACAAGGCCCGCCGGCTGCTGTGGCCGGTCAAACAGAAGTACGGCCAGAAGATCTCGTGGGCCGACCTGCTTGTGCTCGCCGGCAACGTCGCCCTGGAGTCGATGGGTTTCCAGACCTTCGGCTTCGGTTTCGGCCGCGAGGACGTCTGGGAGCCGGAGGAGATCTTCTGGGGTCCGGAGGACGCCTGGCTCGGTGACGAGCGCTACGCCACCGACACCGAGATGGTGCCGATCTTCGGCGCGACCGAGATGGGTCTCATCTACGTCAACCCGGAGGGTCCCCACGGCAACGCGGACCCGGCCGCGGCGGCGCATTTCATCCGCGAGACCTTCGCACGGATGGCGATGAACGACGAGGAGACCGTCGCTCTCATCGCCGGCGGCCACACGTTCGGCAAGACCCACGGCGCCGGCGTCGCGGACGACCATGTGGGGCCGGAGCCCGAGGGCGCGCCGCTGGAGGCGCAGGGCCTGGGCTGGCTGAGCAGCTACGGCACCGGCAAGGGCGGTGACACGATCACCAGCGGTCTCGAGGTGACGTGGTCCGACCGGCCGACGCAGTGGAGCAACCGTTACTTCGAGATCCTCTTCGGCCACGAGTGGGAGCTCACCACGAGCCCCGGCGGCGCGAAGCAGTGGGTCGCGAAGGACGCCGAGGCGTTCATCCCGGACGCTCACGACCCGTCGAGGAAGCACAAGCCGACGATGCTCACGACCGACCTGTCGCTGCGCGTCGACCCGACGTACCAGAAGATCTCCCTCCACTTCCTGGAGAACCCCGACGAGCTCGCGTCGGCCTTCGCCAAGGCCTGGTACAAGCTGCTGCACCGCGACATGGGTCCGGTCAGCCGCTTCCTCGGACCGTGGGTCGCCGAGCCCCAGCTGTGGCAGGATCCGGTGCCGGCGGTCGACCACGAACTCGTGGGCGACGCCGACGTCGCCTCCCTCAAGGCGAAGATCCTGGAGTCCGGCCTCACGACCGCTCAACTGGTCTCCACCGCCTGGGCCGCCGCAGCGAGCTTCCGGTCCACCGACAAGCGCGGCGGCGCAAACGGCGCCCGGCTCCGTCTCGAGCCGCAGCGCAGCTGGGAGGTCAACCAGCCCGAGCAGCTCACGACGGTCCTGGACACCCTCGAGGGCATCCGGCGCGAGTTCAACGAGGCCGGCGGCGCGAAGATCTCGCTCGCCGACCTGATCGTGCTGGCCGGCTCGGCCGCCGTCGAGAGGGCAGCGGGCGAGGCCGGCGTGGCGGTGACGGTGCCGTTCCGCCCAGGCCGTACCGACGCCACTCAGGAGCAGACCGACGTCGAGTCCTTCCGGGTCCTGGAGCCGCGGGCCGACGGGTTCCGCAACTACCTGCGTTCCGACGAGAAGACGCAACCGGAGGTGCTGCTCGTCGATCGTGCCTACATGCTCAACCTGACTCCGCCCGAGATGACCGTCCTCATCGGCGGCCTGCGTTCCCTCGGAGCCAACGTCGGCGGTACCCGGCACGGCGTCCTCACCGACCGGCCCGGTGTGCTCACCGCCGACTTCTTCACCAACCTGCTCTCCCCGGGCACCCGGTGGAAGGCATCGGACTCCGAGGAGCATCTGTACGAGATCCGCGACGTGGTCACCGATGAGGTGAAGTGGACCGCCACCGCGGTCGACCTCATCTTCGGCTCCAACTCCCAGCTACGGGCCCTCGCGGAGGTCTACGCCAGCCAGGACGCCCGCGACAAGTTCGTGACCGACTTCGTCGCGGCCTGGACCAAGGTCATGGAACTCGACCGGTTCGACCTCGCCTGACCCGTGAACGCCCCCGCCGCCGAGGACGGCGGCGGGGGCGGCGGAGGCGTATCGGTCCAGGCGGCTCGCCATCGCCTGCTTTCAGTTCATCGAGACGTGGACGTGGTCGTAGTGGTTCTCGGTGATGCTGCCGCGGTCGGACATCGGCCGCCAGCCGCTGCCGCTGTTGATCCGCTGCCGCCAGATCACGTACTTGACGCCCAGGCGGGTCTGGTTCTTCACCGCCCACGCCGCGATCTGGTCGCCCAGCGTCCGGTTGACGGCCGCGGGCATGGAGCCGCCCGAGCTCATCATGAAGTCGCAGGCCCTTCCGAGGGGGTGTTCCCCGCTGCTGCCCGACCGGTAGCAGCCCACCTCGAACGGCAGCGCGAACGTCTTCTTGATGGTGTCGCGCATGAGCCGGGTGCGCGGGGTGATGTTGTCCGACCCGGCGGGAAGCTCGGGCGCCCAGCTGCCGTCGGCCTTGCGGCCAGGACCGGTCGGCACGAGGGCCTGCAGCTTCTTCTCGATGTCCTTGATCATGCCCTCGGCGGCCTTCCGGTCGCCGGCGACCTGCTCGGTCTCGGTCCTGATCCGGTCGGCGAGCGCGGTGGCCGCGTCGGCGGCCTGCTTCTTGGTGTCGCGCGCCGCGGCGACGTTCTTGACGACCGCGTCCTGCTCGGCGCTCATCTGCTCGAGCAGGGCGGCGGTGTTGAGGTCGGGGGTGAACAGCAGCGTCGGCAGGTCAGGGGTGCTGGCCTGGTAGCGCAGCTCGGTGATCCTCGAGGCCTCCTTCTCGGCCGTGACCAGCGTCTGCTCGGCCGCCGCGAGCTGTTTCCCGGCCGCTTTCGCGTCCTTCTGGGCCTTGGCCAGCGAGACGCGCTTGGCGTTGTAGGTCCGGATCAGCTTGTCGACCCGGGTGTTGAGCTTCTTCAGCTCGGTCCGCAACTGCGGTTCGGACGGCTTGGGGGCAGCCGAGACCGCGGTCGCGGAACCGATCACGAGGGACAGCGCGGCGACAGCACCGCATGCGAAACGGGACGTGGGGGACGCCACGAACGATCCTCTCCGTCTGCCGGCCGGGTTAGCTGACGGGTTCGGGCGGGAGAAGCCCTACCACACGCGTGGATTCACCCCAGGTTCTCGATGGGTCCCCGGCTCCGGGCAACGCGCCCAGGATTAGGCATGTGACGGCTGTGAAAGCCGACGAATCGGGATATTAGTAGTAAATCCCCCGTAATGCGACCTCAAGCGGACATTAATTAGTGATCTACTTGTGATCGAAGCAGCCGCGCCGCGTCCTCGGGCAGAACGTCGTTGACGAAGGCGCCCATCGCCGACTCCGAGCCCGCCAGGTACTTCAGCTTCTCCGGCGCCCTGCGGATGCTGAACAGCTCCATGTGCAGGTAGGCCAGGTCGCGGCCGTGCCGTACGGGGGCCTGGTGCCAGGCGGCCACGTACGGCATGACCACCCCGAACAGCCCGTCGAGCGCCTTCAGCACGCGGGTGTAGACGGGGCCGAAGGCGGCGCGCTCCTCCTGGGTGAGCGCCGCCAGGTCCGGAACCTGGCGGTGCGGGTAGAGGTGCACCTCGAACGGGTAGCGGGCGGCGGCCGGCACGAACGCGGTCCACAGCTCGTTGGCGGCCACCACACGCTCGCCCGCCCGCTCGGCGGCCAGCACGTCGGCGAACAGGTTCGGCCGCTTGGCCGCGGCCGCCAGGTGCAGGCGGGTGCGCGGGGTGACGTAGGGGTAGGCGTAGATCTGGCCGTGCGGGTGCGCCAGCGTGATGCCGATCTCGGCGCCCCTGTTCTCGAAGCAGAACACCTGCTCCACGCCCGGGATCGCCGACAGCTCGGCCGTGCGGTCGGCCCAGGCCTCCATCACCAGCTCCACCTGCTCGTCGGACAGCGCCGAGAAGGAGGAGTCGTGGTCGGAGGTGAAGCAGACGACCTCGCAGCGCCCGACCCCCGGCCGCACCTCGCTCAGCCCGCCGGGGGCGGTGTAGGTGCCCAGGTTGGTGGAGAAGCTGGGAAAGCGGTTCTCGAAGACGGCGACGTCGTAGTCGGCGGCCGGGATCTCGGTCGGCTTGCCGGGCCTGGTCGGGCACAGCGGGCACTCGTCGGCCGGCGGCAGGAAGGTGCGGGTCTGCCGGTGACCCGCCATCGCCACCCACTCCTCGGTGAGCGGGTCGTAGCGCAGTTCGGAGGCCGCGGGCCTGGGCGGCAGCTCGCGCTCGTCGATCGCGCTCCGGTCGGCGTCGTCGCGCCGGTCGAAGTAGATCAACTCTCGGCCGTCGGCCATGTGCGCGATGGTGCGCTTCACTTGATGTCCTCCGCGATGATCAGTTCTCCCGCCCGCTCGGCCAGCTCCGCGCGCGCCTCGTCCGGCAGGGCCGCGTCGCTGATGACGACGTCGGCCTCCGACAGCTCCGCGATCGTGCTGATGCCGACCGTGCCCCACTTGGTGTGGTCGGCCGGGACCACCAGGCGATGTGCCGAGGCGACCAGTTCCCTGTCGGTCTCCGACTCCAGCAGGTTGGGGGTGGTGAAACCGGCCTTGGTGCTCATGCCGTGCACGCCCAGGAACAGCGTGTCGACGTGGAGCCGCCTGATGGCCGCGACGGCGACCGGGCCGACCAGGGCGTCGGACGGCGTGCGGACGCCGCCGGTGAGCACCACCGTGCGGTCGGCGCGCGGGCTGCGGTGGAAGACGTCGGCGACGGGGATGGAGTTGGTGATGACGGTGAGGTCCGGCACGTCGACCAGGTGGTGGGCCAGCGTCCAGGTGGTGGTGCCGGCCGACAGGGCGACGGCGGTGCCGGGGCGGACGAGCGTGGCCGCCCTGCGGGCGATCGCGTCCTTCTCCGGCTGCTGACGCATCGACTTGGCGGCGAAGCCCGGCTCTTCCGTCGAGCCGGGGCCGTTGATCGTGGCCCCGCCGTGCACCTTCTCGAGCAGGCCCCGCTCGGCGAGCGCCTCCAGGTCCCGGCGAATGGTCATGTCGGAGACGCCGAGCTCGCGGACGAGGTCGGCCACCCGGACTCCGCCGCTGCGACGGACGCGCTCCAGGATCGCCTGTTGCCGCTGTGGTGCGAGCATGTGCCCTCCTTCCAACAGATTCCACCAAATTATGACACATCTATGTTGAAACATGGGGAGTGGAATCTGGCGAAGGCCTTGTCCGGGCCGCCGCCTTCGCGAGAGGTTGGGATCATCACATGAGGAGGTAGGCGATGGCGAAGCGCGCCCGCAAGACCAAGGCCCGCAAGAAGAAGGCGGCCAACCACGGCAAGCGTCCCAACGCTCGCTGAGGCAGGACATCGGGTACACCGCGTACGCCGCGTACGCCGCGTACCCGATGTCCGGTCCCCCCTCTGGCGCCACGGGCAGCGACCGCGGCGATCCCGTACAACGCGCTGACCGGCGCGGTTGCCTGCCTTCGTCACCGACGGTCGCGATAGTGTGACCCATGATGTCGCGTGGACTGCGGATCCTCATCGGCCTCGCGGCCGCGGTGGTCATCCTTGCCGGGCTCAGGCGCGCGAGCGCGATCATGGCCCCGGCCTTCCTCGCGCTCACGCTGACGATCGCCGTCAGCCCGCTGCGCGCCTGGCTGAAGCGGCGCGGCGCGTCCTCGTGGGTGCTGGTGACCGTGCCGCTGACGGTCGTGCTGCTGGTGCTGCTGGCGTTCGTGGGTGCCCTGGTCGTCTCGATCGCACGGCTGGCCGGCCTGCTTCCCCAGTACGCCGACGAGTACCACCAGCTGGCCGCCTCGGTCACGCAATGGTTGGCCGGCCTCGGGATCACCCCCCAGCAGATCAGCGCCGCCGTCAAGGCGCTGGATCCCGGCAAGCTCGTCCCGCTGGTGCAGGGCTTCCTGAGCGGCCTGCTCGACGTCGCCTCCGCCTTCATCGTGATCATCCTGCTGGCGTACGGCATGAGCATGGACGCGGGCCACATCCAGGCCGCCGTCCGCCGGCTGCAGAGCACCAAACCCGACCTCGTGCGCGCGCTGACCGACTTCGCCAGGAGCACCTGCCGCTACCTGGTGGTCTGCACCGTCTTCGGCTTCATCGTGGCGGTGCTCGACGCGGGCGCGCTGTGGCTGCTCGGGGTACCGCTGCCCGTGCTGTGGGGGATGCTCTCCTTCATCACCAACTACATCCCCAACGTCGGGTTCTTCCTCGGGCTGCTTCCGCCCGCGCTGCTGGCCCTGCTCGACTCGGGCTGGGTCACGATGGTCTGGGTGATCGTCGTCTACACCGTGGTCAACTTCGTCATCCAGTCGGTGATCCAGCCCAAGTACGCGGGGGAGTCGGCGGGTCTGTCGACCACGCTCACGCTGCTGTCGCTGCTGGTGTGGTCGGTCGTGCTCGGCCCGCTCGGCGCCATCCTCGCCGTGCCCCTCACCGCGCTGGCCAGGGCCCTCGTCATCGACGCCGACCCCGGCACCCGCTGGGCGATCCCGCTGGTCAGCGGAGAAGCGCGGGAAGAGCGGCCGACACCGCCCGATGGAAGGTCGGGTACGCGTAGATCATCTGGCTGAGCCGTTCGACCGGGATCCTGGCGTGCACGGCCAGCGTCAGCATGGACAGCATCTCGCCGCCGCACGGACCGGCGCTCGTCGCGCCGACCAGGACCCCGTCGGCGGCGACCAGCTTGACGAACCCCTCCGCCCGCGCGATCCAGCCGCGTGTCGAGCCCGCCAGGTCCGTGAGGGACACCCTGACGTCCAGCCCCCGCTGCCGGGCCTGGGCCTCGGTCAGCCCGACGGCGCCCACCTCGGGATCGGTGAACGTCACCCTCGGCACCGCGTGGTACTCCGCCTCGTACACCGGCTCGCCCAGGATCTGCCTGACGATGATGTCGGCGTGGTACATCGACATGTGCGTGAACGCGCCCTTGCCGACCACGTCGCCCAGCGCCCACACCCGCTCGGCGGCGCGCATCCGCTCGTCCACGGGGATCGCCCGCGCGCTCTCGTCCAGCCCGATCGCGCCGACGCCGAGCGCGGCGAGGTCGACCCTGCGGCCCGTGGCGACCAGCAGCCGTTCGGCCGTCACCCCCGCCAGCGTGAACCTGCCGTCCGCGTAGGCGACCTCGTCGACCTTCACCCCCGTGCGCACCCCGATGCCCTCGTCGGTGAACACCTTCTCCACCAGCGCGCTCGCCTCGGGCTCCTCCATGGACAGCAGCCGGTCCAGGCCCTCCAGCACCGTCACCTCCGCGCCGAACCTGGAGAACACCTGCGCCAGCTCGGCGCCGATGGCGCCGCCGCCCAGCACGACGAGCGACTCCGGCACCGTCTCCGTCTCGATCGCCTCGTGGTTCGTCCAGTACGGCGTGCCGTCCAGACCCTTGATCGGAGGGACGGCCGGCCGCGACCCGGTGGCGATCACGATGCCCCGCCGCGCCCTGATGACCTGCTCGCCCACGGTGACCTCGTCCGGCCCCGTGATGCGGCCGTGGCCCCTGACCAGCAGGCCGCCCTTGCCGGTGAAGCGGTCGGCGGCGACCTTGTCGTTCCAGTCGTCGGTCGCCTCGTCGCGGATGCGGCGGGCGACCGGGGCCCAGTCGGGCGCCAGGCCGCCCTGGGCGACCTCGTTGGCCGCGGTGACCATCATCTTGGAGGGGATGCAACCCCAGTACGGGCACTCACCACCGACCAGGTTCGCCTCGACACCGGCGACCTCCAGGCCGGCGTCGGCCAGCCGCTCCGCCGCGTCCTCGCCACCGGGACCCAGGCCCAGCACGATCACATCGACATCCATCCACCCACGTTACGCCGCTCGCCCGGCGACGACGCGATGGCCAGGACCGGCTTCACCGCACCGCTCAGCGCTTCCCCTCCGCCAAGGAGAAGCCGGTCACGTGACGGGCAGGCCCGACAGCGACCGGGCGATCCGCTCCTCGGGCAGCGCGAAGTCCTCCATCTCGCCCGCCAGATAGCGGTCGTAGGCGGCCAGGTCGAAGTGGCCGTGCCCGCACAGCGCGGTCAGGATGACCTTCTCCTGCCCGCTCTCCTTGCAGCGCAGCGCCTCGGCGATCGTCTCGGCCAGCGCGTGCGTCGGCTCGGGCGCGGGCACGATGCCCTCGGTCCTGGCGAACCGCACCCCGGCCGCGAAGCAGTCGGTCTGCGAGACGGGCACCGCCTCGAAGAGCCCCAGCTCGTACATGTGCGACAGCAGCGGCGACATGCCGTGGTAGCGCAGCCCGCCGGCGTGGATCGGGTCGGGCACGAAGTCGTGGCCGAGCGTGTGCATCTTCAGCAGCGGCGTGAACCCCGCCGTGTCGCCGAAGTCGTAGGCGTAGACCCCGCGGGTGAAGGACGGGCACGCCTCGGGCTCGACCGCCCGCAGCACCGGCGAGATGTTGCCGGCCAGCTTCTCCCGCAGGAACGGGAAGATCAGCCCCGCGAAGTTGGATCCGCCGCCGGTGCAGCCGATGACGACGTCGGGCATCTCGGGAAGCTGCTTCAGCGCCTCCTCACCGATCACGGTCTGGTGCAGCAGCACGTGGTTGAGCACCGACCCCAGCGCGTAACGGGTGTCGTCGGCGGCCCCGGCCACCTCGACCGCCTCGCTGATCGCGATGCCCAGGCTGCCGGGCGAGTCGGGATCGTCGGCCAGCACCTTGCTGCCCGCGCCGGTCAGCGGCGAGGGGCTGGCGTGGACGGTCGCGCCGTACACGCGCATCAGCGAGCGGCGGTACGGCTTCTGGTCGTAGGACGCACGCACCATCCAGACCTCGCACTCCAGCCCGAACTGGGCGCAGGCGAAGGCCAGCGACGATCCCCACTGGCCGGCGCCGGTCTCGGTGGTGAGGCGGCGGACGCCCTGCTTGGCGTTGTAGTAGGCCTGCGGCACCGCGGTGTTGGGCTTGTGCGAGCCGGCGGGCGAGACGCCCTCGTACTTGTAGTAGATGCGGGCGGGCGTGCCGAGCGCCTCCTCCAGGCGGTGGGCCCGCATCAGCGGTGTCGGCCGCCACAGGCGGTAGACGTCGAGCACCTCCTGCGGGATCTCGACGAACCTGTCGGTGCTCACTTCCTGGGCGATCAGGTCCATCGGGAACAACGGCGCCAGATCCTCCGGCCCCACCGGCCGCATCGTGCCGGGATGCAGCGGCGGCGGCGGAGGAGCGGGCAGGTCGGGAACGATGTTGTACCAGTGACTGGGGATCATCTCTCCATACTGGACCCGTCACGCTTCGCGTTCCAGTGCTACCTGTCTGCGAACCTCTGGGACCACCTCCTCGGCGAACAGGTGGAGCTGCCGCTCCTGGTCGCCCTCCGCCCAGAACACGAACGAGTCCATGCCGAACCCGACGGACAGGTCGGTCAGCTCGGCCACCCACTGGCTCGCGGGCCTGTCCGGCCCGATGGCGCCGTTGATGTTGTAGACCCGCCGCAGGTCGGACGGCTTCCTGCCCGCCTCGACCGCCGCCTCGTCGATCCTGGCGTGCAGCTCGGGCAGCCGCTCGGGCGGCGCCCACGGCGAGGACGGCAGCCAGCCGTCGGCCGCCCGGCCCGCCAGCGCGAGCCCCTTCGGGCCGCCCACGCCCAGCCAGATGCCGATCCCGTGCGCAGGCGAGGGTCCGGCCTGCGCGCCGCGCAGACGGTAGTGCTCGCCCTCGAAGCGCCGGTTGCGCTCGCCGCTCCAGATCTGCCTGATCACCGAGATCGCCTCGCCGAGCGCGTCGATCGCCGCCCCCTTGGTACGGCGCGGCCCGCCGTACGCCTCGATGGCGTCCCAGAAACCGCCCGCCCCCAGCCCGAGCTCCACCCGCCCCCCGCTGAGCAGGTCGAGGCTGGCGGCCGACTTGGCCAGCACGGCCGGCTGCCGCAGCGGCAGGTTCGCCACGTCGGGGAAGACGGTCACCCGTTCGGTCACGGCGGCGATCACGCTGAGCAGCGTCCAGGTGTCGAGATACCTGCGCTGGTACGGGTGGTCCTGGACGCCGATCAGGTCGAGGCCCAGCCGGTCGGCGAGCCTGGCGTGCTCGATCACCGGGTCGCCGGCGTCGGGCACGAGGAAGTAGCCGAACTGGAGAGGTCGTCCGTAGTCGCTCATGTCCCCGCAAACCGCGGGCCGGCCCGGGAGATTCCGGCTGAGTATGGACCTACTCATGCGGAGGCCACCGCACCGGCGCACCGTGGGCGCATGAACCCCATCGCCCGTATCAGGGACGACGTCGACCAGCTCGCGGCCAGGGCGGAACGTCTAGTGGCCACGGGACAGGTGCCCGTCGCGACCATCGAGAGACTCGTCGGCGAAGGCGTGGCCAAAGGCGCGCCGCTGTACGAGCGCATCATCGCCGCCGCCGCCGACCACCCGCCCGCGGGCTTCCTGTCCAGGGGAGCGCGGGCCGTCGCCGCCGTGGCCCGGATCTCGGCCGGCCCGCCGGGAAGGGAAACGCCGCTGGGCACGGGGTTCATGGTCTCGCCCAGACTGCTGCTCACCACCAGCCATGTCCTGCCCTCGCCCGCCGCGGCGGGCGGCGCGGTCGCGGAGTTCTTCGGCGAGGAAGGCGCCGGCGACCGGCCAGGGACACCCGTCAGGTTCAGGTTCGACCCGGACGGCTGCTTCCTCACCGACGAGCGGCTCGGCTACACGCTCGTCCTGGTGAAGGCCGCCGCCGACGGCAGCGAGGCGGGCGCGCTCCTCGGCTGGAACCCGCTCGTCGCCCGGCAGGGGAAGATCGTCGCAGGGGAGCCGGTGAACATGGCCGGCCATCCGCCCGGCCATCCGCCGGGCCGGGCGACGGAGATCTCCGTCCGGCACAGCCGGCTGCGGGAGCAGACCGCGCAACGGCTGCTCTACACCACCGGCGGGCCCGGTGGCTCGGGCTCGCCGGTGTTCAACGACCAGTGGGAGGTCGTCGCGCTGCACCACGGTCCGGCCGACGACCCACCGAGCCCGGGCGCGGAGACGGATGCGGAGGTGCGGGGCTCGGGGGTGCCGGGCTCCGGGCTGCGGGGCTCGGGGGTGCCGGGCTCGGGGGTGCGGGGCTCGGGGGTGCGGGGCTCCGGGGTGCGGGGCTCGGGGGTGCGGGTGAGTGTCATCCTCGCCCACCTGGCGGGGCGCGAGGTCACCGCGGGGGTACGGGCCCTGCTCGCCGAGATGGGGCCCGCCGCGGGGCTCGGGACGCCTGCCGTACCGGTCGCCCGGCCGCCCGCCGTCCAACCCCTCAGGGCGCCCGCCACCGCTCTCGCCGCCCGCCCCACCGCCTTCGGCGGCGGCAGGCGCCTTCTGTTCCTGCCCGGCGGTCCCGGCGAGCATCGCGACCACGCCGGCCCCGTGGCGCTGCGCAGGCAGTGGACGGCCGGGCTGAACAAGGGACTCACCCTCGCCGACCTGCCCACCCTCGACCCTGGCGACGTGTGGCTGCCCTCCTACGCCGACCGGCTCGTCCCGGCCGGCCCCGAGCCCTCCGCCGGGTGCGCGGCGCCCACCTCGCCGACCGCGCGGCTGCTGTACGAGCAACTCGTCGGCGAGGCGGCCATGATGGCGGGCATGCCGTCCGACTCGCGGCGCGAAGGGCTGCTCACCGGCCTGGACGGCGCGCTGTCCTGGCTCGCCTCCGCCACCAACCTCGACCGGCTCCTCATCGCGCGCGTCTTCCGCGACGTCGCCGCCTACCTCGACGACCCCCCGGTACGGCACCGCGTGCTCGACGCCGTCATGCGCACCCTGCCGCGCTCCGGCGCCCTCGTCATGGTGGCGCATGGCCTCGGCAGCGTTGTGGCGATGGACCTCATGGCCTCGCTGCCGCCAGGCGTGGAAGTGCCGCTGCTGGTGACCGCGGGCAGCCCGCTGGGCCTCGACGCCGTGCACCGCCACCTCCTGGCGGGCGGGCCAGCGCGCCCGCCGAAGATCGGCGCGTGGCTCAACGTCTGGTGCCCGTCCGACCCGGTGTGCATCGGCTGCCCCCTGGACGACGACTGGAAGGGACAGGTCGACGAACGCGCGGTCGACAACCCCCTCCAACGCGCCCACGACGTGGAGGAATACCTGTCGGACCCGGCCGTCGCACGCGCCGTCGCCGCCGCCTTGGCATGATGTTCGCCCGGAAGGCCCGCACGACAGACGGACAGGGGCACGATGCTCAAGCCAGGAGATCCCGTACGGCTCGGGCCGTACAGGCTGCTCGACCGGCTGGGCGAGGGAGGCCAGGGCGCGGTCTACCTCGCCGAAGGACCCGACGGGGCGCGGATCGCGGTCAAACTGCTGCACGCCCGCCACGCCGACCGCCCCGACGTGCGGGCCCGCTTCCTGCGCGAGATCGAGCTGGCCAGGCAGGTGGCCGAGTTCTGCACCGCGCGGGTCCTCGACGCGGGCGAGAGCGACGGCTCCCTCTACGTGGTGAGCGAGTACATCGACGGCGTCTCCTTGCAGAAGAGCGTCGAACGGGAAGGCCCCCGCTCCGGCGCGGCGCTGCACCGGATCGCGGTCGGCACCGCGACCGCGCTGGCCGCCATCCACCAGGCGGGCATCGTCCACCGCGACTTCAAACCGGCCAACGTGCTGCTCGGACCGGACGGCCCGCGAGTCATCGACTTCGGCATCTCCAGGGCGCTCGACACCGTGGGCACCACGACCAGCGGCGTCGTCGGCACGCCCACCTACATGTCGCCCGAGCAGATCGGCGGGCAGCGGGTGGGCGCCGCCTCGGACGTCTTCAGCTGGGCGGCGACCATGGTGTTCGCCGCCACCGGACGGCCCGCCTTCGGCCACGACAGCATTCCCGCCGTGCTGCACCGCATCCTGACGGCCGAGCCTGACCTGTCGGCCATCCCCGCCGACCTGCGGCGGTTGCTGGCGCAGTGCCTGGCCAAGGATCCCGCTGCGCGCCCCACCGCCTCCCAGGCGATGCTGTCCCTCATCGCCCACCGCCCCGCACCAGCCGCGCCCGCACCCGCCGGTCCCACTTCCGCCGGCCCGCCGCCTGCGGGGCTGTCCACCGGACCCTCGCCCAGTCCTGTGCCTGCGGGGTCTGTGCCGACCGGTCCGGCGCCCGTTGGTCCCATGCCTGCTGAGGCTGCGCCTTTCGGTCACGTGTCTGCCGGTCCCGTGCCTGCGGGGTCTGTGCCGACCGGTCCGGCGCCCGTCGGTCCCGTGTCCGCCGGAGCTGTGCCGTTCGGACCCGTGCCCGCCCCGCCCGGGGCTGACGGCGGACCCGCGACGCCCGCGCCCGGGGTGACCGGGCCCGCTCCGGGTTCCCGCGCTCTCCAGGGACGTGCGCTGGACACGGTTCCGGGCAGGACCAGGAGGAAGGTCGCCTACGGCGTGGTCGCCGCCGGCTGCGCGGCCCTCGTCACCGGAGCGGCGGTCGTCGTGCCCGCATGGCTGGGCACCGGCACGCCCCGTCCCACCGTCGGCCCTCTGGCCTCCACCGGCGCCCCCGCGCCGGCCACCCACACCCCGCCGGCCTCCGCCCGGACCTCGTCACCCACCCCGCCGACCCCGGCTCCGGCCCTGTCGCCGTGGTCCGGGAAGGCGGTCGGCACGGCGCTCGGCACCCTGCGCGGCCACACCGACGACGTGGAGACCGTCGCCACCACCACCGTGGACGGCAGGCCGGTCGCGGTCTCCGGCTCCCAGGACCGCACCGTCCGGCTGTGGGACCTGACCGGGCGCAAACTCATGGCCACGTTCACCGGCCACACCAACGGGGTGCGCGAGGTCGCCGTCACCGACCTGGACGGCACGCCGATCGCCGTCTCCGGCGGCGACGACGGCACCGTCAGGGTCTGGGACCTGGCCCGTCGCGGACCGCTCGGCAAGCCCATCGACCAGAACGAGCCGGTGTTCTCCCTGGCGGTGGCACGCCACGGAGACCGCACCGTGGTGATCACCGGAGGCGGCGACGGCAACGTACGCGTGTGGGACCTGGCCACCCGCAAGCAGGTCGGCCAGACGCGACGCGGCGCCCATGACGGTGCCGTCTTCTCCCTCGCCGCGACCGACGACGGCACCTTCTACACCGGAGGACAGGACGGCGAGGTCAAACGTTGGAGCCTCGACGGCGGCGAGGGGGCGAACGTGACCACCCACTCGGGATACGTCTCGGCGATCGCGACCGCCACGCTCGACGGCGGGCCGGTCGTGCTGTCAGGCGGCGGAGACCAGGAGGTGTGGGTGGACGAGCCGGCGGGCGGCGAGCGGCGCCTGCCGTACCGGGGGCACTCGGGATGGGTCTACTCGATCGCCGTGGCCGAGGTGGCGGGCCGGACGCTGGTCGTCTCGGGCGGCAACGACGGCTCCGCCAGGGTGCACGACCTGGCGACCGGCAAGGACGCGGGCAGGCCGTTCAAGGACCACGACCACAACGTCTTCGGCCTCGCGACTGCCGACGTCGGCGGAAGGACGGTCGTGGTCAGCGCCGGAGGCGACGACACGCTACGGGTGTGGCGGCTCACCTGAGCGCCAGGGGACGACGGGGATCGGCTCACCCGGGCAGGACGGGCGGCCGGGGCAGCAGCACGGGACGGCGGTGATCGGCGCGCCTGAACGGCACGGGCGGCCGGGGCCGGCTCACCTGAGCAGCACGGGATGGCGTGGATCGTCGGTCTTGACCGCCACGTCGGCCGACTCCGCGGGGGCCACCTCGCGCTCGTAACGCTCGTAGGCCGGCAGCCGCCAGGCGTCTCCGGGTTCGGTGCGCCGGGTCAGGGCCGCCCGCGACAGCCACAGGTGCACGGTCAGCTCGGCCGGCAGGCCCCGCCCGAGCAGCAGCGTGCCGTCCAGCAGCAGCACCCCGCCCTCCGGCAGCGTCTCGTACGGCGCGCGGGTGGCGCGGTCGGTCACGCTGTTCCACAGCGACGGGACGATCCGGCCGGTGCCGCCGGGGGAGAGCGGGTCGAGCACCTCCCTGCGCAGGCCGCCCTCGTCCAGCCAGTCGTCGTAGAAGGCGTCGGGGTCGGTCCTGCCGTACTCCAGGCGCAGGGAGGCCGCCCGCAGGAAGTCTCCGGCCGACACCCGTCGCACCGCGCGCCCGCGCACCCGCAGCGGCTCGACCAGGTCGTCGGCCAGCAGATCGGGCCGCGCCGACGGCGCGCCGTCGACCAGCACCCGTACCCACGCGCCGCGCGGGTGCCGTGCTACGCGCTCGGCCAGTTCCTCGACCAGCGACGCGGGAGAGATCGGCCGCAACGCTAGCGGTCCCTGCCCAGGGCCTGCCGCAGCTCGTCCCGGGTGAGCCGCCGGTTGTAGGGCGGCGTGTCCGGCTCGAACCTGCGGCCCTCCGCCAGCGGCCCGGCGTCGACCACGTCGAACCCGAACGCGTCCGTCAGCTCGGCCACCACCCGCTTGGCCGCCTCGTCGTCACCCGCGATCGGCAGCGCGCGCCTGCCCGGCGTGCCCTCAGGCAGGCCCTGCGTGGCCAGGTCGCGGTAGTAGATGCTGTTGAACGCCTTCACCACCCTGGCGTCCTTCAGGTGCGCGGCCAGCAGCTCGCTGCTCGTCGTCTCGCCGGAGTCGAGCTCGGCGACGTGGCCGTCCCTGGCCGGATAGTAGTTGTTGGTGTCGATCACGATGGTGTCGATGGGCGGCACCTCGCGATAGCTGCCGAACGGGATCGTCACCACGACCACGTCACCCGCACGCGCCGCCTCCTCCGCCGTGCCGGCCCGCGCCCGTGGCCCGAGCTCCTCGACGAGGTCGGCGAGGGTCTCGGGGCCGCGCGAGTTGCTGAGGACCACTTCGTGGCCTGCCGCGACGGCCAGCCTGGCCAGCGTGCCGCCGATGGATCCGCTGCCGATGAGTCCGATAACCATGGACGTAACCATGGACGCGGCAACACGGCGCCGCCCTCGCCCTATTCCGTCGCCGGGCCCGCTCTCAGATCCGCTCTGAGGTCCGCTCTGAGGTCCGCTCTGAGGTCCGCTCTCAGGTCCGCGCGATGATGAGGAACTCTCCGTCCCCTTCCCCGACCGGCTGCCGGTGCCACCCGCCGTGAATCCGCTCCACCCGGAATCCGGCCTCCGCCAGGGAGGCGCGCAGTTCCTCCTCGGTACGGAAGCGCAGCGTCGAAGTGCTGAGCAGCGTCTCCCCGTTCGAGAAGGCGTAGTGGTAGGTAAAACTGACCCTGCCGTCCTGGACGTCGGTCACCTCCACCCAGGTCTCGGCCTCGGCACCGTCCGGCAGGCGCACCAGCTGGCGCGAGTCGGTCGGGTTCCACCGTTCCCAGGCGAGATTGCGGGGATCCCGCGAGTCGAACACCAGCCGGCCACCTGGCACCAGCGACCGTTCGAGCGCGGCGAGGACGCGCTTCCACTCCTCGTCGTCGACGAAGACCTGCGCCACGTGGCTGGTCATGACCGCGACGTCGAACGCGCGCTCGGGAAGCACGTCGGCCGTGCCCTCGATCCAGGTGACCCGCTCGGCGCCGGGCTTGGCGCGGGCCGCCTCCAGCGACGCGCGGGCCGGATCGACGCCGGTGACCGTATGGCCGGCCGCCGCCATGCCCAGCGCCAGCCGCCCGGTCCCACATCCCAGATCCAGCACCCGGGCAGCGGGAGTCTCGCCGACCACGGCGAGGAAGAAGTCGTCGTCGCGACCCCAGGTGTACATGGCGTCGTAGACCGCCACCAGCCGGGGGTCGTTGAACTCGGCGTCGTGCATACGGAGATCGTATTCGCCCGTTCTCCTGGCAGCCGAAGACGCTTCACCCCCCGCGCCTTTGTCGGCGAGTTCTGTTCAAGAAGATGAGCCGGAGGCGTTCTGGACCGAGATGGGCGGCTCGGCCACGATGAGGGCATGACGGAGAACGGATCAGCGCGGCCGCCGACGGCGGGCGGAGGAGCAGGGTTGCGCCTGAACTGGTCGGCACTGGGCGCTCTGGCGGGCGCGGCCGCCGCCGTGGTCGCGCTGATCGCCTACCTGGTGCCGCCGACCCCACCTCCGCAGCCCCCGTCCGACGCGGTGGCCCCCACCCCGGCCCTGCAGTCGTCGTCACCAGATCCGGTGACCACCCCGCCCGCACCGCCGACCCCGAGTCCATCGCCTGAGCACAGCACGCCGCCTGAGTCCAGCACGCCGCCTGAGTCCAGCACGCCGCCCGAGTCCAGCACGCCGCCCGAGCCGACACCGCCGAGCTCCACGCGAGAGGTCCCGGATTCCTCGGCACCGGTGGCAGCGGTCCGGCCCGGCGGCTGCGACGAGGCGGCGGCGGCGCTGACCGCATACCGCCGGAACGCCGGGACCATCCGCAGCAGCCAGGCAGCCGCGGCTCAGCAGACGCACCACGACCTGATGGGCGCGGTCCTCGACGCGCAAGGAGTGGTGGGGGCGAAGATCAGTCGGCTGGCCGCCGAATTCCAGGAACTGAACTTTCGCCTGACCGGCATGACCGGCGGCGATCCCAACCAGGTGATCGCGGATATCAATACAGACGTCGCGGAGCTCAACAGGCTGTGCGGATCCGTCTGACCTGACGACACGTCACAGCCGGACCGGCGCGCGACGGCCGCGGAGCAGCGGGGGCCACCAAGCCAGCGCAGGAGCGCACGCCGCCTCAAGGGCTGCTCTGATCTACCGGCACGCCACCAGAGACCAGGACCAGGCCGTCGCGCAGGCGCTCGGCCGGGCATTCAGGGGCAGCGAAGAGGAACCAGGCATCCACGGCAGCGAAGAGGAACCAGGCATCCACGGCAGCGAAGAGGAACACAGAAAGAAGGCAACGGGCAGAAGATCGGAAAAAGCGTCTGAAGATCACGAAAGGCCAGGTCTCCCTTGCCGGGTGACCTGGCCTTTCGCCTGTCTGAGCGGACGACGGGAATCGAACCCGCGTAGCTAGTTTGGAAGACTAGGGCTCTACCATTGAGCTACGTCCGCGCGAGCCGGTCGAAGTCTGGTCTAGACTTCATCCGGTCGTCAGGGCGTAAGCGTACCGGAGTCCCGGAGCGCATGCGTAACTGACGTCGCGGGGCGTGGCGCAGCTTGGTAGCGCGCCTGCTTTGGGAGCAGGAAGTCGCAGGTTCAAATCCTGTCGCCCCGACTGCCGTGCCTGCCACGAGGCCACTCCACGAGATCGGGAGTGGCCTCGTGCGTGTCCGGCGGGCGGGCAGGCGGCCAGGCGCTCATGTGCGTCGTGGCGGCCGTCCTCGGCGCCGCGAGACCCCTCCGGTGGTATGGCGGAACACCATCAGGCATGATGACCCTGAGTGGGGAGTCGCGTGCCGGGGGTGAGCATGTCGATGGACGACGAGGTGCGGGCCGGGTCGGTGATGCTCACCAGTGACTGGATGGCCGTGATCCGGTCCAGGGAGCGGGCCCAGGCCGACGCCTATGTGGACGATCCGTGCGCCGCCGCCTTCGTCACCTCGGAGTCCGAGGCGAGCTACGACGAGATTCGCAGCAAGGGGCTGCCGTCAGAGGTGGTGCCGATCAGGGGGCGGCTCGGCGACGCGACGCTGCTCGAGTCAGGCGTACGGCAGGCGGTCTGCCTGGGCTCGGGCACCGACTCCCGCGCCTACCGGCTGCCGCTCGACGAGGGCTTCAGCTACTTCGAGGTCGACCTGCCCGGCCAGCTCGCCGGCAAGGCGGAGCTGCTCGGCGCGGCCGGGTTCACCGCCAGATGCCGGGTGGAGGTCGTGGAGGCGGACCTGCGCGAAGACAGCTGGACGGCCGCGCTGCTCGCCGCCGGCTTCGAACCCGGGCGGCCGGTGCACTGGATCGCGGAGGGGCTGTTCTACTACCTCACCAAGCCGCAGGGGCGGGCACTGGCCGAGACCATGAGCGCGCTGTCGGCGCCGGGCTCGTGGTTCACCTTCGACGGGCCGCACGACCGGTTCCTCGCCGATCCCGCCCGGCAGGAGTTCCTGCGGCAGATGAGCGAGCGCGGCTCGCCGTTCGTCGGCTCGTTCCGTGATCCGGTGGAGTGGCTGGCTCCCTACGGCTGGCTGGCGCAGGCGGCGCTGCACCGCGACATCGCCGACGGGCGCTGCGACTGGCTGCCGCCGTTGCCGGAGCGGTTGCGGGCCCCCATCCAGGACGTCTGGTTCGTCCGCGCCCGTCAGTCCTGACGTCGTCCCGGGAGCAGCCGGGTTAACGCCGGTCGGCCGCCAGGGCGGCAGGACGGACGGATGGACGGCGCCCCGACGGCGGGCGGGTTCGTGAATGGCCGTGGTCGCGTGTACAGGGATGCCGCGACGGCGGCGAGCCGGTCAGGAAGACGGACCGGAAAGACCAGCAGGAAAGACGAGCGCGGAAGACGACTCAGGACGGCGAGTCGGCCTCGGTGTGGAACAGCGCCCAGACGGCCTTGCCGCCGCCGTCGAGGCAGTCCCAGCCCCACTGCTCGCTGTAGGTCTCGACGATGTACAGGCCGCGCCCGTTCTCGGAGATGAAGTCGGGTTCCTTCGGCATGGGCACTTCGTCGCTGGGGTCGGCGACCGCCAGCAGGACGTGCGGGGCGGCGCGCATCAGCAGCAGCGTGATGTGGCGGTTGCCCCTGGCGTACCTGACCGCGTTGGTGACCAGTTCGGAGACCACCAGGGCGGCATCGTCGCCGAGCTCGGACAGCCCCCAGTCGTTGAGGGTCGAGCGGGTGACGTCCCTGGCCGTGCGGACGGAGTCGGCCTTGAAGGGGAGGGGCCAGGAGGTGGTGTCCGGGAAGTCGTCGTGGAGCAGGCGCTCGAAGCCGACTTCACGCGTGATCTGCAGGCAGGTGGCAGCGGCCAGAGGGTCCTCCACCATCCCGCCGTACCTCCACTAATCCCGAATTAGTGCATATGTCAGTGATTGCCCCCGATATGCACTAGGCCATCATGGGTCACGACAAGCCACGCTGCAAGACCCAAATGCACGTGCAGCTGCAATGTGCAACAGCATTGTGATTACTGGCATGGGGGACACACGGCTGAGACCTTGTCATGGAAGCTGGAACTAGTGACACTGTGTGCGGACCGAAGAGGGAGGCATTGTGACGCAGCACCCGCCGGGGTCGGGGCCAACGGCTCTGCGCATCCTCCTGGGCTCCCAACTTCGCCGGTTGCGTGAGTCGCGGGGCGTCACGAGGGAAGAGGCCGGTCACCTCATCAGGGGCTCCGAGTCCAAGATCAGCCGCATGGAGCTCGGGCGTGTCGGGTTCAAGGAGCGCGACGTCGCCGACCTGCTCACCCTGTACGGCGTGGCGGAGGAGAGCGCCCGCAGGGCCGTGCTCGACCTGGTGGCCACCGCGAACGAGCCGGGCTGGTGGCACAGGTTCAACGACCTGCTGCCCTCGTGGTTCCAGGCCTACGTCGGCCTCGAGGAGGCCGCGGCCCGCATCAGGACGTACGAGGTCCAGTTCGTCCCCGGCCTGCTGCAGACCAAGGAGTACGCCAGGGCGGTCATCACCGCCGGTTCGGCGGGTGTCGGCGGCGAGGAGATCGCTCGCCGGGTCGACCTGCGCCTCGAGCGCCAGCGTGTCCTCGACCGGCCCGGCGGCCCCGTCTTCTGGGCAGTGATCGACGAGGCCGCCCTGCGCCGCCCCATCGGCGGTGCCGACGTGATGAAGGCCCAGCTCGAGCACCTGATCGAGCAGATGCGCCAGCCCAACATCACCATCCAGGTCATGCCGTTCGACTTCGGCGGCCACAGCGCCGAGGGCGGCGCGTTCAGCATCCTGCGCTTCCCCGACCACGACCTGCCCGACGTCGTCTACGTCGAGCAGCTGGCCAGCGCCCTCTACCTCGACAAGCGCGAGGACGTCGACCGCTACACCGAGGTCATGGAACGCTTGTGCGCGGTCAGCACGACACCAGACGAGACCGTCGAACTGCTGAACAAGATCAAGGACGAGATCTGAGCCGCGCTTCGTCGTGCTTCGGTGCACATCTGCCCTAGACTGGCGTGCGGCGTTGGACATTCGCCGGTGCGAGCATGCCCGACACCGATCATGTGGGCGCGGCGCGTGAGCCGCAGATCTGGACGCGCCCGCGGACACTCAAGCTTGATCAAGGAGACCACCCCGTGAAGACCGCTGTCGAGGAGCTCAGCCCGACTCGGGTGAAGCTCACCGTCGAAGTGCCGTTCGACGAGCTTGGCCCGAGCATGCAGGCGGCGTACAAGAAGGTCGCGCAGCAGGTGCGCGTCCCCGGTTTCCGCCCCGGCAAGGTCCCGGCCCGCATCATCGAGCAGCGCTTCGGCCGCGCGGTGGTGCTGGAGGAGACCCTCAACGACGCGGTGCCGAAGCTGTATGGTCAGGCCGTCGACGAGGTCGACCTGTTCCCTGTCAGCCAGCCTGACATCGAGGTCACCAAGATCGAGGACGGCGAGCAGATCGAGTTCACCGCCGAGGTCGACATCAGGCCCAGCTTCGAGGTGCCCGACTTCGCCGGCATCGAGGTGACCGTCCCGGCCGCCGAGGTCACCGACGAGGACATCAACGGCCAGCTCGACGCGCTGCGCCAGCGCTTCGCCACGCTGACCGGCGTCGAGCGTCCCGCCGTCAAGGGCGACTTCGTCGTGATGGACCTGCGCGCCGAGATCGACGGCGTCAACCTCGAGGAGCAGCAGGCCAACGAGGTGTCCTACGAGGTCGGCGCGGGCTCGGTCCTGCAGGGCCTCGACGACGCGCTCGAGGGCATGTCGGCCGGCGAGGAGAAGACCTTCCGCACCGAGCTCGTCGGCGGCGAGAACGCCGGCGACGAGGCCGATGTGATCATCAACATCAAGTCGGTCAAGGAGAAGGTCCTTCCCGAGCTCGACGACGAGTTCGCCCAGCTGGCCAGCGAGTTCGACACCCTCGAGGAGCTGAAGGACAGCATCCGCGAGCAGGCCCGCCGCAACAAGCTGGTCGACCAGGTCGTCCAGTCCCGCGAGAAGGCCCTCGACGCCCTGCTGGAGAAGATCGACATCCCGATCCCCGACAGCGCGCTCAAGGCCGAGCTCGACGCCCGCAAGCACAACCTCGACCACCAGATCGCCGAGAGCGGCCTGAGCCGCGACGCCTTCTTCCGTCTCTACCAGACGACGGAGGAGGAGCGCTTCGCCGAGTTCGAGACCCAGTCGGCCAAGGCCATCAAGAGCGGTTTCGTCCTCGACAAGATCGTCAAGTCCGAGGAGCTGGGCGTCAACGAGCAGGAGCTGACCAACTTCGTGGTCCGCCGCGCCATGCAGATGGGCGTCGCGCCCAACACGCTGGCCCAGCACCTGTCCGACAACGACCAGCTCACGCTGGCGATGGTCGAGATCGTCCGCGACAAGGCCAAGACCGTCGTCGGCGACGCCGCCAAGGTCGTCGACGAGGCCGGCAACGAGGTCGACCTCAAGGCCATCTACACCGAGATCAACGGCGAAGAGGTCACCGAAGAGGCGCCCGCCGACCAGGAGTAAGCACTCCGCGTTCTGCCGAAACCCCCGTTCCTGCTCCCGCAGGGCGGGGGTTTCGCCGTTTTCGGGGCAGGCACTCACGAGAGGCCGATCGACGGGGGAGTCATGGGGGACGAGCTGTTCTTCCTCGCGCTGGCGGTCGCCGTGGCCCTCGTGGCGGGCCGCGTCCTGGCCCGCCGCCTGCTCGTGCCGGAGGCGATCCTGCTGGTCGCCTTCGGCCTGCTGATCAGCCTGCTGCCCGGGGTCGACGACGTGCGCGTCGACCCCGAGATCGTGCTCAACCTCTTCCTGCCGCCGCTGGTCTTCCACGCCGCCTTCCTCACCGCGCCGCGGGAGACGCGGGCGGACGCCGGCCCCATCGCCATCATGGCCTTCACGCTGACCTGCGCGACGGCGCTCGTTGTGGCGGCCGTGACCGGCTGGGCCGTACCGGGGCTGCCGTGGGCGGCGGCGCTGGCGCTCGGCGCCGCGGTCGCGCCCACCGATCCCGTGGCCGCGACCGCGGTGCTGAAGCGGGTCGGCGCGCCCCGCCGGCTGGTCACCATCCTGGAGGGGGAGAGCCTGGTCAACGACGGGGTCGCCCTGACCATGTTCGGGCTCGCGTTGGCCGCGCTCGACCATCCGGTCACCGCCGCCGACACCCTGATCGAGCTGGTCAAGGTCGTCGCCGGCGGCATTCTCTGGGGCATCGCGGTCGCCGGACTCGTCGGCTGGCTGCGGCCGCTGGTCAAGGAGCCCGGCGCGCAGATCGTGCTGTCGCTCGTCACACCGTTCGTGGCCTACCTGCCCGCCGTGGAGCTCGGCCTGTCGGGCGTGCTCGCCACGATCGTGGTGGGCTTCCGGCTCGGCACCACCGGGCAGGGCCTGCTGCAGCCCGCCTCCCGGCTGACCGGGCAGGCCTTCTGGGAGGTCCTGGTCTACCTGCTGGAGTCGACGCTGTTCGTGCTGCTGGGCCTGGAGATCACCGACGTGTTCGGCGCCATGCCCGGGCAGTCGTGGTCGCGCCTGCTGGTCACCGTCGTGGCGGTCATCGCGGTCGTCGTGCTGCTGCGGATGTTCTGGACGCTCGTGGTCGTGCCGCTGCTGCGCTTCAAGCGCTTCGAGACCATCGACGTACGGCAGCGCGTCGCGATGGGCTGGGCCGGCATGCGCGGAGCCATCACGCTGGCCATCGCGCTGTCCATCCCGTTCGACGTGCCCAACAGGCAGATACTGCTGTTCCTGGCCGCCTGTGTCGTCCTGGCCACACTTGTGGGCCAGGCGGCGACACTGCCGTGGCTGCTGCGCAGACTCGGACTGGGGGAGAGCGAAGCCGAGATCAAGGAGGAGGCCGTCGCCCGCGCGGCCACGCTGGAGGCCGCGCTCGCCCGCATCGACGAGCTGGCCGCCGACGACCGCATCGACGACCGCACCGCCGACGTCTACCGGCAGCTGTTCGAGCTGCGCCTGGACACCGTGCGCTCGGTGCTCGGTGAGGACGAGGGCAGGCCCGAGATGGGCAAGCTCAGGAAGGAGCTGGTCAAAGCCCAGCGGGACAAGCTCAACGAGCTGTACCGCAAGGGCCGGATCAGCGTCGCGACCCAGCGCAAGCTGCTGCACGAACTGGACCTCGAGGAGCGCAGGCGCGCTTCCGGCGGGCACTGACGCCGACCTGCGCCGACAGCGAACAGTCGGTGGACCGGGCATGACCTGTGGGCCGTGCGCGTTAAGGTCACAAGCAAAGCCCATCGATTACGACGCATCGGAAGGTGACGCTGTGACCAGCCCGCCGACCTTCTATCAGCCCGAGTCGCGAGGCCGTGAGAACGGCTCGTCCTTCCGGCTTGAGGACCAGCTGTACCAGCGCCTGCTGCGTGAGCGCATCATCGTGCTCGGCACGGACGTCAACGACGAGATCGCCAACCGCATCTGCGCCGAGCTGCTGCTGCTCGCGGCCGACGATCCCGACCGCGACATCTACCTCTACATCAACTCGCCTGGTGGTTCCGTCACCGCCGGCATGGCGATTTACGACATGATGGAATACGTGCCGAACGACGTGGCCACGGTTGCGATGGGCCTGGCGGCTTCCATGGGGCAGTTCCTGCTCTGCGCCGGCGCCCCTGGCAAGCGTTACGCGTTGCCGCACGCCCGCATCATGATGCACCAGCCCTCGGGCGGCATCGGCGGCACCGCCGCCGACATCGCCATCCAGGCTGAGCAGATGCTCTACGTGAAGAAGACGCTGGCCGAGCGGATCGCCTTCCACACCGGCCAGTCGCTGGAACAGATCGAGGCCGATTCCGACCGCGACCGCTGGTTCACCGCCGACGAGGCCAAGGACTACGGCTTCATCGACCACGTGGTCCGCAGCGCGCGCCAGGTGTCCTCGCAGGGCACCGTTTCCTAGGGGGAGCTGAAGTGAACATCGAGAGCCGCTACGTTCTCCCCTCCTTCGTCGAGCGCACGTCGTACGGCGTGAAGGAGATGAACCCGTACAACAAGCTCTTCGAGGACCGCATCATCTTCCTCGGAGTGCAGATCGACGACGCGTCAGCCAACGACGTCATGGCTCAGTTGCTGACGCTCGAGTCGCTCGACCCCGACCGTGACATCAGCATCTACATCAACTCGCCCGGCGGGTCTTTCACGGCCATGACGGCGATCTACGACACGATGCAGTTCGTCCGGCCGGAGATCCAGACCGTCTGCCTCGGCCAGGCCGCCTCCGCGGCTGCCGTGCTGCTGGCCGGCGGCACCCCGGGCAAGCGCTTCGCGCTGCCCAACGCCAGGGTGCTGATCCACCAGCCCTCCACCGAGGGCGGCGGCCAGGGTAGTGACATCGAGATCCAGGCCCGTGAGATCCTGCGGATGCGAGCGCTCCTTGAGGAGATCATCGCCAAGCACTCGGGCAAGGCTCCGGCCGAAGTTCGTAAGGACATCGAGCGCGACAAAATTCTCAACGCCGATGAGGCCAAGGCGTATGGTCTGATCGACGACATCATTCCGGCCAGGAAGAAGCGAGCTCAGGCCGTCGCTTCCTGATCGAGACGCGACGCACCGGAGCGCTGCCCAATTGGGCACGTTCCGGTGCGACTCGCCGCCAGGGGGCTCACTGAGGGCCCAGAAGACGGTAACGTCGAAACCTGAGCGGTTCGGACCGGGTCCGAAGGATCGGATCGCGGGAGCAGGGCGGTCCCACGCAAAGGAGTTTCTGGGGTGGCACGCATCGGCGACGGTGGAGACCTGCTGAAGTGCTCTTTCTGCGGGAAGAGCCAGAAGCAAGTCAAGAAGCTCATCGCCGGTCCCGGCGTCTACATCTGCGATGAGTGCATCGATCTCTGCAACGAGATCATCGAGGAGGAGCTGTCTGAGTCCTCCGAACTCAAGTGGGACAATCTGCCGAAGCCGAGAGAGATCTACGAGTTCCTCGACGCCTACGTCATCGGCCAGGACAAGGCCAAGAAGGCGCTCTCGGTGGCGGTCTACAACCACTACAAGCGGGTGCAGTCAGGCGACCGCGGCAGGGACGACGGCCTCGAGCTGGCCAAGTCCAACATCCTGCTGCTCGGTCCGACGGGATCCGGCAAGACGCTGCTGGCGCAGACGTTGGCCAAGATGCTCAACGTGCCGTTCGCCATCGCGGACGCCACGGCGCTCACCGAGGCGGGATACGTCGGCGAAGACGTCGAGAACATCCTCCTCAAGCTCATCCAGGCCGCCGACTACGACGTCAAGAAGGCCGAGACGGGCATCATCTACATCGACGAGGTCGACAAGATCGCCCGCAAGAGCGAGAACCCGTCCATCACCCGCGACGTCTCGGGTGAGGGCGTGCAGCAGGCGCTGCTGAAGATCCTGGAGGGCACGACGGCCTCGGTGCCGCCGCAGGGCGGGCGCAAGCACCCGCACCAGGAGTTCATCCAGATCGACACCACCAACGTGCTGTTCATCTGCGGTGGCGCGTTCGCCGGCCTCGAGAAGATCATCGAGTCCAGGGTCGGCAAGAAGGGCATCGGCTTCAACGCCATCATCCGGTCGAAGGAAGAGATCGACTCCGCCGACATCTTCGGCGACGTGATGCCGGAGGACCTGCTGAAGTTCGGGATGATCCCCGAGTTCGTCGGCCGGCTCCCGGTCATCACCTCGGTGCACAACCTCGACCGCGAGGCGCTCATCCAGATCCTCACCGAGCCGCGCAACGCCCTGGTCAAGCAGTACCGCAAGCTGTTCGAGATCGACGGGGTCGAGCTCGAGTTCACCGACGACGCCCTCGAGGCGATCGCCGACCAGGCGATCCTGCGTGGCACCGGTGCCCGCGGCCTGCGCGCCATCCTCGAGGAGGTGCTCCTGTCGGTGATGTACGAGGTGCCCTCCAGGCAGGACGTGGCGCGCGTGGTCATCACCCGGGAGTCGGTGCTGGAGCACGCCATCCCGACGCTGGTCCCGCGCGACCAGCTGGCCGCCAAGCAGCAGCGGACCCCGCGCGAGAAGTCGGCCTGACCACAGGCCGTCCTTGTACGCCGAGGCCCCCGGAGCACAAGCGCGCTCCGGGGGCCTCGGCGCGTCCCGGGGGTGACGATTCCACGGAAGTCGCCCGAGGTCTCTAAACTTGACCGCGTGACAACGCCAGAGCTGCCTACCCAGTACACGCCCGCCGACGTCGAGACCCAGAGCTACGAACGCTGGGTAGCAGGCGGTTACTTCGGCGCGGACCCGGGCAGCGGGCGCGAGCCGTACTCGATCGTGCTGCCTCCGCCCAACGTGACGGGTGTGCTCCACATCGGCCATGCGCTCGACCACTCCGTCCAGGACGCGCTCACCCGCCGCGCCCGCATGCGCGGCATGGAGACGCTGTGGCTGCCCGGCATGGACCATGCCGGCATCGCGACGCAGAACGTCGTCGAGCGCGAGCTCGGCAAGGAGGGGCTGTCCCGGCACGACCTCGGCCGTGAGGCGTTCGTCGAGCGCGTCTGGCAGTGGAAGGACGAGTCGGGCGGCAAGATCCTCGGCCAGATGAAGCGCCTGGGCGACGGCGTCGACTGGTCGCGCGAGCGCTTCACCATGGACACCGGGCTGTCGCGCGCCGTCCAGACCATCTTCAAGCGGCTCTTCGACGACAAGCTGATCTACCGCGCCGAGCGCATCACCAACTGGTGCCCGCGCTGCCTGACCGCGCTGTCCGACATCGAGGTCGAGCACAGCGAGGACGAGGGCGAGCTCGTCTCGATCCGCTACTCCGACGAGATCGTGGTCGCCACCACCCGGCCCGAGACGATGCTCGGTGACACGGCCGTGGCCGTCCACCCGTCGGACGAGCGCTACGCGCACCTGGTCGGCACCGAGGTGGAGCTGCCGCTGACCGGGCGCAGGATCCCGATCGTCGCCGACGAGCACGTCGACCCCGCCTTCGGCACCGGCTGCGTCAAGGTGACGCCGGCGCACGACCCCAACGACTTCGAGATCGGCCGCCGCCACTCGCTGCCGTCGCTGACCGTCATGGACGAGCGCGGCGTGATCACCGCCCATGGCCCGTTCCTCGGCCTCGACAGGTTCGAGGCGCGACCGGCGGTGGTCGCGGCGCTGCGCCAGCAGGGCCTGATCGTCGCCGAGAAGCGGCCCTACCTTCACGCCGTCGGCCACTGCTCGCGCTGCAAGACCGTGGTGGAGCCGCGGCTGTCGCTGCAGTGGTTCGTCAACGTCGCCCCGCTCGCCAAGGCCGCCGGCGACGCCGTCCGTGACGGGCGCACCCGCATCCACCCGCCGGAGCTGGCCAAGCGCTACTTCGACTGGGTCGACGACATGCACGACTGGTGCATCTCGCGCCAGCTGTGGTGGGGCCACCGGATCCCGGTCTGGTACGGCCCGGCCGGCGAGGTGGTGTGCGTCGGACCGGACGAGGACCCGCCCGCGGGCTACGTCCAGGACCCGGATGTGCTCGACACCTGGTTCTCCTCGGGGCTGTGGCCGTTCTCGACGCTCGGCTGGCCGGCGCAGACGCCCGAGCTGGCCCGCTTCTACCCGACGACCGTGCTGGTGACGGGATACGACATCCTGTTCTTCTGGGTGGCGCGGATGATGATGCTGGGCCTGTACGCGATGGACGGCCAGCCGCCCTTCCGCACCGTCGCCCTCCACGGCATGGTCCGCGACCAGTTCGGCAAGAAGATGTCGAAGTCCTTCGGCAACGTGGTCGACCCGCTCGACTGGATCGACCGCTACGGCGCCGACGCCACCCGTTTCACCCTGCTGCGCGGCGCCAACCCCGGCTCCGACGTGGCGGTCAGCGAGGAGTGGGCGGCCGGCTCGCGCAACTTCTGCAACAAGATCTGGAACGCCACGCGCTTCGCGCTCATGAACGGCGCGACCACCGGCGAGCTGCCCACCGCGCTGACGTCGGCCGACCGGTGGATCCTGTCGCGGCTGCAGACCGTCGTTCGCCAGGTCGACGAGGCGTTCGAGGAGTTCGAGTTCGCCAAGGTCGCCGACCTGCTCTACCACTTCGCGTGGGACGAGGTCTGCGACTGGTACCTGGAGCTGGCCAAGGTCCAGCTCGCCGAGGGGCTCGACCAGACCCGCATCGTGCTCGGGCATGTGTTCGACGCGCTGCTGAGGCTGCTGCACCCGTTCGTGCCGTTCGTGACCGAGGAGCTCTGGCGCGCAGTGACCGGCGGCGAGTCGGTGGTCGTCGCACCGTGGCCGGTGGCCGACGACCGCTACGCGGACCCGGCGGCCGAGGCGCAGATCCTCGCCCTGCAGGAGCTGGTGACCGAGGTGCGCCGCTTCCGCTCCGACCAGGGCCTCAAGCCGGGCCAGAAGGTCGCGGCCAGTCTCACGCTGGAGGGTACGGCTGTCGCCGCGCACGAGAGCGCCATCCGGTCCCTGCTCAAGCTGCAGGAGCCGGGCGAGTCGTTCATGCCGACCGCCTCGTTCGTCGTCGGCGAGGTCACCGTCGCCATCGACACCGCGGGCGCCATCGACGTGGCGGCTGAGCGCAAGCGGCTGGAGAAGGACCTGGCCGCGGCGCGCAAGGAGGCCGCGCAGGTGGCGGCGAAGCTGGGCAACGAGCAGTTCATGGCCAAGGCGCCGGAGGACGTGGTGGCCAAGGTGCGGGCCAGGGCGGAGGCGTCCGCCGCTGACATCAGCAGGCTCGAGGCGCAGCTGGCGACCCTGCCCGCCGGCTGATCGGCGTGGACAGCGGAGGGCCCGGAGTCGTGCTCGGCTCCGGGCCCTCCGGCATGTTTGGCCAACGCGAACCAGGGGAAAACTGATTCGTTACCGAAGGTGGACGCCGGACCTCTGGCTGGCTGCTACAGTTTTCAAGGCGGGGCAACGCGGCCTACGGATCTTCGGAAACGAAGGTCACGTAAGGACTGCTAGGCTCCCGTCACTCCCTCTGAAACACATTCGATCTTCGGGCGGCGTCCACGCGATTGGACAAGGACCGAATGATGGAGTAGTTTCAGAGGGTTGCCCCGGAAGCGGGGTGGTCGAGATTGTAGCTGGTTCGCCCGGTTTGACAGCAAGTCGGATGAAACGGTAAAATTAAGACACAACGAACGAAGCGAGTGCGGCCGGGTGGTTGACGGTGAACGCGTCCGTTTCTTGAGAACTCAACAGTGTGTTAAAAGCCAGTGCATGAA